>NZ_BNDT01000003.1 GCF_014905395.1 Lactococcus taiwanensis
CGGATATCAAAACTAAAGCTGAACAAGAAGAGGATGAAGTCACAGTGCAAGACCGTGTGGTAGGTGCTGCACAAAGCACTGGTAAATTCACTTCTAAACAAGTAGATAAAGTGAAAGACAAAGTTGATGATATGACACCTGAAAAAGGCCGGGTCAACTAACAATGATATTAAAAAACCTCCCTTAAAAGGGAGGTTTTTTAGTTATAAATTTTTTATTAAAAAAAATTCAACCTTGAAAATAAATACTGTGTCAAAAAGTGGGAGACTTTTTGACACAAAGAAATTCTTCCTTATTTTTGTGTGATTAAAGAAATCTAAAAGAAGATGACAAAATATGTGCACTTTTCTTTAAGAAGGAGTATACTATATTTATAGTTTACAAATGTAAACGAAAGAAAGGAGCTATCAATGGAAAATAAAATTGAAGCAGGTGTTGCAGCTGTAAAAGTTCTTGAAAATTGGGGTGTGAGCCATATTTATGGAATTCCTGGTGGATCCATTAATTCTCTAATGGACGCATTAGATAAGGAAAGGGAAAAAATTCGTTATGTTCAAGTACGGCATGAAGAAGTTGGTGCTATGGCAGCAAGTATGCATGCCAAGTTTACTGGAGAGATTGGTGTAGCTTTTGGTTCTGCAGGACCTGGAGGGACTCATTTGTTAAATGGGCTCTATGATGCACGTGAGGATGGAGCTCCAGTGTTAGCCCTTGTCGGTCAATTTGGGACAACGGGTATGAATATGGATACTTTTCAAGAGATGAATGAGGATCCAATTTATGCTGATGTGGCGGTATATCACCGCGTGGTGATGACAGCAGCTTCTCTTCCTCATATTATTGATGAGGCCATTAGACAAGCTTATAGTAAGCATGGTGTTGCAGTGGTTCAGCTCCCCGTTAATCTTGGTTGGGAAAAAATACCAGCAGATGGGTGGTTTGACGCTAGTCAAGTTTATAGACCCCTAAAGTTTGCGGCACCCGAACCAGCGGAAATTAATAAAGCTGCTGAAATTTTAAGCAAGGCGGAACGTCCGCTAATTTTTGCGGGGATTGGAGCACGTGGGACAGGAAAAGCTCTTGTTGAATTATCTCGTAAGGTTCAAGCACCGATCATGGTTTCTGCTTTGGCAATTGATGTTATTGATCATGAATATGAAGGCTTTTTAGGTTCTGCTGTTCGTGTGGCAAGGAAACCTGCTAATGACGCAGTGGCAAATGCTGATACGATCTTAATGCTTGGAACTAATCAACCCTTTATTGACGTTACCAATATGTTCAAAAATGTAAAACACGTCATCCAAGTGGACATCAATCCCGCTCATTTGGGCAAACGCCAACAAACTGAGTTAACTATTTTGGCAGATGCTCAAAAGGTAGTGGCTAGCTTGTTGGATGAAGTGCCACAAAAACAAGAAAGTGCCTGGTATCGTGCTAATCTGAAGAATATTAACAATTGGAAAGCGTATACGGATCATTTAGAAAATGATCTCAATAATAGTGCACTGACACTTTATCAGGTTTACCATGCTCTTAACGAAGTGACAAAACCGCAAGCCCTCTTTTCAGTAGATGTAGGGGATGTCACGATGACTTCGGTACGTCATCTGCATCTCAAGGAAGGGCAACAATGGCGAACTTCAGGGCTGTTTGCTACTATGGGGATCGGGTTACCGGGAGCTATCGCTGCTAAACTTGATTTTCCCGAACGACAAGTTTGGTCTCTTTCAGGAGATGGTGCTTTTTCGATGGTTATGCAAGACCTGGCTACACAAGTTCAAGAAAAATTAGGGATTATTAATGTGGTCTTTTCTAATCAGCAATATGGATTTATTAAGGATGAGCAAGAATCAACGAATAGAGGATATTTAGGTGTAGCTTTTACAGGGATTGATTTTGCTAAGGTAGCTCAAGCGATGGGAGCACATGGTTTTACCGTCACCAACTTAGAAGAACTTCATCAAGTTTTTGCACAAGCGGTAGAGCTTGCTGACTCAGGGGAAACGGTCTTGATTGATGCCAAGATAACTAATGAAAGTCCTTTGCCTGTAGAAGCACTCAAACTTGAACCTGAACAATTTTCTAATGAGGAAATTGAAGCGTTTAAAGCACGCTATCACGCTCAGCTATTGGAACCTTTCTCTAAGTATTTACAAGAAGAGGGGCTTAATAATCATGATTCAATTGAACAAGGTGGATTTTGAATTTAAGGATCAGGGAGAAAAAAATGAAATATCAAACAAGTCAAGAAAATAAAAAAATTGAAATTATCAACTTGCAATCACTTGAAGCTAGAGTGAAAAAAAGTATGGAAGCTGCAGGAAATGGGGGAGCTTTTGGTTATATTCGAGGTGGTGCTGAGGATGAGTGGACCATGCGAGAAAATACCCTAGCATTCAATAAAAAGAAAATAATGCCACGTGTCTTAAGAGGGATTGATCATGCAGATTTATCAACTTCTCTTTTTGGAATACCGTTGACTACACCTATCATACAAGCTCCTGTGGCTGCTCAAGGACTTGCTCATGAAGAGGGAGAAGTTGCTACGGCGAAGGCTTTAGCAAAGATAGGGTCAATATTCTCTATTAGTACCTATGGCAGTACTGCGGTTGAAGAAGCTGCTCAGGCTGCCCCTGGAGCACCACAATTTTTCCAATTGTATATGAGTAAGGATGATCATTTTAATGAATTTCTCTTAGCGAAGGCGGTGGCTGCAGGAGTTAAGGCAATCATTTTAACAGCTGATTCTACGTTGGGAGGGTACCGTGAAGAAGATGTTGTGAACCATTTTCAATTTCCGCTTCCGATGCCTAATCTTGCAGCTTTTTCTGAAAGTGACGGGAAAGGGAGAGGGATAAGTGAGATTTATGCAGCTGCTAAACAAGGGTTAGTGATGGAAGATATCCAAAAAATTAAAGCGTTCACTCATCTCCCTGTTATTGTAAAAGGTATCCAATCTCCTATCGATGCTGCTGAAGCCATTGAAGCAGGGGCTGATGGAATTTGGGTTTCTAATCATGGTGGAAGACAGCTTGACGGAGGACCAGCATCAATAGAGGTGTTACCTCTTATTGCCGAGCAAGTAAACCATCGGGTTCCGATTATTTTTGACAGTGGTATCAGACGTGGTTCACATGTATTCAAGGCATTAGCACTTGGAGCAGATGTGGTCGCTATTGGACGTCCAGTTCTGTATGGTTTAAATCTTGGTGGAGCACAAGGAGTTGAGGCGGTTTTTGAACACCTTAATAAGGAGCTAAGCATTACGATGCAACTTGCAGGTACAAAAACGATTGATGCAGTTAAACATACTCCCTTAATGGATTAAATTTGAGTAAATAAAAAAAGACAACAAGTGTGTCTTTTTTGATATGGCCCCTGCCAGGATCGAACTGGCAACCACTGCTTAGGAGGCGGTAGTTATATCCAATTTAACTAAGGGACCGTAAAAAGTTACTGACAGAGCTGTCAGAGAAAGGACTAAAGGTAAGCCCTCTAAATCAGTAACGGGTGAAACAAAATGTTTATTGATGATCTGCTGTAAAGACGATACCAGCACTCTGCCGCATTTCATAAGAAGTTTCTGCAACAGCTTTGGCATAGCTTTGAAGGTGTTTAGCGGTTGTCGTATCATGAGATTCAAGGAGTTTTGCAAACTCGTTTGCTTCATCATAAAGAGAATGTTTAGGAGCTGTAATATCTAGCCTTGTTTTTTCGCCCGCTAAGTTGACGAAGGTTGCTGATGTGATTGCATTCACTCCATCTAAAATCAATGTTCCATCTTCTGTGTAGATTTCGCTTGGTAAGTAGCTATTGACATTTCCGGCACATTTTATAGCGACTTTGAACTCACTATAATCAAGTATACCGACACCTGATAAGTCAACGCCGGAAGGTAGAATAACGGCGTCATATGTCGCTTTCTGAGGTTTACCAAACCAAAAAATTGCTGCATATAAAAGATAAACGCCGAGATCGGCAAGAAGCCCTCCTGAGAATTTCGCATTAAACTTGTTGGGGAGCTCTCCTTGCAAAAGTGCTGGCATTTTTGAAGAATACTTGGAGTAGGTAAAGTCCGCACCCTTGACAGTCTTGTCAGCAAGAAAGTCTTTGATTGTAGTAAAAGCTGTTTCGTGAATGTTACGAGCGCCTTCAAAGAAAAGTAAGTCCTTTTCTTCAGCCAATTTCGTGATTTCCAAAAGTTCCGAAGGATTTGAAAAAGCTGGTTTTTCAACAATTACATGATGCCCTGCAAGAAGTGCACTTTTTGCTTGTTCAAAGTGCAAGGCATTGGGACTTGCAATATAAATTACATCTAAATGGGCCTCAAAAAATTGCTCTAACTGATCAAACTGCTCAATCTCTTCAAAATCAGCGCTAAAACGCGCAGCGGATTCAAGTCGGCGAGAATAGACCGCTGAAAATTTAAATTTTTCAGTCAGATGGGCTGCATCAATAAAAGAGCGAGCAATCCAACTCGTTCCGATAACACCAAGTTTTAACATCCTAATCTCCTTTTATGGGGCAGAAGTAATTCATCAGAAGGACTTCTATTTTCTGTCAAAATCTACCTCTATTATATCAAAAATTATACTAAAGTACCTCTGCTGAACTATCAGTGTACTGACGATTTGGTAAGTGAATGACAAAATTTGATAAAATGTGGTAAAATATATAGGAAAAATTTTTGAATTAATTGTGACCCAAGTGTGCAATTAATCGGTGGAATTTATTCTGCAGGAAGGCACATATTTTGAAAAAAACATTAATTATCGGTGTAACTGGTGGTTCGGCTAGTGGTAAGACAAGTGTTTCGCATGCGATTTTAGAGACATTCTCTAATGAGAGAATCGCTATGATTGAACATGATAGCTACTATAAAGACCAATCCCATCTCACTTTTGAAGAACGCACGAAAACAAATTACGACCATCCGTTGGCTTTCGATACAGATTACCTGATTGCTCAACTCAAGGAACTACAAGAAGGGCGTGCTGTTGATATTCCCATTTATGATTATGCTCGCCATACGCGTTCTGAGGACACTTATCGTCAGGAACCTGTGGATGTGTTGATTGTAGAAGGAATTTTAGTCCTTGAAGATGAACGTTTACGTGATTTGATGGATATCAAGATTTTTGTGGACACAGATGATGATGTGCGAATTATTCGTCGTATTCGTCGGGACATTGAAGAACGTGGACGGACTTTGGATTCGGTCATTACTCAATATCTGGATGCTGTCAAACCGATGTATCATCAGTTTATTGAACCTACCAAGCGTTATGCGGATGTGATTATTCCTGAGGGAGTTTCAAATACGGTAGGGGTCGATATTATTACAACAAAGATTGCCAGTATTTTGAATGATTAAGCCTGTTTGAGACAGGTTTTTTCTTTTAACTTTGCTAAGAACAATTTTGTGAAATAATCTTCAAGAGAAGTGAAGTTATTTCCTGATAAATCAACAATGGTAATGCTTACTTTTTTTGTGAAAGTGTGTTATACTTGTTTCGTAACATTTGCAGAAAGGATAGTCGCTTTAAAAAGCGGCGTGCTATGACAGGGTCATAGTGAGGGATAATTTCAAAATGGAACTTTTTGAATCGTTAAAACAAAAAATCGGCGGAAAAGGACTTAGAATCGTCTTTCCAGAAGGTACAGATGCTCGTATTTTGGGGGCGGCCAACAGACTTTATGCGGACAAATTGGTCACACCAGTATTTATTGGAAACATCAAGGAAGTAACAGCAACTTTGACTTCGCGGGGGATTAATCCTGAAGGTTTTCAAATTTATGATCCAATGAATTGTGATCGCTTTGAGCAAATGGTAGAACTTTTCATTGAACGTCGTAAAGGAAAAGCGACCGAAGCGCAAGCGCGCGAAATTTTGAAAGACCCTAATTACTTTGGTACCATGTTGGTTTATATGGGTATTGCAGATGGTATGGTGTCTGGAGCAATTCACTCCACTGCGGATACAGTCCGCCCAGCACTCCAAATTATTAAAACAAAGCCAGGTGTTAAATCTGTTTCTGGAGCTTTCATTATGGTACGTGGGCGTGACGATAATGAAAAATATATTTTTGGTGATTGTGCGATTAATATCAAACCTGATGCGCCAACGCTTGCAGATATTGCTGTGGCTTCAGCTGAAACAGCAGCCCTCTTTGACATCGATCCTAAAGTAGCGATGCTTTCTTTCTCAACAAAGGGCTCTGGTAAATCTGAAGATGTTGAAAAAGTGGTAGAAGCAACTAAGCTTGTCAAAGAAAATCATCCTGAAATCGAACTGGATGGCGAACTCCAATTCGACGCAGCTTTTGTTCCTGCGGTAGCTCGTCAAAAAGCACCTGAATCTTCTGTAGCTGGGAAAGCCAATGTCTTTATCTTCCCTGATATTCAATCTGGAAATATTGGTTATAAGATCGCACAGCGTCTCGGTAATTTTGAAGCTATCGGTCCTATCTTACAAGGCTTAAACGCCCCGGTATCCGACCTTTCACGTGGCTGTAATGAAGAAGATGTCTATAAATTAGCCATCATTACAGCGGCACAAGCCTTAAAAGATTAATTCTGACTTACTGACGGTGCTGTCAGTAAATGATGAACGCCGTTTTTAATAAAATCCTTCATTCTTGGAGGATTTTTTAATTCTTTTAAAAATGTTATAATGGTAAAATCAAAATATGAAATGAGCAGCTATGAAAAAATCTAAAATTTTTGCCTTAATTGCTAATCTTATCTTCACCGCTTTTGTGTTGATTGCCTTAGCAGGATTTTGGTTTATTTTTCTCATGAGAAATTCTTCTGCGGTAATTCAAGATGTGCAAGATGCTGGTTTAGAGATGAATATGTTAGTTTCAGCTCTGATCATCGCTGCGGGTGTTCTCATCTTACTAGTGATATTAAATTGGATAGCCTTTATTCGCTTCCATCATTCTAGGGGATGGCGTCTTTATTTACTGATAGTTGGCATATTTTATGGCTTGGCGTCGCTATTTAATGGAGCTGGTCTTTTGATTACCTTGCCCATTGCGATTTGCCTGGTTTTAAGTTATGTGTTTAAGCAACAAGAAATAAAAGTAGAAAAATAAAAAGCACCGCGTTCAACAGGTGCTTTTTATAAATGAAAATAAAGTATTTTACATTAAATCCCAGTGCTTAAAGGCATTGATAATGCCATGATTAGTATTTTCTGTAGAAATGAAATCAGCAAGTTCTTTCAATTCTGAAACAGAATTTCCCATTGCAGTACGATAATCCGCAGCTTTAAAAAGGTCCAAATCATTACGTCCATCTCCAAAAGCAAAGGTGTCCCCTTCAAAACCAAGGACATCTTTAACATGAAGTAGCCCAGTTCCTTTATTTGTTGTACGATTGGTGACATCAATTGAACTTGGTGAGTTCATAAAAAAGTTCAGTTCGGGCACGGCTTCTTTGTAGTAATCAACCTGGCTGAGTTGATTTGTGAGGACAAGGAGCATGTTGACTTCTTGAGAAAGATAGCGCGTGGCATCGACTTCAGGCATTGGCATATGCGTGTAAGCATAGGCTTTTTTTGCAAAATCAGTCAGAGCGTTGACCCAGTAACCGTGGCTGTCATAAAAAGAGAGGGCCTCACGTTGTGCTTCTGAAGCTTGGAGTAATTTTTGCACACTGGATGTCGGTATCTCTTCTTTGTAAATGGTTTTACCATCTAAAACAATATACTGACCATTCATGGCAACCGCACCGGTAATGCCAGTTTGCTCCATGATTGCCTCAAGCTCAAAATGTCCTCGCCCAGTTGCGATGAAAGGTAAAATCCCGTTTTCTCGAATCCGATGTACTCCGTCAATTACTTCTTGATCTAATTGACTTTGGGCATTGAGCAAAGTTCCATCGAGGTCAAAGAAGGCTAAAGCCTTATAATCATTGATATTTTCCATAATTTTATTGTATCAAATTTATGATATAATTGTAAGTAGATTTATCCACAGATGCCAGAGCTAGTCTTCTCTGACAGGCTGGTCAGCAAAGCAAAGAGTATTCTATTTTGAACCAGCACCTGATGACCTTTTTAAAATTAGAAGAACCTGAAAGTAAAATATAAAAATGGCTACGAAGAAAAAAAATACACGAAGAAATACAAAAAAAGAATTACAAAAAAAAGCTGCTACCCGAAAAATGATTGCTTTTTTTGTTGCGCTTATCTTAATATTATTTGCCCTCGCTCGTCTCGGGATTGTAGGGGTTCTAATCTATAACCTTGTCCGACTCTTTGTGGGCTCATTAGCGATTTTGTTTTTATTGTTAGTGGTCCTTATGATGTTTCTCATGGTTTTCAAGAAGAATGTTTTAAAAGATAATAAACGTATTATCCCAGCTATTAGCATTGCTTTTATCGGGCTGATGCTCGTCTTTCAAATTCAATTAGGGCTTAGTTTTGGGCGAACGTTGCACCTTATCTTAGCAGATTTAACGGCTGGTCGCGTGACTTATTTTGTAGGTTCAGGAGTGATTGGAGCGGCCATTTTTGGACCAGCGAAGGCTCTGTTTTCTGTAGTAGGTGTTTACATTTTAGCGGTTGTTTTTTGGCTTGCTGCCCTTTACCTCCTTTTACCAGGACTATTTCCGAAGATACGTCAAAGCCTTCACGAGCGTTTGGTTCATTGGAAAGTAAAACACCAAGAAAAACGTGAAGCTAAAAAGGCGGCTAAAGCGCTCGCTGCCTTAGAGGCTGAAAAAAATGCGCAGGAGGAGGCACTCCTAGCTCCTCGAGAAGAACAAGGAGATGCTTTATTTGCTAGCGCACCCGCTGAGGTTCCTATTAACATTCCTGATTCAACAACTGCCGTTACAGAAAATATGATGGATTTTGAACAAAATTATCCTAAAGAAGATGAAAATGATGAAGTTCATTTTGAAACTAACAGTAGTCAGACTTATGAAGGAAACTATCAGCTCCCAACAATTGATTTACTTGCAGAGATACCTGTCAAAAATCAGGCTGGGGAACGCGAAAATGTTCGTAAAAACATTGGAATTTTAGAAGAAACTTTCCGCTCTTTTGGAATCACTGCCAATGTGGAATCTGCCGTTGTCGGCCCATCAATTACAAAATATGAAATCAAATTAGCCACTGGAACGAAAGTGTCACGCGTTGTCAATCTCTCAGATGATTTGGCATTAGCATTGGCTGCCAAAGATATCCGAATCGAAGCCCCTATTCCTGGAAAATCTTTGATTGGGGTGGAAATTCCGAACGCTGAAGTAGCGACTGTAGGTTTTCGGGAAATGTGGGACGGTGGAAAAACGAATCCCGCTAAACTTTTGGAAATTCCACTTGGAAAATCGCTTGACGGTGGTATTCGAACTTTTGATTTAACAAGAATGCCTCATCTACTCATCGCAGGTTCCACTGGTTCAGGTAAATCTGTAGCGGTAAATGGGATTATTACTTCAATTTTGATGAAGGCTTTGCCGAGTCAAGTGAAGTTTCTGATGGTTGACCCTAAAATGGTCGAACTTTCTGTTTACAATGATATTCCTCATCTATTGATTCCTGTCGTAACAAATCCACGTAAAGCTTCACGTGCCCTTCAAAAAGTTGTTGACCAAATGGAAGAACGCTATGAACTCTTTAGTCGTTATGGCGTTCGTAACATTGCGGGATATAATGAAAAAGTCCAAAGATATAATGCAGAATCAGATGAAAAAATGCTTGAACTTCCTTTGATTGTAGTCATTGTTGATGAATTAGCCGATTTAATGATGGTTGCCAGTAAAGAAGTGGAAGATGCCATTATTCGTTTGGGACAAAAGGCACGAGCAGCAGGGATTCATATGATTCTTGCGACGCAACGTCCATCTGTTGATGTCATTTCTGGACTAATTAAAGCAAATGTTCCTTCAAGAATTGCCTTTGCTGTTTCATCTGGAACAGATTCACGAACAATTTTAGATACTAATGGGGCTGAAAAATTACTAGGTCGTGGTGATATGCTCTTTAAACCAATTGATGAAAATCATCCGATTCGTTTGCAAGGGGCTTTCTTATCTGACGATGATGTCGAATCTGTTGTGACCTTTATTAAAGACCAATCAGAAGCTCAGTATGACGAAAGCTTTGACCCCGGTGAGGTAGATGAGAGTCAAGTTGGTGCGGGCGCTTCAAATACAGGCTCTGGTGACCCCTTATTTGAAGAAGCACGAAATATGGTTATTATGGCTCAAAAAGCTTCAACGGCTCAATTGCAACGTGCTTTAAAAGTTGGATTCAATCGCGCCTCTGATTTGATGAATGAATTGGAAGCGCAAGGAATTGTTGGCCCTGCTAAAGGAACGACGCCTCGTAAAGTCCTTGTTAGTCCAGATGGTGAGTTCATTGGAGGAGAGGAATGAGTGGAGAACTAGATTACCATCACTTTTTTCTGCAAATTTATGAGATTTTACGCGAAGATGAGCAAAATAAAAAATTGTCCAAGCAGGAGAAAGCCGTTCTAGCCGATGCCCTGATTTTAAATGAACGCAAAGAACCAGTTTTAAAAATCTTAGGCCAGCTTTATATGCGCTTAGAATTTTGGAATCGTCCTGCTGATGATGAGATTTTAAAAGGTGGCATGAAAGCCCCAGTCAGAACACTTTATGAAGAATTAAAGGCAGATAAAAATATCACTTCTTCACAAAAATTTATTCCAGGAGTTGAAGCTTATCGACCGATTACATGGAATGATGCTTTGTATGGAAATAAAATGACGGAAGATGATGGCTTTATCGGTGGGGGCTATGTCACTTTTGACTCGGATGAAAAATATAAATCAATGGAAGAACGAATTGCTCTGCCCAATGATGAAATAATCAAAAATGCGGAGCCGGGTTTTGTAAAGATGGCGAAAGTGTGGGCATTAATCCTTGCTCTATTCATTCTTGTAATGGTTTTATTTGTGATTACTTTAAAAATATTAGGAGGGGGGTATAAATGACAGTATTTGATGAATTTAATGAAATCAAAAGAAAAGGCCTGCCGCAGATTTTAGTTATCTTTGGCGAGTCAGCCGAAATAGTGGGCGAATTGAAAAAGCAACTCTTGTCTGAGGTGAACTTTGAACCAACGGATTTGAGTCAGGCTTATTATGACTTAACCCCTAACAACAGTGATTTAGCACTTGAAGATTTGGAATCGTTACCCTTTTTCTCAGATTCTCGGTTGGTAATCTTGGACAATTTGGTCAATTTAACAACGGTTAAAAAGAGCGTTCTTGATGAAAAGCAGATGAAGCGCTTTGAAAGTTTTTTGGACAATCCGGCAGAGACAACCCAACTTGTGATAATTCTGTATGGGAAGTTAGATAGTCGTCTGAAAGTTGTAAAAAAATTAAAAGCTAAGGCAACTCTCCTTGAAGCGCGTGAATTAAAGAGTCAAGAATTAATTCACTATTTCAGTCAAGGAAGTAGCTTATCAAAAGCGGTATTAAGTTTGATTGCAACTAAGTCAAACGATAATTTTTCGGTCATGAAGCAAAATATTGATTTGGTCGAAACTTATGCACTTGGACGCGAGGTCACGGTGGAGGATGTCGAAAAAGTTGTTCCCAAATCACTACAAGATAATATCTTTGCCTTAACTGACTTAATTTTCAAAGGGAAAATTACTGAGGCACGTGCACTCGTGCATGACTTGACTTTACAGGGTGAGGATTTAATCAAAATTTTGGCGATTTTGACAAATTCTTACCGTTTATATCTGCAGGTCAAACTCTTTCAAGAAAAAAGCTGGCAAGAAAATCAGCAGGTTTCCTACTTGAAAATGCACCCTTATCCAGTAAAATTAGCCAACCAGTTAGTCCGGAAGTTGCCACTGTCTCAATTGAAAAAAGGCCTGCTTGAATTAATTGAATTGGACTATGCGATTAAAACCAGTTTGGCAGATAAGGCTTATCTTTTTGATATTACTTTAATCAGGTTGACCTTGAAAAAAATCTGAAAATTTGGTATGATTAATAACGGACATTTTATAATGATGATGAAGAGGTAAAAATGCCAACATTTAAATTTACGCCTAAAGATATTTATGAAGCAGACTTCTCCACAAAGATGCGTGGTTACGATAAAGAAGAAGTCGACGAACTCCTTGATGACGTGATTGCTGACTATGAAGCTTATCAGACAGAGGTTTTACGTTTACAAGAAGAAAATGAATTTTTAAAGAAAAAAATTGCTGAGTTAGAAATGCAAGTTTCTAAACCCAACCAAGCTAATCTTGATGATACGCAACGCTTTGATCCGAGTCAGTTATTACAACAAACACGTTCTAATAAACCAAAAGTTGAAGTACGTAATCCAAGTAACTTTGATTTGTTGAAGCGGATTAATCGTTTGGAACAAGCTGTCTTTGGGCCAAATGGCATTGCTAGTGAGCATGATTAGTTTGTAACTTATCCTATTGCAAATGGATAAGTTGAGTGTCCTGCATAAGGTCAGGACCTCAATAAGAGTAATAAAAATAGTTTTCGGATAATCGCGCGATTTTTTTGAGTCGTGAGGAAAGTCCATGCTCGCACGGACTGAGATGTCCGTAGTGTTTGTGCTAGGTGAAACAATAAACCTGGGTAGGAGCGTCATGCCTAACGGCTGGCCAAAGCGCTAAGTCTTTTGATATGCGTAAGTAAGCCTGTAAAAGTGCCATAGAGACGAGACTTAGAGGAAACTCTAAGAATGGAACGTGGTAAACCCCTCAAGCGAGCAACCCAAACTTATGGTCGGGGCACTTGACTAGCCGAAATGAAGGCGTGGTCGAGGCTAAAATCTTGTATTTTAGCAGACAGATGGTTATCGAAGGTCGTAGAGACCGGAACAAAACATGGCTTATAGAAAACTGTATGACACAGGCTGGGGCTTTTAGCCTCAGCTTTTTTTAAATAGAATTTGGATACTAAGAAATGATAAAAAAATTTAAATTATTAGCTACGGCTTCAGCTGGACTTGAGAGCTTGGTTGCACGTGAGTTACGCAATCTGGATATCACTGATGTGGCGATTGATGATCGCTCACGGGTATTTTTTGAGGGAGATTTAGCTACTATTGCTAAAGCAAACCTCTGGCTGCGTACTGCTGATCGGGTGAAAATCGTAGTTGGTGAGTTTAAAGCACGTACTTTTGAAGAATTGTTTGAGCAGGTTTATGCGTTGCCGTGGGAAGAATTGATTCCTTTTGGCTGCCAATTTCCAGTCAGCAAGGCAAAATCGGTCAAATCAACGCTGCATAATGAACCTTCAGTGCAAGGGATCACGAAAAAAGCGATTGTTAAAAAGTTGCAAACGACTTTCCATCGACCTGAAGGTGTACCTATTCCAGAAAACGGCCCTAAATTTTCAATTGAAATTGCTCTGCACAAAGACGTGGCAACGGTGATGATTGATACAACAGGTGATTCTTTGTTTAAACGTGGCTATCGTTCGGAAAAAGGGGAAGCGCCACTGAAAGAAAATATGGCAGCGAGTATCGTGATGTTGACCAATTGGTTGGCTAATCCCCGCCGTGCTTTTGTCGATCCAACGTGTGGTTCTGGGACCTTTACGATTGAGGCAGCAATGTTGGCATTAAATATGGCACCAGGACTGAAACGTGACTTTGCTTTTGAGGCTTGGCCTTGGTTTGATGCAGAAATTCTCAAGCACGAAAAAGAGTTGGCCCAAAAACAAGTGCGCACAGATTTGGACTTGGATATACAAGGTTTTGATATTGACGGCCGTATGGTAGAAATTGCAAAACGCAATGCGCTTGCGGCGGGCCTTTCAGATGTGATAAAATATAAACAAATGCGACTGCAAGATTTTCAGACTGAAAAACTTGACGGTGTGCTTGTGTCGAACCCACCGTATGGCGTGCGCCTCGAGGATGAAGAAGCGGTCGCTACGCTTTATGGTGAGATGGGCAAAACCTTTGCCCCTCTTGAAACTTGGAGCAAGTATATTTTGACGAGTGATGTTGATTTTGAAAAACATTTTGGTGCAAAAGCAACCAAGAAGCGTAAGCTTTATAATGGGACTTTGCGTACTGACTTGTATATGTACTTTGGCAAGCGGATTAAATAAAATTTTACTGACAGGTCTGTCAGTGGCCAAGAAGCTCATTTTAAGAAGACTTCAAAGGATTTGGACCATGCTTTAGCTCTTATAGAATAAAAGTTGGTCTGATCGGAGGAGAAATGTCAAACAAAAAAAATAAAAACAAGAACAAAAATAAAAATAGAACAAAGCAAATTGGTGAAAAAACACTGAAACTGCAAGATTTGCAAGATTTTACAGTTGGTGAGATTGTCGAGCAATCAAAGCGTGTGGATCAAGAAAATCAAGATAATGAATCTGTTTTGGATAAATACATTCGCCAGCATCGCGGAGAAATAGAAGAAGCCAAAAGTAAGAATTTGGATGATTTTATTCAAAATGAGCGGGAGCAAATTGCAACTCCAGACGTTCATTCCACAGAAGGAACTGATAATACCACTGAGCTAAAGGGTACGCTGTCCTCGTCGCCAGAAGAAGAAAAGCAATCTGTCGAGCTATCAGAGACGACTTCTGAACAAGCAGAGGAAGCTCTTAAAGAAACAAAAGTTGAGCCAGAGAGACAAGAAAATAGGGGAGACTCAAAAAGTTCTGCAGAAGATCAGTTAGATTCCTCTGATGAAAAGCAAGAAGTGATCTTAGATCCCGTCATTATGGCTGATGGCGCCATCAGCGATTCAAGCCTTGATGATAAAGCCCCTCAAGAGACTAAGCCAGCTGTTGCAGATGAAACTGAAGCGAGGGAAGACAAAAAAGCAGTAGAGGATCAGTCTTCCCCAGTTTCGCCAGTTATTATGTCAGCTAACGACAGTGAGCAAGAAACTAGGGAAACAGTTACCCCATTGGTTCCCCCACAAGCTGAATCCCAACCAGCTGGAGTGCCTTATCAAACTGTCACACCTTCTGATGAAGCAAAAAGTGAACCAGAAGTTGAAACGTCCCAAGAAAAAGTCGCGCCCGTAAGTAATAAGCGGAAAGTTCCTATTATTATTGGACTATGCGCCCTTGTCTTGATTGCAGCAGGCGCTGTTGGTTTTGCGCAATATAATGCCCATCAAAAACCGAAAACAGTGCAGACAAGTTCTAGTAGTCGTTCGGACTTGGATAATTTTAAAAGCCAATATGAGGCCTTTTTCACAGATAAATCTCACGAAGCTTTGAAAAATAGCCAGTTTAGCGCATTGCCAAAACTTGAAAAATTAGTAAATACTCACAAGACAGCAACGGCTTGGGCCAGCGCAGTTTCCGAGACTGAGGACTTGAAAACACAAATCGCAGCTATTGAGAAAGTAAATGCTCTATTCACTAAACCGGCCATCACCGATGGTAAATTGGATAAGCAAGTCCAAATTGTAAAGGATGTTAAGATCCCTGAAACTCCTAAGACAGCTAACGCTACCCTCAACAAACTGTTAGCACAAGCGATTGATTTGGCTCAAGCACAAAAAACTAAAGCAAGTAGTTCTCAAGCCGCGGCAAAAGCTTCAAGCGCAGCAGCTTCCACATCACAAGATAAAGCTGTCGCTTCATCAACCGCTCAAAGTGCCACAGATACAGGAAGTACGACTACTCCGTCCTCATCTGCAGCTGATACAAGTTCTGCCAGTCAAAACAGTGGTCAGTCATCAACAACAAATTCAGAAGGTGTAAGTTCGGCAGGGGTAACTCTTGAAACGGCCAAGGCACGTGTGCAACCCCAAGCGGGCGTGAATACATCTGATCCTGCTTTCACTTGGGGAGCAGGCATTAAAGAAAAAGTACTAAATATTGCGCGTGATCGCGGCTATATCACAGGGAATGACTATATCCTAGTACCAAGTGCTATTCATACCACAAATGGCACACAAGGTTTTCCTGCTGGAATCGTCAGTGGTTACTACAACCTCTACGCACCAAATGGAACTTATCTCGTTTCGATTAATGCAAAAACGGGTTATTTTGTTGGAAATGGCTCTGGTCATTCTGATAATTTAGATTATTGAAGATAAAAAAAGCTTATCCATACAGGATAAGGCTTTTTTGTTTACTGACCAGATGGTCAGTATTTCTTTTAAGCGTAAGTAAGCTTTGGAGAGGAAAAAGCTAAAGCTTAAAAAATCATGAGGTCATGATTGGTATGCGTGAAACTTTCACAACCATTTTCTGTTACGTAAAGACAGTCTTCAATACGTACACCTACTTTACCAGGAATATAAATCCCAGGTTCGTTAGAGAAACACATTCCTTCTTGAATGACGAGGTCGTTACCGGCAACAATAGATGGATATTCGTGAACGTCCATTCCGATACCATGTCCAAGGCGGTGATTGAAATATTCACCATAACCTGCTTTAGTAATTAAGTCACGGGCAACAGCATCAACTTCATGTGCAGTTACACCAGGTTTAATGAAGTCCATGGCTGCTTGTTGAGCTTCCTTAACGATTTTATGAATTTCAGCATCAAAGTCATTAGGTTGACCAATTGCGATGGTACGTGTCGCATCAGAAGCATATCCGCCACTCATGACACCCAAGTCAAAGAGCAAAAGTTTATTTTCTTGAATTTCAACATTTTCAGGTGCACCGTGTGGATTAGCAGCGCGAGCTCCTGATAAAACAAGCGTGTCAAATGACATCTGTGGCACACCCATCCGTTTCATTTCGTATTCAATTTTTGCAACGATATCAGATTCGGTCACACCATGACGTTCAGCAGCAGTGGCAAAACCAATTTCAAAACACTTGTCAGCAAAATCACCAGCAACTTTCATTTTTTCAATTTCATCTGCTGACTTAATCAAACGCATTTGTTCAATCAAAGGAGTCAAATTCACAAAATTAATATCACCAAATTGTGCTTTCAAGCCTTCAGTTTTAGCTAAAGGAATATCTGAAAATTCAACCGCAATTGATTTAACTTCGGATTTCACATGATTTTTAACAACTTCCCAAGGGTTTTGAGCATCTTCGTATCCGAAAATGTCAAAGCCAGTTGTATGAGTTTTAGCTTTTTCAACTTCTAAAGCTGGTGTAAAAAGCATAGGGGCATGATTTGGGAAAATCATGAGTCCTGCGATACGTTCGTGTGGATCAATCTCTAGCCCCGTTAAGTAGTTTAAGGTAGTAGGGTTAGTGATGAAGGTCATGTCAACTTGTTTCTCGTTGAGATAAGTCGCTATGCGTTCAATTTTAGTCATAAAGTGTCCTCCTGAAAGTGTAAAAAATGAGTTTTTCAATCATTTTCATAATTAAAAAGCATCTTACTTCCATTTTACGCTATTTTTCTCAAAAAATCACGTTAAATCCTACCTTTTATGGTTGAAAAGGTTTACAGTTCATGATATAATTTAAAAATGAAAATGGTTTTCATAAATACTGTAATCAAAAAATAAGAAAGAGGTTAGCCAAAAATATGGTAGAATCAACAACAACAATTTACGACGTGGCACGTGTCGCCGGAGTCTCAATGGCAACAGTCAGCCGTGTAGTAAATGGTAATGCAAACGTTAAAGAAAAGACACGGCAGAAGGTTTTGGATGCAATCGCCGAACTAGATTATCGTCCCAACGCAGTCGCTCGCGGACTGGCAAGCAAACGCACAACAACAGTGGGTGTTATCTTGCCAACCATTACTTCAACTTACTTCGCAGCTATTGCACGCGGAGTAGATGATATCGCTTCCATGTACAAATACAACATGATATTAGCTAACAGTGATAATGATGTTGAAAAAGAAGAAAAAGTGTTAGAAACATTCTTATCAAAACAGGTTGATGGGATTGTGTATATGGGTTCAACCTTGGATGAAAAAGTGCGCTTGGCTCTTAAAAATGCACGTACTCCTGTTGTCCTAGTTGGAACGATTGATGGTGATAAAGAGTTGGCTTCTGTCAATATTGATTATCATTTATCAGCTTATCAAGCCACAACAAAATTGGTCAATAGCGGCAATAAAAAAATTGCTTATATCATGGGATCACTGAAAGATGCTGAAAATACTGAACGTATGGTTGGTTATCAAGAAGCTTTGATTGAAGCAGGGATTGAGTTTGATGAAGGGCTTGTTTTTGAAGGCAACTATAGCTATGAGCAAGGAAGAGCTTTGGCGGAACGTCTGCTTGAAAAAGGGGTAACGGCAGCAGTTGTCGCTCAAGATACTACAGCAGTTGGTCTGTTGTCAGCTTTGATGGAAAAAGGAATCAATGTTCCAGAAGACTTTGAAATTATCGCTGGGGCAAATTCTCCAATCACACAATATACCTACCCACGCATGACTTCAGTCAATCAACCTCTTTATGACTTAGGTGCTGTTGCGATGCGTTTGCTGACCAAATTAATGCTTAAAGAAGAAGTGGATGAGAATCAATTAGTCTTGGATCACGAGATTATTTCTCGCCACTCTACAAAATAAAATTACAGCCCAGCAATGGGTTGTTTTTTTTTAATAATGAACCAAAGTCAAAAGTATTTGACATTTTGAGGAAAAGTCGTGATAATAGAAAGACGATAAAAATTAGTTTGGGGTGCTCTCCGAATTTACTCAAGGAGTTTGAAATGCAAGAGATTGATTTAATCATTGTTGGTGCAGGTCCTGTTGGCCTTTATGCAGCTTTTTACGCGGGAATGCGGGGCTTGTCTGTGGCAATCATCGAATCAGCAGAGGTAGCGGGCGGCCAGCCGCAAAATCTTTATCCTGAAAAATTAATTTATGATATTGCGGGCTTACCAGCAGTTACTGGAGCTGATTTGACACGTAATCTTTTGGAGCAGCTGGCGCAAATTCCCCACCGTCTTTTTCTAGGTGAAGCTGTTCAAAAATTAGAAAAAACGAGCACTGGGTTTACGATTACTACTGACCAGGCGGTCAGAAAAGCAAAAGCGGTCCTTCTAACCACTGGTGCGGGCTTATTAACACCGCGTAAGTTGGGAGTGACGGGTGAGGAAGCACTGGAAGTTTCTGGTAAACTTTCTTACTTTATCACTTCTTTACAAGCTTTCAAAGGCGAAAAAGTTGCTGTTTTTGGCGGGGGAGATTCAGCCTTAGATTGGGCATTGATGCTTGAAAAAGTAGCTTCAGAAGTTCATTTAATTCACCGTCGGACCTCTTTTCGGGCGCACGAGCATACAGTAAGGCGTCTAGAAGATTCCTCTATTCAGCTCCACACTCCCTATACCCTTTCAGAATTTACAGAAAAAGGTGTCCAGCTTCAAAAAGTTAAGTCTGATTTACTGACAGAGCTGTCAGTAGATAAAATTCTTGTCAATTATGGCTTTTTGACGAACCAGCTGGATTTGATTGAGGGGCTAGAAGTGACCCGTAATGGTCGGGTGACGGCGAATCGCCAAATGCGCTCTAATATCGAAGGGCTCTATGTGGCGGGTGATGCGAGTGATTATGAAGGTAAAGTCCCTCTGATGTCAGTTGGTTTTGGGGAAGCGGTGTTAGCTATCAATGCGATGACCCAAGTTTTAACTTTAGATCATGCCATAAGAAAAGGGCATTCTTCCTCGATTTTTTAAGAAAAATAAAACGTCGACTTAAAGAAGACGTTTTTTTATCCTTAAAAGTCTGCTGATGGACGGATCAGTAAAACGAACAAGCCCAGAGGCTTTTTATAAGTTATGTTATAATGTTATAATAGAAGACGATAAATGAAGTAAGCGAATAACCGCGCGCTTCATCTTTAATCTCAGGTGAGATTGCACAGATATAAATATTAGGAAATTCAGATGATTTTAAATTTAATTATTGTTATTGCATTAGTCTGGGCCTTTATGGTGGGCTATTCTCGAGGTTTGCTCCTCCAGTTGATTTATTGTGTTGGGACTGTGATTGCAGCGCTCATCGCAGGAAGTTACTATCAAGAATTAGCACAGCAGATTAGTATTTGGGTGCCTTTTTCAAGTGCAACTGAAGGCTCTCACCTTCTTTTGTTTAGTGATAACCTCTTATTCCAATTGGATGAAGCTTTCTATGCTGGTGCCTCTTTCTTGATTATCTTTACACTAGCTTATGTAGTCGTTCGTTTGATAGGCCTTTTTATAAGAATTACACTAAGCCCACTAGGAAAGCAAGGAAAAATTATTGCTGGTGTCTTAAGCATAACTACCACTTATTTTGGTTTACAGATGTTGCTTGTTACCCTGAGTCTTGTTCCACTGGCAACTGTACAAAGTCATATCGACGCGAGTGGGCTTGCCCGCTTGATGGTTTTACATACCCCGATAACTTCGGATCTTTTACAAAATTTATTTATCGAAAATATTGTCCATATCAATCCGCTAGCATAGAAATGTTAGCTTTAATTATTTAAGCTGAAAAAATATTATGAATAAAAAAATACTCCAAATATTAGAATATGATAAGGTCAAAGACCAATTTTTGGAAAACTTGACCACTGCCCAAGGGAAAAAAGAATTGGCAGAATTAGTCCCTCTTACCGATGCCTCTAAAATTCAACTTCTTTTTGATGAAGTCGCTGATTTTCAAAGCTTAACGCAAGAAAATGGTCTGCTTAATCTCTCAAAAACTACTGATTTAAGTGAGATTCTACGTCGCTTAGAACTTGAAGCAAGTCTTAATGGAAAAGAATTTGTTGAGATTAAAAAAGTAATTCAAGTGGGTTTGAATATCACCCGTTTTTTTGCGGAAGCTGAAAACGTTGAAACTCCCGCTTTGGATGTGACCCTTGACAAACTGACAGACCTGTCAGCACTGATGAAAATGCTCGAGATTTTTGACAACGCGGGGAGCTTATATGATAATGCTAGCCCAGAGTTGATGCATATTCGCGGTGCAATCAAAACGCACCAGGCAGAGATTCGCAAGATTATGCAAGAGCTGCTAAATAAGAATCTTTCTGCTTTATCGGAAAATGTCATCACCATCCGTAATGAGCGACAGGTTTTACCTGTTAAGGCGGAGAATAAAAATAAGATTCCGGGCGTGGTGCATGATATGTCTGCCTCAGGACAAACGCTCTATATTGAGCCCAATGCAGTAGTGAGTTTAAATAACAAACTCAATCAGAAACGGATGGAAGAAAAAAATGAAATGACGCGAATTTATCGCGAACTTTCGGTTCAACTTAAACCGTTTACCCCAGAACTTCGTCAGAATGCTTGGTTGATTGGGCATATTGATTTTATTCGGGCCAAGTATCTTTATCTTGTAGCCCATAAGGCTACTTTGCCTGAAATGGTGACACAAAAAGATATTATCCTTTTTGAGGCACGCCATCCGTTGATTGATCCAAAGGTAGTTGTCGCTAACGATATCAAATTTGATGCGCAATTAAATACCATTGTCATTACGGGGCCTAACACGGGTGGGAAAACCATCACCTTGAAAACAGTTGGATTATTGACCGCCTTGGCTCAGTCAGGACTTCCTATCTTAGCAAGTGAAGGGAGTCGCATCCATCTTTTTGATGAAATCTTTGCTGATATTGGGGATGAACAGTCAATTGAGCAAAGTCTTTCCACTTTTTCAAGCCATATGACCAATATCGTCCGAATCTTGAGTGAAGCGAATGAAAAGAGTTTAGTCCTCTTTGATGAGTTGGGTGCTGGGACAGATCCTAAAGAGGGAGCAGCGTTAGCAATAGCTATCCTTGAAAAACTGCGTGCTGGTCAAGTGAAAACGATGGCGAGCACCCATTACCCTGAGTTGAAGGCCTATGGGGTAGAGACTGATCAGGTTATTAATGCCAGCATGGAATTTGATATTGATCAAATGCAACCTACTTACCATTTACAGTTGGGCGTACCTGGACGTTCTAACGCCTTAGAAATATCTCGGCGTTTGGGACTCTCTGAGGATATTATTCATCAAGCAAGTGATCAACTCTCAGATAGCGAGCATGATGTCAATGAGATGATCCAAAAACTTGAGGAAAAAACGCATGAGGTAATCGAGCGTACGCGCCATATTAAACAGATTGAGCGCGAGAATCTTACCCTACACAAGGATTTAACAAAAGTTTATCAGCAAGTCAATCGTCAAAGAGAATCTGAACTTGAAAAAGCGCATAAAGAAGCACAAGAAGTTGTGAAAAAAGCAAGTCTTGAAGCGCAAGAGATTTTGAAAAATCTTAATGAGAAGGCTGCACTGAAGCCCCATGAAATCATTGCTGCTCGAGCTGAGCTTGAGGCCTTAGCACCAACCATTGACTTCAGTAAAAATAAAGTCCTCAAAAAAGCAAAAGCACAGCGTGGACTCAAGCAGGGGGCACAGGTCAATGTCATCTCTTATGGTCAACCTGGTAAATTAATTCGCCTTGAAAAAGATGGGCGTTGGACTGTACAGATGGGCGCTATTACGACGCGACTGTCAGAAGATCAGTTTGAACTAATAGAAACTGAAGCGCAAAAACAAACAAAAACAAAAAATGTCAATAAAAAAGTAACGAGTAAAGTTAAGGCCCAACTTGATCTAAGAGGGATGCGTTATGAAGAAGCCGAGCTAGAGTTAGAAAACTATATCGATCAAGCCCTCTTAGCTAATCTTATCCAGATTACGATTGTTCATGGGATTGGTACCGGAGTAATTCGCGAGATGGTGCAGAAAAAACTACAAAAGCATCGTCATATCAAGTCTTACGACTATGCACCTATCAATGCTGGGGGTTCTGGGGCAACTATTGCGATCCTTAAATAAGAAGGAGCAATAACCAAAAAGCAAATTGTTTGTATAATTCTATATAATTTGCTACAATAAAGATAGTTAAACGAGGTTGCATCTCAGAGAAACTCAATACGCTTTCGCTTGTTCCGAGTCGTCGTGGGCAAACGTAGCCGTAATAACCTCATGATGGCTAATCATTGACAGGTTGTTTAAGACGGGGAGGTGGATTTAAAGTTCTTCCGTTGCAAAGTCGTATTGAGCAACCGCTCTGAGTTGATGTCATCCAGTCCATCTACCTTTTGGTAGGTGGGCTTTTGCGCTGAAAATCTCTTTCCTTGAATTTCCTTGGAATTTACTCTAAAATAGTCTTACTAAGTAAAAAAACCACTTCGAAGGAGAAAGTCATGGAATATAATATTACTGATGCAACGTTTGATGAAGAAACAAAAGAAGGGCTTGTTTTAATTGATTTTTGGGCAACTTGGTGTGGCCCATGTCGCATGCAAGCGCCAATTTTGGAACAACTTTCCGAAGAACTTGACGAATCAGAACTTAAAATTTGCAAAATGGATGTTGATGAAAACCCAGCAACAGCTCAAGGATTTGGCATTATGTCTATCCCAACATTGATGTTCAAAAAAGATGGTGAAGAAGTAAAACGCATTGTTGGTGTTCAAACAAAAGCACAACTTAAAGCTGCTATTGCTGAATTATCATAATAAAAAATGCTGACAGCCCTGTCAGTATTTTTTTGTTCAAGGTGTTTATGACTTCTAAAGTGGGCGTGACAAAAAGAGCGGAAAATGATATGATTGTTAAAGCAAAAATACAACGAAACAAAGGAGTTGACGATGTCAAAGAAGAAAGATACAGAACTTGAGATTATTGACACTACTGACGGTGCGGTCATTAAAAGCGGTAAAAAAACCATTGCTGAAATTAAAGAAGAATTTGGAACGTTTGTCGTGAAGGTATCAGGTAAAGAAGTAGCGGTCGTACGAACTTTTGAGGAAGCACTTGAAGAAGGCATTAAGGCTTATAATTTATCTGTTTAATCTCTTATTTTGTGAGGAGAAAGTTTCAAAAAAATTATAAATACTTTTTATGAGCTCAAACTTGAAATTTATGTTAAAGTTTGATAAAATATTCTCGTTGTCACAAAATAACAGTGGGGTATAGCCAAGCGGTAAGGCAAGGGACTTTGACTCCCTCATGCGTTGGTTCGAATCCAGCTACCCCAGTTAGTCTTCGAAAATTGAGAAAATAAAAAGAGAAAAGGGAACAGTTTTCCCTTTTTTTCTTTTTCTAAAATATGCTAGAATAAAGAAAGAAGTTATGGGAAAGTAAGGAGAAATTTATGAGAAGAACTAAAATTGTTGTTCCAGTAATGCTGACAGAGCCGTCAGATCTTGAACGGGTTAATATCAATGATTATGAAGATGTAGATTTGATTGAGTGGCGTGCTGATTTTTTATCAGAAGAAGATATTTTAATTCTTGCTCCGCAATTCTTTGAAAAATTTAAGGATTTTAAAGTTTTATTTACTTTACGAACAGTGCGAGAGGGGGGTAATATTCAACTTTCAGAGAAGAAATATTTAGCTTTACTTCAAAAAATTCTAACTTATAATCCTGCCTACATTGACATAGAGTATTTTACACATGGGCGCGCCCTCCATCAGCTGGGGGCTTTCGCTGATAAAATCGTCTTGTCTTACCATAATTTTGAGGAAGTACCGACAGATTTAACCAAGCGCCTGTTAAAAATGCATCAAGAAAAGACAGCTTATGTGAAAGTTGCAGTGATGCCGGGTCACGAATGCGATGTGCTTGATTTAATGCAGATCACCCGAGATTTGACATTGGAATACGGTGAAAAGTTCATTACTATGGCCATGGGTGAGCTAGGGCGGCTTACCCGTATTTCGGGCTATTTGACGGGATCATGTTGGACCTTTGCGAGTTTGACAGCGGAAAGTGCGCCCGGACAGCTTTCTCTCCAGCACACTCGCCAAATCCTAGATTTACTAGAGTCTGATTTAACTGAGTGAGCAGTGTCACCCCCCTAATTGTTCGATAATAGCGGATATTTTTTTCGCTTATTACATGATATTTGGAAAATACCGAATGCTTTTAGGGTGAAAATGCTATAATAAAGAGTAAAAAGATTACTGACAGAGCTGTCAGTAAAAAAAGGAGTAAAAAGTGGTTATCAGTCGTTATTCACGCCCAGAAATGGCAAATATTTGGTCAGAAGAAAATAAATATAAGGCATGGCTTGAAGTCGAAATCCTTGCGGATGAAGCTTGGGCAGAGCTTGGGGAAATCCCAACAGAAGATGTTCAAAAGATTCGCCAAAATGCTAGCTTTGATGTAGCGCGCATCTTGGAAATTGAAAAAGAAACACGCCACGACGTGGTGGCCTTCACACGTGCCGTGTCAGAAACTTTAGGTGAAGAACGCAAATGGGTGCATTATGGTCTGACCTCAACAGACGTCGTTGATACAGCTTATGGTTATCTTTATAAACAAGCCAATGATATTTTGCGCGAGGACCTAAAAAACTTCGCAGAAATTGTTAAAAATAAAGCTTTAGAGCATAAATACACCGTCATGATGGGTCGAACTCACGGCGTTCACGCTGAACCAACAACTTTTGGCTTGAAATTAGCCACTTGGTACAGCGAAATGAAACGAAACATTGAACGTTTTGAACATGCTGCGAAAGCTGTTGAAGCTGGGAAAATTTCTGGTGCTGTTGGAACATTTGCTAATATTCCTCCCTTTGTTGAAGCCTATGTTTGTGAAAAATTAGGGACGCGTCCACAAGAAATTTCAACACAAGTCTTACCACGTGATTTACATGCAGAATACTTCCAAACGTTGGCGCTCATTGCGACTTCTATTGAACGCATGGCCACAGAAATCCGTGGCTTGCAAAAATCTGAACAACGTGAAGTTGAAGAATTCTTTGCTAAAGGTCAAAAAGGCTCATCCGCAATGCCACACAAACGTAACCCAATTGGTTCTGAAAATATGACCGGTTTAGCCCGCGTTATTCGTGGACATGCCATTACAGCTCTTGAAGATGTTAGTCTTTGGCATGAACGTGACATTTCACACAGTTCTGCTGAACGCATCATTGCACCAGATACAACAGAATTATTGGATTACATGTTGAATCGTTTTGGGAATATCGTTAAAAACTTGACTGTTTTCCCAGAAAATATGAAACGAAATATGGATGCGACTTTTGGCTTGATTTACAGTCAACATGTCATGTTAATGTTGATTGAAAAGGGAATGACGCGTGAAGCAGCTTACGATTTAGTTCAACCTTTGACTGCAAAATCTTGGGATGAACAAGTGATGTTTAGACCCTTGCTTGAAGAAAATGAACAAATTCGTCAGTATTTGAATGATGAAGCTATTGATAAAGCTTTTGATTACAATTATCATTTAACAAGAATCGATGAAATTTTTGACCGTGTCTTTGACTAAGCTGATGCTGTAGCCCCTAAAAAGGCTTTGCAAGTTCCCTATGATGAATTCGCCATTTTATCCTGTGGATAAGGATAATATTGCTGAACATCAATGGTGAGATAAAAATAAAAATTCTGTCGCTAAGACAGAGTTTTTTTATAAAAAAGAAGACACTGTAGCAAGTAAACTCCTAAAATTGATCACATAATATTTTTAAACTTCGCAAAAAGCAAATTTTATAATATAATAGTATGTTGGGGCTCTTTTTAAACTTTCAATGAAAGAATTTAAGCTAGTCCACCTTAAAAAAAGGAGAAGAAATGACAGAAACACAGACTTCAAAAAAATCTGGCGATGATCAGGGTTCAATCATCGTTCTCATGTTAGCTTTAATGATTGCCATCTTTGCCTTTCAATTGAACGCTTCAATGCTTTCACCTGCTTTGGTAACAATGCAAGAACAATTGCACACAAGCGCTTCAGCGATTGCTTTGACTCAGACCATCTTTTTTACAGCAGCAGCACTTTTTGCTTTATTTTTACCTCGCTTAGCAGACTTGATTGGTCGTAAAAAGGTCTTACTTGGGATGTTGATTTTGACAGGAATAGGATGCCTTATTTCTGGGCTTGCAACCAATGTGGGGGTATTGATGATTGGGCGAATACTACAGGGGGCAGCTGGTCCTATCGTTCCACTTTGCTTAATCATGCTTCATGTGAGAGTGACAGAAGGGAAAAGATATGCAAAATTGATGGCTATCTTAACTTCTGTCAATGGTGGGATTGCTGGTGTTGACGCTTTAGCTGGTGGCTGGCTGGTAAGTCATGGCGGCTTTCGCTCTGTATTTTTAACGATGGCACTGACAGCCGTATTGGCTGTCATCTTAGTAGCCATTGGGACGGAAGAGTCGACAGCAAAGCAAACCCCCCGTATGGATTGGGGCGGAGTAGTACTTTTAGTTATTGCAATGGGCGCTTTGCTAACAGCTGCCAATGCGTTGCAAGGAAGTTTTGGAAACATTGGTTTATCCAATGGGATGCTCGCTCTTATTTTATTTATTATTGGTATTGTCTGTTTCGTTGGCTTTTGGCAAGTTGAAAAGCGTGTAAGTGATCCGATGGTCCCTATTCATTATTTGAAACAACGTCGTACTTGGGGTCTTTTATTGACTACGCTCCTTGCAATGACGGGTGTCTTTGCAATTATGAATGGGATCATACCTGCTCTAGGTCAAGATAAAAACTTCGGCTTAGGGTTAGGCGCTGATCTCGTCTCATTTGTTACTTTGACGCCTTATGCCGTGGCAGGATTAGTTTTTGGACCTATTTCAGGTGTACTGGCTGCTCGCTTTGGTTTTGCTAAAGTATTACGAGCTGGATTATTGGCAACTGTATTAGGTTTTGGGCTAACTATAGCTGGTGCACTTAAGCCTTCTATTTGGTTATTGCTTTTACTTTCTATCTTCATTGGGATTACTTATGCCGGTATTACTAATATTATGCTCAATGGGCTCGGTATTGTACTTTCTCCAGAAGATAATCCCGGCTACCTTCCTGGATTAAACGCGGGCATGTTCAACCTTGGAGCAGGTTTGAGCTTTATTATATTATATGCTGTTCCTTCTGCTATGCATACTACGGTCGGTGGAAGTACAACAGGCTATGTTGCAGGCATTGTTACTGGTCTGGTTCTAGTAATTATTGCTTTCTTTACCTCATTTTTAATTCCGGATCCTAAAACAACGAAGTAAATACTAAAATTTTTCTAAACTGTCAAATTTGACAGTTTTTATTATCTTCAGGTTTTACGGGCCAGGAGTGGTCTAACTTGAGGATCAGCTAATTAAATCGATTAAAAATATTTTCATAAAAAAACATCCTAAAAGAAAATAATTTTAATCCTGAAAAGTAAAAACCGCTTTCAATTTGTGTTATAATGAACTATAAATAAAAAATATGGAGAAATCTTATGTTTGATACTACTGATCAATTAGCTGTCAATACGATTCGTACCTTATCTATGGATGCGATTCAAAAAGCAAATTCTGGTCATCCAGGACTTCCAATGGGCTCTGCACCAATGGCTTATGTGCTGTGGAGCAAGTTTTTGAATGTTAATCCTAAAACTAGCCGTCAATGGTCTAACCGTGATCGTTTTGTATTATCTGCAGGTCATGGTTCGGCAATGTTATATAGTTTGTTGCATTTGGCGGGGTATAATGTAACAACTGATGATTTAAAAGGTTTCCGTCAGTGGCAATCTAAGACCCCAGGTCACCCTGAGATTGGGCATACAGATGGTGTTGAAGCAACAACAGGCCCATTAGGTCAAGGTATCGCTAATGCTGTAGGGATGGCAATGGCAGAAGCTCACCTTGCTGCGCAATATAATAAACCTGGTTTTAAAATTGTCGATCACTACACTTATGGTTTAAATGGTGATGGCGACCTGATGGAAGGGGTCTCACAAGAAGCAGCTTCATTGGCAGGTAAGCTAAAATTAGGCAAATTAATCCTTTTTTATGATTCTAATAATATTTCTCTTGATGGCGATTTATCCATGTCCTTCATTGATGATATCCAAAAACGTTTTGAATCATATGGTTGGCAACACCTTTTAGTAAAAGATGGCAATAATCTGGATGAAATTGCTGCTGCCATTGAAGTCGCTAAGGCTGAGACAGATAAGCCTACAATTATTGAAGTGAAAACAGTGATTGGTTTTGGAGCTGAAAAACAAGGTACTTCTGCAGTTCACGGGGCGCCTCTTGGAGCTGAAGGTGTTGCATTTGCCAAGAAAGCATATGGTTGGGACTACCCTGAATTTACTGTGCCAGAAGAAGTTTCAAAACGCTTTTTAGAAACGACAGTTGCGCGTGGTGAAGCGATGGAGCAGGTATGGCGTGAGACGTTCAAAGCCTATGCCCAAAAATATCCAGAACTTGCTGAACAATATGTTAAAGCTTTTGAAAATGAAACGCCAGAAGTGGAATTGACTAAACATGAACTTGGTACAAGCAAAGCCAGTCGTGTAACGTCACAAGAAGCGATTCAAGAATTGTCAGCTCAAATGCCAAATTTCTGGGGTGGCTCTGCTGACCTTTCAGCTTCAAATAATACGATGGCAAAGGCTGAATCTGACTTTATGCCAGACAACTATGCGGGGCGCAATATCTGGTTTGGTGTTCGTGAGTTTGCAATGGGAGCAATCATGAACGGGATTGCACTCCATGGTGGAACGCGTGTGTATGGCGGAACTTTCTTTGTCTTCTCAAACTACATGCTCCCTGCCGTCCGTATGGCGGCTCTACAAAATCTGCCTGTAACTTATGTTTGGACACATGACTCCATTGCTGTGGGGGAAGATGGACCAACACATGAACCAGTGGAACAACTGGCTTCAGTGCGTTCAATGCCTAATTTAGATGTGATTCGTCCCGCTGATGGGAATGAGGTGGTTGCAGCTTGGCGTCATGCAGTGACAAGTAAAAAACGTCCTACTGCCCTGATTTTAACCCGTCAAAACTTGCCTGTTTTACCGGGCACTGCAGAATTGGCTGAAGAAGGTCTGAACCGTGGCGCTTATATCCTTTCTAAAGAGGAAGGTAAGTTAGAAGGAATACTCATTGCAACAGGATCAGAAGTGGCTTTGGCTTTGGAAGCGAAGAAAACTTTAGGTGCTGGTGTGCGTGTGGTTTCAATGCCTTCAATGAATATTTTTGATGAACAATCTAAGGCTTATCAAGAAGAAATCTTACCTAAAAATGTGCGACGTCGTTTGGCAGTAGAAGCTGGGACAAGTTTTGGTTGGGGAAAATATGTAGGACTTGACGGTGCAACTGTGACCGTTGATAAATGGGGGGCATCTGCTCCTGCTAACATAGTCTTACCTGAGTATGGCTTCACCGCTGAAAATGTTATTAAAGCTTATAAGGCTCTAGATTAGTTTTTCTAAAGGGCTCTGACATGCGTGTCAGAGCTTTTTTGTTACTGACAGCTCTGTCAGTAACTTTTGCAGCGTTTTTTCTAAAGATTAACTATATAAGGAGGACCCATGGCAGTTTTACTTGCTCTTATTTCAGGGATTGGCTCATTGCTTAATCTCTACCTTTTAGATGGACAGCTTTTGCTCCAAGGACTACTGACCTTGTTAGCATGGGTGGCTTTGTTTACTTTTCGTGGAAAAAAATCAAGGAGTTCTTATGAGCATGATGGCACTCGAATTTTCACTTTCCGTTTTGCGCTGATATTATTAGCGGTTTTGGGCTCAAGTCTAATTTTGCTAGCAAAATTTTCAGGATGGAACTGACAGAGCTGTCATTTTGTAAAAAATATGCTATAATGACTTCATGCGATGAGTCGATGATTTTGCATTTTGCAAAATTTCGAAGCACAGGAATACTGGGAAATTGGGTTTTCCGCCAAGGATTGGTGAGTATTTGTCAAATTGTGTGAACCTTTTTGGCACACTTTCGAGTGCCTGATAAAGATACCATTGAAAAATGGTATCTTTTTTTGTGAGTGTGATTTACTTGAGGGTCCGTAGATGACTTATGATATAATAAGAGCATGATTGTTTTTGGAATTATTTTTGGAATTTTAGTCCTGTTGCTTTTAAGCTCCTTGCTCATCTTTTATGTGGTGGTTCATAAAAGTAAACGCGTGATTGCGCAAGTTGCAAGTAGTCACCCTCTTTATGTAGATGGGAAACGTTTTGTTGATGCTCAGCCGCAAGAATGGACGATTGAAACACAAGATGCCCTCAAATTACATGCGTGGTACTTACCAGCTGATCAGCCGACATCAAAGACCGTGATTGTTGCGAATGGCTATCATTCTATCAGAGATCGTTTTGCTGCCTATGGATGGATGTTTCATGAATTAGGCTATAATGTATTAATTCCTGCTTATCGTGCGAGCGCAGAAGCAGAAGGAAAGTACCTTGGTTTTGGTTGGCTTGATCGGGATGATTACAAGCGGTGGATGAATAAAATTATTGAAAAAGAGAGTACAGCAGAAATTGCGATGTTCGGAATTTCAATGGGCGCCGCTTCGGCGATGATGGTGTCAGGAGAACAACTTCCTATTCAAGTGAAATGTTTCATTGCTGATTGTGGTTACGATACACTTTGGAATGAAATTGTGTTTAAAGCCAAACATGATTTTTATTTACCAGCTTTCCCACTTGTTTACCTCTTATCCTTCTGGTCTAAACTTTTGGCGGGCTATCATTTCAAAGAAGTTTCTTCCCTCAACCAACTAGCTAAAAATACGCGACCTTTTTTGTTTATTCATGGAGAAGATGACCAATTTGTGCCAACAGAAATGGTCCATCGTAACTTTGCTGCGACTTCATCTCCAAAAGAAGTCTTAATCGTTCCAAAAGCGGGGCATGCTAAAGCTTACGAAACAGACCAAGCCCTTTATCAACAAATTGTTGCTCAATTTTTAAATAAATATTTATGAGAAAGCCCTCCTCTCTTGGAGGCTTTTTATTTTTTAACCTGTTTGAAAATCTTATTATTAGTATAAGTTAAGAAAAATATGATAGAATAAAAGTGTTGACATCATTATTATTTTTATAAAAAGGAAGGAAATTATCATGGATGTTTCATGGATGGTGAAGTACCTTGCCGAAGGATTGGGGACAATGCTCCTTGTTCTGCTCGGTAACGGTACAATTGCAGGAGTAACTTTAAAAGGCTCTAAAAATGAAGGAATGGGGGGGCTTGCGATCGCCTGGGGATATGGAATTGCAATTCTAGTCCCAGTCCTTGCCTTTGCTAATGTCTCTGGTGCACATATCAACCCTGCGATTACTATTGGGCTTGCTTCAGCTGGCTATTTCCCTTGGGCACACGTTGCTCAATATGTTTTGGCACAACTTATTGGTGCAATCATTGGTCAATTGCTCGTTGTAGCAATTTATAAAGAATACTTTGCCAAAACAAATGACGGAGCAATTGCGCTTGGAGCTTTTGCTACAACGAATGCTTTAGAAAATGGCGGGACGCATGCTAAAGCTATTTTCAACGGATTTGTAAATGAAGTAATCGGGATGTTTGTCTTTGTCTTTGGTATCCTTAGCTTTACCACAAACTTCTTTGGTGCAGAATCCATCAAATGGATGACAAGTTATGCCCAACAACAAGGGGCTGATGTGACATCAAGTGATACAGTGAGTCAAATTTGGGCTTCTGTTTCAGGGGCTTCTTCAGCAAAAATGGTTGGAGCCTTAGCTATTGGTTTGATGTTCGTTGGTTTGGTTACTGCCTTTGGTGGTCCAACTGGTGCAGCACTCAACCCAGCTCGTGACCTTGGTCCACGACTCGTTTATAGCTTTATGCCACAATCAGTAGTAGGACAAAATAAAGACGCAAAATGGTGGTACGCTTGGGTACCTGTAGTCGCTACAATTGTAGGGGCTGTAATTGCCGCAACAGTCTTTAAGTTGATGTTTAACTAACAAAAAGAAAATCTGCCAACCTTGGCAGATTTTTTCTTGCTCTTATCCTTTAAAAGCGTTATAATAATGATAATTTTACTGAAAAGGATAGACAATTATGACACAATATAATATCGCAGTTGTTGGCGCTACAGGTGCAGTAGGCACACGAATGCTTGAACAACTTGCTCAATCAACTCTTCCGATTAAGACGGTACACGCTTTGGCGAGTAAACGTTCCGCTGGTAAAATTGTCACCTATAAAGATAAAGAGCTTGTTGTAGAAGAATTAACTGAGGAGAGTTTTGAAGGCATTGACATTGCTCTTTTTTCAGCTGGAGGCTCAGTATCAGAAAAATACGCCCCTTATGCTGTAAAAGCTGGAGCGGTTGTTGTAGATAATACCTCATTTTTCCGTCAAAACCCTAATGTTCCTTTGGTTGTTCCAGAAGTTAATGCACATGCTTTGGAAAAACACAATGGAATAATTGCCTGTCCTAATTGCTCAACGATTCAAATGATGGTTGCTTTAGAGCCGATTCGGCAAGCTTATGGGCTTGAGCGAGTAATTGTCAGCACTTATCAAGCGGTCTCTGGTGCGGGTCAATCAGCAATTAATGAAACAAATCGTGAACTCCAAGAAGCACTTGATGGAAAAGCACTGACAGAGTTGTCAGCAGAAATTTTACCATCTGCTGGAGATAAAAAACATTATCCAATTGCTTACAATGCGCTTGCACAAATTGATGTATTTACTGACAACGCTTATACTTATGAAGAAATGAAAATGACCAATGAAACCAAGAAAATCATGGAAGATGATTCAATTGCGGTTTCGGCAACTTGTGTCAGAATTCCAGTTCTTTACGGTCATTCTGAGTCAGTTTATGTTGAAACGAAAAAAGTAGCAGATATTGCTGAGGTTAAACGTTTGATTTCTGAATTCCCAGGAGCTGTTTTAGAAGATGATGTTGCTCATCAAATTTATCCACAAGCCATTAATTCAATTGGTCGTCGTGAAACTTTTGTGGGTCGTATTCGCCGTGATTTGGATGCAACAAATGGGATTCATCTTTGGGTAGTTTCTGACAATCTACTCAAAGGAGCAGCTTGGAATTCTGTTCAAATCGCTGAAACGTTACATGAGCGTGGCTTAGTTAAACCCACTCAGGTACTAAAATTTGAATTGAAATAAGGTTGAGTAAATGGGATACATCAGTCAAATACGCGAAAAAATTGGCCACGACTTACTTATTGGTGTGGGAAGCGGTGTGATAATTGTTAAAGAGGGAAAAGTCCTCCTTCAGAAACGCACGGATGGTCTAGGATGGGGGATACATGCGGGTGGTATTGATCCAGGAGAAACTTTTGAAGAGGCGGCAAAAAGAGAACTTTATGAAGAGAGTGGACTTGTAGCCAATGCGTTGGACTTCTTTGGAGCTTATTCCGGAGAAGATAGTTTTTTGACTTATCCAAATGGTGATGAAGTTTATTTTCCGACCATTGTGTATACTTGTCGCGATTTTTCGGGAGCGTTAAGAGCACAAAAAGAAGAAGTCACTGAATTACGATGGTTTGATATCCATGAATCACTCCCTAGTCCTCTTTTTTCCATGCATGCTCGTTTACTTAAAGACTTTATCAGACAAGAAAAAGACAATGAGTTATATCAGTGAGCTACGTAAAAAAGTCGGCCATGAGCTTTTAATTTATCTTGGTGCAGGGGTAATTGTTTATCAGGATCATCGCATATTGCTTCAAGAGCGTAAAGACAATGGGGCGTGGGCTTTGCATGCGGGTGGTATTGAAGTGGGCGAGGATTTAGAACAAACAGCTCGCCGAGAATTGTTTGAGGAAACTGGGCTTAAAGCGGGGGAACTTCAATTGTTTGGGGTTTATTCTGGTAGGGATCGCTTCATGACTTATCCTAATGGCGATCAAGTTTATATGCCTTGTATTTATTATCGGTGTTCAGACTTTACAGGGAGCCTTCTTAAACAGGATGCTGAAGTTAGACAACTTCACTGGTTTGATGTTGATGAACTTCCTGTGTCGCTTCATTTGCCTAATCGGCGTCCTCTAGAAGATTTCATCAAATGGTTGCACGAAGAAAATTAAAAGCTCTCCGGCTAAAAAACATTCGCTATGCAGCTGTAAATATGCTATAATGAATCAAACAATATTAGAGGTTGCAAAAACGAAAAAATCAGTGGAGCGGTGGACGCGAGGAAGCTGAGGGCGGCGTTTTTTGCCGAAAGGAAAAGTTCCACAGACTTTTTCTTGGGTTGTAAGGTTAAATCCTGCAAACTGTCTTTCTGTCAACTCTGACAGAAAGGGGAGCTAATCAAAATCATTTTTGACGAACTTTTATGGGCCTCTTTTGCAATAAACAGGGGTCTTTTTTTACCCCTCAAATAGAGCGAATTGCTCAAAAGGAGATGAAAATGCCAGCAAAAGAAACAATAAAAAAACTAAAAAAAGCAAGAATTATTACTGCTTTAGTCACTCCGTTTCATGAAGATGGAACGATTAATTTCAAAGCATTCCCCCGATTAATTGAAGCCTTACTGGCCCATCATACAGAAGGGTTGATTTTAGCGGGTACAACTGCAGAATCCCCTACATTGACTCATGATGAAGAACTAGAAATCTTTGAAACAGTGCATCAGATTGTGGACGGTCGTGTTCCCTTAATTGCAGGTATTGGAACAAATGATACCAGAGATTCCATCGAATTTGTCAAAGAAGTGGCTAGACTTGGCTATATTGATGCAGGACTTGCAGTCACCCCTTATTATAATAAACCCACCCAAGAGGGGATTTATCAGCATTTTAAAGCGATAGCAATGGCGAGTGACTTACCCATTATTCTCTATAATATACCGGGTAGAGTGATTACGGAAATTGCACCAGAAACGCTTTTAAGATTGGCCGAAATCGAAAATATTATTGCTGTTAAGGACTGTACTAGCACTGATAATCTGGCTTTTTTAATTGACCAATGTCCTGAAGATTTTCTGGTATATACCGGAGAAGATGGGTTAGCTTTCCATGCGAAAGCTTTAGGTGCTCAAGGGGTTATCTCTGTGGCAAGCCATATCTTGGGAGATGAGATAGCGCTAATGTTTGAGGAGATAGAGCATGGTTCTATCCAAAAGGCAGCCCATATCCAGCGGCAGATTTTACCGAAAATCAATGCCCTTTTTAGCGTTTCAAGTCCAGCACCAATCAAAACAGTGTTAAACCACCAAGGTTACGAAGTAGGGGGACTCCGCTTGCCGTTGGTTGCTTGTACAGCTGATGAAAGCAAAAGTATTCTACAAAAAATTAATCCGCTCTTTTAGTGGATACAGCATTGAAAGATTTTTATATAAAAAAACCAGCAGATGTGCTGGTTTTTCTGTTGCATTTACTAAAATTCTATTTTTTGAATCTTATCATTTGCCTCCAAATGTTTTAAAAGCAAGACGGAATCATAATCCGCAGGGAATTTCAAGTTTAAATCAGCGCTGAAAGTACCGTCTTGATGACGAACCAGTTTTAGGTTAAGAAGGGTAATCTTATTTTCTTTCAAACTATCTTGAACACGATAAAAACCTTCCATATCAGCAAGTTTTAAATGCAAATGGTCACTAACCGCTGCTTTAGTCCATCGAAAATTTTGGTGCAAAATAATCTGGAAAATAATGATTAATAAAGTTGCAGCAACCCCTATAAAGTATAGCCCAGAACCGATAGCCATTCCGATACCAGAAGTGGCCCAGATGCCGGCTGCGGTCGTTAAGCCATTGACAGATTGATTATGGACAAAAATCATACCTGCTCCAAGAAAACCAATCCCACTCACAACTTGCGCAGCAACACGAGAGGGATCTAGACCGACACCTTGTAAGTTAATGATGTCCATAAAGCCATATTTAGAAACAATGATCATCAAGGCCGCGCTAAGGGATACAATCAGGTGCGTACGAATTCCAGCATTTTTTGAACGGCTGTTTCGTTCGTAACCGATCGCATAGCCACAAATTCCAGCAATGATAAGACGGATGAGCCAATCAACTTGTGTTAAAAGTGTAATTGTCATAGGTTCTCCTTTCTTTTTGTTAAGACTTCTCTTATTATTATAGCTCATTTTGCTTAGAATTGAATTAAAGTCTTCAAAAGAAGTTTACAGCGAAAGAAACTTGATTTTTTGGCGACTTTGGGTTAAACTTGTTATAAGTGTATACTCGGTAGAGGCTGGAAAGCCAGCCTCTTTTATTTTGATTCTGCGAGAGAGAATCAATCTTTTATCGCTTGTCCCACTCGACCGATTTCGAGAGTGAATACGGCAAGGAACAGCTAAAAAGAAGCGTAAATTTTACTGACCAGTCTGTCAGTAACTTACGTCAGCTTTTTTGAACGAAAAAATAAATTATTACACTGATAAGAAAGGTTTTTATGTCAAATATTAAAATCACCCCATTAGGTGGTGTCCGCGAGTTCGGTAAAAACATGTACCTGGCTGAAGTCGGAGAACAAATTTTTGTTCTCGATGCAGGTTTGAAATACGCTGAGATGGATCAATTAGGAGTAGACTTTGTTATTCCTGATATTACCTACCTGTTAGAAAACGCAGATCGGGTAGCAGGAATCTTTTTGACGCACGGTCATGCAGATTCTATCGGAGCGCTTCCTTATATCGTTTCTGAATTAAAAGTTCCTGTTTTTGGTTCAGAATTAACAATTGAACTGGCTAAAATTAATGTAAAAAATTATGCAGATAGCCGAAAATTTAACGATTTTCATGTGGTAACAGAAGATACAGAGATCGATTTTGGTCAAGCTGTTATTTCTTTCTTCTCGACTACGCACACCATTCCTGAAAGTCTCGGAATTGTTATTTCGACGCCATCAGGTAATGTGGTTTATACGGGTGATTTCCGTTTTGATCCTGCAGTAGAAAAAGGCTACCGCACGAATATGCGTCGTTTAGCTGAAATAGGCAACAATGGGGTTCTTGCTTTGCTTTCTTCCTCACCCAATGCCCTTTCTACTCAACAATCGGCGAGCGAACATGAAATTTATGATAAAATCTATGATCATATCAACGATAGTGAGGGGCGCGTTATCATTGCATGTAATGCGGGGAATTTAGGACGTATTCAGCAAACAATTGATGTTGCCATCAAATTGGGTCGTCGTGTTGCCTTTACAGGCGAAGACATGGATCAAATCATTGAAACGGCTACGCGCCTGAAAAAATTGCGTATTGTTGATCGTAAATCCATTATTAAACCTAGCGAAATTAAAAAATTTCCCGATAATGAATTAGTGATTTTGGAAACCGGTCGAATGGGTGAACCTCTTAAAACATTAGGAGATATGGCGCACCGTCGTCACAAGTATGTAAAAATCAAAGAAGGAGACTTGGTGCTTGCAGTGACAAGTCCATCAGTTTCTTACGAAACGATGATTGCTCGTATTGAAAATGATATTTACAAAGCCGGCGGTGTAATGAAGATGTTGGCTTCGGACTTAAAAATTTCGGGCCATGCCAATGCACGTGACTTACAATTTTTGATTGACATTTTGCGTCCGAAGAATTTAATTCCTATTCAAGGCGAATATCGCGAACTCAGTGCTCATGCAAATTTAGCTATGGAGATGGGGGTATTACCTGAGCATATCTTTATTGCAAAACGTGGTGAATCAGTCAGCTTTGAAAAAGGTGAGATGGTCCCTTCTGGCGTGATTCAAGCCGAAAATGTGATGATTGACGGCTCAGGAGTAGGTGATATTGGATCAGTTGTCTTACGTGACCGTAAGGTTTTGTCTGAAGACGGCATTTTCATTGCGGTTATCACAATTTCTAAGACTGAACGTAAAATTGTAAGTAAATCTCGTGTTCATACGCGCGGCTTTGTCTACGTGAAAACTTCCCGTGATTTGATGCGAGAAGCGGGTGAACTTGTCAATGTAACGGTTGATAAATATTTGTCAGGTAAAGATTTTGATTGGGCAGAAATTAAAGGAAGTATCCGCGATGCACTTGGAAAATTCCTTTATGAACAAACTAAACGTAAACCAGTTATATTGCCAGTTGTCATGGAAGCACGTCAACCTCAAGAGCTTAACAAACGTTACGGTAGAAAAAATAATAAATAAAAGTGATAAAACCTCCTTATTTTCGTATAGAAGATTAGGAGGTTTTTTATGCGAAAAAATCAATTAGTTAAAGTTTCTATCTCACTGAGTGTGTGTTTAGGTGTGATTTATCCTTATTTGATGAGCTCTCCCGTCTCACTGTCCTCTTGGTCAGCACATGCCGCTACCGTTAATATGACTTATACCGATGAGCAACAGATTACTTATACTTTAGATGACACTCTGAAAACTGCTGAAGTAACAACTTATAGCGGAAAGCCTGGAGTAGACATAATCATCCCAGATAACCTTTGTGTAAATGGTAAGAGTTATGCTGTGACTTCCATTGGGACCTATGCTTTCTTAAACAGTGGGATTCATTCTGTTGTTATTGGGAATAATGTGTCGGATATTAATACAAGCGCTTTTCAAACTACAACAGCCGCTCCCGATTATTATAAAAAAGCATTGATACAAGTGACTTTAGGCACTAAAGTACAAAATATCAAAACAGATGCTTTTGCAGGAAATGCGTTATCACAACTTATTTTACCCGATGCTCTTCAAAAAATAGCTACCCGTGCTTTTTCTAATAATCAACTTACTACATTATCTATTGGAAAAAATGTAACGGATATCATGAGCAAAGCGTTTCAAAGTAATCAGCTCACGACAATCAGTTTTGACCCATCGGCTCAAACAATAGTAGGTTCAGCTGCCTTTTCAGGAAGTCCAGTTCTCTCATTAACACTTGGAACAGGGGTATACTGGCCATCCGATGCACTTAATAAAGCAAGTCTTCTATTCAATCAATTAGATGATCTTCCTGAAACAGGGATACGATCAGTCAGCATAAGTCCAGAAGGAAGTTGTCAGAAAAGTTGGCTGCTCCAAGCACCGCTTGAAGAGGAAGTGGAAAAACAGGATGATAGCAATTCTACACCAAGTTTATCTGGAACGGAAAATTCTCCCACTCAAGATGAAATCAAATCGCTAGAAACTACAACTACAGACGCAACAAACTTTGATAGTCCAACAACAGAAGATTCTAGAATGATATCTGATCTTGCTGTGACCAATGTACAAGATTCTGGTCCTTCCAAAAGCTCATCAGAAGAAGTTCAAAAAGAAAATAATGAAGAAAATACAAATATTAGCCCTATCCTAATAGAAACTCCGAAGCTTACTACGGTAAGTCCTTCAGTATCAGCAGCTTCATCGCTCTCCATATCAAGTAGTATAACAACTCATAATCCATCAGAGAAAACTGGACTAACAAAAACGGTTATTCCTGTGAGAGGGTTAGTTTCATCGAATTTATGGATGCCTGACCAATTAAAGGCTCAAAAAAACTTAAAACGGTTCACCTACCCAACTTTTTCAATGGTGATTCCAAGTCTTTTGCCTCAGTCTAAGGCGAAATCAAAATTAAAGATTGTTCCGTACACCTCAGTTTTAGGACAAATAAAGCCTAACCCAAACAAGAAAAAGCTACTTTTATCTGCTGTGGCACCAGTATCAGCTCCCGCCTCTAAAAACGGTATTCTTAAAGCCCCATCTCAAGTACCACAAGAGAAAATTATTAAGAGTTTCGTAAAATCAAATATTCCCTCAGGCACCTCTACTCACAACAAGCTGGAAAAACTAGAATATGTTTTTTTATCAGTCACATTTTTGTTTGGCGTCCTTTTTGGAAAGTTTCTTCCAGTCCCTACAAAGAAAAACAGACTAAAATAAACCTCAAATGCTGTTGCTGTATTCAAATTTTTCTAAAGAAATGTTATAATGAAGTAATTGTAAAAAAGTAGAATTGGATAATAAAAATGGCATTTGAAAACTTAACTGAACGCTTGCAGAATGTATTTAAAAATCTGCGTGGCAAGAAAAAAATTACTGAAGCAGATGTTACAGAAATTACGAAAGAAATTCGTGTTGCTCTTCTTGAAGCCGACGTTGCTCTTCCCGTCGTCAAAAAATTTATTAAGGCTATCAGAGAGCGTGCTGTCGGTGTAGAAGTCTCTGAAGCTTTAAACCCAGCTCAACAAATTATCAAGATTGTTGATGAAGAATTAACAGCTATCTTAGGTGGTGGTGAAGTTGAATTACTTAAATCTCCAAAAATACCCACTATCATCATGATGGTAGGGTTACAAGGGGCTGGTAAAACGACTTTTGCAGGGAAGCTTGCAAAAAAACTTAAAGAAGAACAAGATGCTCGACCTTTAATGATAGCAGCTGACGTCTACCGTCCTGCAGCGATAGATCAATTAAAAAACCTAGGGGAGCAACTTGATATTCCTGTCTATGATGAAGGAACTAGCCAAAAACCAGTTGATATCGTAAAAAATGGTTTAGCAAAAGCAAGAGAAGAACGCAAAGATTACGTTCTTATTGATACAGCGGGTCGTCTTGAAATTGATGATACTTTAATGAATGAGCTTCAGGAAATTAAGGCACTCGCTACTCCGACTGAAATATTACTCGTTGTAGATGCAATGACTGGTCAAGTCGCAGCGCAAGTTGCGAAAACATTTGATGAGAAGCTTGACATTACAGGGGTTATCATCACTAAACTTGATGGGGATACTCGTGGTGGTGCAGCTCTCTCTATACGTGAAATTACTGGAAAACCCATTAAATTTACCGGGACTGGTGAAAAATTAACTGATTTAGAAATATTTTATCCAGATCGTATGAGCTCACGTATTCTTGGTATGGGAGATATGCTTACTCTGATTGAGAAGGCTCAAGCCAATTATGATGAGGAACAATCAGCTAAGTTAGCTGAAAAAATGGCTGAAAATCGGTTTGACTACGAAGATTTTGTGGAACAATTAGATCAAGTGACAAATATGGGCCCTATGGAAGATATCATGAAGATGATTCCAGGAATGTCTCAGATGCCAGGTTTAGATCAAGTAAAAGTTGATCCAAAAGATATTGCCAGAAAAAGAGCGATGGTCTTGTCTATGACACCCCAAGAACGACATCTGGAAGTAGAACTTTCACCAGCGCGCAGACGTCGTATTGCTGCAGGTTCTGGAAATACTTTTATCGAAGTTAACAAATTCATCAAGCAGTTTAATCAATCTAAAGAAATGATGCAAGGCATCATGAATGGTGATATGAATGCGATGATGCAAAAAATGATGGGTGGCGCTGGCGGAAAAATGCCCAACATGCCAGGTATGAATTCAAACATGCCTGATATGTCTTCACTTGGCGATTTGCAAGGAATGATGGGTTCGAATAATGGTAGTACACCTGATATGAGTTCCATGTTTGGAGGAGGTCTCAAAGGTAAGGCGACTGAATTTGCGATGAAGCAAGCTATGAAACGTGCTCAAAAAAAGATGAAAAAAGGCAAAAAGAAAAAATAAATAAAAAAACAGGTGATTTACCTGTTTTTTATTTTGCCTTTAAATATTCTGATTTCAATATTCCCATAAAATAGCTATCGTGATATTTTCCCCCTGCAAAAAATTGTTCTTTAATTGTACCTTCAATTTCAAAACCTAATTTTTTGTAAATATGAACTGCTGGAGCGTTATCAACATCGACCCAGAGATAAACCTTATGCATATTCAAAGTATTAAATGCGTAATCAACTCCTTTTTTGAGGGCCTTTTGAGCATATCCCTGACCAGAGAATTGGCTCATAATGACAATTTGAATTTCGCAAGTACGATGAATATAATCAATAGCCATAAGCTCGACAATGCCAGCAAATTGACTTTCTATATCAATGACGAAGCGACGTTCTTCATTATCGTGAATGTGTTTATCATAAAGACTTGTTAATTCATCCAAGGATTCATAAGGTTCTTCAAACCACAGGCGCATTGTTTCTGCTTTATTATTGATAATGTGAATATTTTTTAAATCAGTACGTTCTAATGCTCTAATTTCCAATTTATTTTTCCTGTTCTTTATCGTTTTTAAAAGTAACTCATAATTAAATAAAAGCTTCTCAATATCAAAAAGCCTTCTATTAATAGATTAGAAGAACTTTCTTAACTTAAGCTTATGATATCTTATTTGAAGAGTCCAAATCCACCATTCCAAGATATTTTTTCCGAACTCGCTAAGGAAATTTGCAAAAACCCAATCGCTTCTAGCTCACGAGCTCGTTTTAGATTGCCCGCATCCATCATTTCTATACCACTAGTTTTTAATGTGTCAACGAGTTTATGTTTAGCCTCAGCGCTGTCACCTGCCATAAGAACAGTTGTTTTCAAATTATTAGCCATTTTTTTTGAAGAAAGTGTGGCAGCAAAGTTGGTATTAAAAGCTTTTATCACATCTGCCTCAGGAACTTGTTCAGCAATAAGAGCTGCAGCAGAACGATCAGCAGGGACTACAAGTTCGTCAAAAGTCGTGAAATCAACTGGATTTGTAAGGTCAACGATTATTTTTCCTTTAAATTCATCTTTATAATCGCTAAGAATATGCGCTATCGCTGTGTAAGGAACAGCAAGAACAATAATTTCACCAAGTTGATCATGTGGTGAGTCTGAAACGAGGTAGCTTACGGTGTTATCACCTTCAGAGAATAATCCCCCAATTGCACGTCCCATGTTACCTTGTCCAAAAATAGTGATTTTTGCCATATGAGTCTCCTTTATATTTTTCTAATACCTTTATTATAACATTAGAAAAATTCGAGGGATATCAAAAAGGCTCGTATTAATTCTACGGATTTTCATTTTGTAGTCAATTGACAAGAAGGAATAGAATGTGGGATAATAAAAAGATATTATATTTTTAGAAAAATTAGGGTAGGATGAATTCAGAATTAACATTTAAACAAGGTTTAATCGATACTTTACCAACTGTATTTGGCTATATTGGGATTGGTATAGCTTTTGGGATGATTGGGCACAGCGCTGGTTTTAGCGTTGGACTCATTTTTTTGTTGTCGGCAATTGTCTACGCGGGATCAGCACAATTTATTATGATAACGATGTTAGCAACGCATAGTCCGATATTATCTATTATGTTGAGCGTTTTTTTAGTTAATTCAAGAATGATACTTATGAGCATGACTACGGCTTCTTTTTTTAAAGAAGAGAAATTGCTAAAAAATATTGTTTTGGGAACTCTACTAACGGATGAAAGTTTTGCTTTAGGAATGAATAAGCGAAATTATACAGCTGGAAAACTTAGTTTCTCTTGGTTTAATGCTGCCAACTTGATTGCATATACTATCTGGGCTTTAGCAAGTGTAATGGGAGCACTTTTAGGACGTCTACTTACCGATCCCCGAAAACTTGGCTTAGGCTTTGCAGTTATTGCAATGTTTATCGGATTGATGTATCTTCAGTTGATAAGTGATAAAACTTTAGGAAGAGCTTTGCAGCTATTGATGATTGGAATAACGTTTATTTTGTTCTACCTGGGACTTATTTTTATTCCAGAAAATCTACTTGTATTGGTGGTTACTTTGGTGGCATGTGCTTTAGGTGTGGGGGTGAAACGTGTCTTCTTTTGAATATATTTTGTTGACGATCGCTGGTTGTGGTCTTGTCACTTGGTTGTCTCGTGTCCTTCCTTTTTTATTATTAAAGAAAATGACATTACCAAAACTGCTTGTGGAATATCTAAGCTTTGTTCCTATCGTGATTATGTCTGCGCTATGGATTTCAAATCTATTTATACAAGATTTGGGACATCTTCCGATGATTAATTGGGATAATTTTTGGGCGTCACTTCCCACGCTTTTGGCAGCCATTTTGACTAAGAACTTATTAGTTATCGTGCTCGTTGGTATTTTTTCTCTAGCTTTAATTCAGCTCGTCTTTTAAGAATTTTGCTGTCTTCATTTAGAATGGAAGGATCAAATTATGAGGATAGTGAAACCCGTAGCTTTACTGACCGAGCTGTCAGTAAAGCTATGGGTTTTAAAAGTAGGGGTTTATAGGTTAACGAACAGGAAATTTTATTGAGCCATTATCTTATGTTAGAATGAAAAATGTATAGAAGCGTAAACGCGCTCACCGAAAAGTTCAAATACGAGGAGGTTTTATCAATGAAAGCACCATTATTGACAATGAATGACGGACATGAAATACCAACTATTGGTTTAGGGACTTATCAGATTCGAGGAGGCAGCGGTTTGGATCAAGTTCTTACGGCCATCCAAAGCGGTTATCGCCTATTAGATACCTCCACAAACTATGACAGCGAAGGAGTAGTGGGAGAAGCAATCAGACGTTCGGGTATACCACGTTCCGAATTTTTCGTAACAACAAAATTACCAGGAAAATATCATCACTATGAAGATGCACTGTCAATGATACAAGAATCATTGTTTCGCATGGGATTAGAGTACTTTGATTTGTACCTCATTCACTGGCCTTTGCCAAAGCGTGGCCTTTATGTAGAAGCGTGGGAAGCCCTTATCAGAGCCCAAAAGCTGGGTCTTATTCGTTCCATTGGGGTTTCTAATTTCGAACCAGAACATTTAGATAAAATTATTGATAAAACTGGGGTTACTCCTGCTGTCAATCAAATCGAAATTCACCCTTACTGGGTACAAAAGCGAATGTTAGAGGAAAATAAAAAACGAGGCATTCTCACTGAAGCTTGGAGCCCCATGGGACGGGGGAACGATGCTTTGCAAGAACCTATTATTACAGAGCTCGCTACAAAGTACAAAAAAACCTCTGGCCAGATTGTATTACGCTGGCATATAGACCGGGGAATTCTTCCTATTCCTAAGTCAAGGGATTTTATCCATCAACGCGAGAATCTTAATATCTTTGACTTTGAGCTGACCCAAGAAGAAATCGAACAAATCAATTCTTTAGAAAAATTAGATGGGCGCATCGACAATCAAGACCCAAATGAGTATGAAGAATTTGAATAAAGACTTACTCTCCGATTTTTAGAAGTTTTAGTCTTTTCGTTCTAAAATAAAACTTACATATAAAATCAAATAAAACGCCTTACTCTCAAAAAGAATAAGGCGTTTTAGTGTACCGATTTTTAAAAGCTCCGAGATATGATTAATTCAGAAGCATAAAATTTTAGAAATCGTACAAATCAGACCTTCCCCTTTCAATTTTGTACTAAAAATACTTCTTTACATCGCATATAGCCCTCTAAAAAATTCTCATTTTTGCTAATTTAGCTCAGGTTAAAAGATTGAATATGCGCCTACCCAAGTACAAATTCCAGCTCTATTGAGAATATGCAAAAAAAACATATACGTAATATATTACATTTTTTAATGTGAAGCTGTAACGGTTTTAAGAAAAGCTTGATAAATAAGGGTTTTGGAAGTTTAAATTGGCAGAAAAATTACCGGGATTACTTTATGGTATCTTAATAACTTTATTTAAGATATATTTCTGAATTTTAAAACCAAACAACTTTTTTGAATAGCATAAAATTATCCTTTAGAATAAGTTACTGTTAAGGCGTTCAGCCAATGGAAATTCGAATTAACCATTTTTAAAAAATAAAATTTGCTTACTAATAAAGCTAAATGGTAAATAAGGTAAATAAATTTGACATCTTTTTGAAATGAGGAGGGGCTAGAGAAATGAGAAAAGTTATAAAACAACAACTTGCTGGTGTGTTGCTTATCCCAGGCCTATTAGGCGCGGTTGGATATACCGTTGTTAAAGCGGCGAGTGAAGACGAAGCAGGTACTAAAACGACACAAAAAACTTTACAACCTGTTGTTGTTCCTATAGGGGGCTTTCCTACTTTCGAGGCTAAGTCGTCTGATGCTATTGCTACCTCAGAAGTCTCTAGTTTAAGTAGTAGTGAAACGTCAACTAGTCAGAATGACTTTTCAGGAATTAGTCCAGCTATTGCAGTCTCAACATTTAAAGATAGTTACAGTGAATTAGAAGCAGATAGTGATGTACTTCATATTCATACGAAAGCTCATGGTAATGGTACCGGAGTACTACAAGCATATCGTCAAGAAATAACGATTGATCCTGAGATTGCAAAGGAATTCTTTAGTACTGATAATTATAAACAATATATTCACGGTACAGCTTATCGGACTAAAGATGCAGTTTGGCCTTTTGATGGGACGAAAGAGTATGATATTGCTACGGAACTCTGGGGTAAAGGCAGTTGGATTTATACTGGTGATACAATGAATTACGACAGTAAGGCAGGCTGTATTTACTTTAAAACCTCTCAATATACAGTACAACTTGCTTCCGGTGTAGATATGGAAGTGGATATGTACATCGACTTAGGTCAATGGTCGAAAGATACAGGAAAACTGATTGAAAGAAAAGACAACTATAGTATCCAAACTAAAACAGATGCGAACTCAGCAGCGCTAGGATTCACTAGTAAAGTTGTTGGATCGGTGGCAAGTGATGGGATTGAAGATTCGTGGATTGAAAATCCTGTTGAGCCGACCACACTCTATTACTTGACCGAGAAAAATTCTTACTTTTATGGGAATGGTCTCCAAGATGAAAGTAATGAGCACCCTACAGATTATGATATTGAACTTTCTGTAAATGGTATTCCTTATAAATACGTTCAAATGGCAACTGCAGACGGTGGAACCAATGCGCGAGGTGAAACCATTAAAAAAGGCGACTGGGACTTTGATTTCGGGAGTTATCTGAATGAAGGTGATGTGGTAACAGCACGAGTACGGGGACGTGAGAGCGAAGAAAATAGTAGTGGAGTTAAACCAACCAAATACTCTACAATTGCTTATCCGACTGATGCAACTAACATCATCTCTTGGAAAGATTGGAAAGTAGAAGAACCTACAATGCCTATCCTTTATGAGGATGACTTGATTATAGCGCTTCATACTCCTGTACAAAATCAACAACTTGGTCGAACTTATAAATTAATTGTCACCGTAAATGATGAAGAAGTTTATAACAAACCAGTGAAAGATGATATGGATGTCAATGTTCCGTATCTTAGTGGTTTGGTAAAAGGTGATGTGGTCAAAGCCAAGATTGTAGGCTCACAGGACGGAGAAGAAGATAAAGAAAGCAGTTCAATTAGCACCACGGTTATTACCCAAGCCGATGAAACTTATGATAACTGGCAAGTTCAAGATGCTGTAATTAATGGTCCCTTATATGAGGGAGGAACGGCGATTTCGGGATATGTTCCTATTCAAAACCGTGCAGTTGGACGTAACTATGACTTAGAAGTTTATCTTGGTGATGAACTGATCATTGATCAAAAGAATATAGACGTAGCTTTGAAGACTTATTACTTTAGCTACGCCCTGTCAGAATTAGATACTGATCAAGAGCGTGCTTTGGCTTATGGGGATAAGATTAAGGCAGTAGTGATTGGCCACCAACCTGATGATACAGATGAAAAAGGCAACGTCACGGCCAAATACCCTGATAAGCAAGCTACTTCTACCCTCACAGTTGCTGAAACTACTGGTTATGAAGACTGGTCAGTAGCACGTCCTACCTTAGACCCTATGAAAGATACCGATACAGTGATTACTGGAAATATCGGAAAGCAAAATACAGATGCCGGTCGAACCTATGAAGTGGCTTTATCTGTTGATGATGAAGATCCTATTTATGTGACACCAGCGGAAGATGGGACATTCAAGTTAGATGATGTGCACTTGCAAGAAGGACAAGTTATCACTGCAAAAGTGATTGGTCATCAAGACAAACGCGAAGATAAGGTTAGTGAAGAAACGCAAGCTACAGTCGGAGATGCTACAAATTATAAGGGTTGGAAAGTTGAGAAACCAATCGTTGATGATTTGGATACCACGGATACTGTAATTACGGGGAATATTGGTAACCAAAATAAGGACTATGACCGTAATTATACCGTTGAAGTTTTTGTGAATGGAAGTTCTAAAGGCCAAGCTAAAGTGGAAGACGATGGTACATTTACCTCGGATAACTTAACCTTATCCGAAGGTGATACGGTAACCGCTAAGGTAACTGGACATCAAACAGGGAAAGAAGACAAGTCTGAAACTTCTGATGAAATGGTTGTTGTGCATAAAGTAGCCTACGAGGACTGGAAGGTAGAACAAGCAACTATCCATGAGCTTACAGCTGGAAAAGTTACAATTAGTGGGAATATCGGTAATCAGAATAAAGATTTCGATCGAAATTATGAGGTGGAAATTTTCGTCAACGGTAATTCGAAAGGCCAAGCAACCTTGCTAGAAAATGGTACTTTTACTACCAAAGCGCTTCAACTGGCAAAAGGCGATGAGGTGCAAGCCAAAGTAATAGGACATCAAGAAGGAAAAGAGGATAAGACCTCACTCTCAGAAATTGTCGCTGTCTCCGGAACTGAAGGAGGGAACCGTGTTGATTCAACGGGTATGATTACCTTTATTCCTGGTGATGAGACAACTAATCCCGGAGTTGTAGATCCTGAAAATCCTGGTGGGGGTGTGGAACCTGAAATCCCAGGTGTCGCTGGCTCTATCGCTTTAGACTATGCTTCTGATTTGGATTTTGGAACACATAAGATTTCTACCACAGATTCGACTTATTATGCCTCAACAGATAAGACGACTGGAGGAGCTGATTTTGTAGCGATGCATGACCTTAGAGGAGCAGGCGAATGGTCGATCACAGTAACGCAAAGCAACCAATTTACTAATCAAAGAGCAGTAGAGCTTAGTGGTGCACAAATCAGCTTTGAAAAAGCTATTGCAGTGAATACGGGAATTGAGACAGGTGTTGGTGCAGATATGCCGAGTGCCGTTAATATTACAAATCTTATGATTGGGTCACCTTCTCTGGTTATGTCCTCTAATGAAGCAGGGAGCTATGGGACATATGCTACAAAATATGGTACAAAAAGTGATTATTTAGGTAATGAAGAGGGCGGTCCAATTTCATTAAGTGTTCCAGCAGGTGCTGCACAGGTTGGGGATTATCAAAGTACGTTAGAGTATTCACTCAATGTCGTGCCAAATTAGTTGATAAAGAAGGAAAAAATGAGTAAACCATACAACAAATATAAAATATATTTATTTCTAATGACACTGTTGATAGTCGCTTTTGGAACAAGAGTTGCTCTTGCTGATGGGGCCAACTTTAATGTCGTTCCTAATTTACCAGAAAATCAAATTTCAAAGAATTCTGGGTACTTTGATCTCCTTATGAAGCCAGGAGAGAGTCAAGAACTGACAATCAAATTATCCAATACGACTTCAAAAGCAATTACTGTTGATACAACGTTTTCTAATGCCACTACTGCCGATTCAGGACTTGCGGTATATGTTCCTAGTACAAAACCTAAAGATAAATCACTGGTCCGTGATATCTCAGATTACGTCACAATAGATAAACAAGTTAAAATACCTGCAGATTCAACGGTGGAAGTTAAAGCTAAAGTGAAGATGCCCGAAGAAAGCTTCAAAGGTGTGATGGCGGGTGGATTCACTTTCAAACAAGTGGAAAGTGAAACAGATCAAGCTAATTCGTCAAAAAAGACTTCGGTTACAGTGAAGAATGAATATCGTTATGTTATTGCATTGGTCATGCGACAAAGTGAAGAAAGTGTAGCGCCATCTTTGGCCCTCAATACAGTAAAAGCCTCTCAAGTCAATAGCAGAAATGTGATCCAAGCCAATCTTAGTAATTCGGCTCCTGCGTATTTAAGCCAACTTAACGTCAGCTCAACAGTAACTTCGAAGACAGATTCTCAACTAAGCTATACTTACAATAACTCTGCGATGCAGATGGCACCAAACTCAAACTTTGATCTAGCTATCCCTGTTTCTAAACAAGGTGATTTAAATGGTGGCTCATCAGCAGCCTTAAAACCTGGTAAGTATCATTTACATCTCATTGCCTATGGTGAAAAATCAACAGATGGAAAATATGAAACAACTGTTGATGGCAATAAGGTGAAATATAAGTACAAGTGGGAATTTGATAAGGACTTTGAGGTGACAAGTTCAGAAGCCGAAAAATTGAATAAGACTGATCCAACAGTTGAAAAACAAAACTTCAATTGGCTTATTGTCATTGGTATCATCATTATCATCTTACTTATTATTTTAATTTTTCTTCTTTTCAAAAAAAGAAAAAAGGAAGATAAGGAAGAAACTAAAAAGGATAATCACAATTTTAAATAAATTGAGAATATAAATTTTAAACAGAATGGAGAAAGTACCGACAATTTAAATTTATAAAATCGTCAGGGTAATTCGCCCATCGTATTGCAGAGTATTTGGATTTGAACCCAAAAATACTTAAAAATAAAAACAATTGTTCTTAAGAAAGGAACTTAATATCATGAAAAAACTTATTACTTATTCAACAATGACATTGTCTGCCTTTGCATTACTTGGAGCTGCTTCTGTATCAGCAGATAGTATTGATCAAAACACTTATGATTCTGAGGGAACTGTAAGCTTTACTCAAGCGCCAGAAACTTCTAACCCAGGAGTTATTGACCCAGAAAATCCTGGTGGAGAAGTAGACCCAAATATCCCTGGTGTTGAAGGAACTATTGCTTTGGATTATGCTTCAAATTTAGATTTTGGTTCTCATGAAATTTCAACTTCTAGTTCGACATATTATGCCTCAAAAGATGAAAATACAGGCAATGCTGATTTCGTAGCAATGCATGACCTTCGTGGTGAAGGAACATGGGCAGTTACTGTAACACAACTCGGACAATTCACAAATGGTACAAATGAGTTAAGCGGTGCGCAATTAAGCTTTAATTCTGCAACACCAGTTTATACTGCAGAAACATCAGGAACAAGTGCTTATATGCCTACATCTAATAATATTTTAAATTTAGCAGTCGGAACTCCTGAAACGGTTATGACTTCAAATAGCCAAGGTAGTTATGGAACATATGCTACAAAATACGGTACAGCAGATGATTATACAGGTAATGAAACAGGCGGTCCTATTTCATTGAGTGTTCCTGCAGGATCTGCTAAGGCGGGAACTTATACAACAACTTTAGAATATTCTCTTAGTGTTGTTCCTGAAGCATAAGGTGTAATAAAAAATAATTTTGAAGTGAAATAATTTGGATATAACCAATTATTTCCTTTTTTGAAAAAGGGGATGGATCCTCCCTTTTTCAAAAAAGGAAAGCCAACTAAAGAGAGCAGTAGAGGCAAAGAATGAATAAAAGATTTAAATTTAGTTTGATAGCTGCGAGTGTAGTCATATCTGGTTTTCTAGCAAGCCAGTTTAAGTCAAGTGAAGTAGAGGCAGCAACTGCTATTTCAGGAAATTTATCTCCTGGACAAAGTTTGGATACAGGTAATCATGAACTTGATAGTAGTTTTCAACAAAATGTAGATAGCTGGATTGCGCTCGCTGGAGATGGAAGCTGGTATAAGTGGGATCCTTCGGGGAATAACTATTTCTGGCTAGCTAATACCAAAAAAAATTCTTGGGTTTATCATGTCTTAGATGCAACCATTGATTTTTCTAAACCGGTAAGCATCAGCACCCCTTTCTATTATGATAACGCATTGCAGTGGCTATATGGTGATGCGGCCGGTTTCTTTCTTACGCCTGCGAGTACTGAACAGATAAAAAGTAACGCGCCGAGTGCTACAGGTCAATATCTTGGTATACAGGGATTAAAAGATTCCTACTTCCTAGGGCGTGATCTTTATTATAATGGGGGATTTGATGGAACTACGAGTACAAATGTTGGTCAAAATACCGCAGAAATACGTAAGACGGATGAGGAAGGTAAATTAGAATATTCAACGACTTCAAGTGTTTCATGGGAACAATTTTCGGCTCCACTTGCTTTAAAAGGTAATGGTATTCTTGGTGGGGTATTGACCTCCACTGCTTATAAAGGGGCTGAGACTCTTCGTTTGACCTGGAACAATGTGATCGATAACGGTGATGGAACTTATACGGGAGATTTAAACTTACAATCAATACCTGATGCAGACTATAATAATAATGGTACTTATAATAATGCAGGAATATCACGGAGTGCTACCTTATCCCGCAATATGACGTTTGGAACATTGGCAATTACTGGAACTAATACAGGGGTCATTCAAGAAGGGAATGCGACATCCGCAGCATCCTTTAGTGCTACTCGTGGGACCGAAAATGTTACCATAAAATATATAGATGAAACGACGAATCAGCCGATCAAGAATATTAGTGAGTCAACGGTTATAGCAAATACGGGTGACACTATAGGTGTCACTAATGGTGATGCTAACAGCACTGACGATTACACCTATGGTGCTCCTCAAATTAGCCACTATACTTTTTCTAGAGGAGAGTCTTTGAAGGTCCTAAATGATGATTCCACTACTGAGGTGGATAACGTTATTAATGTTTATTATACACCGGACCAAGAAACGGCAACCTTTAAAAGTTACTATTTGAGTGAAACTCCCGGAACTGGTCAAGTGAAGGATGAGGTGACTGGCTTGCTTGGAGGGTTACCAAGTGCTTCTCAATCCGTGATGAATGGTATCGCTCCTGAACTTTCTGAAACACAAACGGTACAAGGTTATTATGATTCAACTATTAATGAGGTACCTGACATAAAAGTGCCTGATGGTTACGAACTTGATCATGTTGTTGGACCAGACGGGGCAGCGGGAAAAACTTACTCTGATTTGGCTTCCGCATTAGCAGCAAATCCTGACTATACCGATCTTACTGAAAATAGCTGGGCGAATTACTTTAGTCTGTACTTTAAGGCTAAAAAAGCTAAAGTAACCTTTTCTTATCACTATATAGATGAAACAAAATCAAATGTACCAAATTTGCCTTCTGCTTTTAGCGAAGAAGGCGTCACAGGTGGTGTTATTAATGATGTGAGCAAAAGTTTGCCAGAAGTTCCAAAGGGGACGACGGTACAGAGTGTGACGGGTCCCGACGGGAAGTCATACAGTAGTCTTACTGCAACGCTCGCACAAGAAGCTAACAAATATTATCAAGTTTCAACGCTTAATTTTATTTTTAATGTAGAGGCTCCTCCCGCTTCTGTTCTGGTTAATCAGGTTCCTATCCTTGATTTTGGTTTTCAGGAATTACAAGCTGATGGGATTTACGAGATGATTCCAAATGATGTCTTACAGGTCACAGATGACACTTACACGAATGAGGGGTGGTCTGTCACAGCTCAAATGACACAACAATTTACCGCTGAAGATGCTTCAACTTTATCAGGGGCCATTCTTAACTTCACCACTGGAAGCATTACGCCTGAGGAGGGGAACAGCGCGAGTGCACCTAGTACAAGTAAAAATTTCACTTTGGATGAAGGAGCAGGACCAGTGTCAATTTTTTATGCCCCGAAAGAAACAGGGCAGGGGACTTGGAACCTCGATTTCTCTAATGTTTCGTTAGCAACAAACGGTGCTTCACTTTCTGTAAATAAAGCATATGAAGCAACCATTGAATGGTCGATTAATGATGTGCCATCTTAAGGGGAAATAAAAAAGAACTCTATTAGAGTTCTTTTTTATTCAGTTTAAGAATTAATTTTTAGCCTAAGGTTGTAGTTAACATGATATTTTACAGTTTTCATAAAAAACAAAAGCTTGCAAGTATTTTGCTTGTGAAAACGATAACGTGTTGCGGGACACTTTTTTTTGATGTAGAATAACAATATAACGTAGAGGGAAGCTTGGATAGAAGCAGTTATTTCTGTAAAAAGCTAACCACTTTGAAATACAAGAGGATGCAATGAATTTAGGGACACACAATAAAAAATATTTTATCAGTTTGACGGTAGTGGGATTTCTCGTTATCAGTATATCTTTAGCTATCTATAACAAGCACGCTTACAGCGAACAAGTATTAGAAGACAAGGCAAACGCGCAACAATTGGAAACATTTCTTGAGCATAAATCAACTGCGGTAACTGCAACAGCTTTAAAAGATAAAAATTCGTATACAGCAAAAGATGTTGCCCAGGCAAGTAATGAGTTAAAACAGGATTTGAAAATCGTACTTAATCATAATAATCCACAGGGGAGAAATCAAAAATCAAATTCTACAACGCATGTTAAAGCTAGTGTGGGTTTTTATTCAAAAAAATAAGAGAAAACAGATTTATTGGTATAAACTCAGGACATAGCAATAGGTTTGCTCATGAATGGTTGCTTTTCACTAGTAGCTAATGTTGCTGATTCTATTTTTTTAGAGGAGGACAAAGAGAGTGAAAATGTTTCTCTAAAATCCATATTGAACATTAGTGGTAGAGTGTGGTATACTAGGTCATTATGACAAGAAGAAATATTTTGAAAGCTCGGCGTATCGTGGTTAAAATTGGGACGAGTTCGCTCATTTTGCCGAATGGAAAAATTAATTTATCGAATATTGATGAACTTGCATTTGTCCTAGCCGACTTGAATAATCAAGGATATGAAGTGATTCTAGTGACTTCTGGTGCTGTCGGTGTTGGCTTGAATGTCTTGGGGATGGAGAAGCGGCCAACAGTGATTGCACAACAGCAAGCTTTAGCCAGCATTGGGCAAGTAGAACTGATGAGTTTATACACACAGATGTTTCATCGTTATTCTCAAAAAGTATCACAGTTACTTCTGACACGTGATGTTACTGACTTCCCGACGAGCCGTGAGAATGCTCAAAATGCTTTAAATGCTTTATTAGAACTGGATATTATTCCTATTATTAATGAAAATGATGCCATTGCAGTGGATGAGATGGATCATCAGACAAAGTTTGGTGATAATGATAAGTTGGGCGCCATTGTTTCTAAATTGGTGGGTGCTGATTTGTTAATTATGCTTTCGGACATTGATGGTTTGTTCAATAAAAATCCCAACATCTATGATGATGCGACAATTTTTAAGGAAATTCATGACATTACTGATGAATTACGTCAGATGGCAGGTGGAGCTGGTAGTCGCTTTGGCACAGGGGGAATGACATCAAAGCTTGCTGCTGCGCAAATCTTATTTGACAATGGCCAAGAAATGGTTTTGACTAATGGGGCACGTATCCGAGAAATTCGTGAGATCGTAGCTGGCAAAGAGATTGGGACTTATTTTTCACAAAAGGTATAAAAGGTACGAAGATGATAGAAGAACTTGGGGCAAAAGTAAAAGAAGCAAGCAAGTGCCTTGCGAAGTTACCTACTGCTGATAAAAATAATTTTTTGCGCCAATTAGCAGAAGCTTTGCTTGCTAATGAAGTACGGATTTTAGGTGAAAATCAAAAAGATTTAGCGCGCGCAAAAGAGCATGGCATCTCCGAGATTATGGTAGATCGCTTACGTTTAGATCACAAACGAATTGAGGCTATGGCGATAGGTTTACGTCAAGTAGCTGATTTGCCAGATCCAATCGGGCAAGTGATGCAAGGTTTCACAAATTTAGAAGGTTTAAAAATCATACAGAAGCGCGTGCCTCTGGGAGCAGTCGGCATGATTTTTGAGAGTCGTCCGAACGTCACCATTGATGCTTTTTCGCTTTGTTTTAAAACAGGGAATGCAGTTCTTTTGCGAGGTGGTTCTGATGCACTACACACGAATCTTGTTTTGGTTGAGATTATTAAGGAAAATCTTATTAAAAGTGGACTGACAGCTTCGTCAGTAGAACTTTTAGCTGATACAAGTCATGCAGAAGCTGAAAAAATGATGCAAGCGGACCAATTTCTTGATGTGCTCATCCCGCGAGGCTCAGCCCGCTTAATTAATACGGTCAAGGCGAAAGCCACAGTCCCTGTAATTGAGACTGGAGTTGGAAATTGTAGCATCTATGTGGATGAATCTGCTGATCTGGAGATGGCTGTTAATATTGTTATTAATGCAAAAACACAACGTCCGAGCGTCTGCAATGCGGCAGAAAGTCTGGTGATCCATCGTCAAGTTTTGAATGAATTTCTACCCAAATTATACGAAGCGATCAGGCAAGTTCATCCCACAGAGTTTCGGGCTGATGAGCGGGCACTGACCGCCCTGTCAGCAGTGAAAAATCCTCAGAATATTGTGCCAGCTACTGACGAAGATTATGGTACAGAATTTCTTGATTATATTTTATCTGTCAAAACGGTCGATACTTTAGAAGAAGCTATTGAACATATTAATCGATATTCAAGTCGACACTCAGAAGCAATCGTCACTCGAGATTACTTTAATGCCCAAAAGTTTCAGGATGAAATTGATGCAGCAGCAGTTTATGTGAATGCCTCAACACGTTTTACGGATGGTTTTGTTTTTGGACTTGGTGCAGAAATCGGAATTTCCACTCAGAAATTGCATGCACGAGGTCCGATGGGACTTGAGGCCCTGACTTCAACAAAATTTTACATCGATGGAACGGGACAAGTTCGTTAATTTTCTTAAAATAAAAACTCACTTCGGCTAGAAAGTGAGTTTTTTTTACTGACAGAGCTGTCAGTAACTTTGTAGCTTAAAGAACTGAGCCTTTTTCATATTTGAGGTGGGTCAAATGTTCAGATGTTGTTTCGTCAAGCTCAATAGCTGACTGACAGACTTTATTGCTTTCCAGAACTTGGCGTACTGCGATTTTTGCGGCAGTAAATTCGACGTCATCAGGGATGAGAATATGGATCATCGCAGCATTTTGTTCGCCATCGATTGACCAAATGATAAGTTGTGTTACTGCGCGAACTTCTGGTAATTGTTCCAGTTCAATCAACAAACGACTGTAATCAATATCTTCAGGAACAGATTCTAGTAAAATACGCAGCGTCCCCCAAAATTTAGGGATGGCCTTCGTCAAAATGAAAAGTGCAATTGCAATTGAGAGCAACGGATCAAGCCAATACCAGTCAACAAAATGGAGGGCAATAGAGACAATCAAAACGCCTAACCAACCTAGTACATCCTCTAACGCATGAAGATTAAGGATGCTTTCGTTGCGTGAGGAGCCTCTGGCTAATAACCAAGCTCCAAAACCATTCGCTACAATGGCGAAAATAGCGAGTCCTAACATCCCCGTCGCTTTGACGGGCTGAGGGTCAAAAAAGCGAGGAACAGATTCAAAAAGGACGATAAAACTTCCGGTGATCAAGATGACACTCGTTAGGCTGGCGCCTAGAAGACTAAAGCGCTGATAACCAAATGAAAAGTGACGATCCTCTGCTCGTTTTGAAAATTTTTGGAAAAACCACGCCAGACCGATTGCTACAGCATCCTCCGTATCATGAACTGCATCAGACAGGATAGCCGTCGAATTAAACAAAAAACCGAAGATAAATTCGAGGATAGCAAAGAAAAAATTCAGGATAAAAACAATCGTTACATTTTGCGAAACCAGATGTTCAAGTGTTTCATTCTGGGGTTCTTCTGGTTTAACGGATTTAAATTTCTTTCTCACTTTCTCCTCCTTGCTCGTTTAAATGCTCGGCAACATCTTTTAAAAGATGAAGAATATGACGGTCATATAGACAATAAGTGACAGTTTTTCCTTGTTTTTCATTAGTTAGAATACGGGCACTTTTAAGTAGTTTTAACTGTTGACTCACCAAAGATTGTGAGAGTTCTGTCTGCTGAACTATTTCATTTACCGTCAAATTATCAGAGGCGAGGCTGGAAATTATCTTCAGGCGCCCTTCATTTGAGAAAAGTTTAAAAAAATCAGCAAGTGCTTTTTCATTCATCATATAAACATATTATAATATTATAATATGTTTGTCAAGCGAGAATTAACTATTCCAGAAAGGAATAAAAAGGAAGAAAAATTGAATTGATAGCGTTCAATAAAATTGCTACAATTTAAACGTTGTTAAATAACGTTTATTAATAAATATTCGAAAGGGGCTTATTATGCCAACAGGTATCATTATTGATGCGCTTGCCGTTTTACTCGGTGGATTAATTGGGGGTGGGATTGGAAAATATATTCCAGATGATTTTAAAGTCAAGATGAACATGATTTTTGGAGTCTCCTCTCTCGTCATGGGAACTTATGCTATCGCTCCAATGAAAAACATGGCGGCAGTCATTTTTGCTGTAATTTTAGGAACGTTACTCGGAGTAATTATCCATTTGGGGCATCTAGTTGATAAAGGGGCAATGGCTATGCAAGGTTTGATTTCAAAAATCATGCCTAATAGCGGTTCTACTTTAAATGAGGAGGATTTCAAAGCTCAGCTTGTCACAATTACAGTCCTCTTTTGTGCTTCGGGAACAGGTATTTTTGGATCGATCCTCAATGGTTTCACTGGAGATTCTTCAATACTAGTGGCTAAGGCCATTCTTGACTTTTTCACAGCAATGTTCTTTGCTATTGAACTCGGCTATGTAGCAGGCTTTATTGCGATTCCCCAATTTATTTTCTTCATGATTCTGTTTTTTGCAGGAAGCTGGATTTATCCTTTGACTACTCCAACGATGATCTTTGACTTTAAGGCAGCTGGTGGGGTGTTGATGTTGGCAACAGGATTTAGAATGTTAAAACTCAAGATGTTTCCCTTGGCTGATATGCTTCCAGCGCTCATCTTGGTCTTTCCATTGAGCTGGTTGTGGACAAATGTGATTAATGTGATTTTAAAATAGAAATGAGTGTAAGCTCATTTTTTTTATAAAAATTTTAAGCTATAATAGGCATATGGATATAAGAAAAATAGAATTTTTTGTTGATTTAGCAAAGACTTTGGATTATACAGAAACCGCAGAACGGCTCTTTACTACGCAAGGGAATGTCTCGAAAGGAATTATTGCCTTGGAAAAAGAGCTTGGTGTGCGTTTATTTGATCGTGCTCATCGAAAAATTACGATTTCAGAAGAAGGAAACCTAGCCTTAGGTTATGCTCAACGCCTTTTAAAAGATTATCAGGAGCTTCAAAAAGTACTCAAAGGCTATAAAAAGCAACAAGAACAGCACTTGACAATCTTTTTTATTCCTACGGCACCTGATTATCAAGGTTTTGGAAAAATTTCAGCATTTATTAAAGCTCATCCTGAAATTGATGTAGAATTAAAGGAAACAGAAGCCAATGCTATCGAATACTGTTTAGAACAGGAAAACAACGCAGTTGCTTTTGCAAGGACTTGGGAGTCTGCGCCAAAAGATAGGTGGCTTTTGAAAACAGAAGCGGATGAATTTGCTGTTATCCTTCCTAAAACTCACCCCCTTGCTGAGCATGAGGAAATTCAAATTGAAGAGCTTCAAGGGATACCTTTTTTGCTTCAAAATGAAAGTTCTTTGATCTACCAGAAAGTCGAAGAACTTTGCCACCAAGCTCATTTTGAACCCGAGGTCGCCTATACCGGCGTTCGAGTGGAAATTCTCATGAAAATGGTTGAAAAAGAGATGGGAGTAAGTATATTGATGAGAAAAAGTGTTGAGCACCAACTTAGTGATAAAGTTGTACTCCGTCCGCTCACTCCTAATAAAACAAGCCATTTATCTTTCATTGCAAAGAAAAATCAAGAAGTTGCCGTGCTTAAAACGTTTTGGGACTATATTCAAACCCATTAAATCTCAACTATTCCAAAATGGAATAAGGCCTTCCCAAAATTGAATTGATTTCCCTTCATAAAGCCCTTAAAATAAAGTTATCAAAATAAATGGAGGGTTCAAATGAGCAATCAACCTTGGGACTTGCGCAAAGTCCTTGATGAATTAAAAGAAATTCCAGATCAATATCATGAAACAGATGTGGAAGTTGATCCTGAAGCAGAGTTATCAGGCGTCTTTCGGTATATTGGAGCAGGAGGGACAGTTGAACGTCCAACAAAAGAAGGACCTGCGATGATGTTCAATAAAATCAAAGGTTTTCCAGGTGCCCGTGTTTCTATCGGTACCATGGCTAGTCGTCGCCGAGTAGGACAAATCCTTCACAGTGATTGGAAAACGTTAGGACGTCATTTAAAAGAAGCGGTTGAAAATCCTGTTAAACCCGTTAAGGTTTCGAAAAACGAGGCTCCCGTCCAAGAGGTTGTTCATTTGGCGACAGATGCTGATTTTGATATTCGAAAATTGATTCCGGCACCTACAAATACGCCTGATGATGCTGGTCCTTACATTACGATGGGGCTGGTACTTGGCTCTGACCCAGAAAAGACAATGTCTGACGTTACCATTCACCGGATGGTTTTGGAAGACAAGGATACCATCGGGATGTATATTATGCCTGGTGGACGACATATTGGGGCCTTTCAAAAAATGTTTGAGGCTAAAAATGAGCCCATGCCAGTAACAATTAATATTGGTTTGGATCCCGCTATCTATATCGGAGCAACTTTTGAACCACCAACAACTCCACTTGGTTACAATGAGTTGTGGTGTGCTGGAGCTCTACGGCAAGAACCTGTTCAAACCGTAGATGGTGTGGCTGTGAATGAAGTGGGACTTGCTCGCGCAGAATATGTCATTGAAGCAGAGATTTTACCCAACACCACCATGCAAGAGGATATTAATACAAATACAGGCTATGCGATGCCAGAGTTTCCAGGATACAACGGGGCAGCCAATCCTGCGGTTAATGTTTTAAAAGTAAAAGCTGTAACGCATCGAAAAGATCGTCCTATCATGCAAACAACCATCGGTCCATCAGAAGAACACGTTTCTATGGCTGGTATCCCTACCGAAGCCTCAATTTTAGAGCTGACGGATAAAGCAATCCCAGGTCATGTTTTGAATGTTTACAATCCACCAGCAGGCGGTGGGAAGTTAATGACCATCATGCAAGTTAAAAAATTCTCTGTTAATGATGAGGGGATACAACGTCAAGCGGCTATTCTTGCCCTCTCTGCTTTTAAAGAATTAAAAACGGTTATTTTAGTGGATGAAGATGTGGATATTTTTGACATGAATGATGTCGTATGGACACTTAATACACGTTTCCAAGGGGATCAAGATGTAATCGTCATTCCAGGAATGCGTAATCACCCACTGGATCCTTCAGAGCGTCCAGAGTACGATCCGAAATCTATTCGGGTGCGTGGAATGAGTTCAAAAACAATTTTGGATGGAACATATCCTTATGATATGAAAGAGGTCTTTAAGCGTGCCCCCTTCATGAAAGTTGAGGACTGGGAAAAATACTTGAAATAAGTGGGGGGAGAGTAGAGCGATAGGCTTTCTCTTAAGGTAAAAGAATGAAAAAAAAGATAGTTATTGGTGTTTCAGGTGCCTCGGGATCTATTTATGCGATTCGCTTGCTTCAAGTATTAAAAGAAATACCTGAAGTTGAGGTTCATGGAACAGTGAGTGACTGGGCTTATGAAAATATTCGACTTGAAACAAATTTGAAAAAAGTTGAAGTTAAGGCTTTGTTTGATGTATATTACAATGCACGCGATATGGGAGCTAGTATTGCGAGCGGAAGTTTTCTCCATGATGGGATGGTAGTAGTACCTAGCAGTATGAAAACTGTTGCTGCGATTGCGCATGGTTATTCAGATAATTTGATTGCAAGAAGTGCGGATGTTTGTTTAAAGGAAGGAAGAAAACTGCTCCTTGTTCCAAGAGAAACACCACTTTCTACACTTCATTTGGAAAATTTATTAAAACTATCACAAATGGGGGTTCGTATTATTCCTCCAATGCCTGCTTTTTACAATCATCCTGAAACGATTGAGGACATTGTTAACCATACTGTTATGAAGATTATGGATCAGCTAGAAATTGAAAATCATTTATCAAGAAGGTGGACAGAAGATGCCTGAAATGAAACAGTTTGAAGCAATTGAGAATGATTTTATCCTCACAGCTAACCTTAGGGTGATCGGTACAGATGTTGTGATAAGTATTGAAGGAGGAACTCACCCCCATGTTGGTGCGGTTACTATGCTGACCGCTAGTGAAAAATTAACAACGCATACCTTTCCAAGCCATGATGGGCGCCGTCATAAAGATGGTGCTTTAGGAGAGAATGTGGCCCATATTTTGCAAGACGTTTTGCAGGGAAGTGCAACGATAACTGCGGGCGTTCATTTTGATGGTATTTCTTGGGAAGGAATCCAAGTTTGTCTGGAGTTAAGTAAGAAACTTGGGATGCAGCTCAGGACATATCTTCAAGCGTACGAGTATGGAGGAAGTGCTCCGCTCTATCAAAAGCTTCCTCCGAAAGAGCAGTGCTCGGAAAAATAAATTTTTGACAAATTTTGAAATCTTTGCTATAATCGTTCTAACCTTTAAGAGTGTCCAGAGAGGCAGGCAAGGTCAGAAATAAAAATGTAATTTAATGGTGGAGACTATCCACTTTCTGATACTATACCTGCATTCTCTTGGAATGCAGGATTTTTTTATGCTTGATGAGCAGCTTGCCTATGGAGAAGTCAGCCAAAACACTTTTGAAGCAAGACCACATAATTAATAGTGTTCTGTCAGTTACTGACAGAGCTGTCAGAAGAAAGGAGCCGGGATGGCTAAGAAAGAGATTATTGATGAAATCACGATGAAACGTGCAATTACACGGATTACCTATGAAATCATTGAGCGTAATAAAGAATTAGACAAATTAGTCCTTATTGGAATCAAAACCCGTGGCGTTTATTTAGCTAAACGCATTCAAGAACGCTTGCAACAACTTGAAGGCTTGGAAATTCCATTTGGAGAGTTAGATACTCGTCCATTTCGTGATGATAAACAAGCTCAGGAAGATACGACAGAAATTGACATGGATATCACTGATAAAGATGTAATTTTGGTTGATGATGTGCTCTACACTGGGCGGACAATCCGTGCAGCCATTGATGGCTTAGTCAAACTTGGTCGCCCAGCGCGCGTTCAATTGGCCGTGCTTGTAGACCGGGGACATCGTGAATTGCCGATTCGTGCAGACTATGTCGGTAAAAATATCCCAACAGCTCGTGGCGAAGCCATTATTGTTCAGATGAACGAACATGATGGTGCAGATAGTATTTTAATCAAACGTGAAGATTAAAAAACGCACTGACCAGCCTGTCAGTAGACGGATAGCAAGGAGAAAACAGTGAACGATAATGATATTATCTTAAAGGTAGATGAGAAACCAGCCCCAAGTCAGTGGTTTGGACTCTCGTTTCAACATTTATTTGCCATGTTTGGCTCAACCGTATTAGTTCCAATTTTAGTTGGGATTAACCCAGCCATTGCCCTCTTGAGTTCTGGACTTGGTACACTTGCACACATGAGTGTTACAAAATTTAAAGTGCCAGCTTACATGGGTTCAAGCTTTGCCTATATTGGTGCGATGACCTTACTGATGAAAAACGGCGGGATGCCAGCTATTGCTCAAGGGGCAATGACCGGTGGATTGGTTTATCTGATTGTCGCTTTAATTGTAAAATTTGCAGGTAAAGGCTGGATTGACAAAGTTTTACCGCCAATCGTCGTTGGGCCAATCGTTATGGTCATTGGCTTATCGCTTGCTCCAACAGCAATTAATGATGCCATGTACACGGATGTTGCAAATCTGAAAGGATACAGTTTAGCTTATATCATTATTGCCCTCATCACTGTGTTATCTATTGTCATTTACAGCATTTATGGCAAAGGATTTCTGTCAGTTGTTCCCATTTTACTTGGAATCATCACAGGTTATGTTGCAGCATTGATTATTGGTAAGATTACAGGGATGAACATTGTTTCATTCACTGGAATCTCACAAGCTAAATGGCTGACCATTCCGCCAATGGAAATTCCATTTGCCAATTACAAATGGGCCTTCTATCCGTCAGCAATTTTGACCATGGCACCAATTGCTTTTGTCACAATGACGGAGCATTTTGGCCACATTATGGTTTTGAACTCATTAACGAAAAAAGATTACTTTAAAGAACCAGGTCTTGAAAAAACTTTGGCTGGAGATGGAGCTGCTCAGATTATTGCAGGTTTCTTGGGGGCACCGCCTGTGACCTCTTACGGTGAAAATATTGGAGTTATGGCAATTACAAAAATTCATTCGATTTATGTTATTGCCGGTGCCGCAGTACTTGCTGTCATTGTTTCATTCATTGGGAAAATCACGGCACTCTTGCAATCCATTCCAGCACCCGTGATTGGTGGTGCATCAATTGCCCTTTTTGGAGTAATTGCAGCTTCTGGTTTGAAAATTTTGGTTGAAAATAAAGTTAATTTTGATATCAAACGAAACTTACTAATCAGCTCAGTTGTCCTTGTTATCGGGATTGGCGGAATGATTATTAATATCACTCAAAATTTACAAATTTCATCAGTAGCCATCGCGACAATTCTTGGGATTGTTTTAAATCTTGTCTTGCCAAAAGAAACGCAGGAAGTTTAAAGTTTTGATTTACTGACCGACGTGTCAGTAAATTCATGATTAAAAAAATTTTGGTGTAACTAAAGAAGCGTTTAAGACATCAGAAAAAAATGTTCATCAGTATACTGACAGAATTGTCAGTAATGATATTGTCAAAAAATCGATGTGACAGAGAGCACACGGTTAGGGTAAAGGAGACCTAAAATGTCAGTAAAAAATGGTTTAGTCCAATTGTCAAATCTCACAAGCATGGAAGCACTCACTCAAGAAGAAGTGATGGGCTTAATCAAAAGAGCTTCTGCTTTTAAAGCAGGGACAGCAGTTTTTGAATTAGAAAAACAGACTTTTGCTTCCAATCTTTTCTTTGAAAATAGCACAAGAACGCACCACAGTTTTCATATCGCTGAGCGAAAATTGGGACTTGATGTTCTTGAATTTGATGCACAAGCCAGTTCTATCAGTAAAGGGGAGACGCTTTATGACACGATTTTGACCCTTGATGCTCTTGGTGTGGAAATCTGTGTCATCCGTTCAGGAGTGGAGCATTACTATGAAGAATTGGTTAATTCTGAAAATATCCATTGTGCTATTGTTAATGGAGGTGATGGATCAGGACAGCATCCAAGCCAATGCCTTCTTGATCTGATGACCATTTATGAGGAGTTTGGCAAATTTGAAGGATTAAACATTGCCATTTCTGGAGACCTGACACACTCACGCGTTGCTAAATCAAATATGATGATGCTCAAAAAACTCGGCGCGAAGCTTTACTTTACAGGACCTGCTGCTTGGTACAGTGAAGAATTCGATCAATATGGCCGCTATGCTAATATTGACCGGATTCTTCCAGAGTTAGATGTTCATATGCTCTTACGTGTTCAACATGAACGTCATGACAGCAGTGAAAGTTTTTCAAAAGCTGTTTATCACAGTCAATTTGGTCTGACGCAAGATCGTGCAGCCGCCTTGAAACCAACAGCTATTATCATGCACCCAGCTCCCGTTAACCGCGATGTAGAAATTGCAGATGCACTTGTGGAGTGTCCTCAAAGTCGTATTGTTCAACAAATGAGCAACGGCGTTTATACTCGCATGGCCATTTTAGAAGCTATTATTGCCGGAAAAAAAGCATAGCACGCATTGTTTGAGATTATGCTTTAAAATAATGTAGTGGGCCGAAAAAGAAAAGGGAGAAAAATGAACAAAAGACTCTTAATCTTAGAAGATGGGACCATATTTGAAGGGGAAGCGATTGGTGCAACACTTGATGTGACGGGTGAATTGGTCTTCAATACGGGGATGACTGGTTACCAAGAATCGATTACTGACCAATCCTATAATGGGCAAATCTTGACTTTTACCTATCCAATGATTGGCAATTATGGAATTAATAGGGATGATTACGAATCTATTCATCCAACCTGTAAAGCAGTTGTAGTGAGAGAAGCAGCACGCCGCCCTTCAAATTGGCGGATGAAAATGTCTTTAGATGACTTTTTAAAATCAAAAAATATTCCAGGAATTACAGGGGTTGATACGCGTGCTATTACAAAAATTGTGCGTGAGCATGGCACGATGAAAGCCTCATTAGTACAACCACTTGATGGCGTAGAACACCAAATGAGTCAACTTCAAGCTACTGTTCTTCCTACTAATCAAGTAGAAACAAGTAGTACAGTCACCGCCTATTCTTCACCAAATTCAGGAAAAAAAGTTGTAGTCGTTGACTTTGGACTCAAACACAGTATTTTACGAGAACTCTCTCAAAGAAATTGTGACCTTACTGTAGTTCCTTATAACACTCCAGCCCAAGAGATTCTGGGTATGTCACCAGATGGAGTAATGCTGACCAATGGTCCAGGGGATCCTACCGATGTACCCGAGGCCATCGCCATGATCCAAGAGATTCAAGGGAAGGTTCCCCTATTTGGGATTTGTTTAGGCCACCAACTCTTTAGCTTAGCTAATGGCGCCACAACATACAAGATGAAATTTGGACACCGGGGCTTTAACCATGCGGTTAGAGAAATCGCAACGGGGCGTGTGGATTTCACCTCTCAAAACCATGGCTATGCGGTTTCCTCAGAGGATTTACCCGAGGATTTGATGATTACTCATATCGAAATTAATGATCAATCTATTGAAGGAGTGCGCCATCGCCATTATCCCGCTTTTTCTGTACAATTTCACCCAGATGCTGCTCCAGGACCACACGACGCAAGCTATCTTTTTGATGATTTTATGGATTTGATGGATAATTTTAAAAAATAAAGTATTGTTAGGACTGACTTTGTTGATGTTGAGCTTTCTTAAAATCAGAAAAAGTAGCAAAAATAAGAACCTGTTTTCAGAGCAGGTTCTTTTTTATCAGCTATTAAGTGCCTCGAGAATGTCTTTTTCACTTTGTTGTTAACATGGTGATCTCCCTTAGAAGCTATTGTTTCCTTATTATCTCTTCATTTGATTTTAAAAAAATAAAAGCACTTTGTTTAAAAACTTGATGTTGAATATAAAATAAATAATCCGCCTGCGTTTCACTAAACTTTGGGCGGATTATTTATTTTAATAAAAGTATAGATTTACGGTTGCGCGTATCCGTTACCTTTTGGAGCTAAATGATATCCCTTACTGTTCGCTTGTGCTCGAGTCATGTAGCGATAATTTTTAGGATTTTTGACTTTCGAATAGTAAAGATTAGAGTCTGAAACGAAACAGTAACCATTTGCAGCTATGGTCCAACCTCCAGAAGTCGTGTAATTACCATTTGAGGAGTTACTTCCACTAGCAGAAGAACCGCCACCTTGGACTTTCCATGCTACCGCACCATACTTCCAGCCCCCTTTTAGAAGACTATTTTGTTCAAACGAATTAGTCGTATAATTATGAGAACCAGACTGCGCGTGAGGGTTATACGCAACGTAAAGATTCACCTTACCCCCAGAATAAAAGGCAGCTTTCCCACCATTATCCCAACGCCATCCCTTATTTACAAGAGTTTGCGCTTCATATTTACTTAAAGTATAATAATGATCTCCACCTGCTGCTTGAGGATTATAGACACGATAGACCGGTTTACCTTGCTTGGCAGCTTGCCAACCAATTCCTTCATAGCTCCAACCTACATTTTGTAGATTGTTCTTTTCTGCTTGGCTTAATGTGTAAAAATGCTCACCTGTGTTATGGTTGTACAAACGATAAACAGGTGAACTCGTAGCTGCATAGGTTTGAGGGGCAGTAATTGCTCCAGCTACGCCTAGCGACAAGAATGCTCCTAGGAATACCAAAAATTTTTTCATAAAATTCTCCTACTAGCTTTTAATGAGGATCAAGTTTTGCTCATTGTTAATTAGTTAATGAATGCTGTATGTTTTACTTTCCAGTCTTCAAGTTTGATAGATACCCAAAATCCATAAATTCCTATAGTAATAACAGAAAGAAGCAACCACTTTATCCAGTTTCCAAAGAGTCCAATGGCTGAGCCATCAAATCTCATCCGGTGACCATTAATAACTGTATGATTAATTTTCCAACCATAAACCATACACAAAGCCCAAGGGTAACATATACCGAAGGTTATGACAGTGATGACTGCTCCTAGTATAGTCCATCCGATAAAACTTAGTAATCCCCCATCAAAAAAGGATTGTCGACCCCATTTAGTTTCGGGCCCATATCCACTATTCATAAAATTCTCCTACTAGCTTTTAACGAGAATCAAGATATTGCTCGTTAATTTGTTAAAAAAATCTATTAGATGCTTTACTACGAATAGTTTTCCTTAGAGAATTAGAAGTTTTAACTCAATCTATTAATTTTTCACACATTTTGGCGAATTTCTCATTTATAATTATACCATTATTATAAAAAAGTTTTAATATTCTCTGGTACTTGCTTTGTAGAGTATTTTTTATTAATCAAGGAGTAAATTTGACAATATTAGAGGTTAATGTTACTATGAGAAGGTAGATTTTGTCATGAGTTAAATGTTTTTTAGATTCACTTTTCGCAAAATAAAATTTACAATTTTGTCGAAAGGAAATAAACATTATGGCAAATGGAACAGTAAAATGGTTTAACGCTACTAAAGGATTCGGTTTTATTACTGATGAAAATGGTAAAGATTTATTCGCTCACTTCTCAGAAATTCAAACTGATGGTTTCAAAACACTTGACGAAGGTCAAAAAGTGGAATTTGATGTTGGAGAAGGTCAACGCGGACCTCAAGCAGTTAACATCACAAAAGCATAAAGACTTATCTAAGAGTTAGATAGAAGGCCGAGACGTTTGTCTTGGCTTTTTTGTATCGATTATGAAATCAAGAAAAATTATTTTACTTAGCGAGTAAGATAAATAGTGTCTTGTCTGATATAAATGTTAAAAAGTATTCTTTTATTTATAAAAATAAACGAGGACTTTATGAAAGAAAGTTTTAATAGTTCTCTTGGGTCTAAGAAAAACTTAAGAGCTAGAACTGTGTTAAGATATTAGATAAAGAGGATAGAAAGGAGGGGTGGTATGCAAATCATTCAAGAATTGCTTGAAACTCTAAAAAGCAATGAGCAGGAGATGATTAATCTAAGGCGCTATTTTCATCAGCATCCTGAGATTTCCTTTCAGGAAAAGGAAACTTCAAAATACATCCAAGAATTTTATAAAACTTTAGATTGTACCCTAACACAAAAAGGAGAAGGGTATGGTTTTGTTGTAGATATAATAGGGGGCAAACCAGGCATAAAAGTTGCTTTAAGGGCTGATTTTGATGCATTGGCGGTTTATGAAGAAAATGATCTTTCTTTTAAATCGCAAAATCCTGGCGTGATGCACGCTTGTGGTCATGATGCGCATACAGCTTACATAATGATTCTGGCAAAGTCATTAATTCAGCTAAAAGAGCAACTTCCTGGATCCATCCGAATTATTCATCAGCCTGCGGAGGAAGTCGCTCCTGGAGGAGCAAAGGGGATGATTGAAGATGGTGCTCTAGAGGGAGTTGATCATGTCTTTGGCGTCCACGTCATGACAGGGATGGAAACTGGAACGATTGCTTTTCATTCCGCCGAGACCCAAACAGGGCGGTCTAACTTTACGATTGAGCTACAGGGTCGGGGAGGGCATGCTGCAATTCCTCAACTTAGTAATGATGCTATCATTGCGGGATGTTATTTCGTAACGCAGCTTCAAACTGTCGTTTCAAGGCGGGTGGATCCTTTTGATACTGCGACCTTAACTATTGGCTCTTTTGATGGAGTAGGAACGTTTAATGCGATTAAAGACAGTGTGACATTAAAAGGTGATGTTCGGGTAATGAAAGAATCTACGCGAGAAATGATTGAGCGCCAAATTAGGCAGATGGCAAAAGGACTGGAGCTGACTTTTGGGGTTTCAACAAAAGTAGAGTACGATAATAACTATCCTGTGCTTTATAACGATGAAAAATTGACAGAATTTCTTGTTGAGATTCTTAAAAAAGAGGAGTTAGCAGACGTCACAGAAGTAGTGGACCTGGGACCACAAACTCCTTCTGAAGATTTTTCGTATTATGGACAGGTAGTGCCTAGTACCTTTTTTTATATTGGGACACATCCAGACGAAGAAGGAGACTATCCTCATCATAGTCCGCGTTTTAAACTCAATGAAAAGAGTTTGCTTATTGCAGCACAGGCTGTAGGCGTAGTTACTTTACACGATTTGTTTAAAAATCAAGATGATCCATCTCAAGTTTAAAAAAACGCTCTTCTTTGCGTTTATCTCCACAAAGTCGATGGCTTTTCCTCTTGTGGCGCAATACTACTTGACCACTCTTCCATGATATAGAAGGTGGCCATGGATTTTAAGTGAGAAGAGGAGCAATTTTAACAAAGAAATGAGCCGACTAACTTACAATTTAGTAAGCGACAAAGGCTTGCCTCAAGTTAGGAGATTATGTTAGAATAATAAATAAAATACACGTTTTAAGAGGAAACTAATGCATAATAAAGGAAGCTTTAAGCACTGTCTCAGCAGATCAATGCAAATCATCGGTTTAATTTTGGTATTTAGAGTGACTAAAAATGCGCTCTTTCATCCAGAGCAGTTTGATCAGGTATTCAGTGAGGTACGGAATGCAACATATCCGATAGTCGGCTCATTGTTAGTTATTGGTACAATTATCAGTTTATGGCTAGCCCTTTCTTTTATTGGTGGCGTGGTTTACTATCTATTTTGCAAATTATGCAATCGGAAGGAATTTTCTACTCCTTAAAAGGATTTTTTAGTGGTTCTTTTTCTTACCTCCCCATAACATTTCCGAACACGTCACTTCATATGATAAAATAAATAAAAAAGCTAATGGAGTGCAAATGATAGTTGATTTTGGAAATGTTTGGGATGCGCTTACTGCTATAGGAACGATGGGAGCTGTGATTATTTCTCTTTATCTCACCAGAAAAGATTACAAAAAAAAGCTGCGGATAGATTATTGGGTATCTTATAAAATACTTTCTGGCGAAAAGTTTCCGATTTGGTGTATTGATGTAACGAATACTGGTGTAATTCCTGTTAAAATTTATGAAATTGGAGTTTATCAGAGAAGTAATTTTTTCAAGAGAAGAAGGAGCATTCCATTTTTAGTTCCGCGAGATTTAGAACAAGAAAGTTCAAAATTGCCTGTTCTCATTCAACCCCAGGAGGATGCGACCTATTTTGTAGCGCAAGAAGAGTGGGCGGAAAGACTACAAGATCTTACGTATTCCGCTAACCAGGTTGCATTTTATGTCATTGATACAACGGGTAAATTATATAAAACGAAATACTTTAAAGTTCATTCCTAAAAATTTTTTCTTTGTAAAGTTTTTTTCTTGACAAAATAAAATTAAAACTTGAAATTTAATCCTTATTTTGATAGAATATTTAAGTATTCGTACAACTTTGGTCTGGCAAACAGTCCAAGGCAGAAAGGAAATTCTAACGATGAAACAAAACATCCATCCAAAGTATCAACCAGTAGTCTTCATGGACACTTCAACTGGTTTCAAATTTTTGACTGGTTCAACTAAAGGTTCTAAAGAAACAATCGAATGGGAAGACGGTAACACATATCCAATGATCCGTGTTGAAATCTCTTCTGATTCACACCCATTCTACACTGGCCGTCAAAAATTCCAAGCAGCAGACGGACGTATTGCCAAATTCGAAAAGAAATACGGCAAACAATAATAAGAATGGTCATTCGACCATTTTTATTTTTGCAAAAGGAAGCTGTCTTTTGGCGGCTTTTTATTATGATAAAGTGGAAAAATAAGATAAAATATAGAAAAAAGTGATTAAAAGATGGGAGAGTATTAAGAATGAAATGGTCTTTAAATGAATTAACAAAGAAAAAACAGATTGAGTTTATAGAAAAACTAAAATTACAAGAGGTACTTGCAACACGGTCTACTGAAGTATTGGATAGTACAGCAGTGGAAACTCAAGGAGAAGTAAGTTATGATGATGGGTTATTTTACCTAAACTATCATCTAAAGACAGTGCTGACGTTGCCTTCGTCGCGCAGTCTTAAACCTGTAGACTATCCTCTGGATGTAGTAGTTAGTGAAATCTTTACGACTCAAGATCATTTGGCTCAAAATCCAGAGTTGCTTGAGAATGATTTAATCATAGTGTTAGAAAAAGAGCTAATCGATTTAGATGAATCGGTAGTAGATAACATTTTATTAGAAATTCCTCTCCAGATTTTGGCAGAAAATGAAGAAAATGAAGCACTTCCTGCGGGTAAATTTTGGTCAGTCCTTACTGAGGAAGACTATCAAAGGCAACAAGAAGAGAAAAAAGTAGAGAAAAAATCGCCATTTTCTGGTTTGGATGGTTTGTTTGATTAGATGAGAGTAATCTCATTTATAGATGACAAGGTGTGGGTAGCTGATGTAACCGTTGTTATAGCAAAAAATATAGCAAAAAGGTTGTAGATAAATTAAATTTATATTATAATAGGATTATAAGATAGAAAATAGACAGTGTTTTTAACAAAGGAGAGAAATATGGCATCAAAAAAGATTTTAATTATTGAGGACGAAAAGAATTTAGCACGCTTCGTCTCTCTTGAATTAGAGCATGAAGGGTATGCAACGGAAATCAAAGATAATGGGCGTGCGGGACTTGAAGAAGCCATTTCTAAAGATTATGACTTGATTTTACTTGACCTGATGTTGCCAGAGTTGGATGGATTTGAAGTCGCTCGTCGTTTGCGTAAGGAAAAAGACACCCCAATTATCATGATGACAGCACGTGACTCAACTATGGACCGCGTGGCTGGTCTTGATATTGGAGCGGATGACTATATTACAAAACCTTTTGCAATTGAAGAACTGTTGGCGCGTGTGCGGGCTTTCTTCCGTCGAGAAGAACATAGCCAAGCAGTAGAGCGAGCTGAAAATACTTCTTTCCGCGATCTTGTGATTGATAAAACAAATCGTACGGTTCACCGTGGAAAAAAAGTTATAGACTTAACACGTCGTGAATATGATCTCCTTTTGACGCTGATGCAAAATGTTGGTGACGTAGTAACTCGTGAGCACTTGGTGTCGCAAGTTTGGGGTTATGAAGAAGGAACGGAAACAAATGTCGTTGATGTTTATATTCGTTACCTCCGTAATAAAATTGATGTGGAAGGTCAAGATAGTTATATTCAAACTGTGCGTGGCTTAGGATATGTAATGCGTGAGCGTAAGTAATCGTAGTTATGATGAAAAAAATATTCACTTTTGATACTAAAAAGAAAACGGTAAAGGAAAGTGCGGCTAAGCGAAGTATTATGCTTAGGTGGGCTTTTGCTAATACCGTTTTTTGTTTTATCACCTTTACTTTATTTGCTACTCTGACTTATCAGCTGACCATCAGCTCATTTATCAGAGAAGAGCAGCGTATTTTGCTGAAGTCAATGGATAGCGTAGACCAGATTTTGGAAGAGTCCAAAGTTCCTTTAGATGCCGATAATTTAAATAATTTTTTTGAATATACGGCACAGATTCAAGGAGATGATACGGGCATGACTCTGACAAGCCTTGTGGGAACACGCAAGGCTTTCTATATCTACGATGTTAATGGCCAGCTGTTATATGCTACAAATCGACATATTTTTGAAAAACAAAATCTGAAAGATAATGAAATTAAAGAGGTGGAAGGCTCCCACCCAGGATTTTTGGTGGAGCGACGCATTATATCAAAATCTACTGGTAAAGTAGTGGGTTATCTTCAGGCCTTCTATGATACAACCACCTATCACCGGATTTCTAATCTTCTTTTGATTGCACTGCTTATTTTGGAAATCGTGGCTTTAATTATTGCGCAAATCATTGGCTATTTCATGGCGAATTATTTTATGAAACCTCTTGAAAAACTCCATCAGGGAATGCAAAAGATGGCGAATAATCCTAAAAATGAATTCGAGCCGATTCTTATAACGAGTGGAGACGAGATTGAGGAGTTAGCAAATGTTTATAACGATATGATGCAGAAGATGAAAGATTATCTGGAGCAACAAAAACGCTTCGTTTCGGATGTTTCCCATGAACTTAGAACACCATTGGCTGTGTTAGATGGTCATATTAATTTGCTAAATCGTTGGGGAAAAAATGATCCTGAGATCCTAGATGAGTCACTTCAAGCGAGTTTGGATGAAGTGCAACGGATGAAGAAAATGTTAGAAGAAATGTTGGCTTTAGCACGCCTTGAAAATGTGGACTTGTCTAGCAGTGAGTTGGACAGTGATGTAAGTAAAGTTTGTCAGCAGGCTGTGAAAAATTTCCAGTTGTTACATGAAGATTTTGAAATCTTATTTGATAATCAATTGGTTTACCCCACTCATGCACGAATCTCTGAAAATCATTATGAACAGGGCTTAAGAATCTTGTTGGATAATGCTGTGAAGTACTCGCCTGATGATCGTAAGAATGTAGTAATCAAACTTACGGAAGATGAGGACTACGTGATCACCAGCGTAACTGATCAAGGGATTGGGATTGCCAAAGAAGATATTGAACATCTTTTTGAACGTTTCTTTAGAGCGGATAAGGCGCGCAATAGGGAGATTGGTGGTACAGGTCTTGGCTTATCAATCTTGGCTCGCCTAGCTGAAAATTATCAAGGTGAGGTTGAAGTTTCTTCTGAACTTGGTAAGGGTTCCACCTTTACTTTAAGATTTCCTAAAATAATGTAATCTGCTAGAAAAGTAGGAGCATTGTTTGGTTTTAGGAGAACGTGTAGATTAAAGAGTTATCGTTAGGGTAACTCTTTTTTTCTTGCCTGTGTCAGGTTATCTAACATGAACAGATAAATAAAATTGCCTTTTCTGGAATTTTATGTTATATTTTATTACATCATTATAAATTCTGAATAAATTGGATAAATTTATTTTGGCGTTCTTTTAAGGAGAGTATTTCTATGGACACAGGCTCAACGGCATTTATTTTAATTTGTGCGGCATTGGTATTTTTGATGACGCCTGCATTAGCATTTTTCTATGGCGGACTTGGACGCCGAAAAAACGTGTTAAACACCATGATGATGTCGCTCGCACCCATGGCTCTGGCTTCTATTTTGTGGGTAATTATCGGCTTCTCATTTTCATTTTCAGGAAGTAATAGTTGGGTTGGTAATTTCAACCATTTGTTTATGAATGGCGTGGATATGGCTAAAAATTCACTTTTTCCTGCTAATCATATTCCAGATGGCCTTTTTTCTTGTTTTCAAATGATGTTCTCGATTATCACAGTAGCTCTAATTACGGGATCTGTTGTTGGAAGAATGAGATTTACACCAATTTTGATTTTTATGACTGCTTGGTTAATTTTAGTTTATTATCCTTTGGCTCATATGGTTTGGGGCGGTGGATTTTTGGCTCAAATTCATGCGATTGACTTTGCAGGTGGAGATGTTGTTCATATTTCAAGTGGGGTGACAGGACTTGTACTTGCGTTAGTACTTGGAAAACGTCGAGATTACGAACGTTTAGATTATCGTCCACATAATATTCCTTTTGTTATTTTGGGCGCTGGTCTCCTATGGTTTGGTTGGTTCGGCTTTAATGCTGGGTCAGCACTTGCTGCCAATGGTGTGGCAATTAATGCTTTTATGACGACTAATACAGCAGCTGCAGCAGCAATGTTTTCATGGATGATTGTTGAAAAAATATTGATTGGTAAACCTTCAATTGTTGGTGCTTGTTCTGGTGCGGTAGTTGGTTTGGTGGCCATTACTCCAGGCGCTGGTTTTGTTTCTCTATGGTCATCATTGATTATTGGTCTTTTGGTTAGTCCTTTGTCATACTTTATGATTTCTGTCGTTAAAAAGAAATTGGGCTATGATGATGCTTTAGATGCATTTGGTTGTCACGGTATTGGCGGAATGTTTGGCGGAATTATGACAGGAATTTTTGCAACGCCGGCTTTGGCACCAGAAAAAGGATACGCTGGTTTGATCTATGGCTCTGGGAAATTACTTTTGGCTAATGTATCTGCGGTTGTCTTCACAGTTATTTTCACTGCTCTTGTGAGTTGGGTCATTATTAAAGTAATTGCCTTGTTTATGCCCATTCGGGTATCTGACCGTGCTGAAGCTATTGGACTTGACGACAGTGAGCACGAAGAAACTGCTTATCCAACCTTCTTAGGTTTGGATTCATAAGATAAGTTTACTGACGGCGCGGTCAGTAAAATTTTTAGGTAAAAGTAAGGAAGAAAAAAATGAAAAAGATTGAAGCCATTATTCGGACAGAAAAATTAGAAGACTTAAAAAAGGCTCTGGGCGATCATGACCTGGTTCATGGAATGACAGTGTCGCAAGTGTTAGGTTTCGGTGAGCAAAAAGGTTTTACTGAATATTTGCGAGGTCAGCGTATCGAAACGACATTGCTCTCTAAAATAAAAATAGAAATTGTCTCTATTGATGAGCATGTCGATGAAATTGTTGAGGTCATCACTCAAGCGGTGAGGACAGGTGAAGTGGGAGATGGAAAGATTTTCATCCAACCGATAGAGCGTGTGGTTCGAATTCGGACAGGAGAGGAAGATCGCCGAGCGTTGTAGATAAAAGAAGTTGACCAGTGGTCAGCTTTTTTATTTCCTAGTTAAAATCTTACTGACAGCTCTGTCAGTAAAGAGGACTGTTGAAAAAAAGGTCAATTAGGGGTAAAATAGATAAGATAAAGTTGGCAGTAGATACCAGCTGATCAATTTGTCTGGCAAGCTTTCAACTTAAAAAGGAATAGAAAATGAAAAAAATAACGAAATTTAAAGATCAAAAAGTCTTAGTGCTAGGATTGGCTCGTTCAGGTATGGCTGCGGCGCTGGTGTTAAATGAATTGGGAGCAATCGTTACGGTTAATGACGGAAAACCATTTGCTGAAAATAAAGAAGCACAACGCCTTTTGGAAGAAGGAATCAAGGTTATTACAGGCAGTCATCCGATTGATTTACTTGATGAAGATTTTGCATTGATGGTTAAAAATCCAGGTATTCGTTATGATAATCCGATGGTTGAGCGTGCTGAAGCCCTCCATATTCCAGTAATCACTGAGGTAGAACTTGCTTATCTAATCAGCGAGGCGCCAATCATTGGGATTACGGGGACAAATGGCAAAACGACGACTACAACTTTGATTGCTGATATGCTCAATACTGATGGTCAGTCTGCTAAATTGTCAGGTAACATCGGCTTTCCAGCCTCAGAAGTTGCTGACAAAGCTGTCAGTACGGATACGCTGGTCATGGAACTCTCAAGTTTTCAATTGATGGGAATTGAGACTTTCCGTCCAAAAATTGCGATGATCACTAATCTTTTTTCTGCTCATTTAGATTATCATGGCTCACAAGAAGCTTATGAAGCAGCAAAATGGCGTATCCAAGAGAACATGACGGCTGATGATTATTTAATTTTGAATTTTAATCAGGAAAAGTGTCGTCGTCTTGCTGACCAAACAAAAGCCACTGTTGTGCCTTTTTCAACCAAAGAGCAGGTAGCTGGCGCTTATGCCAAAGAGGGCAATATTTACTATCATGATGAACTCATTATGAAAGTTGCTGACCTTGCTTTGCCAGGAGAACATAACTTGGAGAACGCGTTAGCAGCGCTCGCTGCTGCAAAATTACGCGGCACGAAAAACGAAGCAATTGTGGAAGTCTTGACCACTTTTGCTGGTGTTAAACATCGTTTGCAATACCTCGGCGAAGTCCAAGGACGCAAAGTTTATAATGACAGCAAAGCGACCAATATCTTGGCCACACAAAAAGCACTTTCAGGCTTTGACAACAGTAAGCTTTGGCTTTTAGCAGGAGGCCTTGATCGTGGCAATGGCTTTGAAGCGTTAGAAAAAGACTTGGAAGGTTTGAAGGGGATGGTTGTGTTTGGCGAAACTGCAGCGAAACTTGAAGCAACCGCTCAAAAGCTTAATCTTACAGTAATGAAGAGCGAAAATGTCGCTACGGCTTTGCAAGAAATCTTCCCGAAAACTTCAGTAGGTGATACGATTTTACTCAGCCCTGCTTGTGCAAGTTGGGATCAGTATAAAACCTTCGAAGAACGTGGAGACTTGTTCATTAACACTTTTGAAGCCATAAAAAGTAAAAAGGCTTAAGCGTTAAGAAAATCAAAGTTGTAGAATAGTTTTCTTTTAACTAAAAGTTACTGACAGAGTGGTCAGTAAGCTATTTTTAAAGAAAAACGAGTTTTGAGTTAAACTCAATATCCCCAACCTTATTGGAGAAAAATAAATATGCGAATCATCATTACAGGCGGCGGTACAGGCGGCCATATTTACCCAGCGCTTGCTTTTTTAAAGTATTTAAAACAAGAAGAACCAGATACTGAGGTTCTCTATATTGGAACCAAAAAAGGACTAGAAGCGAAAATTGTCCCCGCAGCAGGAATTGAATTGAAAACGGTAGATATTCAAGGATTGCGTCGCTCACTAAGCCCTCAAAATCTCAAAACAGCTTATAAATTTGTAAAGTCCGTTTCTGATGCTAAAAAAATTATGAGAGCATTTAAACCAGATGTGGTGTTGGGAACTGGTGGTTATGTGGCGGGTCCAGTAGTTTATGCCGCAGCGCAGTTGAAAATTCCAACAATTATTCACGAAGGAAACTCCTTCCCAGGAATTACCAATCGTTTTTTGGCCAAACGTGTCGATAAAATTGCTGTAGGTTTTCACGCCGCACAAGAGTACTTCCCTGCTGAAAAAACGACTTTTACAGGAAATCCTCGCGCACAAGAAGTGGCAGATGCCGCTTCACAAGTTGAAAAATTTGAACAGCCTACCGTTGTTATTTTTGGTGGTTCTCGTGGTGCTTTGCAACTTAACAAAGCTTTCATTGAAGCATTGCCAGAACTGGCTAAACGTCCTTTTAAGACTGTTTATGCGTCAGGCGAAATTTACTACGATGATTACAAAGCTATTTTTGAGCAATATAAAACGGCGGCTAACCTGGATATTCGCCCTTACATTAATAATATGACCGAACTTTTAAGTAAGAGTCATCTCTTTTTAGGACGTTCTGGCTCAACCACCATTGCAGAAGTGACCGCTCTTGGTTTACCAGCAATTTACGTCCCAAGCCCTAACGTAACTGCTGACCAACAAACCAAAAATGCGCAAGAATATGTTGATCAAGGCGCGGCTCAGATTATTCCTGATGGCGAACTGACTGGGGAGCGCTTGGTGGAGGCTATATCAGCGATTCTTGAAGACAATGAAAGTTACCAAAAAATGCAAGCTGCAAGCCGCAAAGCAGGTGTTCCTGATGCAAGTGAACGCCTTTACCAACTTGTGAAAGAAATAAGTCGATGAGTGAAAATGAAAATAAATTAACCCCTTGGCAAGAAAAAAATCTTGAATATCAGCGCCGTAAAGCAGCAGAAAAGAAATTAGAAGAAGAAAAAAATACGCCGAAGAAGAGTCGTTTTACTTCGCCTTTTCAAAAGAAAGAAGCTTCTGCGACGACCTCGGAAACTAACGAAGTGGAAAGCTCTGATGAAGCCCTGTCTGAAGAAGAAGCTACATCTGCTCCATCAGCAAGCCAAGAAGAAATTATTTTTTCAAAATTAGAACAAACTGCTGAGGAAGTTGAAGAATTACGTAAGCCCCGCCGTTCTTTCTTTGCGGGTTCAGGTCAGGTTTTTAAAAAATTGTGGCCTGCTTTTGTGATTGCTTTGCTTGTTTTTTTAGGAGCAGTCTATGCGGTATCACCTTTAAGCAAGATAGGGAGTTTCACAGTTTCCGGCAACAAAAGCGAGACACCAGAGCAAGTTGCTGTCGCCTCTCAACTTAAAACTGGAGATAGCATATTTAGTATTTTAAGAAATAAAGAGCTTATTGCAACAAAGATTGAAAAAGAATTTCCTCGAATTGCTTCGGTTAACATCACCTTTCGGTTTCCCAACCATTTTGAAGCTGTTGTAACGGAGTATTCTAATAGTGCTTATGTGAAACGCAATGATAAGGACTATATTGTCTTGAGTAACGGTTATGTCATTCCAACACCTGTTGATACTTCAAAACTTGAGAAGCTCCCTGTTTTACAGGATTTTTCAGATGAGCAAGTGAAGCTTTTTGTCAAAGCTTCTGAAAAACTCAAACCAGAGTTAAGAGCGCTCATGACCACGGTCACAAAGACGCCAACAGATGCGACACCGGACTTTATTGCGATTGATATGAGTGATGGCAACCAAGTGCGTGTTCCGCTCAGCCAAATGTCTGAAAAGCTCCCTTATTATCCGAGTATCGCGAAACAAATTGAAGCGCCACAAGTAGTTGATATGGAAGCAAGTATCTATACAAAACCAAAAGAAGCCTATCAGGCTTATCTCTCCCAACTTTCCTCTTCAAAAGCAGCTGCCTCTTCAGCAAAAGAGAAGAAAACAACAGAAAGTTCTACAGATACAACAGAAGCCTCAACTACCACCGCTTCAGAATAAAAGTAAAAGTGATAAATCTTCTTTATCACTTTTTATTATAAGGCAGGCTATAAAAACAACAGATAAAATGCTATAATAGAGAGCACGCATTTTTGTGAATAGTAAGGATTAGAGTAATTTCTAAGCGTATGATCTATTAGAAATTAGCGCAGTGCGACGGGGAGTGAAGGTTTTGTCTTCATCCTCGCTCAATCCGTTTTCTTAATCTATCCCTTTTTGAGAAAGGCAGATGAAGAAAATGACGAAATATTAAAGAGAATTTAGAGGAGAAACTGTATGTCTTTATTTTTAGATACAGCACGAATTGAGGTAAAAGCAGGTAAAGGTGGCGATGGAGCCGTTGCTTTTCGTCGTGAAAAATATGTTCCAGATGGTGGACCTGCCGGTGGTGACGGGGGAAAAGGCGGTTCTGTCATTTTTAAAGTTGATGAAGGAATGTCAACTTTAATGGATTTCCGTTATAACCGTATTTTCCGTGGTAAACCAGGTGAAAAAGGGATGAACAAAGGAATGCACGGTCGTGGAGCCGAAGATTTGATTGTTCATGTTCCTCAAGGAACGACCGTTAAAGATAACGAAACTGGTGATGTTTTAGTTGACTTGATTGAAAAAGATCAAGAGTTTGTAGTTGCTAAAGGCGGTCGCGGTGGTCGTGGAAATATTCGTTTTGCCACACCACGTAACCCAGCACCTGAGGTGGCAGAAAATGGCGAACCAGGAGAAGATAAAATTCTACTTTTGGAACTTCGTGTTTTAGCAGATGTTGGTTTAGTTGGTTTCCCATCTGTTGGTAAATCAACGTTACTATCCGTTGTTTCAAATGCGCGTCCTAAAATCGGCGCTTACCACTTCACAACCATCACTCCTAATATCGGAATGGTTCAAGTCGGTTATGGAGATAGCTTTGTTATGGCAGATATGCCAGGATTGATTGAAGGCGCACATTCTGGTGCAGGACTGGGAATTCAATTCTTGCGCCATATTGAACGTACACGCGTTCTTCTTCATGTTCTTGATATGTCAGAACTTGAAGGCCGCGATCCATACGAAGATTACAAAACAATCAATGATGAATTAGAATCTTACAATTTACGTTTGATGGAACGTCCACAAATTATTGTTGCCAACAAAATGGATATGCCAGAAGCTGCCGAACGTTTAGCTGAATTTAAAGAAAAATTAGCTGCTGATTTAGGTCCTGATCAAGAAATGCCTGAAATTTTTGAAGTTTCTGGTTTGACTAAAACAGGGCTTCAAGGTTTACTTGCACGCACAAGTGAATTACTTGCACAAACACCAGAATTCTTACTTTATGACGAAGATGAATTAGCGGATGAAACAGCTTATTATGGCTTTGAGGAAGAAGAAAAACCATTTAAAGTTTCACGTGATGATGATGGTGGCTGGCGTTTGTCTGGTGAGAAGATTGAAAAACTCTTTATCATGACTAACTTTGACCACGATGAATCAGTCATGAAATTTGCTCGCCAAATGCGCGCGATGGGTGTTGACGAAACACTGCGTTCAATGGGAGCCAAGGATGGCGATTATGTACGCATTCAAAAATTTGAGTTTGAATTCGTAGATTAATTCAAGTAATTTGGGAGAACAATAATGGGATTTAAGATTATTGGTGACCGAGATAAAGACGGAAATTTTATTGCTTCAGCGGACTATTGGACGGATGAACGTATCGATGCGTTATTAAAAAAATATAATCCGCATGGGAAATTAACTTTGTCAAAAGCTCAACAAACAAAAAATGATGAAAAAAAGACTGATTAAGCAGTCTTTTTATTTTTATATTTACTGACAGTTCTATCAGTGCGCTGAGGGTCTGATCAGTTCTTGGAAAACCACTTTGTTTACTGTGGCAGAGGCCTCCGCAACCTTATAAAGAGCATTGCGTTGAAGGCTTTGAACGTGAAGGCTTAAGCTTGCGTGGCTATGTTTTGGTAGATTCTCTGTGATAATTTTATTAGGATTAAAGTCAATATCATCGGGCAGAAGCGAAAGCACAGCTGCTTTATGATAGGTTTTGGTTTGGATGGATTGTTGAGCAATGTGAAAACTAATGGCTTCAGGCTCTGACGGGCCTGTCAGTGACTGAGGAAATCCCGCCAGTAAGGCATTGAAACAAAGATCCTGTCCAAAATTTATCTGCTTCGTTTTCAGGTGGTCAAGCTCGTTTTGTAATAATTCTTTTGCTTGATTAAATGTTAAATTGGGTTGGTAAAAAAATTTTTTACGAATCCGATTTGTGATTTGTTCAAATCCTGTAATTCCTACGACAAAGCCAGCAGGACTTGTTTCAAATTTTTTAAAATGACTTTGGGTCATATTATCTGCTGTGGTGATTTGTCCATCAGAGATGACGCTGATAAAGTCAGGCATCATGACCAAATTAAGAAAACTCATAGAAAATATTCTTTCCTATTACTGACAGACTTGTCAGTAATTTTTTTGCTAAATTTTTTATTTTCTTGTACGAACGAACATTGCATCACCAAAACTAAAGAAACGATAGCGTTCATCAATCGCATGTTGGTAAGCTTCTAAAACAAAATCACGCCCAGCAAAAGCGGCAACTAGCATAACCAATGTTGACTTAGGTAAATGGAAATTTGTGTTAAAAGCATCGACCACTTTCCAGTCATAGCCTGGTTTGATAAAAATATCAGTCCAGCCTGAGTCAGCTTGAATATCGCCATCGAATTTACTTCCGATTGTTTCTAGAGTACGAATGGACGTTGTTCCACTAGCTACAATTTTTCCACCGGCAGCTTTTACAGCACGCAATTCAGCAGCAGCTTCTTCGGTTAAGCGATAAAACTCACTGTGCATATGATGCTCATCCACGTTATCAACACTGACCGGTCGGAAAGTACCCAAACCAACGTGAAGGGTTAACTCGACGATTTTTACCCCTTTAGCGGCAATTTTTTCCAAAAGCTCAGGGGTGTAATGTAAACCAGCAGTGGGGGCAGCAGCTGAACCGTTTTCTTTAGCGTAAACTGTTTGATAACGTTCTTGATCTTCCAATTGTTCGTGAATATAGGGTGGGAGGGGCATTTCACCTAGGCTTTCCAGGATTTCAAGGAAAATCCCTTCATACTTAAACTCTACAATACGACCACCGTGTTCTAAAAGCTCAAGCACGACAGCTTTCAAGCGCCCATCACCAAAAGTTACTTCTTCGCCAACTTTCATTTTACGCGCAGGTTTAGCAAGGGTTTCCCAACGATTTCCGCCCAAGTCTTTGAGCAAAAGGAGTTCGATATGTCCTCCCGTATGAGCGCGCTCACCATGAAGACGCGCAGGCAGTACCCGTGTATTGTTTAAAACAAGCGCATCTCCTGCATTAAGTTCATCAATAATATCATAAAAATGCTTGTCTTGAAGTCCATGATCCTTAGGATCTAAAACCAGAAGACGAGATTCTGAACGTTTTTCTAAAGGGGTTTGAGCAATGAGTTCCTCTGGTAAATCAAAGTCAAAATCATTTATATTCATCTTTTTATTTATACTCCATTCTTTATTCGTTACTACATTTTTATCATCTGAGCAGTTGGTCTGGTAAAAATTTTCCTGTTTCAAATGACAACTCGACTTTAATTATAGCACTTTTTTTACGAAGACAATGAAATCTTTTTTGATAGCAGCCATGCTTTAAAAATATAAAAAGCGCAGTGCCCGCTAAGCCTTAATAAGATTAGAAACGCTTCTAATATTACGTAAGAATAAAACGCGTAATTTTTTCAGTACAAAATTTCCATTTTATGTCTTCGTTTGTAGTAGAATAATATTAAATTGATGTAATATTTAACATACGGTTTAATGGAGAAAAAACGAATGAAAAAGAAGTCGATCTTATTGACAATTGGGACAGTCTCATTGTTAAGTGGAGGAGCAATTCTAGTCAATCAATCCCCCACCCCCCTTTGGGGAACTAAAGTTTATGCAGCAACGACAAGAGAAGTGACAGTATTACCCACTAACTTTTTAGAGTACTTTCAACGAAATGGCTCAGCAGCAAATTTTGCCTACGATACTACAACTTATACTCAAACCCTTACTTCAAATACAGTGAATCAATCTGGTAATGTGACCTTAAAAACGAAGATTGACATGGCAGAAGATTTTAGCTTCACGGGATTGGTAAATTTGGGGGATAAGTCCAGTGCCCAAGGGGGTGCAGACGGAATCGGCTTCCTGTTTCACCCAGGCAATACCAATGATGTGGGGAGCACAGGAGCTGGTCTTGGGATTGCTTCTTTGACAGGAGCCTTTGGTTTTAAATTAGACACTTACTATAACGGTACACCTTCCTCTGGCGCACTAGCTGACCCCCAACAATACGCCAATGGTCAATCTTTTGGTGCCTTTGTAGACGGAACAACAGGTACAGCTGTGACGCAATCAGCTGGTTCACAAGCCATTGCACAACCTACAAATAATACTTTTATTCCATTTACAATTACGTATACTGGAGCGACTAAAATGATGACCGTGACTTACAATAATCAAACGTGGTCCCGGAATGTATCGGATTGGATTGGCAATAACACCTCAATGTCCTTTGCTATAGCGGCTTCTACAGGCGCTTATCGGAACTTGCAACAGTTACGTAATATCGTATTTAGCTACACCGTTGCCCAAGGTACGGTTACTGCTAATTATGTGGATGAAGCAGGAAATCCCATAGCTGATCCTATCACAACAAATGGTGATATTGCGACAGCTTATACAACACAACAACAAGAAATTCCTGGATATACTTTTAAAGAAGTCACAGGTGCCTCGACTACCGGAAGCTATACCCCCAATGATCAAGTGGTTAATTACGTCTATACACGTAACCAAGGGACAATAGATGTAACTTATTATGATGACGTAACAGGACAAATTTTAAGTACCAAGCCCTTGTCCGGCAACACTAACGATCCTGCAAATTATAGCACCGCGGACACTATTCAAAGTTACCTTAATCAAGGGTATGAATTAGTTTCCGATAATTATCCTGCTGATGCTCATTTTACAGATGACCCACAACACTTTGAAGTCCACTTAACACATGAAAAGGTCCAAACCACGGAACAAAAAGAAGTCAATGAAACTATTCATTATGTTATTGAGGACAATGCAGTAACAGCTCCTGTGGACTATATTGCGACTCCGATTACCTTTAGCCGTTCAGTAACCACAGATAAAGTGACGGGGCAAGCCACTTATGGAGCATGGCAAGCAGATGGAGCAACAAGCTTTGCAGCTGTAAATTCACCCACAGTGACAGGTTATACCCCTGATTCTAAAGTGATTGCTGAAATTTCAAATATCACGGCAGATACAGCAGACATTGTCAAAACAGTCACTTATAAGCGTAATCAAGGGACCATCACAGTTAATTATTTTGATGATGTAACTGGCGAACGCTTAACAACAAAAGAGTTAACTGGTGGAACAGGTGATTCAGTAGATTACACCACTGCAGAAACAATTCAAAGCTATCTGGAACAGAATTATGAGAAAGTTTCTGATGCTTACACAGCGGCTGGCGATGTTAAATTTACAGATACACCGCAAGTTTTCGAGGTCCATTTGACCCATGCTACTGATAGTACAACTGAGCAAAAAGTAGTGAACGAAAAAATTCACTATGTTTATGACGATGGCAGCCCAGCGGCAACGGATTATGAAGCACTTCCGATTAGCTTCACGCGCACAGTTACTACAGATAAGGTAACAGGTAAGGTTACCTATGGAGCGTGGCAAGCAGATAATGGAACAAGTTTTTCAGCAGTAAGCTCACCAAAAATAACTGGTTACACCCCTAGCCAACAAGTGATTTCAGAAATCACTGGAATTACAGCTGATACACCAAATATTGAAAAAATAGTAGTCTATCGGAAGAATCCACCAATTATTGTGCCACCGGTTATACCAGATATTCCAGCTATACCACAATTCCCAGATCAACCTGAGGTTCCGACTTTACCACAGATTCCAACGGTACCGCAACTCCCTGATCTTCCCAATATCCCCGGAAGACCGAGTGTACCTGTGAGTTCGACGTCAACACCTTCTACAGAAATCCGGAAGGAATATCCCACTGTTAAAATCTCACAAACGCAGCACGCTTCTACCACACCAGTTACTTCGAAAAGTGTGACGAAAGAACAATTGCCAAGTACAGGAGAGAGTAGTCGTTATCGTTTACTGTCAATCTTAGGAGGGATGATTGTTCTCGTTGGAGCATTGCTTCTTATCTTAAACCGAAGAAAAAAACAATAAACTTGGAGTGATGAACACAAAAAAAGAAGTTGATTCAACTTCTTTTTTTATAGCTTTTACAAAGGCGTTGATAAGGAGCCTTCTTCATCTAGCTCATCTAGCAGTGCCATCAATGCTTGTAAATTCTCACCGATAATTGTATTTTTAAGGTAGGCATATTGGACATAAAAAATTTGTTTATCCTCTGGGATAAGTGGGATTTTAACAATACTTTCCATATCAGAAAAAGGGAGAAAATCGGTCATTAAAGTGATTCCTACGTCGGATTTGACCAGTTGACCGATAGTTTGGATATCGGAAAAATTTAGCAAAATTTTTGCTTTTCTTTTATATTTATCATTGAGATTTTTAAAGGCTTCCATATGAACGAAACTTTCGTCGAGAAGAATGAAGGGATATTCCAATGCTTCTTCAAAAGAAATTTCTTTACGGCTAGCTAAAGGATTCTCCTTAGATACAAAAATGTAAAATTCTCGTTTGTAAAGGCGCTTAACTTCTAAATTGGGTAATGACAATGGGGTGATACTACCAATCAGACTAAAGTCGATGTGTCCGCTTAGAAGTTTCGATAATAATTCTTCAGAACCACCTGAAATCAAGTCAAAATGAGCAAGAAAAGAAATGGCCTCTTTTTTTTGTAAGAGTTGGGAAAGGATTTTTGCTCGAATGATAGGAGGGAAGCCCACATGGAGCTGACGATTTTTGGAGTGTTCAATGGCGCGTTGTGTCAGTGCCAGTTCATCCAAGATATTTTCAATATGTGTTTTGAGGATTTTTCCTTCATTTGTTAAAACCACAGTACGATGGGATCGATCCTTATATATTAAATCACAGTTATAATATTGTTCCAATCTTTTTACAGCGTAGGTAATAGTTGGCTGACTGACACCGAAATAGTTGGATACAGCGGTGAAGGAAAGAAGGTCCCCGAGGGCGTTAAAATACTCGAAATCATGCAAGTTCATTGGTTTAAGAGCTCCTTTTATGTTTTATATTTTAACATAAAAAGTTACTTTTGTTATAAGTGAAATTTATTATAACACTATAATTTGACTATAATTTTTTATAAGTATTAAAATACGTCTTGTAAGAAAACTTATATTATCATTTATTTGGAGGACGTACACATGCGTGCACATGAAATATTAAATAACCCTTTTATGAATAAAGGAACAGCCTTTACAGAGGCAGAACGTCAAGAACTTGGCTTAATTGGTCTTTTGCCCCCTTATGTTCAAACCATTGAAGAACAAGCGGCTCAAGCTTATGAACATTACCTTACAAAACCATCAGATCTTGAAAAACGTCATTTCCTTATGGAAATTTTCAATACAAATCGTACATTATTCTACTATTTGTTCAACCAACATATCGTAGAATTTAACCCGATTGTTTATGATCCAGTTATCGCTGAAACTATTGAAAACTACAGCCATCTTTTCGTAGATCCACAATATGCGGCTTATTTGGACATTAATCATCCAGAAAATATTGAAGCTACATTGAAAAATGCTGCTGGTGATCGTAACATCCGCTTGATTGTTGTGACTGATGCTGAAGGAATCTTGGGTATTGGTGACTGGGGTACACAAGGTGTAGATATTTCTGTCGGAAAACTTATGATTTATACAGCAGCAGCAGGTATCGATCCCGCCTCTGTTTTACCAATCGTGATTGATGCAGGAACAAATCGCAAAGAACTTTTGGAAGATCCAATGTACTTAGGTAATCGTCATGAACGTGTTTATGGTGACACTTATTACAACTTTGTTGATCAATTCGTAAATACTGCGGAAGAGATGTTCCCTAAATTGTACTTGCACTGGGAAGATTTCGGTCGTTCAAACGCCGCAACGATTCTTGATAAATACAAAAAAGTTATCCCAACATTCAACGACGACATTCAAGGAACTGGTATCGTTGTGTTAGGTGGTATCTTTGGTTCACTTGACATCACTGGTGAAAAATTGACCGATCAAATCTACCTTTGCTATGGTGGTGGATCTGCCGGTGCTGGGATTGCTGCCCGTGTTCATGCTGAAATGGTCAGCGAAGGCCTTTCAGAAGAAGAAGCTTACAAACACTTCTTCATGATGGACAAACAAGGTCTTTTGTTTGATGATATGGAAGACTTGACTCCTGCCCAAAAACCATTTGCTAAAAAACGCGCTGACTTCGCTAATGCTGGTGATATGACAAACCTTGAAAATGTCATTAAAGTGTCTAAAGCAACGATTCTTGTCGGGACTTCAACAGATGCTGGTGCCTTCACGAAAGAAGTTGTTGAAGCAATGTGTGCGAATACAGAACGTCCAGTTATCTTCCCAATTTCAAACCCAACCAAAAAACTTGAAGCGACTGCGCAACAAGTGATTGAATGGTCTGATGGTAAAGCCTTTGTTGCAACTGGTGTCCCTTCTGGAACAATTTCATACAAAGGGGTAGACTACCAAATTGGTCAAGCGAATAACGCTTTGATTTATCCTGGTTTGGGTCTTGGTATGTTGGCTTCTGAAGCAACACTATTGACTGATGAAATGATTGGTGCTGCGGCTCACTCACTCAGTGGTTTGGTTGATCCTGGTGCTGCAGGTGCTCCTGTCCTTCCTCCATTTGAATATGTTGCTAAAGTCTCTATCAAAGTGGCTGAAGCTGTAGCTAAAATGGCTCAAGAACAAGGTTTGGCTCGTGCTGAAGAACAAGATATGGCTAAAGCTGTACGTGATCTTAAATGGGAACCAAAATACTAAGAGGTTAACGGAGTAAATGAAAAAATTAAAAGATATTAAAATTTCAGGGATTAGTCTCCCCCTCTATGCCTTCTTTATGATTGTTATTATCGTAACGATTGCATTAGGAAAATTACCACTTAATATGGTCGGGATTACTTTACTTTTGGTGGCTTTAGGGCACTTGCTCTATTTCATTGGTGAAAAGTTACCGATTATGAACTCCTATCTTGGAGGGGGTTCAGTCTTTACACTGATTGGTGCTACCCTTCTATCCTTTTTCCATATTATTCCTTCAAATGTAATTAGTGCTGTAGGAGATTTCATGGGTGGTCAATTTGGCTTCCTTGATTTCTACATCGCTGCGCTCATTTGTGGTTCTATTTTGGGAATGAACAGAAGTTTGCTGGTTAAAGCATCAGCTAAATTCATCCCAGTTGCATTAGTAACGATGGTTGTTGGGTTCTTTGCTGTTGGTGGAATGGGAATGCTGCTTGGTGAAGGTTTTGCCCATTCTGTTATGTATGTTTCAATGCCAATGATGTCAGGTGGTATGGGTGCAGGGATTACCCCCCTTTCTCAAATCTATGCTGACGGTTTAGCGCATGGAAATCAAGCAGCTATTTTCTCTCAATTAGCTCCTGCAGTAACTTTTGGTAATATCATCGCGATTATTGGTGCGCTTTCTATTGCGAAAATTTTCGCTAAGAGCAAATACAATGGTCACGGTACCTTAGTAGAAGCTACGAAAGAAGAATTGGAAAAACCAAAAGTTAAGCTTGACGCTACAAAAATCGGTGTGGGTATGCTTTTTGCCTTCTCCCTCCTGATGGTCGGAATGATTCTTAACAAATTTGTTCCTAATGTCCATGCTTATGCCTTTATGATCATTATTGTCTTTGTGCTCAAAGCACTCAATGCTGTCCCTAAAGAATTGGAAGATTCTGTCGTAATGTTCAATCAAGTCATCATGACAAATCTGACCCATGCTGTTTTAGCTGGGATTGGTTTAGCTTTGATTGACTTAACAACTTTGGAGTCAGCTTTGACATGGCAGTTCATCGTCCTTTGCTTGACAAGTGTTGTTGCAATGGGCTTGACAAGCTGGTTCTTAGGCTTGGTACTTGGCATGTATCCTGTTGAAACAGCCATTGGAGCTGGTATGATTAACAACTCTATGGGTGGTACAGGAAACATCGCTGTCTTATCAGCGTCTGACCGTATGGAAATGATTGCCTTTGCGCAAATGGCTAATCGCCTTTGTGGAGCTATTGTTTTGATTATGGGTGGAATATTGATCCGTTTCTTCTATGGATGAGTTTTTCTAAAGTGATAAAATGTCAAATTTATTTTTGAAAAATAACCAACCTACTGACTTATGTCAGTAGGTTTTTTCTATTTTGGAGCTTTTGAGAGTACATAGAAATTACTGACCATTTGGTCAGTAAAAAAAGCGAATTTTGTCAGTATTTTTGTGTTGACATCAGCTTTTTTTGTGCTATAATAAAAGTGTAGATAAATTGATATATACCAATTTAGGAATGGAGCATAAAAAATTGAAAGTTATTGTTGTTAAAAACCAACTTGAAGGCGGAAAAATTGGCTTTGATCTTTTGAAAGAAGCGATTGAAAATGGGGCGAAAACACTCGGACTTGCTACAGGTTCAACACCAGTTGAATTTTATAATCAAGTTGTGAATTCAGATCTTGATTTTACTGACATGACCTCAGTCAACTTGGATGAGTATGTAGGGCTTGATGGTTCAAATGACCAATCTTACCGTTACTTCATGAACAAACATTTGTTTGAAGAAAAACCATTTAAAGAAAACTTCTTACCAAACGGAAAAGCTGCGGATTTAGATGCTGAAGTGAAACATTACGATGAAATTATTGCTGAACATCCTATCGATTGGCAAATTCTTGGTATCGGTCAAAATGGACATATTGGTTTCAATGAGCCAGGTACACCTGCAGACATCACCACACATGTGGTAGACCTCGAAGAAAGTACAATCAAAGCCAATGCACGTTTCTTTGAATCTGAAGCAGATGTTCCACGCCAAGCTATTTCTATGGGCTTAGCTTCAATTATGAAATCTAAAAATATTGTTTTGATGGCTTACGGTAAAGAAAAAGCTGAAGCAGTCAAAGGCATGATCGAAGGTGAAGTAACAGTAGATTTGCCAGCTTCAATTCTTCAAACACGTGACAATGTGACAGTAATTGCTGACGAAGCAGCCGCTTCATTATTAAGCAAATAAAAAAGACCTCTTCGGAGGTTTTTTCTTATAAAAAATACTGACAGAGCTGTCAGTATTTTTATTTTATTGTCATTTTTTGTATAAACGATGGTTATCCAAAATCTCTGAAACGGAATAAGGTGTAGGATCATCAAAAGTTTTGTTGTGGTTCAAATCTAACTTTTCTTCAAACATGACTTCATACTCTGCAATATTCAGGCGTTTACGAGCATCCAACATAGATTGATGTTCCACCTTTCTTAGTTGTTGCTCATAACCCTCTACTAACTCACCAGAGAAGAATTCAGCAACAGTGCCAGAGCCATAGCTAAAAAGTCCAATTCGGTTGCCTGCTGCTAGCTCACCATTTTCTAAAAGTGAGATGAGACTCAAATATAAAGAACCTGTATAAAGATTCCCTACACGGCGGTTATAGACGATGCCGTTTTCAAATTGTACCATCAACTCATCAGCGTTTTGAGGTTTTTTCTTTTCTAACATCGGCATGAGTGCTTTTTTACCCATTTTGGTGTAAGGAGTATGGAAAGCGAGTGCTGCAAAATCTTCAAAACTCAAAGAGGTACGGCGTTCATATTCTTCCCAGATTTGAGCAAAAGCATTGATATAGGTCGCATTTGAAAATTGTCCATCAACAGAAGGATAAGCCTGTCCAAATGGACGCCAAAAATCGTAAATGTCTTGTGTGAGCGCGACGTTATCATTATTTAATTTCAAAATACGTGGGTTAGCACTAACGAGCATGGCAACGCTCCCAGCACCTTGTGTAGGTTCACCACCAGTATTTAAACCATATTTGGCAATGTCTGAAGCGATGACTAGCACTTTTACATCAGGATTTAAACGGACATGATCACAAGCTAAGGCTAAACCTGCAGTTGCAGAATAACACGCTTCTTTCATTTCGATGCTGCGTGCAAAAGGTTGGATTCCCAACAGATCATGAACGACCACCGCAGATGCTTTTGATTCGTCAACACTTGACTCAGTGCCAACAATCACCATATCAATCGCTTTTTTATCTTCTTCACTCAAGAGAGGAGCGGCAGCGTTTGTGGCAAAAGTAATAATATCTTGAGTAGTCGGATTAACAGCCATCTCGTCTTGACCAATCCCAATATGAAATTTAGCAGGATCCACGTCCCGCGCTAAAGCCAAATCTGTCATATCCACAAAAGTGTTTGGAACAAAAAAGGCAAGTTTATCAATACCAACGTTCATAGCATAAAAATTTTCTCATCTAATTAAAAAAATGAGAAACTCCTTTCAAAATGTCTTTCAGAATGCTTCAATTTTATCATAAAAATGGCTGAAATCATAGCTGTGCTACCTTGTTGTTTGATTCTAATTTATCTTACTATTGTAAAGAGACTTTGACAAATGTCTTTTAAAATATGCTATAATGGCTTTCGGAGGTTTACTCGTGAAAGAAATTGTAATCATTGACGCTTTGCGCACACCCGTTGGAAAATACGATGGTGCACTCGCTGAATATACAGCAGCAGACCTTGGAACGCATGTCGTTTCAGCACTACTAAAAAAACATGTACAACTAAAAGAAGATATTGATCAAGTCATTTTCGGAAATGTCCTTCAAGCAGGAAACGGGCAAAATGTCGCCCGACAAATTACTATTAATAGTGGACTTTCCGCAGAAGTGCCAGCTTCTACGATTAATGAAGTCTGTGGCTCAGGAATGAAAGCTGTAATATTGGCCAAACAACTTTTACAACTGGGAGAGGCTGAAGTAGTTATCGCTGGTGGCACCGAGTCGATGTCACAGGCCCCTATTCTCAAAGATAGAAAAACTGACAAAGAAAGCCTCAGCATGTTATCAGATGGTTTGATTGATGCATTTTCCGGTATTTCTATGGGAATCATCGGTGAAACCATCTCCGAACAATTTGGAGTGAGCCGAGCTGATCAAGATCAGTTTGCCCAAAATTCACAAGAAAAAGCTGTTGCGGCCCTACAAGCTGGTGTTTTTCAAGAGGAGATTGTACCTGTTGGCGAGTTTAAAGATGACGAGGCACCACGGCCTACCTCAAGCCTAGAAAAATTAGCAACACTTCGTACCGCCTTTAAAGAAAACGGAACCGTGACCGCTGGTAATTCTTCGCCTGTTAATGATGGAGCCTCTGCCTTAATTTTGACTACAAAATCCTATGCACAAGCTCATGATATTCCTTATTTAGCGGAGCTTGTTGATAGTACTGAAGTAGGAATTGATCCTGCAATTATGGGCGTTTCACCAATAAAAGCAGTTCAAAAGCTTTTGAACCGTACAGGTCTTGAATTGGCGGATATCGATCTCTTTGAAATTAATGAAGCTTTTGCGGCATCTAGCGTGGCTGTTAATCGTGAACTTCAGCTTGATGAGAGTAAGGTAAATATTTATGGGGGAGCAATTGCCCTTGGCCATGCTATTGGCTCAAGTGGTTCACGTTTGCTTACTACACTAGGATACGCCTTACAACGTGAAGAAAAACGATATGGTATTGCAACACTCTGTATTGGGGGCGGCTTAGGGTTAGCAGTCTTATTGCAGAACCCAAATTACAGGGATTAATCTTGTGAAGAAGCTTAGAAGTAGAGCTTGTATTTTGATGGAGGATTGCCCAGAACTTCTGGGCATTTTGTAAATGGAAAAGAAATTTTATCAATTGACCCCAGCCCAACGCCGTGCCACTCTAAACCTTTCTAAAAAGCACCAAGAAATTTTAGAAAATATGGCCTTAGACGCAGATATTGCGAATAACCTCATTGAAAATCAGATTTCAGAGTTTGAGCTTCCTATGGGCCTTGCACGGAACTTTGTGGTAAATGGGCACACTTACCAAGTACCGATGGTGACAGAAGAACCCTCTGTTGTTGCTGCTGCTAGCAATGGTGCAAAAATTGCAGGGGAGTTTACCGCAGAGGTTATACAACGGCTCATGCGTGGCCAGATTGTCTTTTATGACATACAAGCACCTGAAAAAGTATTGCAAAAGCTTGAAGAAGAAGAAGCACGCATCTTTCAGTGCGCTATCGAAGCCTACCCTTCTATCGTGAAACGTGGCGGTGGTTTAAGACACTACGGAACCCGGATCTTTGAAGAAGAAAAATTTTTATCGGTCGATTTTAAAATTGATGTGAAAGATGCCATGGGAGCTAATATCACCAATTCAATTTTAGAAGGGCTGTCACAGCTTTTTCGAGAGTGGTTTCCCCAAGAGCAGATTTTGTTTAGTATCTTATCCAACTATGCTACGGAATCGTTAGTTAAAGTAAGCTGTGATATCCCTGTAGCAAATCTCTCAAAAGAGGGAAAAGGTCAGGAAGTTGCTGAAAAAATTGTTGCTGCATCACGCTTTTCTAAATTAGATACTTATCGTGCCACAACGCACAATAAAGGCATTATGAATGGGATTAATGCTGTGGTACTGGCGACGGGAAACGACACACGAGCTATTGCTGCGGGGATTCATGCTTACGCTGCAAAAGATGGAAGTTATCAAGGACTCGGTACATGGCAAACCCACAACGATAAGTTACATGGTGAGTTGATTGTGCCACTTCCTGTAGCAACAGTAGGAGGCGGAGTGAAAGTTCTTCCAAAGGCGCAAACTGCTTTAGAAATCTTGGGTGTTAAAGAGGCCAAAATTTTAGCACAGATTATTGCTTCTGTGGGCCTTGCACAAAATCTTGCAGCACTGAGAGCCTTGGTCTCAGAAGGGATTCAGCAGGGACATATGAGTTTACAGGCGCGCTCACTTGCATTATCAGTAGGTGCAAAAGGAGAAGAAGTATCTAAAATTACCGCACGTCTTCGTCAAGAAAAAATCATGAATCAAGCTGTGGCAATGAATATCCTTGAAGAGTTAAGAAAAAACTAACCTACCCCATTTCCTCGTATAGGATAATTTGCTATTTTATAACCCTGTCAAGATTTTTTCTTGACAGACTTCTTTTTGTCTGCTATAATGTTAGAGTAATAAGATAAGAAAAGGAAATATAAAAATGTCTGTAAAAATTCGTTTGACTCGTATGGGTTCTAAGAAAAAACCATTCTACCGTATTAATATCGCTGATTCACGTTCACCACGTGATGGTCGTTTCATCGAAACAGTTGGGACTTACAACCCACTTGTTGCTGAAAACCAAGTAACTTTGAAAGAAGAACGCGTATTGGAATGGTTGAGCAATGGAGCACAACCCTCAGATACAGTTCGTAACATCCTTTCAAAAGAAGGCGTTATGAAGAAATTCCACGAATCAAAACTTTCTAAATAATAATTTTATGAAGGCTGCTTTTTAGCAGCTTTTTGTACAGGAAAAGACAACTCACAGATTGATGGACTTGTTAAAACAAGTTAGAGTAGAGGTAAGTAATGCAAAAAGATGTGAAAGAACTGGTAATGACAATTGTAAAACCATTGGTAACCGAGCCTGATGAGGTTTCACTAGAGCTTATTGAGGGAGAAGAATTCATGGAATATCACCTCAGAGTTGCTGATGGTGACATTGGAAGGATTATTGGACGTCAAGGACGGATTATCCAAGCGATTCGTACAGTGGTTTATTTTGTTCCTGTAGAAGGTAAAAAAGTTCGTCTGCTTGTTGATCAATAAAAAATGAAAAGCTCACATGGTGGGCTTTTTTTATTGTATGAAAAATTATGTTAGAATGAAAAATATTGATTAACAATTGTAGATACAATCGGTTATAAATATAAATAAACTGATTTTTTATATAGGTGGAATAATGGATAAGAAAAAAGGAATCTTATTAGTAGCTTTGGGAACTCCGCGCTCATGTGAAGCAGATGATGTGAGGGATTATTTAAAAGAATTTTTAGGTGACCCTCTTGTTATACAAAAACCAAGATGGCTTTGGTTGCCGATTTTAAATGGAATTATTTTAAAAGTGAGACCGCAAAAATCAGCAGAGATGTATAAACAAATCTGGACAGACGAAGGTTCCCCGTTGATGATTTACACAGTAGCACAAGCAAAGCAACTGCAAGATATGCGTGGAGATCTTGAGGTTCGTTTTGCCATGACTTACGGAGAGCCACGCATTGATAAAGTCATCACTGAGATGAAAGCTTCTGGGGTTGAGGAAATTACGGTGCTTCCACTTTATCCTCAGTATTCTTTAACAACAGTTGAACCTGTAATTCAACAGGTTAAAAAAATTGATGATAGGATAAAAGTAATTAGAGATTTCCACAAAGTAGAATCTTACAGCGAATTACTGGCAGAGTCTATTAGAGAAAAATGGCAAGCAAAGGACTATGATAAATTGGTTCTTAGCTACCATGGAATTCCCATGTCCTACGTGACCAAGAAAAAAGATGTTTATGAAGAGCAATGTAAAGAAACAACACGTTTGGTAGTAAGTAAACTTGGTTTGAGGGAAGAAGAATACGAGCATACTTATCAATCAAAATTTGGTCCTGAAAAATGGCTAGAACCTGCGACTATTGATAGAGTTGCTGAACTTCCCAAGGAAAATGCTAAAAAAGTATTGATCTGTTCACCAGCATTCGTTGCAGATTGTTTAGAAACTTTGTTTGAATTAGAAATCGAAAATAAAGAAGTATTTGTTGAAAATGGGGGAGAAACATTTGATTTTGTTCATCCTTTCAATGATTCTTTCGACTTTACGAGGGTGTTAAGTGAAGTCATTGACCAAAATAAGAGCTGAGAAATAAAAAAATAGCACAATGTGAGAGAAAAAATAGGATTTGTTATAATGGTTCTTAAGATGCTAAAATAGTAAGGAAAGCCAATGAAAAAACAGTATGAAATTATTTCAATGAAAGACCATTACCGAATTCGCCTTGGAATTTTTGAGCCAGAACAAAAAGCAAAAGCAGTAGTTCAGTTAGTTCATGGATTTGGCGAATATACCGGTCATTATCTCTATTTAATCAATGCATTAGTCAACGCTGGTTTTATTTGCGTAATGCATGATCAGAGAGGACATGGTGTTTTGGCAGCTGCTAAACCGAAGCTTCAAGGACGAGCTAGAGCTTATGAGAGCCTAATTAGTGATGTATTGGAAGTAAGAAAAATAATTGGTAAAAAGTATCCAAAATTACCAGTTTATCTGTTTGGACATAGCATGGGTGGAAATATTTCTCTTAATGTTCTTTTGAGAAATGTTGAACATCAAAAGCTCTACCAAAAAGCAGTAATTGAATCTCCTTGGTTGGCCTTAACTAATCCACCAGCTCTACTCCTTCAGAAATTGGCAGGTCTCTTGGGAAAAATAAGTCCAAATGTTAGAGTTCGCACAGGTTTAAAAGTTGAAGCAATTTCCCGTCGAAATGATTTAGTAGATTTGGTAACTAAAGATGGAATATACCACGAACTTCTTTCTTTGCGACTCTTTTCACAGATTATGGAGGCAGGCCGTTTTGCGCAAAGTCAGGCTGCAAACTTGAAAATACCCACTTTATTATTCTGTGGTGAATCAGATCAGATTTGTTCGCCCGTTGCGATTCGTTCATTTGCAAACAATGCGGGTGAAAATCTGGAATTAATAGAGGTTGCAGAGGGTTATCATGCGCTTCATTTAGATACTGAAGCAGAGGACTTTATTGAAAAAACTAAAGATTTTTTTCTAAAATAAATATTAAAGTAATGTGGAAGAAAAGATATAAAAGTGTCGTTCGTTTCGAAGGGCTCTTTTATTAATGGATTCAAGAAATAAATTTATTTTGCTTTCGGTATTTTCTCGTAATCCTTTCCAATATAAAATAGACTTAAAAAATAGTTTCATTTAAATCAGGGTCTATCAGGTATGGTATAATTGGAGAATGGAAAAATTTTACAAGGTAGGAACAATTGTTAACACGCAAGGACTTCAAGGTGAAGTCCGTGTAATGCCCACAACAGATTTTGCTCAAGAACGCTTTTCAAAAGGGGCAATTTTGGCGCTTTTTGATGATAAGGATAATTATGTTCAAGAGTTGAAGGTAAAGTCTGGGCGCCCTCAAAAGAATTTTTATGTTGTTAAATTTGAAGGCTTTTATCATATTAATGATGTTGAAAAATATAAAGGCTATGTAGTTAAAATTGCCGAGCAAAACCAGGAAGATTTAGAAGATGGTGAATTTTATTATCATGAAATCATTGGCAGTGATGTCTATGAAAATGATGTCTTAATAGGTCAAATATCCGAGATACTTCAACCTGGGGCTAATGATGTCTGGGTGGTGAAACGTAAAGGGAAACGTGATTTATTATTGCCTTATATTCCACCTGTTATTTTGAATGTTGATGTGGCAAATCACCGTGTAGATGTTGAAATTATGGAAGGATTAGATGACTAAAAATGAGAGTTGATATTTTAAGTATCTTTCCTGAAATGTTTGCGCCGCTCGACCAATCCATTGTTGGTAAAGCTCAAGAAAAAGGAATTTTAGAGCTTTATACGCATGATTTTCGGGAACAAGCCAAAAATAAACAGCGTCATGTTGATGATATGCCTTACGGTGGAGGTCAAGGGATGCTTTTAATGCCTCAACCGATATTTGACACTATGGATTTGATTCCACAAAATGAAGAGAAACCAGCACGTGTCATCCTTTTGGATCCCGCTGGGAAAAAATTTGATCAAAAAATGGCTGAAGAGCTAGCTGAAGAGGAACAATTAATCTTTATTTGCGGGCATTATGAAGGCTATGATGAGCGGATTAAGCAACTTGTCACCGATGAGGTGTCTTTAGGTGACTTTGTTTTGACAGGGGGTGAAGTAGCTGCCACTGTGATGATTGATGCAGTGGTGCGTCTCTTACCCGGAGTTTTAGGCAAGGAAGCAAGTCATGAGGATGATTCTTTTTCAAGTGGTTTGCTAGAATACCCTCAGTACACTCGGCCACAAGAGTACAGGGGGATGAAGGTCCCAGAAGTCTTAATGAGCGGGCATCATGAAAATATCCGTAAATGGCGCTTAGAGGAATCTTTGAAAAAAACGCTCGCACGGCGACCAGATTTACTTGAGCAATATGAAATGAATGAAGAAGAAGAAAAAATTTTACAAGAGTTAAGTGAAAAAGCTCAAGATATGGTAAAATAAAGTAGTAATTGAAATGAACAGGTAAAACCTTGTTAATCTTTTTCGATCCATCTTTTTGATGTTTCTTTTAGAATGAGATAAGGTCAGCTAAATTACTAATAATGATGAGGAATGGAGCGAGTTTAAAGATGACTTTAACTATTGAACGTGAGCAAGAGTTTGTTAACCAATTTCACTATGACGCACGTAACTATGAATGGGAAAAGGAAAATGGTACACCTGAGACAAGTCTGAATGTCCAATTTCAATTGGTTCCGACAGACACTTTAGAGCGTGTAAGTGAGGAGGATACCGCAATCCATGCAGTTTTAACTTACATGATTGTCTTAGATAATATTGTGCTTTCTGGTTTTGTAAGTCAGCTGAATTACATCCGCGGACGTGTACTCAAAGAACAAGAAGAACTAGAACAAGAAGAACTGACGCAATTGGCTGCGCCTCTGTTTGATTTATTGAAGCGCCTTGTCTATGAAACAACGGAAGTTGCGTTGGATCAGCCCGGAATTAATTTGGAATTTTAACTTAACGAATAAACTTTTATGAAATTAGCTATTATAACTGATACATCAGCAGATATTGCTGAAAAATATAAAAAATACGAGAATCTTTTTGTTTTAAATATCCCAATCTCCATTGATGGTGTTGATTACGATATGTCAAAAATTTCTCCAGAAGAGTGGTTCGACTTGATGGAAACGGCACAGGATGTGCCTAAAACCTCGCAACCTAGCGTGGCGGAGTTGGAGCTATTACTGCAAAAACTTGAAAAAGAAGGGTATACCCACGTTTTAGGGCTCTTTTTGCCAGCCGCAATTTCTGGCTTTTATCAAAATGTTTTTTACTTGCAAAATGAGTTTGATAAAATGGTTGTCAACTTTCCAGAAACTTTTATCACATCAAGCCCTTTGGGCTATATGGTAGAAACAGCTTTGGATTTAGCTGAATCTGGGGCAGATTTTGATGAAGTTTTTACAAAATTTGAAGAGCAGCGCGAGGGAGACCGTGCTTATATGTTGGTCGATGATTTACATTGGCTAGCTAAAGGTGGACGTCTATCTAACGGAGCTGCTGTGCTGGGGACCTTATTGAATATTAAACCTGTCCTCACGTTTAGTACTGATGGTAAAGTTGAGGTTTTTGAAAAAGTACGAACCGTTAAAAAAACAATGAGTCGGATGAAAGAGCTGTTGCTTCAAGAAGCACAAGATCGGTCAGCTTACAAAGTTTATATCATTCAAACACGAGCCGAAGAACGTGCTCAAGAGCTTTATGATTACGCAATTGAGCAAGGTTTTGATGATGTAGAAATGGCTACTTTTGGTCCTGTTATCGCGACCCATTTAGGCTTAAATACGGTGGCTTATGCCATCTCACCCAAAAAATGAAGTTAGGCACGTTTTAACGTGCTTTTCTCCCATAATAAATTATCAGAAAAATCAAAATTGAGGTGCAAATCATGAATAAAGTGAAGATTATTGTTGCAGGCTACCGAGGAAAAATGGGCAGTGAAGCGGTACAGATGATTTTGAAGAACGATGAGTTTGAATTGGTTGGACTGCTGGGACATCATGAGGTGGTTTCTGAAGCATTTGGCGTACCTGTTTTTAATAAAAAAGAAGAGCTGATCGGTCTGTCAGCAGATATCTGGTTGGATTTGACCGCTCCGTCTGTGGCTTATGAAAATACGCGCTTTGCTATGGAAGCAGGCTTTCGTCCAGTAGTGGGAACTTCAGGATTTACTGAAGAAGAAGTGACGGAGTTGGTCCGACTGTCTCGTGTAAAACATCTTGGAGGCTTGATTGCACCAAATTTTGCCCTGGGGGCGGTCTTGGTCATGCAATTTTCAAAAATCGCTGCACAGTATTTTCCAGACGTAGAAATCATTGAATTGCATCATGATGCCAAGAAAGATGCTCCTTCGGGGACGGCGCTTAAAACAGCTGAATTGATGGCTCAAGTGCGTCAAGCTCACTATCAAGGGGCAGCAAATGAAACGGAAAGTTTGGCTGGTGCACGCGGGGCGGAATTTGAAGGAATGCGGATTCACTCGGTTCGTCTTCCTGGACTTGTCGCCCATCAGGAGGTGCTTTTTGGAGGTAAAGGAGAAGGCCTAACCTTACGGCATGACTCTTATGAGCGTTCAAGTTTTATGACGGGTGTTGCCTTAGGAATAAAAAAAGTGATGCAAGCTAAAGAGCTTTACTATGGCTTGGAACATTTTTTGGATTTGTAAGTCGGGAAAGTAAAATGCGGTTACTGACAGGTTGGTCAGCAGATAATGAGGAATAAAAATGGAAAATATCGTGATTCGGCAGTTAGAACAAACGGACAAAGAGGCCTTTTTACGTTATGCTGCAGACTGGAAGAAAGAGACGAGTCCTTTTAAAATCGAGGCAACAGAGCGCTATCCTAACTTTAAGGCAGAAGACTTTGAGGCTTATCAAACTGATCTTCGTCGACAAGAAACAACTCCTAAACAAACGGACTATTCTACAGCAACACATTATTTTGCTTTTGTGGAGGGTGAAATAGCTGGAGAAGTAAGCTGTCGCTGGCAGATTGAAAAAGGGATCCTTTTAGAGTGGGGCGGTCATATTGGCTACGGTGTGGCACCTTCTTTTCGAGGACGTGGGCTGGCGCAAGAAATGGTGAAGTTTGTGCTCCCTGAATACCGCAAGCGAGGGATTTCACGGGTTATGATATCAGCTGATGAGGGAAATTGGGCAAGTCGTAAGACGATTGAAGCTGTTGGTGGCCTCTTGGAAAACACGGTTTTGGTAGAGGATGAGAGGGTGTGTCGCTACTGGGTGGAACTTCCTTAAAAATGTTGAACGGGCGGCTACTTATGGTTTGGTCAGTAACTTTTGAGTTTAAAAGTGGGGTCAAGCCCCGTTTTTTTGTTAAAAAATGATAAAATATTAATATGAAATTAGATAAATTACCTGTGGAGTTTTTGCAGGCTCTGCCGGTTTTAAAAAAAATAATTGCGCACGGGTTTGAGGCTTATTTTGTCGGAGGATCGGTGCGGGATGTCCTATTGGGACGTGAAATACATGATGTTGATATTGCAACGAGTGCTTATCCTGAGGAAATCAAAGCTATTTTCCCCCATACGATTGACGTGGGAATTGAGCATGGCACGGTGCTTGTTTTAGCTGGGAAGTCCGAAGCCGAGCACTATGAAATCACAACGTTTCGAACGGAGTCGCAATATACAGATTATCGGCGACCTGACCATGTAGACTTTGTGCGTGATTTGCGAGAGGATTTGAAGCGACGGGATTTTACGGTCAATGCCTTTGCTTGTGATGTCAATGGTGAGATTATTGATTTGTTTGATGGTCTGACTGATCTATCAGAACGTCGGTTGCGAGCAGTAGGCTCGGCATTAGCTCGCTTCAATGAGGATGCCCTTAGAATAATGCGTGCTCTGCGCTTTGCTTCAACCTTGGACTTTAAAATTGAACAAGAAACTTTTCAAGCCATGTGTGAGCGAGCGCCTTTATTAGAAAAAATATCGGTGGAGCGACTCTTTATTGAGTTGGATAAATTATTATTAGGTAAGGACTGGCGCAATGGTGTCGAGCTCTTAATCAGTGCTCAGGCCTGGAAATTTTTGCCAAATTTTCAACAGGATGCCTTAGAAAAGTTACTGACAGACTTGTCAGTAGACTTTCAGTTCGAAAATTCTGAGCAAGCTTGGGCAGCTCTTTTGACAAAGTTTGAGCAGGTAGATGTGAAAGCTTTTTTACGTCAATGGAAAGTGTCGAATGAATTTTCTAAAGCTGTGGCTGATTTGGTTGAAGCCTATGGACTTGAGGAATGGACTTTGATGAGTCTTTATCGTTTTGGAAGTGATAAGGCACGTTTAGTAGATGACTTGAAGAGGGCCAGTGGCATTGCTGTTGACCCTAAAAAAGTACAATTGCTGGATAAGGCTTTACAAATCCATCAGCGCAGCGAAATTGTCGTGGCTGGTAAAGATTTGATGGAAGAGTTTGCCATAAAACCAGGACCTGCTTTAGGAAAAATGCTTAAACGTATTGAAGAAAAAATTGTCCGAAATGAATTACTCAACGAACGCCAAGCCATTTTCGCTGAAGTAAGCCAAGCGCTAACTAAGGAAAAAAGTTTTTAGAACAACAAAAAATAGAAAAGGAAAAAATATGAAAATCGAAAATCGTCGTAAAGGTTCATGTACTACTGTACTTGTTGGAAGAAAAGCCTCAATTGATGGCTCTACTATGATTGCGCGCAATGATGACGGTCATGAGGCCCTTGATCCTCAACGTTTTGTAGTCGTTCATCCAGATGAACAACCGCGTCACTACAAAGCAGTCTTATCTGGATTAGAACTTGATTTGCCAGATAATCCTTTGCGCTATACATCAACACCGAATGCGGTTTTAGCCGAAGGAATTTGGCCAGCAGCTGGGATTAATAGTGAAAATGTTGCTATGTCAGCAACAGAAACCATTACCACTAACCCACGTATTTTAGGTTTAGATCCTTATGTTGCAGATGGAATGGGAGAAGAAGATCTGGTTACTCTGGTCTTGCCTTATGTAAAAACTGCGCGTGAAGGCGTCGAACGTTTAGGGGAGCTGTTAGCGACTTATGGGACTTATGAACCCAATGGGATTGCTTTTGCAGACCACAAGGAAGTGTGGTGGTTAGAAACAATTGGCGGCCACCACTGGGCAGCTGTGCGCATTCCTGATGATGCCTATGTTGTCGCGCCAAATCGGATGAATATTGATGATTTCAAATTTAATAGTGAAGGTTATCTTTGCTCCAGTGATTTGAAAAACTTGATTGATGAAAATTATTTGAATCCTGACCTAGAAGGCTATGAAACGCCTTATAATTTACGTCATATCTTCGGCTCAAGCTCTATTAAAGATTCCGTTTATAACAATCCACGGACTTGGTACGGCCAAAACTTCTTGGGAACCGTCTCCGAAGATCCTCAAAATCAAGAATTGCCATTTATCTGTGAGGCAACTCGTAAGATCACGGTAGAAGATGTGAAATTTGTCCTTTCTAGTCACTTTGAAAATACAAGCTATGATCCTTACGGCACAACTAACACTCCAGAAGAACGCAAACTTTTCCGTCCTATCGGAATTAACCGTAATCATAGTGTGCACATTTTACAAGTAAGAAATCATGTGCCAAAAGAGTTAGCGGGTGTGCAATGGTTGGCTTTTGGTGCCAATACGTTCAATCATGTTGTACCTTTCTATACAGCGATTAGTGATACACCAGCTTGCTATCGCGATGCCAAAGGTGAATATGACCCAACAAACATGTATTGGTTATCTGCCACCACCGCTGTGCTCGGTGATAGCAATTATGATTTGTTTGTGGACTTGCGCAACACTTTTGAATTAAACACCATGGCAAAATTCCATGAGATTCAAAATGAAACGGATCGTGGCTTTGATGCTGCCACCGATAAATTAGCACATTTGACAGAGGCCAATGAAAAATTAGCTGCTGTAGCTTTCAAAAATCAAACCGAACTTTTGGGTCGGATGGTTGTCCTTGGCTCAGCTAATATGAAATTGCGTTTTGACTTTAACGACTAGTAAAAAAAGAAAGTAGCGTTTAAGCTGCTTTTTTTAACATTGGCGTCAGCAAAATAAAGTGGTATAATACAAATGACAAGCTGGTCAGCTAAAATTTTACCCCTATCGGCTCAAGAAGTACTTGCAAAGGAAAAGAGATGAATTCACGAAAATTTAGAAAAACTAAAAAACATACGGGACGTAATATTATTATTGTCTTGTTATCACTTGTAGTCCTTCTTGGATTGATTGCCTTTGGGGCGGTCATGTTAGAGCGCAAAGTTATCTCTACAAAGATGGACAGTGTGGTTTCAAAAATTGTACCAGACACCTCCAGCCTAACAGAAACATCGAGTGGTACGGCTTCTGAAGTCAAGTCTGCCACTCCGTCAGCCATCGCCAACCAACTTAATGAAAATACTGACAGCATCGTCAGCCAATCTCAAGGTTTGATCGATCAGGCTCAAGCAACAAGTGATGAGAACGGAGTGACTTATACTTTAAAAAGTTCGAAGTTAAATAAAACAACCGTCAATGCTGCGCTCTTAACAAACGGTGATCAAGTAGAAACAATCGCCAACCAAGCCTTAGAAGCCATGAAAAACGCTGGCGTCAGTCAACCCAAACTAAAAATTAATGTGACGGATGCGCAAGGGAATATTATTAAGACCGTTTCTTACACCAAATAAACTGTTTGATAAACGCCAATAAGTGGACTGACCGCTTGGTCAGTAAGCCCCGTACACAAAGAAGTACAAAATCAGCCCTGTCATTACCGACGGGCTTTTTTATGGTATAATCGAAGCAGTAGATTACAGAAAATAGGACAGATAAATGGCAGATTTCATTGCACAAAACTTAACAAAATCCGTCGGAGAAAAAACCGTCTTTGATCAGATTAATTTTATTATTCACGATTTGGATCGTATTGGACTCTTGGGAGTTAATGGTACAGGAAAAACAACTTTACTTAACGTCATTGCAGGACAGACTAGTTTTGATGGGGACCTTTCGCCTTTTGAGCATCCCCAAAACTACAAAATTACTTACTTAACACAAGAACCAGACTTTGATCCAGCAACAAGTATTTTAGACACCGTTTTAGATGATAGCTTACCACAAATGCGAGCGATTAAAGCTTATGAAGCGGCACTTTTGGAGATGGATAACCTTAATCAGTTTGAAAGAGCGCAAGCTGAAATGGATCGACTCAATGCTTGGCAAGTAGAAGCAGATGTTAAATCTGTCCTAACAAAGCTTAATTTGCCAGAGCCATCCGTGCTTATCGGGAGCTTATCTGGGGGACAAAAGCGGCGCGTGCAACTTGCCCAAGCTTTGGTTAATGATTCGGATCTCCTTTTACTTGATGAACCGACAAACCATCTTGACGTGGAAACCATCACTTGGCTTCAAAATTACCTGAAAAATGCACGCCGTACGGTTCTTTTTGTTACGCACGACCGTTATTTTCTTGACAATGTAGCCACACGAATCTTTGAACTTGAAAATGCCGGCTTAAAAGAGTATCAGGGGAATTATCAAGATTATTTAGCTAAAAAAGCTGAAGACGAGGAACGGGAAGTAGCCGCAAGCCATAAAGCCAAACAGCTCTACAAAAGTGAATTAACTTGGATTCGTAAATCGCCCCAAGCTAGAGCGACCAAACAGCAAGCCCGCATTGATCGCTTTGACACTTTGAAAGAAAGTCTAAAAACACCTAAAGCGTTGGGAGATTTAGAGTTGAATATTGCCAGCACGCGACTTGGTAAGAAAGTAGTGAACTTTAAGTCAGCCCGTTTTTCTTATCCTGATCGCCCCATTTTTGAAGACTTTGATTTGATTGTCCAACCTCACTCACGTTTGGGGATTGTGGGGGATAACGGTGTAGGAAAATCGACTCTCCTCAATATTATTGCTGGAGAATTGGCCTTAACGGGAGGAAGCTTAGAGATTGGAGAAACGGTTAAGATTGGATATTTCAGTCAAGAAATTCGAGGGCTTGATGAAAACAAACGAATGATTAATTTCTTAGAGGAAGTGGCATCAGCAGCTCACAATAGCAGTGGTGAGAATATCTCTATTGTCAACCTCTTGGAGCAGTTCCTTTTTCCTAGATCGAGTCACGGGACGCTTATATCAAAACTTTCAGGTGGAGAGAAAAAGAGACTTTACCTGCTGAAGATTCTCTTATTACAGCCTAACGTTTTACTTTTGGATGAGCCCACTAATGATTTGGATATTGCCACATTAACGGTCTTAGAAAACTTTCTATCCACCTTCCCAGGCGCTGTTTTGACTGTTTCGCATGACCGCTATTTTCAAGATAAAGTCTCCAATGAGTTATTAGCCTTTGAAAAGGGTAAAATTAATCATTATTTTGGGGCTTACAGTGATTATCTTGCTGTAAAAACAGCAGAAAAAGCAACTGACAGGGCTGTCAGTAAAAATGAGAAGCCGGTACACATCCCATCAACGGCAAGCACTGATAAGCCAAAGTTGACTTATATGGAGAAAAAAGAATGGGAAACCATTGAAAATCAAATTGCTGAAATTGAAGCACGAATTTCAGAAATAGATACAGAAATGAATGAAAATGGCTCGGATACAGAACTTTTACTTACTTTACAAAAAGAATTAGACCATACCACAAAAGAACTTGAAGAAAAATACGAACGTTGGGAATACTTATCAGAAAGGGCTGAAGAACAATGACCACGCAAGAACTTATCGAAACACTGCAAAAACTTCCCCAAGAAGCAACTGTCAAAATTATCCAAAATGACCTAAGTGGGGAGCGTTTTTTTGATGTCAACACTGTTGAAAATCTTGCGCGTGTCCGAGTGACCACAGCTGGTGTAGAAACAGTCGATACCGTAATTATCGGGATTTAAAAGGGAAAAAAAGACCAAAGTCGCTCTATTGCTACGTTGGTCTTTTTATTCCTTCTTCGTCCTCAAGCCCGTCTTGTTAACTTTTGTTCTTGTCTTCCCTTTTTTCATGGTATAAAATAGGGATGGTACAAATACAAATGCTTTAGAGTGATTAGAGGAAATAAGATGTTTGATAAGAAAAGAAGAATAAGCAAAGAAGCACAGGAACTTCTCACAGAAGTTTATGACTTTATTCTAGAGGATAGCCTTCGAGACAAAGAACGTCAGATAGGGCTTTTGGCTAAAAATGATTTAGAAAAGGGCAGATATACACTTGCTGTACCCACGCAGCTGAGAGCAAGCCTCCAAAGAGAAGCTCTAAACATGCCTTTGAGTCCTCAAGCTCTCGCTTTTTATAAAAGACTTGCTCCGCGTATCAATAAAATGGCTCCCCTTGGAACTAATAGAGGAAACATGGTGGTAGGGAGAAGTTACTTGGATTAGAAAACACATGTTTCTTTTCACCCGGGGGGATTTTTACGTTTTGTTATTTAAAAAGCTGAAACAGTTTGCTTCAGCTTTTTTATCTAATGTTTTTTTCTTGAAAAGTTGAATTTTCTTTTGAAACGTTGTAAAGCAAGGTAGCGCTCGCGCGCATTATGCATGGCTTGATAACGTTTAGGATCTTTTTTATAAAATTGCTGATGATATTCTTCGGCAGGCCAAAAAGTTTTCGCTTCTTCAATAGGCACAACAATTGGCTTATCCCATTCCCCTGATTGTTCCAAGGCTTGTTTACTGGTCTGAGCAGCTAAGCGTTGTTCCCTACCGTCTACAAAAATGACGGGTCGGTAGTTGGCGCCACGGTCATAGAACTGACCATCAGCATCGGTTGGATCAATTAAAGTCCAGTAGATTTCTAGTAATTCATTATAAGTAATGATAGAGTTGTCAAATAAAATCTCTACGGCTTCGGTATGTCCAGTTGCCTTTGAGATAACCTCATCATAAGTAGGATGTTCCACATTGCCCCCAGTATAACCGCTGGTTACGGCAATAATACCTGGACGTGTCTCAAAAGGCTCAACCATACACCAAAAACATCCTCCTGCAAAGATAGCGCGTTCTGTACTCATCGTAGACTCCTTTCTGAGTTGGGTGCACTCATTTATTTCATTATAACATGATAAGAGAGGACAAAGATGAGGTTTGTCTCGTCAATTGATAACAAAGTTTACCCTTTAAGGTTAAAGAATAAACTATTTTATGATAGAATATATAAAAATAGAAAAGAGGTGCCCCTTTTGACGCTCAAAACCACATTCGCTCACTATGAATTTTCTAATCCTTTAATGAACGCTTCCGGTGTTCATTGTATGACGACCCAAGAGTTAGACGAGTTATTACAGTCCCAAGCAGGAGCCGTGATTACTAAGAGTTCAACACTTGAAAAACGTGCAGGAAACCCAGAGCCTCGTTATGTAGATTTAAGTCTGGGGAGTATCAATTCGATGGGGCTTCCCAACCTAGGTTTTGATTATTACTTGGAGTATGTCCTAGAAAAGCAAAAAGACACTTCTATAAAAGGTCCCCTCTTTTTCTCTGTCGCTGGAATGAGTGCTAAAGAAAATATCGAGTTGCTCCAAAAACTTCAAGAAAGTGCGTTTGATGGGATTACTGAGTTGAACCTGTCATGTCCCAATGTACCGGGTAAACCCCAACTGGCTTACGATTTTGAAGCAACCGAGGCACTCCTAAAAGAAGTTTTTAGTTTCTTTAAAAAACCACTTGGAATTAAATTACCTCCTTATTTTGATTTGGTTCATTTTGATACGATGGCTGAAATTTTAAATCAATTCCCTCTTACCTATGTCAACTCTGTAAATAGCGTTGGGAATGCGCTTTTCATTGACCCCGATACAGAAGCAGTGGTCATAAAGCCTAAAGATGGTTTTGGGGGCTTAGGTGGACAATATATCAAACCTACCGCTTTGGCAAATGTACGGGCTTTTTATACTCGCCTCAAACCAGAAATTAAAATTATTGGTACGGGTGGGATAGTAACAGGTCAAGATGCCTTCGAACACTTGCTTTGTGGAGCTAGTCTTTTACAAATCGGTACGGCACTACACCAAGAAGGACCAGCAATCTTTGAACGGATTACCCGAGAGCTTGAAGAAATCATGGCTCAAAAAGGTTATCAGTCGATTGATGCATTTCGTGGAAAACTTAAAAGCCTTTAATGCTTACAAAAAAACAGGGTCTATCCTGTTTTTTTTATAAGCAAAGGAAAGTCTCACGAAAGGATGTTATAATGGTATTTATAAAATACTAGGAGGAAACTATGACACTCGTGATGACTTTTATAGTCTATTCAGTTATTGGTTGGCTATGGGAGACTTTTTATTGTTCATTAAAAGATAGGCGTTTCGTTTTTCGAGGCTTTTTATTAGGTCCTTATTGTCCGGTTTATGGTTTTGGTGTAGTAGCGGTCTTATTATTAGTCCCTGATTCAGGGAGTTTACTAACCTTATATTTTAACTCTCTTGTGATTGTTACGGTAATTGAGTTTATTGGGAGTTGGTTTCTTGAACGTTTTTTCAATATGAAACTCTGGGATTATTCAAGTTTGCCCTTTAATATTGAAGGCCGTGTTGCGGTCCCTGTCTCACTTTTTTGGGGGATAGGCTGCCTTGTCTTGATTAAGGGGATTAATCCTGTGATACAAAATGCGATTGGAGATTTTATTGAAGCTACAAAGGGAATTGGACCTTGGCTGATTCTTCTGATTTTCTTGACAGATCTTGTCTCAACCTTTATTTTCACGGTTTCGACCAAGAAAGAAGTGCGTGATTTGATTGATGACTCTGACCAAGAGAATGCAGCAGTAAAAGAATTTCGTCTGAAACAGTTGTTTACGAATCGGGCACCACGCCCTAACCGTCAAAAAGTACTCCAATTCTTGAACGATCATCCGCTTAAGTGGCGTCACTATAACTTACGACGAATTATTAAAAACTATCCCAATATTAAATTGACTAAAAGAATTTTAAAAAAATAAAGGGGTGCAAGTCAACTCAATTGACAGAAGTGAACGAAGCGTGCGATAATGAGCTATGAATGAAATAATGGATCAAGAAAAGGCGCTCAATGCCCTTTATAATCTCATTTTAGATCGGCATATTCGTGATTGGGAAAGGTCTTGCTTGTTAACCACAAAGCAACGGATTGAAGTAGGGCGACCGCTCGGTCAAGAACTCGCTCGCTTAGAAGCACAATTGCGCCCACTTGCTTTACGCTATAATTTGACTCCAAAGGTCAATGAATTTTATCAAGCGATAAGTAACAGTAAACTTTTTGGACCAGGGGTTGGCGGAATCATCTAACCGAAGGTGCTGAAGGGTTGGCTAAATCTTGAATATGAGTTAATCAAAAAAACCAGTGAATCCACTGGTTTTTTTATTTTATAGGATTGGGCCGTAGGTATTACTTTTAGTATTAACGTTGACATCAATCACGTTGTAGAAAGCATTATCTGTATCATCTACATCCCAAACGGCTAAGATGACATGATATCCTGTACGGTCGGTTGGCACTGTAACGCTATGGGTCGGATTAGCAGAAGCATTTCCACCATTGTAGTCAATTGTTCCGATGTGTTCCATATCAGCTCGTTTTAGTGGGGCATTTTGATCCCAGCCTGTTTTTGTCATATAGTAGTGCCATTTCGCTGTCTTGTGTGATGCGGTATAGCGCCAAGTAAACAGGTTCGGACCAGAATTGATGGTTGTTTTCTTCCAACGAGTGCTGGTTTGATTATCAAGTACAAAGTCTCCCACAGCACCATCAGCAGAAGCGATGCGACCATCAGCAGGACCAGCTTGAGGATAACCCTTGTCGGCTTCCAGACCTTGTGGATTTGTAATGACATTCCCGTATAAGCTAAGAGCTGCTGTCCAACCTTGGCTATCAAAATCTAGTTTCCCTTGATAAGCTCGTGCAGGGGGCGATTGTACATAGCCATGTGCTGCTACTTTAGGTGTTTGAGTAAATAAGGCTGCTCCTAATACCGAAGTTGTGATGGCTACACCTGCTAAGATTTTTTTCATAGATTTTACCTCTTTTCTTAATTTTTTATAAAGTAAAGAAACCGGAGTCTTTATGTAAGCGCTAAACAAAGTATATCAATTTTTTTATTTTGGCTCAACTAAAATCCTAATGCAAAAATTTATATTATTCCTAAATATAATATTGAATTGAAGTAAGAATAGCTTAACCACAAGGATCATTCAACTTTTAAAGAAAGCGATATCAAAAAGAGCACTTCGCGAGTACAAGAAGTGAAAGATGGCAAAAACGTTCCCTTTTAGAAGGTAGATTTTACCTGTTTTGTAGAGTGTGTTATAATTAAAAGAAATAAAAAATAAAGGAAATTTTATGACTTACGCAGATCAAATCTTTAAACAAAATATCCAAAACATTTTGGAAACAGGTGTTTTTTCTGAAAATGCGCGCCCGAAGTATAAGGATGGTAAAACGGCAAACAGTAAGTATATTACAGGTTCATTTGTGACTTATGATTTGCAAAAAGGAGAATTTCCGATTACGACTTTGCGACCTATCCCCATCAAATCAGCAATCAAAGAGTTGATGTGGATTTACCAAGATCAGACCAGTGAGCTTGCTGTGCTTGAAGAAAAATATGGGGTTAAATATTGGGCCGAATGGGGGATTGGCGATGGAACAATCGGTCAACGTTATGGGGCAACCGTCAAAAAATATAATATTATCGGAAAATTATTGGAAGGTTTAAGTAAAAATCCATGGAACCGTCGTAATATCATCAATCTATGGCAATACGAAGATTTTGAGGAGACAGAAGGGCTTTTACCTTGTGCCTTCCAAACCATGTTTGATGTGCGCAGAGAGGCCGATGGGGAGATTTATCTAGATGCGACACTCATCCAGCGCTCCAATGATATGTTGGTAGCTCATCATATCAACGCGATGCAGTATGTTGCCTTACAAATGATGCTTGCCAAACATTTTTCTTGGAAAATTGGGAAGTTCTTTTACTTTGTTAATAACTTACATATCTACGATAATCAATTTGAACAGGCTAAGACGCTATTAGAGCGCACGCCCTCAGAAAAGAAACCACGTTTAGTTTTAAATGTTCCTGATGGCACCAACTTTTTTGAAATTAAACCTGAAGATTTCGAGCTCATTGATTATGAACCCGTCAAACCTCAATTAAAATTTGATTTGGCGATTTAATAGAACAAAAAGATTACTGACAGCTTCGTCAGTAATTTTTTTGTAAAATTAATAATGTTATGTTGACAAAAGAATTATAAAAGCATATAATGTTTTCAAACAGAAAGAAAAAACGCTTTCAAAGGGAGGGCTTATGAAAAAATTACTTTTGACAACTTTAATTGCGGGGGCTAGTATCGGCCTTGCTACGACCGTCCATGCAGATACCAATGTCTACCGCTTATATAATCCGTATACTGGTGAACATTTTTATACCACGAGTACAACCGAACGTACAGCGGATATTAACGCGGGCTGGGCCTATGAAGGGGTCGGTTGGAATGCACCTAGCAAAGGCGTAGGTGTTTACCGGGTCTATAACCCACATGCACAAGGCGGAGATCACTATTACACAAAAAGTAAATACGAAGCTCAATCCCTTGTGAATAAAGGCTGGCGCTGGGATAATGGAGCACGCCCTGTCTTTTATTCTGGTGGAAAAATTCCGGTTTATGTCGCTTATAATCCTAACACCATGTCAGGGGCCCACAATTATACCGGTAGTCTCTATGAAGAAAACAGTTTGATTCGTAATGGCTGGCGATATAAAGCCGTAGCTTGGCAAGCTGTGAGCCTGCCAAAGACGCCTTACTCGCCTAATAATCCAGTCTTGCAAGAATTTGCCAATGAAATGAATTCCAATAAAAATTCCCTCCTTTCAAATAGTGATGGGACCTATCGAGATGTGAAGGCTTCAGTCAGTGGCAATACTTTGATTGTAACGTTCACTTTGAGTGATAATTATGGAACGCTTAGTGGTGCAGATGCTAATGAAATGAAATCTCAAATGAGACCAAGTTTAGAAAAACTTACAATGTTGTTTAAAGATGCAGGTGTGGCTAATCCTTCCGTGAGATATATCTTTGATAATGCGAACGGAACAGTAGCGCTCGTGGTGACTTACCCATAACACTTTTGATTTAAAGCTTCTTGAGGAGCAGCCAATCTTTGAAATAAAACGGATCAGAATTACTGACGGAGCTGTCAGTAATTTTTTTAACCTATTTGTTCGTTGACGAACAACTTTTAATGTGTTACAATAATTCGTATGCGAACTAATAATCAAGCCATTGGTCGGCTTTTAAAAGTGGCCTCTAATCAGATGGTAAGAGAAGTCGATGCTTTTGCAGCTCAGTTTCATCTCACGGGACAACAGATGCTGATTCTCGATTTTCTTGGCAATGCCTTAGAGTCACAAGACGCAGCAGTACTGACCGCTCCATCAGCAGTAAGTCAAACGATGATTGAGCAGGAATTTAATATTAGACGCTCTACAACCACGGAGATATTGCAACGAATGGAAAAAAGAGCTCTTATCATTCGTCACCCCAGTCCTACGGACGCGCGCCAAAAATTTGTCCAATTGACGGATTTGGGACGACAATATCTACCCGAAATCAAGTCTTTTACTCAGGAACACAGCCAACGTGTTTTAGCGAATTTGTCTGATGAAGAGGTTCGAGCAGTCATAAAATTTCTCAATAATTTCAATAAACAGAAAGCGTAAAAATGAACACACAAGAAATAAATGCACCAAATAACAAAATTAGCGCGAAGACGCGCTTTTCAATTGTCGCCGTGGCACTTGTCGCTTTTGTCGGCATCCTCGCAGAAACCAGCCTAAATGTCACTTTTCCAACGCTGGAAAAAGCCTTTGGAATTCCATTAAGTACGGTTCAGTGGGTTACGACCGCCTACCTATTGGTCGTGGCACTGGTCATGCCTACTAGCTCTTATATCAGCCAACGTTTTCAAGATCGCACACTCTTTTTCACTGCACTTATCTTCTTTACCGTCGGCGATATTCTGAGTCTCATCTCCCCAAATTTTTCCATCTTGATGGTAGGTCGCCTTGTTCAAGGGATCGGGACAGGGATTGCGATTCCTTTAATGTTCAATATGGTCCTAACTAAAATCCCCCGGGCTAAAGTCGGTGTGTGGATGGGCTTTGCGGGAATGATTTTGAGTATCGCCCCAGCTCTTGGGCCAACTTATGGTGGTCTATTGACTGGAACGCTTGGCTGGCGTATGATTTTTGCCCTTATCCTCATTATTCCAATTATTATTTTCCCATTGGGAATGTGGGCGATTGAGAATCACAAGAAGGAACGTCCAGGGCAATTTGACTTCATTGCCTTTATCTTTTTATCAATTGCTATGACGAGCGCCCTTTTGGCATTGGATGCCTTAGGAAATCCGCAACTTGCTTTAATCTGGCTTGTAGTCTTTATTCTGAGTTTGATTGCCTTTATTTGGCGTTCTAAAACAAGCAATCTGCATTTCATCGATATTAATGTTTTCAAGAGTCCAACCTTTACTTTGTCGGTTATCGTCTACTGTATCCTTCAATTTGCCAATTTAGGTATTAACTTTATCATTCCTAATTTCTTGCAAATTTCATTGGGAACTTCAAGTACCTTAGCAGGTTTTGCTCTGTTACCTGGCTCTTTAATCGGTTCAGTATCCCAAGGTCCAATCGGTGCACTTTACGACCGAAAAGGTGCTAAAGGGATTCTTTATAGCAGTAACATTATCTTCCTTGTTGCCCTTATTTTATTGACTGTTTTCACTCAAAACTTAACGCTGATTGGTGTGATTGTGCTTTATATCATCTTTACAATCGGTCGATCTTCAGGTTTTGCTACGACAATGACGAATAGTTTAGCCCAGTTGCCACATGAGCAAGCCGCTTCAGGAAATGCCTGGTTTACCACCACTTCCCAATTTGCTGCTTCAGCTGGGACAGCAGTTGCGAGTCTAATTGCAACGCGAGCAGATAACTTAACGACTGGAACACAACATGTCTTTATGCTTTTCCTCGGATTAGCTGTACTGAATTTAATTTTCTATAGTTTAATTTTCAATAAAAAAATAAAATAATCCAAATCCGCTTGTTAAAGCGGATTTTTTTATAATGTGCATTTAAAAAATACTTTTCGCTTGACTTGAAGTGGACTTCAAGGAATATAATAAATTTACAAGTTAAAAAATGAATGGAGAAAAAAATGTCAAATAATATTGAAAACAAAGTCGTCTTAATCACAGGAGCATCAAGTGGTATTGGCCAAGCAACTGCTGAATTACTTGCTAAAAAAGGAGCCAAAATTGTACTAGCAGCAAGACGTGAAAATCGTTTGCAGGAATTGGCTGATAAAATTAAAAAGGCTGGTGGCCAAGCAATCTATCAAGTGACAGATGTAACTAATCCAGAAGATAGTAAAAAGTTGGTGCACTACGCGAAAGAAAATTTTGGGAAAATTGATGCGATTTTCTTGAATGCAGGAATCATGCCAAGCTCCCCTTTATCAGCTCTTCATGTAGAAGAATGGGAGGCCATGGTTGATATTAATTTAAAAGGTGTACTTAATGGACTCGCTGCTGTACTGCCTGAATTTACAGCTCAAAAATCAGGACATGTGATCACAACGAGTTCAGTTGCTGGCCTAAAAGCATATCCCAATGGTGGTGTTTATGGCGCAACAAAATGGGCGGTTCGTGAATTAATGGAGGTACTCCGCATGGAATCTGCTCAAGAAGGAACGCATATTCGGACAGCGACGATTTATCCGGCTGCTATAAATACGGAGTTACTGAATACAATCACCGACAAAGAAGCAGCAGAAGGAATGACAGCTCTTTATGAACAATATGGGATTAGTCCAGAGGCAATTGCGCGGATTGTTGCTTTTGCGCTTGAACAACCTGAAGACGTAAACGTCAGCGAGTTTACAGTTGGACCTACAACACAACCTTGGTAAGAAAAGGAGAAAAAATGGAAATTGATGTAAAGAAATTTTCTAAGTTACAAGATATTTATATTAGCCCAGACCCGCAAGAACATCGCCCTGCTTGGATTTGGTTTGCTTATATTGATAATGATTTAGCGGTAGCGGCAGGTCGCGGAACGGTATCAAGTTGGTGGAATTCGGCAATGCTTTCACGTAAGGGTCAAATTCACATTGACGGGAAAGTCTATCAAGTGGAATTTGAACCTGTGACAGATAAAGAAAATATTGATAAATTTATTGCTTCTTATCGACAACGTGCGGGTCAGAGCTGGGACCCTGCTTGGGAGAAAAATTTTAGACCGACAGTGATGCGGCTAAAATTTTTGAAGGAACTTGGAAAAAGCACAAGATAGAATGCCTTGAAAATTGAAGAAAATTGGAGGTTAAAATGGAAAAACAAACCGCAGGACAGGAACAACTTGGAGAATTTGCCCCAAAATTTGCTGAATTAAATGACGATATTCTTTTTGGAGAAGTCTGGAGTCGTGAAAAAGAACTTTCAGCACATGAACGTAGTGTCATTACGATTACAGCTTTGATTGCTGGTGGAAATTTTGAACAATTAAATTTTCATATGGCAAAAGGAAAAGAAAATGGAATAAGTCAGGAAGAAATTTCAGAAATAATTACGCATCTGAGCTTTTATGTGGGGTGGCCAAAGGCTTGGTCGGCTTTTAATATGGCTAAAGAAATTTGGGAATAAGAGGGGAAAGCTATGACAATTACGGTCAACATTTTGTACCAAGGTGAGGGGGAGAATACCCGCCTTTTTGCTGATGAAATGGTCAGTTCTGGACTCGTCGATAAAATCCGTCAACAAAGTGGAAATTTACGTTATGAATATTTTGTTCCTTTGGATAATCAACAAGCAATTCTATTGATTGATGAATGGGAAAACCAGGAAGCAATTGATCTTCATCATAAAAGTCCGATGATGGCAAAGATTGCTGAATTGAGAGAAAAATATCAACTGCGCCTAAAGGTAATGCGTTATCAGCAGATTGATTAGAAAAGAGAGAATGAAATGAATAAAAAAGAATTAGATAATGCCCTTATTTTTCCTCAGGGAGAAAAAAATCCTTATGGTGCTTATTTTACTGGCCAATCTTATTTAGAAGGAATGATTGCAGATAAGGACTTGCCCTTTGGTGTGGGAAATGTGACTTTTGAGCCGGGCTGTCGTAATCATTGGCATATTCATAAAGACGGTTATCAAGTTTTATTGGTTACAGCTGGTGAGGGATGGTATCAAGAAGAGGGTAAGGAGGCCCAATTTTTACATGCGGGCGATACGATTGTTACTCATGCAGGAGTTAAACATTGGCATGGAGCGACAAAAGATAGCTGGTTCAGTCATGTGGCCATTACCGCGGGAGAAGCAGTTTGGTTAGAAGAAGTTTCTGATGAGTGGTATAATACGCTCTAAGAGGTACGAGTATGAAAGTAATCACAGTTTGTGGAAGTTTGAAATTTATTGATGAATTAAAGGAACAAGCGGAGCGTTTGACGTTAGCAGGTTATTGTGTCCTCACGATCGTATATCCTACGCGCGCATTGAGTACTTATTCGTCTTCTGAACTTGCTCTTTTACGAAAAGCGCATTTTAAAAAGATAGAAATATCAGAGGCGATATTTGTTGTCAATAAAGCAGGCTATATCGGCAAAGCTGTGGCAGAGGAGATTACTTATGCGGAAGCACAAGGTAAAAACGTACTCTATTTGGAAAATGATGTGCTTTAAAGAGAAGTTATTTCTTGAATAAAACTCAGATGAACTTTTTAACAACATACAGAAAAACCGAACAATTAGAGAGAAAAGCTTTAGCATTTACCGCTAGAGCTTTTTTTATTGCTGGGAGTAGATTAGAATGAAATTGTAAAGAAAAGCAAGTGAAGGATGGAGAGAGTTTTGAATAAAACGGTATTACTTTATGAAGGAAAAGCAAAGAAACTGTATAAGACAGACGATGAAGCGGTCGTCTGGGTGGAATACTGTGATCAAGCGACCGCATTAAATGGTGCGCGTAAAGAAGAGATTGCAGGTAAAGGTGCTTTGAATAATCAAATCACTTCCTTAATTTTTGAAAAATTAAATGCTGAAGGTTTAGAAACACACTTCATAGAAAAGTTATCAAAAACCGAACAATTGAATAAAAAAGTCTCCATAATTCCTTTAGAAGTTGTTTTGCGAAATGTTGTTGCTGGTTCTTTTGCCAAACGATTTGGTCTTGAAGAAGGGATTGTTTTACAAGAACCAATTGTTGAGTTTTACTATAAGGATGATGCTTTAGATGACCCATTTATTAATGATGAACATGTTAGATTCCTGAACATTGCAACTTATGCAGAGATTGAATTTTTAAAGCGTGAAACGCGTAAAATCAATGAGATTCTGAAAAAAATATGGGCGGAAATTGGCTTGACTTTGGTTGATTTCAAGCTTGAATTTGGTCGTCTTGCTGATGGAAGAATTATTCTGGCGGACGAAATTTCCCCTGATACGTCAAGACTTTGGTCTGCTGACGGAAAACACATGGACAAAGATGTTTTCCGACGTAATATTGGCGATTTGATTGAAACTTATACTGAAGTTTTGACATTACTTGAAAAAACAAAATAGAGAGATAGGATATTGCAAAAAATGACTAAAGTACGTGTTTACGTGGCTTATAAAGCCTCAATTCTCGACCCTCAAGCCCAAGCGATTCAAGCAGCAACTCATAAAATGGGTTATCAAGAAGTTACAGAATTAAATGTTGGAAAATTTTTCGATTTTGATTTTGATGCAGATGCTGAGCTTGCTAAAGAAAAAGCCATTGAAATTGCCAACGAATTGCTGGCCAATCCAAATATGGAAACTTATAAAGTTGAAATTTTGAATGAACAAAGCGAGGGAGCTAATTAATGAAATTTGCAGTCATTCAATTTCCAGGTTCAAATTGTGATTTTGATTTGCTCTGGGCCATTCGTGATGTTATGGGAGCTGAGGCAGAATTTGTCTGGCATGATGAGCAGTCGCTTGCAGGTTTTGACGGAGTGTTGATTCCAGGGGGCTTTTCTTATGGTGATTATTTACGCTGTGGTGCGATTGCGTCATTTGCCAATATTATGCCGGAAATCAAGCGTTTGGCTAAAGAAGGAAAACCTGTTTTTGGCACTTGCAACGGCTTTCAAATTTTGGTTGAATCTGGACTTTTACCAGGGGTGTTAATTCGCAACGAAGGTTTGAAATTCGTATCCAAATGGCAAGCCCTTAAAGTTGAAAATCATCAAACCAATTTTACGACTGAATACAGCAAAGATGAAATCATTCATTTGCCAATTGCGCACGGTGAGGGTCAATATGTTGCTGACGAAGCTCAGCTTGCTGAACTTAAAGCAAATGGGCAAATTATTTTCACTTATGCTGACGAAAATCCTAATGGGTCAGTTGAAAATATTGCTGGAATTGTCAATAAAGAAGGAAATGTGCTTGGGATGATGCCTCACCCTGAGCGGGCCATGGAAGAACTGCTTGGTGGCGTTGACGGAAGAAAATTGTTTGCTAGTATTTTGAATAATTTTGTAGAAGTATGATCTTAGAAATGAAAAAAATGCGTCCAAGTTTGTGCGCATTTTTAATCTTTTGATATGATATAATATTTTGGAATGCCCCACAATAAAATATGGTTAGAAAAGTTCAATATGATTTGATTAAAATTGATAAAGCCAGATTTGATGATGAGATAAACGCATATTTTTTTATGGCGAGATTTAAATGCTGTTATAAAAAATAGTTATAATCGTGCTGTAAATATTCCTGAAACAATTACGGAAGCCATGCTTTGTAATGCACTTAAATTTGATCTAAATAAAGGAACAGCGGGAGATGTAAAAAATCCGCAAACTTCAGAAATCATAGAATTAAAAGCAACATCCAATTGGGAAAGCGATTTGATATCGTTTTCACCAAATGAAAATTTTGATAAGTTATATTTTGCTCGATTAAATCAAAAAGACGATGAAATATTTTTTGATACTGAGTTAGTCTCAACTATGTTGAAAGGTATTGAAGTAAATAGAATTCAAACAGTAGGTGATTAACAAATTCAAAAACGAAGACCTCGTTTTTCAGTCATTGATAAAATTATCAATGCAAAAAATCTAAAACCGGTTGCTAGAATTGATCTTAGAAAAGGGAAAGTTAAATAACTTGATATAGGGGTGCAGTGGAGTGTTCTTTTTATTATGGTTTATTATGGTTGGAAAGTAGAAGTTGTGAGCTACTTTTTTTAAAAAATTTTAGTATAATAATTAGATAAAATTAAATAAGGAGATTGATTTCATGACTGAAAACAATGTAACTGTAAGTGCTCCGTACACCGTAGCAAGTTTCTTTGGGGGTGTCGGTGGCATTGATTTGGGGTTTGAAAATACCAAAAAGTTCAGTTCGGTGTTCATCAATGAATTCGACAAAAATGCACAGGAGACCATTTCTTTGAATTTTCCTAGTGCAAAGCTTGATCGTCGAGATATTCACGTTGTTGATACTGATACTGACACAGAGATAGATTCTCGCTTGTTGGATACAGATTTAATAGTTGGTGGGTTTCCGTGTCAAGCTTTTTCTATTGCGGGATATCGTCGTGGTTTTGATGATGAGCGTGGAGATTTATTTTTTGAACTGGAACGTATTATAAAAAAACATCAGCCACGAGCTGTTTTTATTGAAAACGTAAAAAATTTGGTCACTCATGATCACGGTAACACATTTCGGGTTATTCGAGAAAAATTGACATTAAACGGCTACCATATAAAATGGAAAGTGTTAAACGGAAAAGATTATGGAAATGTTCCTCAGAATCGGGAACGTATATATATTGTGGGATTTGCGGATAAAAAAGCATTTGAACTTTTTGAATTTCCAAAGGAAAAAAAATTAACCAAGAGACTTTCGGACGTCATTGATTTTCAGGAAGAAAAAGATGAGAAGTATTATTACAGAATGGGAAAGCAACCTTTCTATGAAAAATTAGAGCTAGAAGTTACGTCTCAGGATTCTATTTACCAATGGCGAAGACAATATGTTCGTGAAAATAAAAGTGGGGTCGTCCCAACTCTTACCGCGAACATGGGGACTGGGGGACACAATGTCCCATTAATAAAGACTGAACATGGAATCAGAAAATTAACACCGAGGGAAACGTTTAATGTTCAGGGATTTCCTCAGGACTTTAAATTACCTAAAAATCTTTCCAATGGTGCTCTGTATAAGCAGGCTGGAAATTCTGTAGTTGTTCCTGTGATTGAGCGTATTGCTAATAATATAGCAACTGCGCTTGATGAAACATCAAAAAATGTAAAACCCACTAATATTGATGGTGCGACTGCTCTTTTTAGAGTTCAGATGAATGGAAAGTTAGAAGGAGAAAGCTATTTTGTTGAACAATTTAGTTCTACAGATCTTTTAAACAAGTATTCAGAAAAGCATAAATTAAATGTTGTAGATGAAGAGGAATATTTAAAAATGATTCAAAAAAATGGATATAGAGATTTTTATATTACTCTATAACCGTAAAAACTATCTGCTGGAGGTTTCTTGATGACTATGTGGGACAATTTGCCTATTAATGAAAAGCAATATTATAAGAAGTTGATAACAAGTTTTGCTAGTCTTAGCGAGGCTTTTAATCAAAAAATAGAATCGGAAGATGATAGTAAATCAATCGACAGCGTTCATACAAAGGTTGCCCCGATTGTCAATTCAAAATTTCAAGAAACTGTTTTTCAGCACAGTTTTAGCGCTGTGGGAGAAGATGTAAAAAATACTTCATTTGATGCTTCGGTTATTGTTGACGAAAACCACAAGTATCTTGTTGGTCTAAAATCATTTGGGATAAATTCGGGGGCTCAAAAAATTGCTCAATTTAAATCGCAGCAAACTTCCTTAGGTTGGCGTGCTATATTTAATGAGATTACAAATAATTCTATCAATAAGACAAAAGTAGAAATTGACAAAATTAATGAACCGTTATATAAAAAGCTAGCTATTGAAATATCGAGATTACGTAATGAGCGTATTGAATCTTCAAAAGCAAATTTGAAGGGGTTTGATGCTTCGGAAGTGGGTGTGGAAGCGGTTTATCATTATTTGCTCCCATCTGCTTCAGGACAAAATCCACAGATTTTTGTAGGTGAAACTCCTTATTACTCTATTGATATTGAAAATATTATTATTGATGGTTGTACAACTAAAAATAAACCAACGAATTTTAAATTTCATGATGGAAAACATGAATATATTTATGCAGAAGCAGATAGCCAGCTTTTCATGAAATTTGACAAGGCAAAACTTGAAGAGTGGGATATTAAATATATTGACAATCCGTTTAAATTTTTTGCTGAAATGGGACAAGAATATCAAGAGATAGAGGAGCGAGAAAATGATGTAGCACTTACTATTGATTCATCTGTTTCTTGGTTAATTAATGTCGAAGAAAATTCAGGTTTTAATTCATTTAATGGAGCTTCAAAAGTTGGAAAAAAACAGCGGAAAAAGAGTATTGAAAAAATTCAAAATAAGTATAAAATGATTGAAAATATTTCTTGGATTGTTGAAACACTAAATCATGTTCTTTTAGATTCTAATGCTTGGCGTACGTCGGAACAAAAACGTGAGAGAAATAAAATAAAAATAGACTTCATGAAAAAAATTGAAAAACTTTCAATTCCAGAGTTATATAATGAGTGTCAGAAACTTCTCTATCGTCCAGCTGATGAAATTTATATTCCAATTCCAGATTCCAAGAACTTTCATGATTCCCATATTGATTTTTTTGGAACAGGATATGGTGAACTGAAACAAAATGAAAAAGGTGCATGGAAGTATGTTAGGTCTAAGGAAGAATTAAAATTTACTTTAGAATTTTTACCTTCGGGAAACAAATTAGAAGCCTATTTACCAGATCAAGATAATGGAAAAGCTATTCAATCTGTGAACAAACAAACTATTTTGGGTCATTGGATTCTTCGAGAACTTTTTAGATTGAAACCTTTTGAAGTTCTGACTTATAATAGATTGGCTGAGCTTGAAATTAACGCGATAAGATTGACTAAATTCAAAGATGCTGATAATCATATTGGGCTCGAATTTATTTGGATTGATAAAGATAAATTACCTAGTGATTTTTGGGGTAAAAATGAGAAAAAGTAAATTGAGCATTTCCGAACAATCATTTGAATAATATAAAAAAAGTCCTATTGGGACTTTTTATTTCCAAACAATCAGGGTAAAATTAGTTCTATCAAGGAGATTTTATGTTTAAATAGCAACATTGTGTTTTCGAAAGTTAGTTAGAATATGAAAACAGTTTATATTTTGACAAGGAATGTAGCATTCCAAATAACTTCCCATACTTTTTAAAATTACTAATGATATAAAATTTTCCTCAAAAATGAAAAATTGGAGAAAATGATGACAATCGAACTGAGTCCTGAGCAAATTCAGAATACTGCAATTTACCGTGAGTGGGGACTGACGGATGAAGAATATTTGAAAATCAAGGATGAGATTCTTGATGGCCGTTTGCCAAACTTTACGGAAACGGGGATGTATGCCGTGATGTGGTCAGAACATTGCTGCTACAAAAATTCAAAACCGGTCTTAAAAAAATTTCCGACGACTGGGCCACAAGTCTTGATGGGACCTGGTGAAGGAGCTGGGGTTGTGGATATTGGTGATGATTTGGCGGTTGTTTTCAAAGCTGAATCTCATAATCACCCCTCTTACGTTGAACCTTATGAAGGTGCAGCGACAGGTTCTGGTGGGATTATTCGTGATATTTTTTCAATGGGAGCTCGGCCGATTGCCATTTTGGATAGTTTACGTTTTGGGCCAATTGACAATGGTAAAACCCGTCATATTGTGGACCAAGTGACAGCTGGGATTGCGGGATATGGCAACTGTATTGGCATTCCGACGGTTGGTGGCGAAGTAGCTTTTGATGAATCATACGCTGGAAATCCTTTGGTGAATGTCATGTGTGTGGGCTTGATTGAACATAAACACATCCAAAAAGGACAAGCTAAAGGTGTAGGGAATTCTATTTTTTATGTCGGAGCGAAAACAGGACGTGACGGCATTCATGGGGCATCTTTTGCTTCTAAAGAATTTGGTTCTGGTTCAGAAACACAACGTTCAGCGGTTCAAGTCGGTGATCCATTTATGGAAAAACTATTGCTTGAAGCTTGTATTGAAGTCATCCAAAATCATGGCGATATTTTAGTCGGAATTCAAGATATGGGAGCAGCTGGATTGGTGTCATCTACATCAGAAATGGCTTCAAAAGCTGGGTCAGGCCTGCGTCTTAACTTGGATAATGTGCCTCAGCGTGAAACAGGCATGATTCCTTATGAAATGATGTTGTCTGAGTCACAAGAGCGTATGGTGCTTTGTGTCAAAAAAGGACATGAACAAGAAATTATTGATTTATTTAAAAAATACGACCTTGATGCTGTGAATATTGGGCAAGTGACTGATGACGGCTTTTATACGCTTTATCATAAAGGGGAAATGGTGGCTCATGTTCCAGTTGATTCATTGGCGGAAGATGCTCCAACTTATTACCGTGAGGCAAAAGTTCCTGAGCGAATTCAAAAATTTACTGACAGCGAAAAATATCTTCCAGAAATTACTGACAGCGCGGTCAGTGACATTTTCAAAAAACTTTTGGCTCAACCAACCATTGCCAGCAAGAAATCAATTTATGAAACTTATGATTCGCGCGTGATGACCAATACTGTTGTTGCACCAGGCTCAGATAGCGCAGTTTTACGCGTGCGTGGCACGAACAAAGCACTTGCGATGACAACGGACTGTAACGCGCGCTATCTCTATCTTGATCCGGAAAAAGGCGGGGCAATCGCCGTTGCTGAAGCGGCTCGTAATATCGTGGCCTCTGGTGGAAAACCGCTCGCGATTACGGACTGTTTGAACTTTGGAAATCCGGAAAAACCAGAACAATTTTGGGAATTAACAACGGCGGCTGACGGAATTTCACGTTCTTGTTTGGCTCTTGATACACCGGTTATTTCAGGAAATGTTAGTCTTTACAATGAAACAAACGGTTCAGCTATTTTACCTACACCGATGATTGGAATGGTGGGCTTGATTGAAGATGTCAAAAATATCACCACTCAAGAATTTAAAAAAGCGGGTGATTTGATTGTTTTGGTTGGTCAAACCTTTGATGATTTTTCAGGTTCTGAACTTCAAAAAATGCTGACAGGCGAAATTTCTGGAAGAATTGATTTTGATTTAGAAACTGAAAAAATCAATCAAGACTTTGTTTTAAAAGCCATTACTGACGGATTGGTCAGCTCAGCACATGATTTGGCAGAAGGAGGATTGGCGATTGCTCTAGCTGAATCTGCTTTTGCAAATGGCTTAGGCGTTGATGTGAAAGTTGATTTAACCAATGCCCAATTATTCTCAGAAACGCAAGGTCGCTTTATACTCTCAATTTCGCCAGAAAACCAAGCAGCTTTTGAAAAATTACTGACGGAAAGTTCGGTCAGTGGCGAAGTAATCGGAAAAGTCACTGACGACGCCGTCATTAAAATTAATGACCTGACCATTGCTACTGACGACGCCGTCAGCATTTACGAAGGAGCCCTCCCATGTCTGATGAAATGACAAGCGCAACATTTACTGAGCAAGACTGGGCGCATTTTGAAAAAAAATCTTTAAATGAAGAATGTGGACTTTTCGGTGTTTGGGGACATCCTGATGCCGCTCGCCTGACCTATTTTGGACTTCATGCGCTCCAACATCGCGGGCAAGAAGGTGCAGGGATTTTGGTCAATAATAATGGCAAACTCAATCGTCATCGTGGTCTGGGTCTGGTCACAGAAGTTTTCCGTGATGAAAAAGATTTGGAAGAGCTGACAGGCTCAGAAGCCATTGGACACGTCCGTTATGCCACGGCTGGTTCAGCAAATATCAATAATATTCAGCCTTTTCACTTTGAATTTCATGACGGAGCGCTCGGTCTTGCCCACAATGGAAATTTAACCAACGCCCAATCATTGCGCTGTGAACTTGAAAAATCTGGAGCGATCTTCTCCAGTAATTCAGACACGGAAATTCTCATGCACTTGATTCGCCGTAGTCATCATCCAGAATTTATGGGCAGAGTCAAAGAAGCGCTCAATACGGTCAAAGGTGGCTTTGCCTATCTCATTATGACTGAAAACTCAATTGTCGCAGCCCTTGATCCTAATGGATTTCGACCACTCTCAATCGGAAAAATGAGCAATGGTGCGCTCGTTGTGGCCTCAGAAACCTGTGCTTTTGATGTCGTTGGTGCCACTTGGATTCAAGATGTTCAACCCGGTGAAATCATTGAAATTAATGACGACGGCATTCATGTGGACCAATTTACGGACAGCACCAACATGACCATTTGTTCAATGGAATACATCTATTTTGCCCGTCCTGACAGTAATATCGCTGGAGTTAATGTTCATACTGCCAGAAAACGATCAGGCAAAATTTTAGCCCAAGAAGCCCAAATTGATGCTGATATTGTCATTGGTGTGCCTAATTCATCACTCAGTGCCGCATCAGGCTACGCTGAAGAATCAGGCTTGCCCTACGAAATGGGCCTGATTAAAAATCAGTATGTGGCAAGAACCTTCATTCAACCGACTCAAGAACTTCGTGAACAAGGCGTTCGCATGAAATTAAGTGCTGTTCGAGGTGTTGTAGAAGGGAAACGCGTCATTATGGTGGATGATAGTATTGTGCGTGGGACAACCAGCCGTCGCATTGTCAAACTGCTCAAAGACGCAGGCGCAGCTGAGGTTCATGTGGCAATCGCCAGTCCCGCCCTCAAATATCCTTGCTTTTATGGCATTGACATACAAGACCGTGACGAACTCATCGCAGCCACACACACGACTGATGAAATCAGAGAAGCGATCGGAGCAGATAGTCTGACCTATCTCAGCCAGACAGGACTTGTCGAGGCGATTGGTCATGATAAACTTTGCTTGTCCTATTTTGATGGCGAATATCCAACACCGCTGTATGATTATGAAGCTGACTATTTGGAATCTTTAGAGAAAAATAGCGTGAAATGAAAAACTAGAAATATAGTTTTATATCTATGGAATAAGTTCCGTAGATTTTTGTTATTTATATGTGTACTATTTAGCTTGGTATATGATGAAGATAATGGCTTGATGTGTTATAATTATGAGAAGAAATTAAAAAAATTTATGCACTGTGGAGACTGGAAATATATGAGAGAGACTCTTCAACCAATAATTTATGATATTCCTTATAATAGAGAATTTCAAACAACGCTTAAGGAAAAATTAGAAGTTAATCATGAAAAATTTATCACTTTTTATCCGACTGTCTACATCATAAATGATGAAAAATCAAGGAATAATTATAAAGTTTATGTCGGAGAAACTAATAATATATATAGCAGGACAAAACAACATATTTTAGCTGATGTACAAAATCGGGAAGACTTCGAAGAATTTGAAAAATCGAGTTCTTCCAGAATGTATATTATTGCTCATGAGCATTTTAATAAATCCTTAACAATGGATATCGAAAATAAATTGATTCACTATTTATCAAGTCAAAATAATGTTGAGATAACTAATAGGAGAACAAATCAGCAAAATGAATATTTTCCAGTAGAGGAACTAGGCGAAATTTTCTCTAAGATTTGGAATACACTCTCTGAAAGTAAGATTCAATTATTTCATTCTGAAAAAGAGATACAAAATTCAGCTATTTTTAAAGCAAGTCCATTTCATAAACTTAAAGAAGAGCAGTTAAAAATTAGAGATCAAATCGCTTTGAAAATCGAGTCATTAATTAGCATCAATCAAAAGCACCAACTGATTTTGGTAGAAGGGGAGGCAGGGGCAGGGAAAACCGTCTTGCTTAGTTCTTTGTTTAATGAGCTTTTCCAGATAGGACAATCTGAAAGTTTAACTGAAGAATATAAGAACATCCAATATTATGGTAAAGATATCCGCCTTTTAGTTAATCATGAACAGCAGTTTAAGGTATATAAACAACTTGCCGAGCGGTTGGGGATGACAAAAATCAACCCTGAAGTTGTTTCAAAACCTACTCGATTTATACGTACAGTTTCAGAATCAGAACCTGTTGATATTGTATTAATTGACGAAGCGCATTTATTATGGACAGAAGGTAAGCAAGCGTATCAAGGTAAAAATCAGTTGTATGATATACTGAAGCGTGCAAAAATCGTTGTTGCAGTGTTTGATAAAAATCAAGTGCTATCTAGAGAGCAGTATGTAGAAAAAACAAAATATCTAGATTTATTAAATATAGCAAATGCACACTTTGATTTACGAGCACAACTACGTATTAATGCATCCGAGGAAACTATATTTTGGATTAGAAATCTAATTGATAATCAATTGGTGAAAAATATACCAGAAGATCTTAGTTATGACCTAAAAATATTTGATTCACCAACAGATTTGTATAAAGCCATAAAAGAGAAGGCGCGTACAAAAAGAAGTGGTTTGTCAAGACTCTTAGCAACATTTGATTGGCCTTATTCTAGTAAAAAAACAAATAATGGAGAATATTGGAACGTGGAGACACAAGGTTTGAACTTGCCTTGGAACTTACAACTTCCTAAAGATAGGAAAACTGCAAATTTAGCCTGGGCGGAACAAACTCAAACTATTAATGAAGTAGGGTCAACTTTCACGATACAGGGATTTGATTTAAATTATGCGGGTGTTATAATTGGGCCTTCAGTAAAATATGCCAATGGAAAAATAGTATTTGATCCTAGTGCGAGTTTCAATAGGAAAGCAACTCAAAGAAGAACATTTGATAGTGGTGAAAAAGTTGATGTATCCTTAGAATTACTTAAAAATGAACTAAATGTCTTGCTTACTCGTGGTGTAAACGGATTATATATTTATGCTGTCGATGAACAACTTAGGGATGTTCTGCTAAAATCTCAGAAGGGAGATTTATATGACTGATGATATTTCAGTTTTGATATCTAAAATCAATAAGTTTCGTGATGATAGGAATTGGAGACAATTTCATGAAGCGAAAGACTTAGCTCTTTCTATTTCACTGGAGGCCTCGGAGTTGTTGGAGATATTTCAGTGGAAGACATCTAGTGAAGGTATAGAAAATGTAGAAGGAATTAAAGAGGAGTTAGCAGATGTGCTCATTTATTCACTGATGTTTGCAGATGATTTGGGGCTTGATATAGTTGATATTATTGAGAGAAAGTTGAATATTAATGAGCAAAAATATCCAGTCAATAAAAGCAAAAATAAAAAGCTGAAATACACAGAACTTTGATAAGTCTATTAATTTAGTTTTAAATATCTAGTCTGTACTTATTGAAACATGCTTTAATATGTTAGGATATGGAATAAAAGCAAGTGAGGTGAGCAAATGATTATTACAATAGTTGGAGGAACTGGACTAGTTGGTCAAGGTATTTTCAAAGAGCTTGCTCAAGTTGCAGATTATGAATTACACAGCTTATCAAGAAATGGTAAATCTAAAGCTCATCTCGCTGAGCCAGTCATTTACCATGCTGCTAATCTAACTGAAACTGGGGAGTGGCAAGAACTTTTACAAAAATCAGATTGGGTGATTGATGCGGTAGGAATTCTATTTCCGAGTAAATCAAAGGGAACAACTTATGAAAAAAATAGTATTCAACCAGCAAAAATAATTATTGATACAATAATTAACTCAAAAAATCAATGTCTTTTTATTTCAGCAAATGATGGTCCTTTTTTTATGAAGGACTATATGAAAGCTAAAAAAGAAGTGGAGGATTATGGTCAAAAACGTTTGAAAGCAAGATTTGTTTCTGTTTTTCCAGGAATTGTCTATGATGCTTCACGAAAAAGCAGTTATTTTCCAGCACGCCTATTGGAACCACTCATAAAAATTCCAATTTTTTCTTTCTTAAAAAGTTATCGTCCAATTAAAAGAAGCCAGTTTGCTAAAGAGATTCATAAAATTATCGAAGGAAAAGCAAGTGAATTGACACAACGATTGAAATAAATTACTGACGACGCTGTCAGTAATTTTTTTACGGAAAATAAGTCAAAAAAACGAGTTAAAAAGTTTGACCAATACTGACCAATGCGTTATAATTAGAATGTAGTGAGAAAAAGATAATAATCACTACGAACTATGAAATCGAAATGAGGTGTTTTTATGGACATCGAAAAAATGACAACAACGATGCAAGAAGCACTTGGTTCAGCGCAACAAATTGCGCAAGTTCGTCATCACCAAGTGATTGAAGTTCCACATTTATGGCGAATTTTTGTTCAACCTAATAGTTTTGGGGCGAACTTTTATAAAGATTTAGGGATTGACCTAGATGACTTTACAAATTTAATTGAAAAAGAAATTGACAAAATTAATTCAGTAGAAGGTTCAAATATTACTTATGGTCAAAACCTAAGTCCAGATTTGTTCCAAGTCTTTACTGAAGCAGACAAAATTGCGCAAAAAATGGGCGATGAATACCTATCAACTGAGATTATTCTCCTTGCCCTCTTTGAGCTCAAGCAAAATCCATTGACTAAATATTTGGTCAATCATGGATTGACAAAAGCGAAAGCGCAAGCTGCGATTGAAGAATTACGCGGAGGTGATAAAGTGACCAGTCAAAATGCAGAAGAAACATACAAAGCACTTGAAAAATATGGGGTAGATCTTGTTGCTCAAGTTAAATCAGGTAAACAAGATCCTGTCATTGGACGTGATGAAGAAATTCGTGATGTCATTCGAGTGCTTTCTCGTAAAACAAAAAATAACCCCGTTCTTATTGGTGAACCTGGGGTTGGTAAAACAGCCATTGTCGAAGGTTTGGCACAACGGATTGTCAGAAAAGACGTTCCGGAAAATCTGAAAGATAAAACCATCTTTTCACTTGATATGGGTGCTCTGATTGCAGGAGCGAAATATCGTGGTGAATTTGAAGAACGACTCAAAGCAGTTCTTAATGAAGTGAAAAAATCAGATGGACAAATTATCCTCTTTATTGATGAACTGCATACGATTGTTGGTGCAGGTAAAACAGAAGGTTCAATGGATGCAGGCAACCTTTTAAAACCAATGCTTGCACGTGGTGAACTCCATTTGATTGGGGCAACGACCTTGGATGAATATCGTAAATACATGGAAACCGATAAAGCACTTGAACGTCGTTTCCAAAAGGTCTTGGTTACTGAACCTACTGTTGAAGATACGATTTCAATCTTGCGTGGGCTTAAAGAACGTTTTGAAATTCACCATGGAGTGACCATTCATGATAATGCTCTTGTTGCAGCAGCCACCCTTTCAAATCGTTATATTACGGATCGATTTTTACCAGATAAAGCCATTGACTTGGTTGATGAAGCCAGTGCAACCATTCGTGTAGAAATGAATTCACTCCCAACTGAACTTGACCAAGCTAATCGTCGCTTGATGCAATTAGAAATTGAAGAAGCGGCCCTCAAAAAAGAACGAGATGATGCTTCTAAGAAACGTCTTGAAATTATACGTGGTGAAATTGCTGAACTTCGAGAAGAAAATAATCAACTCAAAGCGCAATGGGAAGCTGAGAAAAAAGAAGTGGGCAATATTTCTGAAAAACGAAATGAATTAGAACATGCGCGCCACGAATTGGAAGAAGCTCAAAATGAAGGAAACTTAGAAAAAGCAGCAGCCCTTCGTTATGGTAAAATTCCTGAGCTTGAAAAAGAACTCAAAGCTATTGAAGAAAAAGCAAAATCAGATGATTTATCCTTAGTTCAAGAATCCGTCACTGAAGAACAAATCGCTGAAGTGGTTGGACGCATGACAGGTATTCCAATTACCAAATTGGTTGAAGGTGAACGTGAAAAATTGCTTCACTTACCAGAAACACTGCATCAAAGGGTTGTCGGACAAGATGAAGCTGTTGAAGCCGTATCTGATGCCATTATCCGTGCGCGTGCAGGCATTCAAGACCCTAACCGTCCACTTGGCTCCTTCCTCTTCCTCGGGCCAACTGGGGTAGGTAAGACCGAACTTGCGAAAGCTTTGGCTGAAAATCTCTTTGACTCAGAAGAGCATATGGTTCGGATTGACATGAGTGAATATATGGAAAAACACTCAGTTTCTCGTTTAGTCGGAGCACCTCCAGGATATGTCGGTTATGATGAAGGCGGCCAATTGACTGAAGCTGTTCGTCGTAATCCTTATACCATCATCTTGCTTGATGAAATCGAAAAAGCACATCCAGATGTCTTCAATATCTTGTTGCAAGTTTTGGATGACGGTCGTTTAACTGACTCTAAAGGTGTTCTCGTTGACTTTAAGAACACCGTGTTGATTATGACTTCAAATGTTGGTTCGCAATATTTGCTGGATAATGTTGGAGAAAATGGTGAAATTTCGGAAGAAACAACGGAAAACGTGATGGCTCAACTTCGGGCACATTTCAAACCAGAATTTTTAAACCGGATTGATGATACCATTCTTTTCAAACCATTAGCACTTGAAGATATCAAGAATATTATCGTCAAAATGACTAGTCAACTCTCACATCGTCTTGAAGAAATGGACGTTCAACTTGAATTGAGTGAAGAAGTAAAAGTTTGGATTGCGGAAAATGCTTATGAACCTGCGTATGGTGCACGTCCACTCAAACGTTATTTGACAAAAGTCATCGAAAACCCATTAGCTAAGCTGATTATTGGCGGAAAAATTCCACCAAAATCAAAAGTTATTGTAACGCTTGTCGATGATAAGATTGACTTTGATATTCAAACAATTGCTGAATAAATAAATTAAACCGTTAGCTGTAGCTGGCGGTTTTTTTATTTTCAGTTAGCTGAAAATTATTACCGAAAATAAAATATATCTTCATCTTGTTGAAAATTTATGATATAATAGTTATAAAATATCAGTGAGGTGAAAATAATGATTCAACGTGAAAGATATTTAGACTGGCTTATTAGAAACAAAAATAACGGATTGGTAAAGGTGATATCAGGAGTTCGTCGAAGTGGGAAATCATCACTTTTTGAATTGATGAAGGAAAAATTGCGTAAAGATGGAATATCAGATGAGCAAATTATTCATCTGAATTTTGAAGATTTACGATATATTGAACTTCGTGATTTTTTAAAACTCAATGAGTATATCTTGAAACTAACCCCTAAAAATCAAAATTATTATATTTTTTTGGACGAAGTTCAGAATGTCAAAAAGTTTGAAGAAGTCGTTAACAGTTTAAATCTTCAAGAGAAATTAGATATCTATATTACAGGTTCTAACGCTTATTTTATGAGTGGAGAGCTTGCGACGTTGCTTACAGGTCGTTATCTTGAATTGAAAATTTTACCTTTGTCTTTCAAGGAGTTCTACTCAGAATATAGCTATCTCCGTCCAGAAGAAGCTTATGAAAAATATATTCTGACGTCTTTTCCTTATCTCGTCCATACTGAAAATTCGGATGACCGTGCAATTTATATTCAAGGCGCATATAATGACATTGTTTTAAAAGACATCATCACACGTTATGGCATTACAGATCAGGATGTTTTGGAGCGAATTTTGGTTTATCTCTCATCAGTGATTGGTTCAGAAGTTTCGATCAATAAAATTGCTAATGTCTTAAAACAAGATATCTCAATCTCAAATAATACGGTAGAGCGGTACGTAGATGCTTTGGTAAATGGTTTAATTCTTTATAAAGCGCCACGTTATGATATTAAAGGAAAGAGTTTATTGCGCCGCTTGGAAAAGTATTATTTAGTTGATATGGGATTTCGCAGCTTGATGTTGCCAGATGCTAAGCAGGACTATGGACATATTTTAGAAAATATCATTTATTTAGAGCTAAAACGCCGCTATTATCATGTGTATGTGGGAAAAAACAATAAATATGAAGTCGATTTTGTTTGCATAGATAGTCATGCCAATCCAACTTATTTTCAAGTTGCACTACAAACGCTTGATGAAAAAGTGTTAGAGAGAGAATTGAGGAGTTTAGAGATGATTGATGATTCTTATCCTAAGTATCTTCTAACCCTTGATACTATCAATAAAAATGCGAATTATAATGGAATTATAAAAATGAATGCCCTCGACTGGCTTTTAGGAGTAGAGAAATAATGGAAACTGGAAATTAGAAACAGTAGTCAATTACTGGGTTAAAGGACAGCTTGAGAATATTGGACTTGTCTTTAATAAAGATTTCCGAGATGAGTCCAATTTTAGTGAGTATATGAAGCGTTCTCTAAAAGGGTCAGCAAAAACAGCTAATAAAACGAATTTTGGAAAGCCAGATTTTCATATCGAAGGATATGAAATCCCTGTAGTTATTGAGGATAAAGTAAATCTTAAAAAAACTTATTGCGCAAACCAAAGAGGGTATCAAAAACGATGATGATTCTGTCAAAAATTTTGCGGTCAACGGTGCGCTTTATTATGCGCGAAACATGATTTCATCTGGTGGTTACAAAGAAGTTGTAGCGATTGGTGTCGCAGGAGATAATGAAGAGAATGTTACCTTAAAAGTTTACTATGTATTTGGTTCTGGGCCAGATTCACAGAAAGCAATGGATGACTATAAGAGCTTTGACTTTTTGGAAAATAAGAAAACTTTTGCTGAGTTTTACAAAGAAGCTGTGCTTTCCGAAGAAGAAAAACATCAGATTTTAATTGATAGTCAAGCCAAGTTGCAGACTTATGCGGGTAAACTCAATAAGCTGATGCACAATCACAATATCACGGCACCGTAGCGCGTGCTTTATGTGTCAGGCATGTTACTTGCGATGCAAGACTTGAATCAAAATGGCTATGAAAGTTTAGGCATTACACCCGATTTCTTGAATGGTTCACCTCTAAATGGTAACCGAGATGGACAAATCGTTGTTAATCGTGTGGCGAATTATCTGCAGCTCAAGCAGATTCCAGAAGATAAACGTCAGCTCATGCTTTCGTCTTTTAACGAAATCTCAAAGGACGTTGACCGTGACAAGCCAACTAAGTTGGACAAGGAAGTAGCGAAATACATTAATGGCTTGGCTTCCGCTAACAAGCAAATTTTTACTTTTATTTATGAAAATATTTATAAGTCTATTGACGGTATGGCTGGGACGCTGGATATCATGGGAGAGATGTATTCCGAGTTTCTGAAATACGCATTGGGTGATGGAAAAGAAATCGGTATCGTTTTGACACCTCCTTATGTGACAAAAATGATGACACAAATCTTGAATGTGAATCAAAACTCACGTGTAATGGATTTGGCGACAGGTTCAGCTGGTTTCTTGATTGCATCGATGGAAGAAATGATCAATGATGCAGAAAAAGGACGCAAAGGCTCTGAAGCGGCGAATAAAAAAGTCAAAGAAATCAAAGAACGGCAATTATTAGGCGTGGAGCTTAATGCAGAGATGTTCACCCTCGCAGCCACCAACATGATTTTGCGTGGGGACGGTTCGTCCAACATTCAAAAAGGCAATACTTTTGACACGCCAGCTAATCTCTATCAGAATTTCCAAGCGGACCGGCTGCTGTTAAATCCACCTTTTAGTTTTGAAGAAAACGGCATGCCTTTTATCGCGTTTGGTTTGGACAAGATGCAAAAAGGCGGGCTGGGTGCGATTATCATTCAGGATAGTGCAGGTTCAGGTAAGGCAGTCAAGACTAATCAGCTCATGCTGACGAAGCACACGCTGGTGGCTTCTATCAAGATGCCAGTGGATTTGTTCATGCCAATGGCAGGTGTGCAGACCTCGATTTATGTTTTCAAGGTGGGCACAGCTCACGATTTTGATGTGCCGGTGAAATTTATTGATTTCCGAAATGATGGCTATAAGCGGACGAAACGCAGTTTGCAGGAGATTGACGCGCCAACTAAGCGCTACATGGATATTCTCAAGATTTACAAAGCGGGTAAAGCAGCGAAAAATCTGCAAGCTGACTGGAATCTGGACGAGATTTATCTGGAAGACCAAATCACGGACTCAGGCGCTGACTGGAACTTTGACCAGCACAAGAAGATTGATACCAAGCCGACTTTTGACGATTTCAGAAAGACGGTTGCCGACTATCTGGCTTGGGAAGTGGATCAAATCCTGAAAAGCGAGGACTTTGTGGGAAAATAAATCGCCAATCCATGCAGGGCAAGCTGGCGCAGCTTGAAAAGAAGTATGGTGTGGATTGGCGAGAGTTTAGAATTGAGGATGTTTTGGAGTGGCAACAGAATATCTCCGAAATTGACCCAATGAAATTGGATGAGTATAGTGTGTCTGATGAGAAGAAATATCCCTTCTATGGGCAGGCTATCATAAATAACGGTATTATAGAATATCGAAATCTTAGAGATGAATTTCTTAATAACAAGAACGGCAAGCCAACGATTTTAATTCACTCAAACAATCAAAATATTGTTTATCTTGATACTCCATTTTATTTGAAAGATGGTCACGGAGCAACTAGCGTATTGCAAGCAGACTTTCTAAATAAGAAGATTGCCCTGTATTTGATGGCGGCTATCAAAAAAGTCATTATTGAAAAGTTTTCATACAACAATAAAGCGACTAAAATTGGTTTAAAAAATACAGAAATAGAGTTGCCAACTAAAAATGGCGAAATCGCTTATGAATTTATGAACGAATTTGTAGAGACGCTGGAAGCTTACTTAAAAGCAACGGGGCTGAATCATGTGGCGCTGAGTGCCGAAGAGCGCTCCGGCCTTGATAAATTAGGGGCAGGTTCTATTAGTTGGAAAGTATTTAATCTTGAAGCACTATTTGGTAAAGCAACTCGTGGAAGACGCTTGAAAAGCGCTGACCGAGTTGCCGGAAATTTACCCTTTGTTACAGCGGGAGAGGCAGACATGGGAATTTCTGCTTTCATTGGCAACGATGTGCAAGTGTTCTCTGAAAATACCGTCACGATTGATATGTTTGGTTCAGCAAAATATCGGAATTATAAGTATGGCGCTGATGACCACGTAGCAGTTGTGCATACTGAAAAATTAGATAAATTTTCAGCACTATTCACAACGTCAGCTATCCATAAATCCGCTCATGCAGGACAGTTTGACTACTCACGAAATTTCTATGCCACTGACGCTGACGAACTGATGATTTCACTTCCTGTCAGCGCTGACGGAAAAATTGATTTTGATTTTATGTCAAATTTGATGAGTGCCATGCAGAAAGTTGTGATTAAAGGTGTTGTTGAGTGGGCGGATAAGCGGATTGAAGTGACGAAAGGGATTATAGAACGATAAAAACGAAAAGGGAAAGATGAATCAAAGTTCTATCTTTCTCTTTTCGTTTTTATTTGCGTCTTTTTAGTTTATGTGTTATAATAGAGAAAAGTTAAAAAGGAGACAAAAATATGCCTAAGCAATTACCGCCAAAATTTTCGTTCAAGGAATCTTTGGAATTTGTTGATGAAATTGTAGAAAAAGTTGGGAGATCTGCGACTGAAGTTGGGAAGATTGCGAAAACTTTAGGGTATGTAGCGTCGAATTCGGGGACATTTCCTGCTAAAATTGCAGCAGCAAGGCAGTTCGGGCTGATAGCAAATGAGGGGCGTGGAGTCGTGAATATTACGGACCTCTACAAACGCCTCCATATTGGGGATAGCATAGAGAAAGATAAGAATGAAGCAATCCTCAATCCTAAAGAGTATCCTGCTCTGATGGAAAGGTACGGGAATAAAAATTTACCAGAACTATCAACTATTTCCGCTTTTGTCGAAAACACGTATGATATTAAGCATAGTGATGCCAAAAAGATCGCTAATGCTTTTGTGGAAAGCATGGCAGATTTTACAGATGTTTCGGAACAAGATACGAGTGAAATCAAAGGTAAGAGCGTTGAAAAAGAGTCTGATGATGAATTGCAAAAAACAATTTCTAAAGAGAAACGCGTTCAAACGGTTAAGGACACTGATGAGAAATTTCTTGATATGCTTGGATTTCAGATTAGGATTTCTGTCAGCCCAGAGGCGACAAAAGAGAACTATGAATTAATTGGGCCTGTGATAAAAGCACAAATAATTGATTTGATAAATCAAAATGAAAATAAAAATAATGAACCCACTCAAAAAGATAATACATTGAAGGAGTAATATGTATAAAAAGGAATTTGACAAATAGAATGTTGAGAAGCAACATCTCAATGACAGAAAGAAATTTTTCTATTTCAAGGAACGTCAAATATGGTGGTGCTCTTTTGGCGTGAATGTTGGGTATGAGATTGATGGAAAGCATGGGCAGTTTGAACGCCCTGCCTTAGTTATCAAACGTCTTGGGAAATATAATGCTCTTGTAGTTCCATTGACCCCCACCTTGAAAAATGATGATTACTTTGTTGCTTACGAACTTCAAGGAAAGAAAAAAGCCGCTAACGTGGCTCAGGTAAGAGTTGTAGATGTACGTCGTTTTCAGCGCAAGTTGGGAATGATGCCAGAAACAGCTTTTGATGAGATTAAAAAGCGACTGATAAGCCTGATAGAATAAAAAAATCGGCCGCCACAAGTGTGACGACCTCGGATCCCGAAGGACTTAATATGCATAGTATACTAAATAATTGGAGAATTGTCAAGAAATATCTTTCGGATAAGTGTTTAATGATGAACCACTTTATGCTTATTTCGTTGTTAATGTTTGTGCAACGGTTGGCTTGTTTTTGACAAATTTTTATCAAGCGAAGTTTCCGAAAGAGGAAGTTGTTTATGAAAATGTTTGGAATCTTGGATGATGATTTACCATTTTAGTGAAGAGAATGTGTTCCAATAAGGAGTCAAAATTATGAGTAATTTTTATATTTCGATAAAAGAATATGTTACTGAAAATAAAACAGGTAATGGCAAAAGAACTAAAAAGCAGGTAATTAGTTTAGGGGACTATGTATGTTCAATTCTTCTTTATGTTTGTGCTGGTTGCTTTTGGTTGGAAACGTTTATCCTGTCGTCCAAGACTTCGTTTAATCCTTCGGATTCTTCGGCTGGATTCATGTTTATATTATTGATTCTTCTAGGAATAGGTTGTCTAATATGGGGGAGATATTTGCGAAAAAGCCAAAGACAAAGAGAGGTGGACTTTGCACAAGAAATAGTAGAAGGTAGCGTAACCTTTTCGGGAAAAAGAATTAGGCATGAAACAGTTCAAAAAATTATCTGCGAGTTAGAGAAAGCAATCTCTGTAGCAGATAATACGGCTAAGTGGTTCGTTGGAATTTTGACAACGCTCTTACTATTCACAGCTGGAATAGTTGGAAATATATACTCAAAAATTTTTGATGTACAAGTTTCAATCTCAACTACTCAGGAGAAGGCTGAAATGGCTAAAGATTTTGTGAATAGCAATTCAATAGAATCTCTTTTATGGGCAGCTCTTTGGATTTTTATCCTATTAGCTCTACCTTCTGTAATTGCATATATATCGCTTGGTGTCTATAATTTCTATAAAAAAAGAATACTGTCTGTGCTTTATGAAACAGATTACTATTTCACTCAGGAAGAGGGAGAAGAAGATAGTGTTGGAGAAGGAAAGTAATGGTCTTAGAAAACAAACTAAACATCACCGACTCCGCCGAGCTGGCGCGGCAGGAGGAAATCGTTACGAAGCAGCGGGCGAAGGAGATTCATCATTTCCTTTTTCAAGATGTCTATGATTTTGATGGAAAAATGCGAACGGTTAATATTGCCAAGGGAAACACGCTGTTTGCGCCTTTTGTCTATCTGGAGGTGTCGCTGCAAAACGTTGACAAGTTGTCGCAGTACGAGGATTTGGCTGTATTTGATTTTCAAAAAGGAAATCCATAAGGTGGTGGACTGGTCGAAAGTTGATAAGAACGACTATCTGATGGGCCATGTAGCGCAGTCCGATTCGAGATTAGACACGTCTTGCGCGCTACACTGACTGATGAGACTTACATGAAAGAGATTGATTGATTATCCTTACTATTATTAAGGTTATAATGTGTTTTGTGTGGACGATTTACTAAGATTATCAATAACAAAATCAATAATTTATTAAACATACATCAAATCTATTTCCGAACAATAAGAGTGAAAAGTTTCAGTTGTTTTAGCTGAAACTTTTTTTATGTTTGAAAATCATTTAACATGGAAGTAGAATAAAATAAATCAATAAATTGGAGAATGACAGTGTCTGAGAATGCGTATGCAAAATCTGGGGTAGATGTAGAAGCAGGATATGAGGTGGTGGCTCGTATTAAAAAGCATGTGGCTAAAACCGAACGTTTGGGTGTGCTTGGGGCACTGGGTGGTTTTGGTGGAAGTTTTGATTTATCGGTACTTGATGTGAAAGAGCCTGTATTGATTTCGGGGACAGACGGTGTGGGAACGAAGTTGATGTTAGCCATTCAAGCAAACAAACATGATACGATTGGGATTGATTGTGTGGCCATGTGTGTCAATGATATTATTGCTGCTGGAGCGGAGCCATTGTATTTTTTGGATTATATTGCCACGGGCAAAAACATTCCTGAAAAATTGGAACAAGTTGTGGCTGGTGTGGCCGAAGGTTGCTTGCAAGCAGGAGCAGCGCTGATTGGTGGAGAAACGGCCGAAATGCCTGATATGTATGGTGAAACGGATTACGATTTAGCTGGTTTTGCTGTGGGTGTGGCTGAAAAATCACAATTAATTGATGGTGAAAAAGATGTGGAAGCGGGCGATGTTTTGCTTGGTCTTGCCTCATCTGGGATTCATTCTAACGGATACTCTTTGGTTCGGAAAGTTTTTGCTGATTTTGATATGAATGAGTCATTGCCTGAACTTGACCAATCTTTGATTGATACGCTTTTAACACCGACAAAGATCTATGTCAAAGAGCTTTTGCCCTTGATTAAAGCAGGGAAAATCAAAGGGATTGCACACATTACAGGTGGTGGTTTTCATGAAAACTTGCCACGGATGTTTGGCAAACATTTAGCTGCTGAAGTGAACGAGGGAACGTGGCCCGTACTTCCTATTTTTAAAGCTCTGGAAAAATATGGGGAAATCAAGCATGAAGAAATGTATGAGATTTTCAACATGGGGATTGGGATGATTCTTGCAGTTTCGCCAGATGAAGCGGCTGACATTAAAGCACAACTGGGTGCTTATGAGCTTGGAGAGATGGTGGCACGTAAAGAAAAGGCGGTTCTGATTAAATGAGGATTGCTGTATTTGCCTCAGGCAATGGAACAAACTTTCAAGTTATAGCGGAACAATTTCCGAACAATGTCAAATTGGCTTTTTCTGATCATCATGATGCCTACGTCTTAGAGCGGGCTAAAAAACGCAATGTTTTAGCTGTTAGTCTTGAGCGCCAAGCTTATCCGCACAAACAAGCTTATGAAGAAGCCATCATTAAACTTCTTGAAGCGCAGCACATTGATTTGATTGTACTTGCGGGCTACATGAAAATTATCGGGCCGACTTTACTTGAAGCCTATAAGGGGAGGATTATTAACATTCATCCTTCTTATTTGCCCGATTTTGCGGGCTCTCCTTATGCCATAGAAGATTCACACGCTGCAAAACGCGGACTTGGTGTGACGGTTCATTATGTGGATGAAGGGGTTGATACGGGGCAGATTATCGCTCAAGTCCCAGCTGTTTATACCGCTAGCCTGACAGCTTATGAAAAACATATTCATGAGCTCGAATATCAACTGTATCCACAGGTCATCAAGCAATTACTGGCTGATGAGCACTAAAAAAATTTACTGACAGCTCTGTCAGTAAATTTTTTTTAGTATTTGAGGTAGCCCGTGTGATAGGAGATCACGCCACTACTCTTATAAGCCTTCAGTTTATCCAAAGATTCGTCCGCAAGTTTCATATCCCAAGTCATAGGAGGATTTGATCCTTTCAGACGTTGCCCTTCAATATTGGCGGCGTCACCAGCCACCATGATTTGACTACTGCGTAAGAAATAGCTTGTATGCCCTGGCGTGTGACCAGGGGTAAAAACAGTCTCAATGCCCCCGCACAAGTCAATAACATCGCCGTCTTTAAGGAGAGTATCCACGGGAAGCTGAGCGACAGCAAAGCCTTCTTTGAGCATACGATAGAAGGCCTCCTCCTCCGTGGTCAGATTGGCTTTGCGGGCTTCGAGAGTTGCTAACTTGGTCGGAACTTTTGCCCCGTCAATGTAGGGAGCATCGACCTGAGGAGCATAGACCTTAGCATCTGGTGCTAGTGCAAGAAGTTCGCGAGTTCCACCGATATGGTCAATATCCTGATGGGTCAGGAGGATCTCTGTTAAGTCTTCAACCTTAAATCCGGCATCAGCAATCGCTCTCGCAATGGCTGACCCAGCGCCTGGTAATCCTGTATCAATCAGAACCAGATGCGCTTCATTCCAAGTCAAGGTTGGATAAATGGTCATTGGCTGACCTGAGCGAGTCAGTGTGACCTCAAGCATTTCAACATTGTGCGCTAATTTCATAGGCATACACCCTTTCTTTAAATCTTATTTTTATTATAAACTAAAGTCTCCGTCAGGTGGCAAAATTAGTTTATTGTCTGATATTTCCGAACGATCTTTCTTAAAAAGAAGGAAAAAGAGCAAGTTCTCCTTTTGTTTTTGGGGATTTTGGACTACAATGGAAGCATATTGTGAAAAAAATGGAGAAAAAAATGCATCCACATTTAAAAGAAGTATTATTTACCAGAGAACAAATCGCACAACGAGTCAAAGAATTGGCGCAGGATGTATCGCATGATTATGAAGGAAAAAATCCTCTTGTTGTAGGGATTTTAAAAGGTTCAATCATGTTTACCGTGGACTTGCTCAAAGAGCTGAGCATTGATGCCGAAGTAGATTTTATGGACGTGACGAGCTATGGTTATGGCATCTCCTCTTCAGGCGAAGTGCGGATATTGAAAGATTTATCAAGTGTGGCGCATGGACGTGACATCTTGATTGTAGAAGACATCATTGATACAGGCAACACCCTTCTTTATCTAAAAAAATTATTGCAAGGACGTGGGGCGAATTCCGTGAAAATTATCTCACTTTTAGACAAACCAAGTGGACGTAAGGTAGAGATTGAAGCTGATTACGTTGGTTTTGAGGTGCCAGATGCCTTTATCGTAGGTTACGGGATTGACTATGCAGAACGTTACCGTCAGTTGCCTTACATTGGTATTTTTAACGAAGAATTCTTAATCAAGGAATAAACATTATTTCCGAACAATAAACGATGAAAAAGCTTGGTCTAGCGACTGAGGCTTTTTATTTCCATACGATAAAGTTAAAATAAAAAGAGAAGGGAACAGTACTGATCATTCAGTCAGTAGCTGATCATTCGGCAAAAGGGGCATCATATTTACTGATGGTTCCGTCAGCAAAAATAACTTATCTTGGAGGATATCATGTCAAAACGTGCACTGATCAGTGTTTCAGACAAAAAGGGAATTATCGCATTTGCTCAACAACTCCAGTCTTTAGGCTGGGAAATCATTTCAACGGGAGGGACAAAAGCGACCTTGGACCAAGCAGAAATCCCGAACATTTCGATTGATACGGTCACAGGCTTTCCGGAAATGATGGATGGGCGGGTCAAAACATTGCACCCCCTTATACACGGTGGCTTGCTAGGACGTCGTGACCTTCCTGCACATCGTGCAGCGATGGAAGCACATCATATCCAGCCCATTGATTTAGTGGTAGTGAACCTCTATCCTTTCAAAGCAACCCTTTTAGCGGGGGGCACCCAAGAAGAGATGATCGAAAAGATCGATATCGGTGGCCCCTCCATGTTACGCTCGGCCGCTAAAAATCACGCGGCAGTTACCGTCGTATGCGATCCTGCCGATTATGAAAAAGTTCTGAATGAGCTGACCACACAAGGAGATACTAGCTTACAGCTTCGTCAGCAACTAGCGGCTAAAGTTTTCCGCCATACCGCAAGCTACGATGCCCTTATTGCACAATATTTGACAGAGCAATATCCACTGGATAACGAAAAACCAGAGAAACTGACGCTCACCTATGACCTCAAACAAGGCATGCGTTATGGTGAAAATCCACAACAAGAAGCGGATTTTTACGAAAACGGACTACCGACTGACTACTCTATTGCAAGAAGTCAACAATTACACGGCAAAGCCCTAAGCTACAACAATGTTCGTGATGCTGATGCCGCTTTACAAATTGCGCGTGATTTTGAAGCACCCACTGTAGTGGCGCTTAAACACATGAATCCATGTGGCATAGGGACTGCTGAAAATTTAGAGCAGGCTTGGGATTATGCTTTTGAAGCTGACCCCGTGTCGATCTTTGGCGGGATTGTGGTCTTGAACCGTCCAGTTGATCATCAAACTGCTCAAAAAATGAGTAAGATTTTCCTAGAAATTATCATTGCCCCAAGTTATAGCTCTGACGCATTGGAAATTCTGACGAAAAAGAAAAATCTGCGCCTTTTAACGGTTGATTTTTCAAAAAAAGAGCAGTCAAAAGCTGAAGCTTTAGTCACGGGAGTTCTAGGAGGGCTTTTGAGTCAAAATCAAGACGTTATTGAAGAAGAAGCTAGCCAATGGACATTTCCGACCCAGCTTAAACCTACCGACCAACAGTTACTTGCCCTCCAATTTGCTTGGAAAGCTGTAAAATTTGTCAAATCAAATGGGATTATTGTGACCAACGCTCATCAAACGTTAGGTGTAGGACCTGGACAAACAAATCGTGTCGGTGCAGTGAAGATTGCGCTTGAGGCAGCCGCTCAAAAGGCACCAGCTTTACAGGAAAATAGTGTCCTTGCATCTGATGCTTTCTTCCCCTTTGCCGATAACATCGATGAGATTGCTAAAGCAGGGATTAAAGCCATTGTACAGCCTGGAGGCTCTGTACGTGATCAAGAAGTGATTGAAGCATGCGATAAATATGGTATTGCTATGGTCTTTACTGGCGTTCGTCACTTCAGACACTGATCAAAAAAGGGATGATGCAACAGCGTCTAAAAAGTCGGAGGTTGAAACCGCTTTTTAAGCGCTTTTTTGCTATAATGTAAAAAATACGTTGAGAAAAGGAAAAACAAATGACCGTACTACTTTTTGATATTGATAATACCCTGCTTGATTTTGATAAGGCAGAATTCGACGCCTTGGGGAAAATCTTTGCTCGTTATAATATTACAGATAATGCTGAAAATCGGGCACTCTATTCACGAGAAAATAAAGCACTATGGCGCCGCCACGAAGCCGGTGAAATAAGCCGTGAAGAACTGCTCCAAACACGTTTTGACCGAGCGTTTAAGGCACTAAAAGTGACAGAGTCCTACAACCCAACAGCTGTTGATGATGAATATCAAACCTACCTCTCAGAAGGGCATGAATTGATGACACATGCCCACGAATTGATGGATGAGCTCTCAAAGCAAGCTACAGAGATGTATGTCGTGAGTAATGGAACATCACGTGTTTCACGTCCGCGTATCTTTGAATCAGGGATTGCCGAGTATTTCCGTGAGATTTTTATCAGTGAAGAGGTGGGGCATCATAAGCCTTCACTTGCCTTCTTTGATCACGTCTTTAGCCAAGTGGAAGCGGCAGACCAAAAACAATTTGCTATTATTGGCGACTCCCTTACCACTGATATTTTAGGGGGAAAAAATGCGGGGATCAAGACCATTTGGTATAACCCTAAACACCTCGAGGTCACTGGTCAAGCCGTACCAGACTTACAAATTGCGGATCTTTTAGAAATCCCTAGATTGATGCAAAAAGGCTTATAAAAAAACTGTCAATAACTGACAGTTTTTTCTTTATGAGCTAGCATTTGTGTTTTGTGCGCCACCTGCTGGCATGATCGAGATTGTTTCTGCTTCACTAGAAGAAGAACTTGAGGTACTAATGGCTACATTTGAGCCTGTTGTGATATCACTTATCGATTTGCTAGAGCTTGACGCGCTGCTTGATGAACTACTTGCTTGATCCCCGGGACCACCCATTTGTCCTTCCTCAACTTTTGTACTACTTGAGATAGAATAAGTTTTTGAGGAACCATCGTTTGTTGAAATAGTGATTGATGAATCACTTACTGCCGTAACAGTCCCCATGGTACCATTTTGCATGCCTCCAGGACTCATGCCACCTTTTTGTGGATTGGCCGCAACATTGTTTTTACCATGATTTTGCCCGACAAAGAAACCGCCAGCAAATCCACCCGCTCCAAAAATAAGTGCAGTCACAACAATGACAATGATAAGGGCGTTGGTTCGTTTTTTACGCTGGTTTCGTCCATTATAGTTGTTATCCATTTCATCTCCTTTCAAGACCCTTTCATTTTATTAAAGTTTTCTTTTAAAGAGCTTAAGCTGGACTTGACTAAAACTTAAGCAATGAAAAAATGTAAAAACCGAACATTCGACGAGCTTAGAGAGTGAAGCTTGTGTTATTGCTTTTTCTTTTTATTAAATTATTTTAAGATAGAAAGTGAAGAGAAAAGAAAAGACAAACTGTATCGGAGAGAAAATGAAAGTTTTAGTGATTGGCTCTGGAGGCCGAGAACATGCGATTGCAAAGAAGTTTCTGGATAGTCCACATGTGAGGGAAGTGTTTGTAGCACCAGGCAATCCTGGGATGCTCTTAGATGGTATAAAGACGGTAGCTATTTCCGAACTATCAAACAATGAACTAGTTGATTTTGCTCTAAAACAAAACATTGAACTGACCTTTGTTGGTCCTGAAACAGCACTGGTCAATGGCGTAGTGGACGCATTTGAAAATGCAAAACTTCGTATCTTTGGACCGAAAAGGGCTGCTGCTGAGCTTGAAGGCTCAAAGGCTTTTGCAAAAGCAATCATGACCAAATATAAAGTACCTACTGCGAGCTATCAGAGTTTTACTGATCTAAATACTGCTAAAGCATATTTAAAAAGACAAGGCGTTCCGATTGTCATCAAGGCTGATGGATTAGCTGCAGGCAAAGGAGTGACAGTTGCCTTTGATGAAGTAACGGCGCTAAAAGCATTAGAGGATATCTTTAGCTTACCAAATAGTCGTGTAGTGATTGAAGAGTTTTTAGAAGGGGAAGAATTCTCCTTGTTCAGTTTTGTGCATGAGGGGCAGATTTACCCTATGCCACTTGCCCAAGACCATAAGCGAGCATTTGACAATGACCAAGGTCCTAATACAGGGGGAATGGGTGCTTACTGCCCTGTAGCCCACCTTTCAGATGCCGTTGTCCAAGAGGCCTTAGAGAAAGTTGTTAAGCCAACGGTAGCAGGCTTAATAAATGAAGGGAAGTCCTTTACAGGCATTCTTTATGCAGGTCTTATTTTAACCAAGGATGGTGTGAAAACGATAGAGTTTAATGCTCGTTTTGGCGATCCAGAGACACAAGTAGTACTGCCACGACTGAAAAGTGATTTTGCCATGGTACTTATTGATATTTTAGAAGGAAGACAACCTGATTTAGTCTGGCAAGAGACAGGAGTAACAGTAGGAGTAGTTGTTGCAGCACAGGGCTATCCTTCCCACAGTCAACAGGGAATTGTTCTTCCCCATTTTCCAAAGGAATGGGAAGTGTATTATGCAGGGGTGACGGATGAAGAAGGGAAATTGGTCTCTTCCGGAGGACGTGTTTATCTCCTTTCTGAAACGGGACAAGAAATGGCTCAAGTCCAAAAGGCACTCTATGAAAAGTTAGCAGAAGTAAAGACAGATGGCTTATTTTATCGCCATGATATTGGTTCAAGAGCTGTCCAACCCTAAGTAAAGGAGAAAAGAAATGGCAGATGTTGCATTAATTATGGGATCAAGTTCTGATTGGCAAACGATGAAAGCTGCCGCTCAGATCTTAGATGAGTTTGAGGTAAGTTATGATAAGCGTGTGGTGTCAGCTCATCGCACACCTGAGCTGATGGCAGATTTTGCCACCTCTGCGCGGGATAAAGGTTATAAAATAATCATCGCTGGTGCGGGAGGAGCCGCCCACCTTCCCGGTATGGTTGCAGCTCAGACTACCTTGCCTGTAATTGGTGTTCCTGTAAAATCTCGTGCTTTATCTGGCCTCGACTCTCTCTACTCTATCGTCCAAATGCCTGGCGGAATCCCAGTAGCAACAATGGCAATAGGGGAAGCGGGTGCTAAAAATGCGGGCCTCTTTGCTGTGCAGACTTTGGCTCTGGCAAATGAGCATTTGCATGATTTAATCATTCACTATCGACAAGAAGCTGAAAAAATGGTGAAAGCCTCTGAAGTAGAACTTGTTTAGAAGAAATAAGGAAGGGATAGTGCGAGAGATGAAAAATAAATTTAAAACCATCGGAATCATCGGAGGGGGGCAGTTGGGACAAATGATGGCTATTTCGGCCCAATATATGGGACACAAAGTGATTACATTGGATCCCAATCCTCAATGTTCCGCCTCTAAAGTTTCTGACGAAATGATAGTGGCGCCTTATGAGGATGTAGAAAGTTTACTACGGCTCGCTTATGCGTGTGATGTAGTAACTTATGAATTTGAAAATGTCTCAGCACCAGCGTTAAAAGAAATTGGAAGTTGCGTAAAAATTCCTCAAGGAATACCTCTATTAGAAATCACTCAAAATCGTAAGTTGGAAAAAACATTTTTAACAGAGGAGGCTAAAGTTAAAGTGGCGCCGTGGCAGTTGATTCAAGATTTCTCAGACCTTCCACAGCAAGTCCTAAAAAAACAAGTTCTCAAGACGACAACAGGGGGTTATGACGGCCATGGTCAGGTCGTTTTAAAGCAGGATGAAGATTTAACCGCAGCAAAAACTCTGACCGAGCTGTCAGAGTGTGTTTTGGAAGATTTTATCGAGTTTGAACGTGAAATTTCGGTCATTATCAGTGGAAATGGGAAGGAATTTGTTATTTTCCCACTTGCTGAAAATGAGCATCATGAAAATATCTTACATCGGACCATCGCACCTGCCCGTGTTTCACAAGCTGTCTTACAAGCTGCGCAGGATAGGGCACTTTCAATTGCCCGAAAGTTAAAATTGGCGGGCACGCTCTGTGTAGAGTTATTTTTGACTAAAGAAGGAGAGCTTTATGTCAACGAATTGGCGCCGCGTCCTCATAATAGTGGACATTACACCATAGAAGCTTGCGATTTTAGTCAATTTGATTTGCATATTAAAGGAATTTTAGGTGAACCACTGCCTCAACCTCAACTCCTTAGTCCAGCAGTGATGCTTAATGTTCTAGGTCAACACTGTGAGGGTGCAGAAAAACTTAAAATGACACATCCTGATTGGCATCAACATGATTACGGCAAACCAGAAGCAAAACATAATCGCAAAATGGGCCATTTGACTATCCTCACAGAAAATTTTGATACAACGCTTGAGCAGATTAAACAGACTGCAATATGGCATCAATAAAAAGCACTTGATAAGTTTCAAGTGCTTTTTTTGTTTGTCAACTTTTGTAGTAAAATGACAACGTTTCCACCGAGAAATGAGACGATTTGTCAAGATAGAAAAACTAGAAAACGGTATCATTATCTTGTGAAGCTAAGAGGTGCTTAAAACCCGATGGGTACCACCTCAAAATGCTTTTCAAAATAATAGCGAAGGATATCAAAACCTTTTCTTCATTACTTATTAATCAGTTTTTTTCTTCATTAATTTAAAAGCAGGAAGTAACACTTAACTATTTTTGTCTTGAGTGACATTAGTCTCTCCTAAGTCTCTGACTGACCCTCTCCGAATTAATTTAGGAGGGTAAATGATGTCTTTTTCAAAAGTACCTTTTTTAATGGTATTAACAATCCAATTTGCAGCATCTACACCCATTTCCTCTTTAGGATGAACAGTAGTCGTTAGACTAACTTCTCCCATTTCACTGAGTACTGAGTCGTCATTTCCTACGATTGAATAGTCATCAGGTATCTTATAGCCTAGGTTTGACAAGTTCCCTATTAAGGTTTTAGCTATTTTGTCGTTATAGCACAAAATACCTGTAATTTCAGTAAATTTTTGAAGATGTGTTACAACTTGATCATAAATGTCAATTTCAGTTTCGGTGGTATAAGTCAAAATAGAATTTGATGAGATGGTGATGTTATGATCTTCGCAAGCTTTGATGAAACCCTTCATGCGGTATTTACCTTGTAAATCATCGATTTTAGTAATTAAAAGAAGATTCTTGTGATGATGCTCGATAAGTTCTTTTGTACCAAGATACCCAGTCTCCACATCATCCACATGGATTGTAGGCGTATTGAGTTCTTCATAGGTAGCATTGATCATTACAATCGGAATATGATGCTCGCGAAGCGTTACATAAGTCGTTAAGTTAGGATTATATTGGTTGCTTTTGGTTGGTTCCACGATGAGCCCATCTACCCCGAAATCAATCATCCGTTCGAGACATTCTTTTTCTTGTGTATAGTCGTTGTTTGTGCTTGAAAGGAGTAAGGAATAGCCATCAGCTTTCAATTCCTTTTCTATGCCACGGATGATTGTTGGGAAAATGTAGTCGGAGATATATGTAGTGATAACACCGATAGTCTTCTTGGGTTTGTTCTCGTTTGTGGTCAATGGAAACTCGTTGACGTAAGTCCCGGATCCTTTTTCTTTTCGAAGGTAACCTTCTGTGACCAGCACTGAAATAGCCTGCCTTACAGTGTAGCGACTTGCGTGATATGTTTCTTGAAGTTGTAACTCAGTAGGAATTACTCCTCCAACAATATACTGATTTGAAATTATTTTATCGCGTAAATCATCAGCAATAATTTGATACTTAGGCTTCGTAAGTCTTCCCTCCTCATGGTTTTATCTATATTATTTTATTATACAATATTTTGGCTATAAAACCTTGCATTATCAATGTTTATAAGATTTCTCAGTAAAGAAAAAAGGAGCAGAATAATCCTCCTTTTAATTATATTGTAGTATTTCCTGGGAGAGTTGCTGATCAATTTGCGCCTTGTGGATTCTTCTTATGTGTCGTGGGATAAACTTTCTAATATCATCTTCGTTATAACCGATAAGTAAGCGATCCTCGTCAACAAGTAATGGACGTTTTAAAAGTAAACGATTTTGGTTCAGTACATCAAATAGTTCATTGAGTGTCATCTGTTCAAGATCAACCGATAACGATTTATAAGCTTTCCCCCCTTTTGAGATAATTTCATGTGTGCCGTTTTGAGTAAGCGAGAGTATATGAAGCAGCTCCTCTTTAGTTAGACGTGTTGTTTTAAGATTAATCTCTTCAAAAGGGAGATTATTTTTAAGGAGCCAAGCTTTAGCTTTTCTACAAGAACCTGAAGAAGTTGTAAAATAGAATTTAATCATAAAAACCTCACTAATCTAATTTTTTTATTACTTTATTATAATTTCATTCTAACATATATAGTGCTTTACTTAAAGGATTAAAACTTACAAACTGTTTAGTTTCCTAAACAGAAAGTTTAGAATAAAAAGTAAAAAAATACTTTGGGCCTATGATGATTGTAGATTAAAAGTTTATTGATCTTTCTTCTTTTGATGACGCTTATATGTACTAATAGATAGACTTATCGTATTTATTAATAAGCAAAGTCCACCACCAAAGATTCCAGCTAGCCCAATAAAAATAATACAATAATTGTGAGACCATTCGGTAAAGGCAATTATAAAGCTGCCTATAAGAACTATGGTAGCCCAAGTGATTAAACTTTTCATATATCTCTCCTCTTTTTATGAAATAGTATATCATTTTTAAGAAACGCTTTCGTTTAGGATGATGAACGATAGCTAAAATATAGAAAAAAGTAATATATAAATTAGGAGCCAGACCGTCATAAATTTTCTAATTATAAAGCAAATTCTTTATGATTAAATGACGTTATTGTATAATTAAGAAATCAATAGACTACTTAATGTAATAAAATGTAGTGAATAAGATTAAAAAATTTATTGGAGTGTATTTCTAATAACATGTACTATTAGGGATAGGGAATTTTTTCAGCTTAATTTGGGGGAGAATTGATTAAATGCTTTATGCAAAGTATGGTTCGGTGTTCAGAGAATTAAGAACACAGAAAAAGTTTAGTTTATCAATGTTAGAGCTTTTAAGTGGGGTATCTAAAGCAACGATTTCTCAGTTTGAGAATGGGAAGTCACTGGTTTCCTTTGATAAACTTGAATCACTATTAGAGTGTATGAATTTAACAATATTGGATTATTCCTTACTTATCAACAATGGAATTCCTGAATACTTTATTATTCAATTTCAGGAAATAACGGCCGCCTTTTTCAGGCAAGATAAAGCTAGATTAGAAGAAATATATTATAAAAATTTGGAGTTCGAGGAGGAAACAACCTATCTCATAGCGCTCAGTGCGAAAGCTACTTTTACCTCTTTAACTTGTGAAGAGATAAAGGAGGTGGAGGAGCTCCTTTCTACTAGCCCTTTATGGGGGCTGTATGAGTTCTATGTTTTAATCCATACTATAGATCAGATATCGGTTGATTTAGTTTGGAAACTTATACAAAATTTTTTTAAAGAAAGTTATATGGACGGCTATCTCAAGCACCTTCGTGAGTATAGAGCATTATTAATTAATGTGCTGATAAAAGCCATCCCCATTTTCATTGAACGAGGCGATATGAAAAAATCAAAATACACTCTGGATAAAATTTCTTCGTTATTTCAAGAAAGTGATTTAACTTCTAAAGTTTTTTGGCATCTTCTTAATGGCTGTTATACTTACAGATTTGAAAATAAAGAATGTGGGCAACGAGCTATAGATGAATGCTTGTCGTGGATGAAGGAGATAGGGGCCACTAAACTGAGTAAAGTTGCTTCGGCAAGAATAGAAGCTTTGAAGGAAAAAATAAATTGATTGGCACCATATGATGACATTTAATTAGAATATAAAAAAACCAGTAACCACAGCACATAATGGTTATTGGTTTTTTTGTTTAGAAATGTAAGAGCTTCTTAAAATTATACTCTCGCATAACTTGAACATTAAATATAGTAACATATTTTTTTGAAAAATGGGCGGTCATTTTTTATAGGTCACTTTATTAAAAGTGTATTTTGGGGTTGTTTTAACTAATACAAAAGGGTTAGAAAAATCCTTAGTAAGAGGTTTAGGATTCTAAATTGACAAAAAAAAATCTTAGTGTATACTAAAGATTACAGAAAATTTTATTCTCAAACTCATCGGTCATAACTTAAAAGAAAAAAGATAAAGAAAAAATTTGGTACATCCGGATGGAAAAGAACAAAAGAACAAATGAAGCTGCTGAAAAAAAAGAGTACGGTTACTCCGACTTATTTTTTGAAAAGGGAAATTATCTATTAAAAATAGTACAAACACTCTTGTCGATCCTCGGATGGATTTGTTTAATCGTGCCTACTTTTATAACGATTTCATCTTTTCTGTACTATCTTACGTCCGGGAAATATGGTTGGAGATTTTGGAATTATGCAGAGGGTATATTAGAAATCAAATTCTTGCTTATTATTATCACTTTTTGTGTTGTTATCACTTTTACTTATGCCGTGAGTATGACAATTATTCAGAATAACCGCAGAGAATCTGTAATTGAAAAATGGCCTACCTTTGACTCTGTTTCTAGTATTCAGCGAAGAAGAAAAGTGGATGAGTTTATGACTGAACGATTCGGCACAGAAGATTTTAGGCATAATGTGAAATATTTTGAAGTAGCTCCTGAAAAAAATCTGGAAACAGATGAACTCTCAAACCTATTGAACAAAGAAAAAGGATTTAAAGATGTTATTTGATGTATTTATACAAACTTTTGCAGGTAAGAACGCATTTCAAACGTTTCTTTCAATATGCTTATTGATCTTATGTTTGTATCCTGTAATAGGTGCTTTGTTTTGGTTTTTTGGTTCATTAAGTTATCAATTTTTGAAAAAAGGGAAAAAAGAAGTAAACTTTGTGGAGTTGCCCATCGACAAGCAACCAATGATTACAATCATGATTCCGGCGCATAACGAAGAAATTATGATTGAAGAGACGATTGATTACCTAGCGACAGAGTTAAATTATAGCAATTATGAACTCCTCGTAATCAACGATGGGAGCACTGATAACACCCTCACAATACTTCAAGACTTGCAAAATAAATATAAGAAGCTCAGGGTTATAAATGTTTTAAAGAACCAAGGAAAAGCTCATGGTTTTAATATTGGAACACATTTTGCTAAGGGGGAGTATATTCTGAGTAACGACGCAGATACTATCCCTGAAAGAGATGCTTTAATGAAATATATGAATTATTTTATTAATGAGGTAGATGTTAATACAGCAGCTGTCACGGCAAATATGGACGTCCAAAATAGAACCTCTCTCTTAGGAAAATCTCAAACAGTAGAATTCTCAAGTATCGTTGGAGTGATTAAGAGAAGCCAAACCGCAGTTAATGATTCTATGTATTCATATAGCGGCGCCAACACAATGTATAAAAAGCAATTTTTGATTGATGTGGGAGGATTCAGACAAGACAGAAGTACTGAAGATATTAGCATCGCTTGGGATCACTTAATGTTTGGCGTAACGCCACGTTTTGCTCCTAATATCCTTTTTCATATGAACGTTCCTGAGACCTTAAGTCAGCTTTATAAGCAAAGAAAGCGCTGGGCTCAAGGGGGAACTGAAGTTTGGCTTACCAATTTTTCGAAATTTATACTTCATCCTCTTAAATATAAATATGTCTATTCAATGTTTTTGGATACAACCTTTTCCATTATTTGGTCGTTTTTCTTTTTTATCACTAGTTTCATTTTTTTAGCTATGATGACGTTTTTTGTGCTGACAGGTGATGTTGAACGATTGTGGCATGGTGTCGCGATGGCTTTCATATTTGTTACTTTCGAGTTAATATCGGGGATTTTTCAGTTACTGGCTGCTTTAATACTTGATAGTGAAGGAGAAAAATTGAGATATTTAATATTCGCTCCTCTTTATATGTTGCTGTTCTGGATGGTAAACCCACTCACAATAGTTACTACCTTTATTCCAGCTCTAAAAGCATATTTAGGAAAAGATAACCATTCCGGAGCATGGGTAAGCCCTACACGAAAAAGCTTAAAAAAAGGATAATTTATGCTAATCGAAATAATGTCATTTATTACTATAATCTTCATCGCTTTATGTTTAATAAGCATAGCGGTGAGCTATTTTTGGGCCAAAAGACAAAACGCAATCTACCCGAAGACAATGGAAAATGTACAAGATTATACCTTCTTTTTTCAATCTATAGTTGACAGTGATGGTAAGTCATCAGGTGTGGAGGCCTTGCTCAGAAAGTTTGATACGAAAACGGGGAAGTGGATATTTCCTGATGATATTGATAAGTTCACGCTGCGTGAAGTCATCTTTCTTCTTCATAAAAGTTTTATTAAAACGAAACATCCTTCAAGTTTTTTAGCTATTAACATCAGTTTAAAACAATTTGCTGACCCCCGTTATGAGTATTTTATTAGATGGGTTAAAGGCGAGTGCTATCCGATGGAGCTAAGAATAGAATTTAATATGCAAGGGTATAGTGAGGTAAACTGGTTAAAAAAAATAAGAATCAAGAAAAATTTGAAGCTTAGCAGGGAGCTAAATGTAGCTGTTATATTGGAAAAAATTCAACCATCTAAAGCGTATTATAAAAAAGTGAAGTGGTTATTAAATGATATACATGGCGTAAAAGTTCCACTTTCTAATTTTCACAAAAAGACTGATAATGAGTGGCTTGAGATGAATATGGGGGATTGGAGTCGCCTAATTAGAAAAAAGAATAAAAAAATAGATATTACAGAGGTTGAAAGCCAGGACGATTTATTACTAGCAGACAAGCTAGAAATCGATAATAGACAAGGATACCTGATTGATAGACCTCATTCTGAATGATAAAGAACCTGCTACTTCTATAGCAGGTTCTTTACTTACTTTATGATCATTTTAAAGCGTCTTTTAAAGATGCTTTTTTTATTTGTTGTTCGCCTTTAATTCGATTTCTTCAAGAGTGTGACCACGTGTTTCGGGCACGAAGAATTGGATAAAGAGCACTCCTAGTAAGCAGATAATACCAAAGATGGCAAACACAGCTTCTTGACTCATAGAGGCGGTCATAATTGGGAAAAGCAATCCCACAAGGAATGAGCCAATCCAATTAAATGACGATGCAAGTCCTGAAGCACGTCCACGGATCGCGAGTGGAAAAATTTCCCCAACTAATACCCATGTCAAAGGTGCCCAGGTACAGGAATAAAGTGCGACGTAGATACATAAAAAGAAGACAATCATCATCGGACTAGAATTAGGAATAATCAGATTGATAATGGCGGGTAGAATAAAGGAAAGACCCATAATTGTCCCGCCAATTCGTAGTAAAGTCCGTCTGTTAAATTTATCAGCAATGACTAAGAAGAAAAGCGCTCCCACGACCAAAATGATTCCTTGAATAATTGGCCACATTAATGCTTCGCTTGCTGCGTGTCCAGTAGCTTTTTCGACAATCAAAGGGATGTAGTAGAAGATAGCATTGGCCCCTTGAAATTGTTGAAAGGCAGCTACACCTAAACCAGCTACAACTAGGTAGCGGTAGCGACTGGTAAAAAGCGTTCCCCAGGTTGTAGAAGCCAAAGCGTTCGTTTCTTGTTTTGCGGTATCTTGGATGGATTTAATCTCGTGGTCAATTTCAGTTGGTTTACGAATGTAGCTTAATACTTGTTTGGCTTCATCTATTTTTCCAGACTTTATTAAAAAGCGAGGTGACTCTGGTAAAGCGAGTACACCAAAGAACAAGATAAGGGCAGGTACTGCAGCAGCGCCCAGCATGATACGCCAAGCAATATCGGCTCCTAGATTTTTCAAAAAATAGTCAACGATATAAGAGAGAAGCATACCCGATACGATCATAACTTGATTGATTCCGGAGAGTCGTCCTCTGATATGAGCAGGTGACATTTCAGACATATAAGAAGGCACTAGTGCAGAAGCTGCTCCAACGGCTAGACCTAAACCAATCCGAACAATAATGAGATAATATTGACCATGATGCGGTGAAAGAGAAGAAAGTAAGGAACCTACCATGAAGATAAGCGAAGAAATCAAAATCATCTTGCGCCGTCCTAGTCGATCAGATAATAATCCTGCAGCAGCCCCTCCAAAAATTGCGCCAAACATAACTGATGAAGTAATCCATCCTATAATCGTAGCATTATCAGTTAGGCCCCAGCTGGATTGAAGAAAGGGGAGTGCTCCGGTCATAACTCCTATGTCATAACCAAACAAAATACCGCCAAAAGCTCCAAAAAAGTAGATAAAAGAAGCCGAAATTTTTTTATTAGTTTTCATGCTGTTGAAATTCTCCTTTAGATAAGGGTGTGTAAACAAGTTTAATGTAAGCGCTATGTTCTAAGCGGTTTCATTTTAACATTTGTGTCCGTACATGTCAAGCTTTTTTTAATTTTTTTGAAATTTATCCTTGACATGTCCGTATGTAAGTGCTATTATTTATCCTGTAAGCGCTACGAAAATAGCAAAACATCATGGATGGGAGAAGATATGGAAGCTTCTAAAGCAGAAGAAATGCTTGATGTTGTTGATGTACGTACATATCTAGGGATAGAATTTGGCTCAACACGTATCAAAGCAGTATTAATTGACTCACGATTTCACACGATTGCTTCTGGGAGTTACGAGTGGGAAAACCAGTTTGTTGAAGGCTACTGGACTTATTCAACCGAAGAAATATGGAAAGGATTACGCGTAAGTTATCGGGCCTTAGCGACGGAGGTCTATGAGAAGTATGGACTTCTTTTAGAAAAGGTTGGTTCAATCGGATTTAGTGCAATGATGCATGGTTATATGCCTTTTGATCAATCTGGTAAACTTCTTGTCCCTTTTAGAACGTGGCGAAATTCAACCACAAAAGAAGCAGCAAAGCAACTAACGTGTCTTTTTGAACATAATATTCCAGAGCGCTGGAGTATTGCGCATTATTATCAGGCGATAGTTAATCATGAAAAACACGTCGATCAAGTCGATTATTTGACGACTTTGGCTGGTTATGTTCATTGGCAACTGACTGGTAAAAAGGTTTTAGGAATAGGAGATGCATCTGGGATGTTTCCGATTGATAGTCTTTCAAAAAGCTATGACGAGCACCTCATTAATAAATTTGAAGAAAATTTAAAAAAAATGCATCACTCTGTTCATTTGAAAACTATTTTACCAAAGGTCTTGTTAGCTGGCGAAGAAGCTGGTGTATTGAGTGAGCAAGGCGCCTATTTGATTGATCCTACAGGAAGTCTCAAACCTGGTATTCCTCTTTGTCCACCTGAAGGAGATGCTGGAACAGGAATGGTTGCTACGAATAGCATCGGAGTCCGAACAGGAAATGTTTCTGTAGGGACATCAGCTTTTGCCATGATTGTTCTTGAAAAGCCCTTAGCAAAGGTTTATCCAGAAATAGACATTGTTACAACACCCGAAGGAAATCTCGTTGGTATGGTGCATGCCAATAATTGTACTTCTGATATCAACGCGTGGATTAAACTTTTTGAAGAGTTCACAGCGAGTCTTGGTTTAGAAGTTAATCGTGAAAAGATATTTACACTGTTATTTAATAAGGCTTTAGAGGCTGATGAAGATTTAGGTGGATTATTGAGCTATGGTTATTTTTCTGGTGAAAATATTACTGGGATCAGTGAAGGGCGGCCAGTCTTTGTCCGACAACCTGACAGCAATTTTAACTTAGCAAATTTTATGCGAACTCATCTGTCCAGTGCATTTGGTGCAATGCGTATCGGAATGGATATATTAAAAAAAGAAAAAATTGTTATTGAGGGACTAGTTGGGCATGGTGGCTTATTTAAAACACCCCGAGTTGGCCAACAAATCTTAGCCGCAGCACTCCAAAAGCCGATTACAGTAATGGAAACCGCTGGAGAGGGTGGTGCTTGGGGTATGGCAGTTCTTGCAGCATTTCAAGCCAGTCACTCTAACTGCTTGAGCGACTATTTAAATCAAGTAGTTTTTGCTGACGCTCCCTGTGTTACACTCCGGCCCCTCGAAAAAGATGAGCGAGCCTATGATGATTTCATTGCGCGTTATCAAACTGGGCTTGAGATTGAGCGTGCAGCTGTCGAAAAATTACGTTCATAATAAGGAGAGAGGAAATGTTAGAAGCCTTAAAAGAAAAAGTTTTAAAAGCGAATCTTGAATTGCCAAAGCATCATCTGGTGGAGTTTACATGGGGGAATGCGAGTGCCTTTGATAAAGAAACAGGCTATTTTGTCATTAAGCCAAGTGGAGTAAGTTATGATCAATTAAAAGCCTCCGATATGGTTGTTGTTGATTTAGAGGGTAAGGTTATTGAAGGAAGTTTAAATCCTTCTTCTGATACACCAACACATGCGGTGCTTTATAAGAATTATCCTGAACTTGGCGGTATTGTCCATACGCATTCCAATTGGGCTACGGCCTGGGCTCAATCTGGTGTTGATGTTTCTGCGATGGGAACAACACACGCTGATACTTTTTATGGACCTGTGCCTTGTACAAGGTACTTAAGCCAAAAGGAAATTGATCAGGGTTACGAGTATGAAACGGGAAATGTCATTATCGAAACTTTTAAGGAACGTGGTTTGGGGATTCTGGATGTTCCTGCAGTGTTGTTACATGGGCATGGTCCATTTACATGGGGAAAAGATGTGGAGGCGGCAGTATATAATGCTGTTGCTCTTGAAAATGTCTGCAAGATGAATATATTCGCACGGCAAATTAATAGTTATGCCCCAGATTTACCTCAACGCATTTTAGACAAACATTATTCACGTAAGCATGGCAAAGATGCATATTACGGACAAAAGATGAAATAATTTAAAGAAAGATGGTAGAAAAATGTTAGAAAATACACAAAAAGAATTTTGGTTTATCACTGGTTCACAATTTTTGTATGGTCCTGAAGCCTTGAGTACTGTTGAAAAAGATGCGCGCGAAATCGTAGATAAGATGAACAAATCAAATGCTTTGCCTTATCCAATCGTCTTTAAGCTTGTAGCTACAACAGCAGATAACATCACTAAAATTATGAAAGAAGCGAATTATCATGATGAAGTGGCAGGTGTCATAACTTGGATGCACACTTTTTCCCCAGCTAAAAACTGGATACGTGGGACGCAACTTTTGACCAAGCCTTTGCTTCATTTAGCGACCCAATTTTTGAACCATATTCCTTACGATACAATTGATTTTGATTATATGAATGTGAATCAATCTGCCCATGGTGATCGTGAATATGCTTTTATCAATGCACGTTTGAAAAAAAATAATAAAATTATTTTTGGACACTGGGAAGATGAAGCGATTCAGCAACAGATTGCAAAATGGATGAATGTTGCCGTAGCTTATAATGAATCTTATAAAATAAAAGTCGTAACATTTGCTGATAAAATGCGCGATGTGGCAGTAACTGATGGAGACAAAGTTGAAGCTCAAATCAAATTTGGCTGGACCGTGGATTATTGGGGAGTTGGAGATTTAGTTGAGTATGTGAAGGGTGTGGAAGAAGCACAAGTAGCTGAGCTTTACGAAGCACTTCAAGAAAAATATGACTATGTAGAGGGTCATAATAGCGCTGAAAAATTTGAACAACATGTTAAATATCAAATTCGTGAATATATTGCTATTAAAAAATTTATGGATGAAAAAGGCTATAGTGCATTCACTACAAATTTTGAAGATTTGACGGGATTGGAACAATTACCAGGTCTTGCTGCGCAAATGCTTTTAGCTGATGGTTATGGTTTTGCTGGTGAAGGGGATTGGAAAACTGCAGCTCTTGTACGTTTATTGAAAATTATGGCGCATAATAAACAAACTGTCTTTATGGAAGACTACACGCTGGACTTACGTAAGGGACACGAGGCTATTCTCGGCTCTCACATGTTGGAAGTAGATCCTAGTATAGCTTCAGATAAACCGCGGGTAGAAGTTCATCCTCTTGATATTGGAGGAAAAGCTGATCCTGCACGTCTTGTCTTTACTGGGATGGTTGGTGATGGCGTGGATGTGACCATGGCTGACTATGGCGATGAGTTTAAACTTATTTCTTATGAAGTAAATGGCAATAAGCCTGAAGCTGAAACTCCATTTTTACCTGTTGCTAAACAACTTTGGACACCTAAACAGGGCTTGAAAGTAGGTGCGGAACAATGGCTAAGAGCTGGTGGTGGACATCATACTGTCTTATCTTTTGTAGTAGATACACAACAGCTTGCTGATCTCTGTGCATTATTTGGTTTAACACATGTTAATCTTAGCTAATGAACGAGAGGAGGCGTGCCTCCTCTTTTTAGGTTAAGGTGTTTTAGGGATTGCTGAGGAAAAATAGCAATATTTCCCAGTAAATAGAAGAATAAAATAATAGAATAGTGATAAAAAATGGGTTACAATGAAGTAAATGGAGGAAATAGAATGACAGATTATAATTCAGAAGCTTATTTAGAAAAGTTGGATAAATGGTGGCGAGCAGCGACTTATCTTGGTGCGGGCATGATTTTCTTAAAAAGTAACCCTTTGTTTTCAGTTACAGGGACACCTATTAAAGCTGAAGATTTGAAAGCAAACCCAATTGGACACTGGGGCACAGTATCAGGTCAAACTTTCTTGTATGCTCATGCTAACCGTTTGATTAACAAGTATCATCAAAAAATGTTTTACCTTGGTGGCCCTGGTCATGGGGGACAAGCAATGGTGGTCCCTGCATACTTGGACGGGAGCTATACAGAAGCTTATCCAGAAATTACACAAGACTTGGAAGGGATGTCTCGCTTATTTAAACGGTTCTCATTTCCTGGGGGGATTGGTTCACATATGACAGCTCAAACTCCTGGTTCACTCCATGAAGGTGGTGAGTTAGGTTATGTGCTTTCTCATGCTACGGGTGCAATTCTTGATCAACCAGAACAAATCGCATTTGCGGTGGTCGGTGATGGTGAGGCAGAAACGGGTCCTTTGATGACAAGCTGGCATTCGATTAAATTTATTAATCCCAAGAATGATGGTGCTGTTTTGCCAATTTTGGATTTAAATGGCTTTAAGATTTCTAATCCGACACTTTTTGCACGTACTTCTGATGTTGATATTCGCAAATTTTTCGAAGGATTGGGTTATTCTCCTCGTTATATCGAGAATGAAGACATCCATGACTATATGGCTTATCACAAACTCGCAGCAGAAGTTTTTGATAAAGCGATTGATGACATTCATCAGATTCAAGAAGATGCGCGTGAACATGGTCGCTATCAAAATGGAGAAATTCCAGCATGGCCAATTATAATTGCACGTTTGCCTAAAGGATGGGGCGGCCCACGATATAACGATTGGTCGGGACCTAAATATGATGGAAAAGGGATGCCGATTGAGCATAGTTTCCGTGCGCACCAAGTGCCATTGCCACTTTCATCAAAAAATATGGAAACTCTTCCCGAGTTTGAAGCGTGGATGAATTCTTACCATCCTGAAACATTATTTAATACGGACGGCTCACTTAAAGAGGAATTGCGTGATTTTGCACCAGAAGGTGAAATGCGTATGGCTTCGAATCCAGTCACAAATGGTGGCGTAGATCGTTCAAATCTGAAACTTCCTAATTGGGAGGATTTCGCTAATCCAATCACTGCAGAAAATCGCGGTAAATTGCTTCCTGAAACAAACGATAATATGGACATGAACGTGCTCTCGAAATACTTTGCAGAAATTGTGAAATTAAATCCAACACGTTTTCGTCTTTTTGGACCTGATGAAACAATGTCTAACCGTTTCTGGGAGTTGTTTAAAGTGACCAATCGTCAATGGATGCAAGTCATCAAAAATCCAAATGATGAATTTATTGCACCAGAAGGTCGGATCTTAGATTCACAGCTTTCAGAACACCAAGCAGAAGGATGGCTTGAAGGTTACACGTTAACAGGACGTACTGGTGTTTTTGCAAGTTATGAATCATTCTTGCGCGTTGTAGATTCAATGTTGACGCAACATTTCAAATGGATTCGTCAAGCGGCTGATCAAAAATGGCGTCATGACTATCCTTCGCTCAATGTGATTTCGACTTCAACGGTTTTCCAACAAGACCATAATGGTTATACTCACCAAGATCCAGGGATGTTGACGCATTTGGCGGAAAAGAAATCTGATTTTATCCGGCAATATCTCCCAGCAGATGCGAACACTTTACTCGCTGTCTTTGACCGTGCTTTCCAAGATCGGAGCAAAATTAATCATATTGTGGCCTCTAAACAACCTCGTCAACAATGGTTTACTAAAGAAGAGGCAAAACAATTGGCGACTGACGGAATTGCAACGATTGATTGGGCTTCTACCGCCAAAGAAGGCGAAGCAATTGATCTGGTTTTTGCTTCGGCTGGGGCTGAACCTACAATCGAAACACTCGCGGCTTTACATCTTGTTAATGAAGTTTTCCCACAGGCGAAATTCCGGTATGTCAACGTGGTTGAACTTGGTCGTTTGCAAAAGAAAAAAGGCGCTTTGAACCAAGAACGACAACTTTCGGATGCTGAGTTTGAAAAATATTTTGGTCCTTCAGGAACGCCAGTAATCTTTGGATTCCATGGCTATGAAGATTTGATTGAATCTATCTTTTACCAAAGAGGACATCAAGGCTTGATTGTTCATGGTTACCGGGAAGATGGTGACATTACAACGACCTATGATATGCGTGTTTATTCTGAGCTGGACCGTTTCCATCAAGCTATGGATGCGATGCAAGTGCTTTATGTCGATCGCAAGGTTAACCAGGCTTTAGCCAAAGCATTCATTGATAAAATGAAGCGAATTCTTGATAAACACTTCGAAGTGACCCGGAATGATGGGGTGGATATTCCTGAGTTCACTGATTGGACTTGGTCTGATTTGAAAAAATAAGTAAAAAAACACTTGATCGTTTGAATCAAGTGTTTTTTTTTACTGACAGGGCTGTCAGTGAATTTTGAAGATGCTTGATGAAATTTAGGGCTTTGTTAGAGAGTAAGGTAATTGATCGGCCGTATAACGATGTGGGTGAGGAACGATACCGAGTTCAAAACTGAGCGTTCCTCCGCTCAAAAGTTGTTGGTGTTTAATAAAAGTAGTGCTGACCGGTTCGTCATTATATGTGATTGCATTGACAAACATTTGCTGTGGTGCATTAGGAGATGCAAGGACGGTCAAGCTCTGACCAGAGGATAACTTGATTGTGGCTTTATCCCAGAGGGGAATACCAAGAACGTATTGACCAGAAGCAGCCGTGACTGGATAGAATCCTAAACTTGAAAAAATATACCAAGCTGCCATTGTTCCATTATCTTCGTCACCAGGATAGCCCTTCGGACTATCATTAAATGTTTCTGTCAGTAAATTTTTGATTAAAGGCGTAGCCATCCAAGGCTTGCCAATGTAACTAAAAAGGTATGGGTAATGGAAACTTGGTTGATTTGAGATAGCCACTTGCCCAAATTCGATGGCAGCCATTTCACTCATTTCATGAATTTCAAAACCGTATCCTTCAACATTGAAATTTGGTCGTTGGTTGCAAAGCTCGATGAGTTTGTTTTCAAAATTTTCTCTTGAGCCATGTAGTTTAATTAGTCCAGCAAAATCATGAAGAACTGACCAAGAAGTTTGCCAAGCAGAACCTTCTGCATAATCACGACCCCAACGAATATCTAAAAAGTCAGGTCTGAAATTTCCGTCAGCATCTTTTGCTCGCATAAAACCAGTTTCAGAATCAAAAATATTTTGATAGTTTTTTGCGTGATGGGCATAGAAGTCTGAAGTTTCTTTGTCACCGGTTTGTTTCGCCACTTGCGAAATACAATAATCAGAAAATGCGTAATCTAAAGTGTGATTAACAGATTCATGGTGAGTGAGCGGAACATAACCAAGTTTTAGATAATCTTTGGTTCCACGACGGCCGTAATTAGCGTTTTCAGATTGACTTGTGGCTCCTTTTTTCATTGCTTCCAAAAACTCGGGCATCAAATCAGGTCGAATGTTTTTACTTGCAGCATCAGCAATGACGGCGTCTATCAAGGTTCCAGGCATTAGACCGCGTTCATCAGGAGAAAGCCATTTTGGAAGAAAACCAGTCGCACGATAAGAATTTAGGAAGCCTTCGAGCATATCACCGTACTCGTCAACGGCTATTAGACTATAAAGCGGATAGACTGTTCGGAAAGTATCCCAGAAGCCATTGTTTGTATAGAGGGGACCTTTCTTGACAGTTTTAGAGCTTGTATCGTAATGGATTTTTTGATGCTCTTGGTCAAATTCATAAAAAGTTTGTGGAAAGAGAAATGAGCGATAAAGATTGTGATAGAAAGTGGAAACTTCGTGTTGATTATGATGCTCAATTTCGATACGTGAAAAAAGGTTATTCCAAGCAGATTCAGCATTTTCCAAATATGTTTCTGCTGAATTATCTTGTTCACGCTCCAGATTAAGAGCGGCTTGTTCCTTGGAAATAAAAGAAGTAGCAAAATGGATTTGGACCTGCTTGGCTGCTTTGAAATCTAAGCGAACAGAAGAATCTTCATCAGATAAATTTCCACTTAAAATAAAAGGTTGGTCAGCAGTAAATTTGAGATAAAAAGTAAAATTATCATCTTCGCAACCAGCAAAATTAATAATTGAAAGCTCTAAGCTGTAATCGTCAAGTTGTTGAAGTTCATAAGAACCGGGGAGATGAAGCATCAAGCCATTATCTTTGAGGCCTAAATTTTGATAATTCATTGATAGAATTCCACCATACATTGATGGAATTAACTGAGATGTAATCTGATAACGTAATTGAGTAATTTTGAGTTGCGTTGGATTAAAAGTTGATTCTTCTGGACGGTATGAACTTACGGTGTGCCATAATGAAGTTTCAGGCAAAGGACCTGTAATAGGCGTCATTGTCAAATGTGAGAAATCTCCCATCCAAGGACTGGGTTGGTGAGTGATTCGGTAGCCTTCAAAGGTGCGATCTTCTGGATGAAACCACCAAGCACCACGGGCGGCACCGGTTGAAGGGGCAAAATAATTCATTCCCCAAGGATAGCCAGTGTATGGAAGGCAATTCCCATGTGAAAAAGTGGGGTGGTTAGCTGTTCCGTGACGGGTATCAATTTTGTTTATCTTCATTTCAACTCCTCAGTTGTTTTTCTTTTAATTAAATTGATTGGAACTTTGACATCTTTTGGGGTTTGCCCGCTTTTAATCCAGTCTAAAAGCAGTTCGCCAGCGATTCTTCCCATGCCAATGAAATCTTGAGCAATGGTTGTTAATGGCGGATTTGATAAGCTTGCTGCTTGAATATCATCAAAACCAATAATTGATATATCATTTGGAACAGAAAAATGGCTATCTTGCAAAGTCTTCATAGTTTGAAGAGCGACTAAGTCATTTTCACAGATAAGTCCTGTGACTTTTTCATTATGAATGAGTTCCAAAACAGAACTTTCGGTATAAAGTGAGTCATCAAGCGTAGTGTGAAACTTGATTCCTTGTTCTTTTAAAACTTTGACATAGCCTAAGTATCGATTTCTTGTTGTTTGGGGATGGTGGGTATCATTACTAGCCACAAAAGCAATTCGCTTATGCCCTAAATTCAAGAGCGCTTGAGCGGCTTGCTCACCCCCATTAAAGTTATCTGAGGAAACACAAGGAAATCCGAGGTCGTAAATTTGTTTATCTAAAAGAACGACAGGAAAGTTTTGTAGTGAAAGTTCTAATAAGATATCTAAATAATCTTCCGTATACATTGGATAGTAAATTAAACCGTCAAAATTTTCTTTAATATCCTCCGCTGTATTTTCTTTAAGATAGCTTGCATATGTGATAAAAACGGTTGTGTTTTCAACTTTTAAAGCAGGAACTAAACCTTGTGTGAAATCTCCAAATGACATTCCTTCAAAAGGAATAATGAAGAGCACTCTTTTTAATAGTTTGGTATGGTTTTTATTTAATTCTTGAACAAAAGTTCCTTTTCCTCGTGTTCTACTGACAAGCCCAAGTTGTTCTAATTCAGTAAGCGCTCGTTTTGCGGTAATGCGACTCACTGAATAAGTCTCTGAGAGTTCTTTCTCAGTGGGGAGCTGGTCTCCAGATTTAAATGTTTTAGCGATAATTTTTTGCTTTAAATCATTGGAAATCTGCTGATAGAGTGGTAAGCTCATAGAAATATCCCTTTGTATTTTATTTGATATATCATATTCTACTCTTTTTTTATAAAAAAACAAGTATTTGGATAATAATTTGCTATAAAAAGCGTCATATGAGAAAAAATATTCAGAAAAAATAAAGAAAAGTGACAAAATTAACCCTAACTTAATAAAAAAGCGCTTGCAAAACGAAATGAATTATATTAAAATAGCCTTAAATGATATATCAAATGAATTTAAAAGGAGATGCAGTGAAAGCAAATATTCCAAAATCTGTTGAAAAGTTTATGAATGACATAACAATTCTTTGTGGAGAAGAACATAAAGAGTGGGCCCTAAACTTTAATCATTCTTTCTCAAACACACTTGAAACTACTTTAAGAGTGCATGATGATAGGACTACCTTTCTTTTAACAGGTGATATTCCAGCAATGTGGTTACGAGATTCGACAGCTCAAATGAGACCTTATTTGGTACTTGCACGTGAAGATGAAGAAATTCGTGATTTGATTGTTGGTTTAGTAAAAAAACAAATGATATATATTAATCTAGATCCTTATGCTAATGCTTTCAACGAGAGTGAAAACTTTGCTGGGCATCAGACCGATCATACCAATTTTAATGAACACAAAGGTTGGATTTGGGAAAGAAAGTATGAGATTGACTCCCTTTGTTATCCTATCCAACTCGCTTACTTAGTTTATAAAAATACAGGTTATACCAAACATTTTGATGAAGAATTTATCAAAGCAGTCAAAAACACCTTGAATGTCTTTAAAACAGAACAAAATCATGAAACTTCTCCCTACCATTTTGTTCGAGATACTGAACGACATGAAGATACTTTAATAAGAGATGGAAAAGGAGCCAAGACAGCCTACACTGGCATGACTTGGTCAGGATTTAGACCAAGTGATGATGCTTGTGAGTATGGTTATTTGGTTCCGTCAAATATGTTTGCTGTCGTTATTTTGGATTATATCAAAGAAATTTTTACTGAGCTTCTATCTAATGAAGAAATTGCAAATGAAGCAAAGATGCTTAGAGATGAAATTCAAGAGGGACTTGAGAAATTTGCCAAAACTAAAAATCAACAAGGCGAAGAAATTTGGGCTTATGATGTTGATGGACTTGGGAAAAAAACTTTAATGGATGATAGCAATGTTCCCAATCTGATTGCAGCTCCCTATTTGGGATTTTGCCAGGCTGAAGATGAAGTTTATTTGAAAACACGACAAACTTTATTGAGTAAAGAAAATCCTTATTACTATGAAGGAAAATATGCACGAGGAATTGGTTCTAGTCATACACCAGAAAATTATGTTTGGCCAATTGCTTTAGCAATGGAAGGAATGACTACAAATGATAAGAGCGAAAAAGAACGAATCTTAAATCATTTGGTCGAAACAGACGCTGGAACACATTTGATGCATGAAGGATTTGATGTCAATAATCCACAAAATTACACTAGAGAATGGTTTAGCTGGGCTAATATGATGTTTTGTGAGTTAGTCATGGATTATTTTGATATCCAAATTGAAAAATAAGTTAATGAGATTAGTTTTAGAAAGATAGAGCTTTATGAAAAAGAAAACGGTACATATCATCTCTCACAGTCATTGGGATCGAGAATGGTATATGGCTTATGAAGAACATCATATGCGTTTAGTCAATTTAGTGGATGATTTACTTGATTTATTCAAGGAAGATCCTGAGTTTGATAGCTTTCATTTGGATGGACAAACGATTATTTTAGATGACTATTTGCAAGTACGTCCCGAGCGTCGTGAGGAAGTACAAGCAGCGATTTCAGCTGGAAAACTGAGAATCGGTCCATTTTATATCTTACAAGATGATTTCCTCATTAGTTCTGAATCAAACGTTCGTAATATGCTTGTTGGACGTAAAGAATCGGAGCGTTGGGGTGCTCCCGTTGAGTTGGGATATTTCCCTGATACTTTTGGGAATATGGGGCAAACGCCACAAATGATGAAAGGGGCAGGGCTTAGCACTGCAGCTTTTGGTCGAGGAGTGAAGCCAGTCGGGTTTGATAACCAAGTTTTGGAACAATCAGAGGAAGCCTATAGTTCACAATTTTCAGAAATGTGGTGGGAAGGTCCTGATGGGACAAAAATTCTTGGAATTCTATTTGCCAATTGGTATTCAAATGGAAATGAAATTCCTGCTGAAAAAGCAGCAGCACTTGACTTTTGGAATCAAAAATTAGCAGATGTTGAAAAATTTGCTTCGACATCACATCTCTTAATGATGAATGGCGTGGATCATCAACCAGTTCAGAAAGATTTGAGCAAAGCGATTCGCTTGGCAAATGAACTTTTCCCAGATTATGAGTTTGTTCATTCTAATTGGCCAACTTATTTAGAAGCTGTAAGGTCAGATTTGCCTGAAAACTTATCTACGGTAACAGGGGAACTAACCTCACAGGAAACTGATGGCTGGTACACTTTAGCAAATACGGCTTCGAGTCGAGTTTATCTCAAACAATGGAATACAAAAGTTGAGCGTCAGTTAGAAAATGTTACAGAACCTCTCGCCAGTTTAGCTTATCGGGTGACAGGAGAGTATCCGCACGACAAATTGACTTATGCTTGGAAAACTTTGATGCAAAATCATCCACATGATAGTATCTGTGGTTGCTCTGTTGACGAAGTTCATCGTGAAATGATGACACGTTTTGAAAAAGCGAATGAAGTAGGAAAATATCTTGCTGATGATGCATTATTTGAACTCGCTAAAGTCATTGACTTTGAAGGCCAACATCCTTTTGTCGTTTTTAATACAGCTGGACATTCTAAAACAGGTGAGGCTGAAGTTGAAGTAGTTCTTGAGCGTAAATTATTTAAAGAAGGAATTCCTGAAAAACTTTATGATGAACTAAAGGCACAGCCCAAGGCAACTTATAAAGTAATCAATCGTGAAGGTCAAGAAGTCCCAGCTGAAATCAGTGAAGAAGAAGTCTTATTTGATTATGATTTACCGAAAGATCGTTTCCGAGTTCCTTACATGAAACGATTTGTGAAAGTGAAATTATTTTTAAATGAAATGAGTGCTTTTTCTTGGGAAAGTTTTGATTTGGTACTTACTGACGATGCTGACAGTTCTGTCAATAATAATGAAAGTATGATTTCTGGTCAAACTATTGAAAATGAAAGTTTGAAACTGACAGTTAATCATAATGGAACATTGAGTATTTTTGATAAGTCGCTCAATAAAGTTTTTAAAGATTTGCTTGTCTTTGAAGACACTGGTGATATTGGAAATGAATATATCTATTTCCAACCTAAAAATACCAAACCAATTCTTTCTACTGACAGTCCTGTTGAGTTTTCAATTATTACTGACAGAGCAGAAATTGCGGAAGTTCAGCTTAAACAAGTGCTGATGATTCCTGAATCTGCTGACGAATTATTGGATGAGGAACAAAAAAAGGTTTTGGAATTCCGTTATCGTAATGCTGGTCGTTCTGATAAACTTTTGCCTTTAGAGGTAACAAGCAAAATCACTGTACGTAAAAATTCAAAAAAAGTTGATTTTGAAACAAGCATTGATAATCAAATGAAAGATCACAGACTTCGTGTACTGTTCCCAGCGGGATTAACAAGCGAAAATCACGAAGCTGACAGTATTTATGAAGTAGTGACAAGACCTAATGTTATGCCTGAAACTTGGGAAAATCCAACAAATCCACAGCATCAGCAAGCTTTCGTTAATCTTCATAATGAAGAATATGGTTTAACTGTTGGTAATTTTGGTTTAAATGAATATGAAATTACTGACAGTGCAAATATTGCATTAACTTTACTTAGAGGAGTTGGCGAACTTGGTGATTGGGGTTACTTCCCAACACCAGAGGCTCAAACTTTAGGGCGTCATACTTTTAACTATAGTTTAGAATTTCATGGACCGGCTTGTGAACGTTATGAAACTTATCAACATGCTTATATTGCACAAGTTCCATTTTCAACGGTAGAACTGACAAATCCGTCAGCAGAAAAAACTTTACCGTCAGCTGGGAAAATATTAGAAATTGATACTGATAAATTTGCTATCACGGCATTGAAACGTCGCGAATCAGATAATGGTCTAGTTTTACGAGGCTACAATATGTCTGGTCAGTCATTAAGTTTAGCGCTTGAAGAAGAAGCAAAATTACTTAATTTACTCGAAGATGAAATTGAAGCAGACGCACCCACACAAATTGCAGCTCACGAAATCCGGACTTTGTTGATTAAGGAGAAAAATCAATGAAAAAATTTTTTCGGAATATTTGGCGCTATAAAGCGCTGATCATTATGGCTCTGCCGGGTGCAATTTGGATGATCTTCTTCTTTTATATTCCAGTATTTGCAAATGTGGTGGCTTTTAAAGATTTTCATATTGACCCAGACGGATTTTTGGCCAGTTTGACCAATAGTCCTTGGGTAGGATTTAAAAACTTTGAATTCCTCTTTTCTTCCGGTGCTGCTTTTGATATCACAAGAAATACGGTGCTTTATAATGTTGGGTTTATTACACTGAACTTGATTATTTCTATTGCGTTTGCAATTATCATGAGTGAATTAAGAAATAAAAAGTTGGTAAAAGTGTATCAAACAATGTCACTTCTTCCATATTTCCTTTCATGGGTCGTTATTTCTTACTTTGTTTATGCCTTCTTGGCACCAGGAAACAAAGGGATTTTCAACCAAATGATTATGCATAATGGTGGAATGCCAGTCAATTGGTATCAAGAACCAAAATATTGGGTCTTCATCATCCTCTTCATTGGTGTTTGGAAGGGAATTGGTTATAATTCGATTATCTACTTTGCAACAGTAATGGGAATTAACCCAACCTACTATGAAGCAGCAATGGTCGATGGCGCAACAAAATGGCAACAGATTAAAAATATTACCATTCCTCAAGTTGTTCCACTGATGACGATTTTGACAATCTTAGCCGTTGGAAATATTTTCCGTGCTGACTTTGGTCTTTTCTATAATGTTCCACGACAATCAGGTGCTTTGACACCAGTAACGCAAGTCCTTGATACCTATATCTATAATGGCTTGGCTAACACTGGTGACTTAGGAATGGCAACGGCAGCAGCGCTTTATCAATCAGTAGTAGGATTTATTCTTCTAATGATTACAAACTTCTTTGCTCGCAGACTTGATAGTGATTCAGCATTATTCTAAGAAAGGAGGAAGCTAGTAGGTCAAGCCTTTTATCAAACTTGAAAGCTAATAATATATGAAAAAGAAAAAAATAGCCTCATTATCTGTTCGAGGATTTAATCGTCCAGTTAACTTTGTTTTTAATATCGTCATTGCACTTTTTGCAATCTCTTGTGTCTTACCTTTCCTCTTTGTCTTAGCCATTTCGCTGACAAAAGAATCGGCTTTGCAACAATTCGGTTATAGCTTTTTGCCACGAGAATGGAGCTTTTATGCTTATACATTCTTATTTGACCAAATGAAAGATAAAATGTTGCAATCATTGTTTGTCACAGTACTTGTTACGGTTCTAGGGACTGCAATTAATTCTACAGCAACTTCACTTTATGCTTATGCGATTTCTAGAAATAACTTTCCTTTCCGTCGATTCTTCACTATCTTTTGTTTAATCACAATGTTATTCTCACCTGGGATGATTGCGAATTACTTGGTAATGACTAATCTTCTACAATTGAAAGATACAATTTGGGCTTTGATTTTGCCAATGGCTGTCTCGCCATTTAACATCATTGTTATGAGAACTTTCTTTAAACGTTCAGTTCCAGATTCAATTATTGAATCTGCCCGAATTGACGGAGCAAGTGAACTTAGAATTTTCACTCAAATTGTTCTTCCTTTAGCGGTACCTGGGATTGCAACCATTTCCCTCTTTGCAGCCTTAGGTTATTGGAATGACTGGTTTAATGCCCTTCTTTATATCTCAAACGATAAATTGATTCCATTGCAGTATTTGCTGATGAAAGTTCAAAACAATTTACAATTCTTAACACAAAATGCAGGAGCAGGCTCACAGATTGCCGGAGGTTTAGCGGCTCTCCCTGGTGAATCAGCACGTATGGCAATTGTTATCATTTCAACTTTACCAATTGCAATTAGTTATCCATTCTTCCAACGTTATTTTGTCAAAGGTTTAACCATCGGTGGCGTTAAAGAATAAGAAGGCTCTGCTTATTTAGCAGAGTAAATTTAGACGCTTAAAGAAAGCGCAAACATTAATAAAGTTAAAAAAATTGGGGAAACCCTAAAGGAGCATACTCTAATGAAAAATTATCAAAAAGTTGCACTTGGTACCGTCTCAGTGCTTGCAGCCTTCACACTTGTGGCTTGTGGTTCATCTGCGAAGTCAAAAAGTAGTACGGGTGAAACGACTTTACACATGTACCAAATCGGTGATAAACCAGACAATTACAAAGAATTGATGGCTAACGCTAACAAAATTCTTGAGAAAAAAGCTGGTGTGAAATTGGACATTAGTTACATTGGATGGGGAGATTACGCTCAAAAAATGAACGTCATCGTTTCATCTGGTGAAGCTTATGACATTGCTTTTGCGCAAGATTATGCCACAAATGCTGCGAAAGGCGCCTATGCTGATTTGACTGATTTAGTCCCTAAATATGCTAAAACGGCTTATAATGAGCTTAATCCAGCTTATATTGAAGGAAATAAAATCAATGGAAAACTTTATGGATATCCTGTAAATGGGAATATCTATGCGCAACAAGTAATTACCTTTAACAAGCAATATTTGGATAAATACAACTTATCTATTGACGGCGTTGATTCGTTTGCCTCAGCTGAAAAAGTGATTGAAGAATTCCATAAAAAGGATCCTAATGTTGCAGCCTTTGCAGTAGGTCAGGGTTATAAGACACCCGCCAATGTTGATTACGTCCTCGGTAACAGTCTACCATTTGCTGTAGATACAACAGGCGACGGTAAAAAGATTCAGAACGTTTATGATATTCCTGCCTATGTTGATAGATTAAAGACAATGCATGATTATTATAAAAAAGGTTTGATTCCTGCTGATGCTGCAACTTCCAGTACAGCTTTTGATTTGAACTCAAATAACTGGTTTGCACGTGTTGAAACACAGGGTCCTTACGATTATGGCGATACTATTTTGACTCAAGCAGCTGGACAACCCCTTGTATCAAAAGCAGTAACTAATCCTTTAATTACAACTGACCAAGCCCGCATGGCTAACTTCGTCGTTTCAAATACGTCTAAACATAAAGAAGAGGCAGTAAAAGCACTAGGAGTAATTAATAGTGATGCTGATCTTTTAAATGGTTTAGTTTATGGGGTTGAAGGAAAACAATGGGAAAAAACGGGTGACAAGAAAATTAAATTACTTCCTTCATACAGTGAAGGGGTAAAACACATGGCTGCTTGGAATACAGGAAATAATGCCATTCTTTATACGACTGATGCGGTAACTAATGAAATGATTACTCAACGTGACCAATCAATCAAAGATGCAAAAGTTTCTCCACTGCTTGGCTTCACCTTTGATCAAACAAAAGTGAAATCTGAAATTTCTAACTTATCAAATGTGATGAGTCAATATTTGGATCAATTGAATACAGGTTCTGTAGATCCAACCCAAACTTTACCAAAACTCAAAGCAGAGTTGAAAAAAGCAGGTTACGATAAAGTTCAAAAAGAAATGCAAAGTCAATATAATGCTTATCTAAAAAATAAATAAGAGGTAAACAAATCCAAGATTTCCTTTCTAAATTCATTTTGAAACTAGTTTGGAGATCTTATTTTATTGGAATTATTATGAAAATTAGCATTTATTAGGTTAATGAGCTGAGACTCTGAGAGAAGGTACTGACAAGGTCAGTAGCAATGAAAAACGTTCAATGTAAGCCCTAACATTTTGTGGAAAAAGTGTTATAATGAAGTAATAAAAGTTAGAAAGTTATAGAAAAATGATTGGAAAAGCACTAGAAGAATTCTTTATTCGAATTTGGGTCGTTGTTAAATTGACCTTGATATTTTGGCTCTTAGCGCTCACAGGGCTGTTTGTTTTAGGATTTGGTCCTGCTTTTAAAGTGGTAACAGAGTTGTATTTGGAACATGGTTTTGACTATAAGTCAATTTCAGTAAAGCAAGCTTATCAGATTTTCAAGCGAGACTTTTTAAGAGCAAATATGATTTTTTGGCTCTATATGTCTTTGAGTCTTTTGCTCGCTTATAATTTATACCTTTCAGTACAAATCCAAGGTTTACTTTTCTTGGTGATCGATTTCATTCTATTCTTTGGGTTAACTTACCTTATGACCGCTTTTGAATATACAATGATTTTTGATAGTCAATTTGAAATTAGTTTTGGAAACTTATTAAAAATGAGCTTTATTTCAAATTTTATTAGTTTTAAAACCTATCTAAAACTTTTATTTGGGATTGTCCTTATCTTTGTTTTGACTTGGCAATTTAAAGGCATGATTCTTTTTGGTTTGATTGGCCTTTTACAAGTTTATTCTTTAAGTGTGACAAAAACTTGGCGTTTGAAAGTTGAAGAACAGTTAGCAGAGTAAAAATGAAGAGTTATTGAGAGGAGTAGAAAATGGAATTAAAATTTCAAGAAAATTTTTTGTGGGGAGCAGCAACGAGTGGCCCACAAACTGAAGGACGTTTTAAAAAGCAGCATGACAATGTTTTTGATTATGATTTTGACCATTATCAAGAACGTTTTTGGGGCGGAATTGGACCTGATACAGCCAGTAATTTTTTCAATGACTTTCGAGAAGATATAAAATTAATGAAGGCTGCTGGTCTAAAATCAATAAGGACAAGTATTCAATGGTCGCGTTTGATAGATGATTTAGAAAAGAATACGGTAAATGAAAAGGCGGTTGATTTCTATAACGCTGTAATTAATGAATTTATAGCGCAAGGGATTCGTCCGATGATTAATTTAAATCATTTTGACCTACCAGTTGAACTTTTAAAAACATATGGAGGCTGGGAAAGTCGTCATGTTGTTGATTTATATGCAGGTTTTGCAGCAAAATGTTTTGCTGAATTCAGCGACCGAGTGAGTGATTGGTTTACTTTTAATGAGCCTATGGTTGTCGTTGAGTGTGCTTATCTATTAGGTTTCCATTATCCTGATATTGTTGATGGAAAAAAAGCTGTTCAAGTGGCTTATCATTTGCAACTCGCCTCATCTCTTGCGATTGAACAATACCGAAAAATCAATAAAAATCCTGAAGGACGAATTGGAATCATTTTAAATTTAACTCCGTCCTATCCAGCAACTGAAAAAATCGAAGATTTAAAAGCAGCAGAAATGGCAGACCTTTGGCAAAATCGCCTCTTTTTAGATGCATCAATAAAGGGAGAATTTCCAGAAGAATTAGTCAGCCTTTTACAAGAAGAAAATGTCTTGTGGCAGTCGGAAGCAGAAGATTTGAAACGGATTAAGGAAAACAAAGTGGACCTTTTGGGAGTAAATTACTACCATCCGAGTCGAGTACAAGAACCTGAATATTCTAGTGATAGTTTGGCTCAAGATTGGCGTCCCGACAAATATTACGCATCGTTCAATAAACGTGGGGTGCGGATGAATGCTGACAGAGGTTGGGAGATACATCCACAAACCATTTACGAAATTGCCAAGCGAATTCAAGAAGATTATGGGAATATTCCTTGGTTTATTTCTGAAAATGGGATAGGTGTAGAAAATGAAGAGCGTTTCAAAAATGCTGACGGACAAATTCAAGATGATTACCGAATTATTTTTACAACAGAACATCTTTTTTGGCTACATAAAGCGATTCAAGAAGGCTCAAATTGTTTTGGTTACCATGTTTGGACACCAATTGATTGCTGGAGTTGGCGTAATTCATACAAAAATCGTTATGGTTTGATTAGTTTGAATATCCATACCCAAGTGAAAACTTTAAAAAAATCAGCTTATTGGTATAAAAATTTAACAGACTCATCACTTTTACAAGTTCCAGATTCGATTTTAGAAAAATACAATCAATGATTTCTGTTAAAAACATCTGTTAAAAACATAAGAAAATTTGGAGGAGAAATATGTCATTATTAACAATAGATATTGGTGGAACAAGCATTAAATATGCAAGATTTGCTGACGGAAAATTAGGAGAAGAAGGTGCTTTCGGAACTCCTGATAATCTGGATCAATTTTATCAATCACTGACAGCAGTCGTTGAACAATTTAAGGAAAATTCTGATGTTTGTGGTGTTGCTATTAGTTCCCCAGGAGCAGTAAATAAAGCGACTGGTGTCATTGAAGGAGCAAGTGCTCTCCCTTATATTCATGATTTTGATATTCATGCTGAATTAGAAAAAAGATTTGGTTTACCTGTTTCTATCGAAAATGATGCCAATTGTGCGGCGCTTGCCGAAGTGAAATTTGGTGCGGCAAAAGGTTTGTCTGATGTTTTGCTCCTTGTGCTTGGAACAGGTGTTGGCGGTTCTGTTGTTATGAATGGGAAAGTCCATCATGGGAAACATCTTTTTGGAGGTGAATTTGGCTTTATGCTCATGGATGATGAACATTCGTTTTCAACATTAGGAACAACGATTAGAATGGCTGAGCGCTATAATAAACGCACAGGAGAAGCTCTTGATGCCATCGAAATTTTTGAAAAAGCCTTTAATGGTGATGAAATAGCTAATGAAGAAAAAGATATTTTTCTATACAATGTCGCAAAAGGGATTTTTAATCTGACTTATTCTTTTGATCCAGAATTAGTGATTATTGGCGGAGGAGTTTCCCAAGCTAAATGGTTAATTCCAGAATTGCAAAAACAACTTCAAAAAATCATGGAAATTATTGAAGTAGCGACTTTTATGCCAGAAATTGTAACTTGTGAATTCAGAAATTCTGCCAACTTAATTGGTGCAGCGGTAGACTTTTCACAAACTTACGCAAATAAGACTGACAAATAAGCTAGAAGTTTTCTGTAAGTAATATTTTTTACTGACAGAAAATTCCTTCACTCATACTATACGAAATAAAACATAAAAAGTAACAAATATAGGAAAAAATTATGACAAATCATTATGGCTCAATCGAAGCAGGCGGAACAAAATTTGTACTTGCGATTGGTGATGAGCAGTTTAACATTTTAAAAACAAATCAAATTCCAACGACCAGTCCCGAAGAAACAATTACTAGAACCATTGAATTTTTTAAGGAGAATCCTGTTAAATCATTAGCAGTTGGTTCTTTTGGGCCTATTGACATCAAGCCTGAAAGTGCAACTTATGGCTATATAACAACCACGCCAAAAGCGGGTTGGGCAAATGTTGATTTATTAGGAAAACTCAAAGCTGCACTTGATATTCCGATGGTTTTCACTACTGATGTCAATAGCTCGGCTTACGGTGAAATGATTGTGACTGGCGGAAAATCATTGGTTTATTTCACAATCGGAACAGGAATTGGTGGAGGAGCCGTACAAGATGGGAAATTTATTGGAGGATTTTCTCATGCAGAAATGGGTCATCAATATGTGAAGCGTCATCCAGACGACCTTAATTTTGCAGGCGTTTGTCCATTTCATGGTGATTGTTTAGAAGGAGTGGCAGCTGGTCCTTCCCTTGAAGCCCGCTTAGGAATTCGCGGAGAAGATATTCCAGCTGACAGCAAAGTTTGGGATATTCAAGCTTTCTACATTGCACAAATCGCCGTTAATACAACCTTAGCACTTGCACCTGAGAAAATTGTTTTTGGTGGTGGCGTTATGACCCAAACGCACATGATTGAGCGCGTGCGCAAAGAATTCACAAAATTAATGGCAGGTTATGTCCACGTGCCCTATTTACTGACAGATTATATTATGACGCCGTCAGTCGCCAATAATGGTTCGGCAACGATTGGAAATTTTGCTTTGGCAAAAGAATTAGATGAAAAAAATTACTGACAGCTCTGTCAGTAGTTTTTCATTTTCGTCAGTAAAAATAAATGTAATCACTATCATACGATTTTTCTAAAATTTATTTTATTTATTCACAACTATCTCTGCAAAAAACAATAAATTATGATAGAATAAATCTAATAAAATAATTGAACAAAAGTTCGAACTTTCCAACAGGAATTCGGACTTTTGCACCTTATTAGAGGAGGGTCCCTTGTCCGACACTACACTTGAAAAAATCATTGTACTCGACTATGGTTCACAATACAATCAACTTATTGCGCGTCGTATCCGAGAAATCGGTGTTTTCTCAGAACTCATGAGTCACAAAGTGACAGCCAAAGAAATTCGTGAGATTAATCCAATCGGTATTATTCTTTCAGGCGGTCCAAATTCAGTTTATGATGAAGGTTCATTCGATATTGATCCTGAAATCTTTGAACTTGGTTTGCCAGTTCTTGGTATTTGCTACGGCATGCAATTGATGAGCTACAAGCTCGGCGGTATGGTAGAAGCAGCAGGTGAACGCGAATACGGTGTTGCCCCACTTCAACTCACTGAAAAATCAGCATTGTTTGCAGGAACTCCCGAAGTTCAAGATGTTTTGATGAGCCACGGTGACCGTGTAACAGCTATTCCTGAAGGTTTCCACGTTGTCGGAACTTCACCAAACAGTCCTTTTGCTGCTGTTGAAAATACAGAACGCAACTTGTACGGTATCCAATTCCACCCAGAAGTTCGTCACTCTGTCCATGGCACTGACATGCTTAGAAACTTTGCGCTTAATATTTGTGGAGCAAAAGGGAACTGGTCAATGGAGAACTTCATTGATATGCAGGTCAAAGCAATTCGTGAAAAAGTTGGTGATAAAAAAGTTCTTCTTGGACTTTCAGGTGGTGTTGATTCATCAGTTGTAGGTGTACTTTTACAACGTGCCATCGGTGACCAATTGACATCAATCTTTGTTGACCACGGTTTCCTTCGTAAAGGCGAAGCTGACCAAGTCATGGAAACATTGGGCGGGAAATTCGGTCTTAATATCATCAAAGTAGATGCTCAAAAACGCTTCATGGACAAACTTGTTGGCCTTTCAGACCCAGAAACAAAACGTAAAATTATCGGTAACGAATTTGTTTATGTTTTTGATGATGAAGCAAACAAATTAGAAGGTGTTGACTTCCTTGCCCAAGGAACACTCTACACCGACGTCATTGAATCAGGAACAGATACAGCTCAAACAATCAAATCACACCATAACGTTGGTGGCCTTCCTGAAGATATGCAATTCCAATTGATTGAACCATTGAACACCCTCTTTAAAGATGAAGTTCGTGCGCTTGGAACACAACTTGGGATGCCTGATGAAATCGTTTGGCGTCAACCTTTCCCTGGACCAGGACTTGCCATTCGTGTCCTTGGTGATTTAACAGAAGAAAAACTAGAAACTGTTCGTGAATCAGATGCAATTCTTCGTGAAGAAATTGCTGCTGCAGGCCTTGAACGTGATGTTTGGCAATATTTCACAGTAAATACAGATGTGAAATCAGTTGGTGTCATGGGAGACCAACGAACATATGACTATACATTGGCTATTCGTGCCATCACATCAATTGATGGAATGACAGCTGACTTTGCCCAACTTCCTTGGGATCTTCTCCAAAAAATCTCAAAACGTATCGTTAATGAGGTGGACCACGTCAACCGTATCGTCTACGATATTACGAGCAAACCACCAGCAACTGTTGAGTGGCAATAGACCAACACATGCAAAAATAATAATATTTAACAAAACAGCGAAGCCAATGGTTTCGTTGTTTTTTAATCCTTAATTTTATATAGCTTAGGTAAAATATTTAGACAAAAAGTTTAGGTTGTGCTATAATTAATGTTATTAAAAGATAGTTCAAGCTACATCAAGTATTGAAAACAAAAAAATTAGTAAGGAAAGTCATGATTTATATCAACAACTTGAGTGTTCATTACATCAATAATATGGCATTAAGTCATATAAATTTGCAAATAAGGTCCGGAAGGATTACAGGCATCATCGGTCCCAACGGAGCTGGAAAATCCTCTCTGTTGAAGGCAGTGCTAAATATTATCCCCCATACGGGCGAGACGTTTGTAGATAAGAAGGAGTTAAAAAAGTTATTAAAAAATATTGCTTACGTAGAGCAGAAAAGCAACATTGATTTTACTTTTCCCATCACTGTTAGGGAAAGTGTAGCGCTCGGTACATATAGCAGTCTAAAACTTTTCCAAAAACTTGGCAAAGATGAATGGAGCAAAGTTGATGAAGCGCTTGAAAAAGTCAATTTGAGTGACTTTAAAGCGCGACAGATTGGTAGTTTATCTGGTGGTCAATTTCAAAGAGTACTCATCGCCAGATGTTTAGTTCAAGAAACAGACTATATATTTTTAGATGAACCTTTTGTTGGGATTGATTCGGTTAGTGAAACAATCATTATGGATATTTTACAACATTTAAAGGCACAAGGAAAAACAATTCTCATTGTACACCATGACTTAAGCAGGGTTCGAACTTATTTTGATGACTTGATTATTCTAAACAAGAAGTTAATTTCGGCAGGGGCAGTTGCTAAAGTTTTTACAAGTGAGAACTTGAAAAAAGCTTATGGAGACAATATTTTTATCGGAGAAGCGCACTGATATGATACAAAACTTTATTAATGGTTTATACGAATTTCATTTTTTACAAAACGCTCTAATTACAGCACTTATGATTGGTATTGTGTCTGGTGCGGTGGGTTGTTTTATTATTCTGAGAGGGATGGCTCTAATGGGAGATGCAATATCACATGCTGTATTGCCAGGCGTAGCACTTTCTTATCTCTTAGGAATCAACTTTTTTATTGGGGCTATCTTTTTTGGACTGCTATCGTCAGTTATCATTACTTTCATAAAAAACAATAGCACAATTAAAGGGGACACAGCGATAGGCATTACTTTTAGTTCCTTTTTAGCTTTAGGAGTAATCCTGATTGGTGTAGCCAATAGTTCAACAGATTTATTCCATATTTTATTCGGCAATATTTTGGCTGTGCAGGATTTGGATAAATGGCTAACGCTTGGCGTATCAACATTAGTATTAGCTCTTATCCTACTTTTCTTTAAAGAGTTATTAATTACCTCTTTTGACCCTACCATGGCAAAAGCAATCGGCATGAATGTAAGCTTTTATCATTATCTTTTGATGATTTTATTAACACTTGTTTCAGTGACTGCTATGCAGAGTGTTGGTACGATCTTGATCGTCGCTCTACTCATTACACCTGCAGCAACAGCTTATCTTTATACTAACAGTTTAAAGCGGATGATGATTCTTTCTTCCACACTTGGAGCCATTTCATCAGTGCTTGGCCTATTTATTGGATACTCCTTTAATATTGCTGCTGGATCGAGTATCGTCTTAACTTCTGCAGTCCTATTTGTTGGTGGCTTTTTAACCTCCCCTAAACAAGATTTTATAAGAAAGTGGATTAAAAAAAGTGATAACCAGACGTAAAAAATTTCTCCTTATAATAATGATCCTTTGTCCAATCGTTCTGTTAGCGGCTTGCGCAGCTTCTAAAGATAATCAGCCGGACAAAGCTAGTAAACAGTTAGAGGTGGTTGTAACAAACTCTATTCTAGCAGACATGACACGAACAATCGCACAAGATAAGATTAACCTCCATAGTATCGTTCCGGTTGGAAAAGATCCACATGAATATGAACCCTTGCCTGAAGATATTCAAAAAACCTCTCGTGCAGATTTAATTTTCTACAACGGCTTAAATCTTGAAACAGGAGGAAATGCTTGGTTTACAAAATTAGTAAAAAATGCCAAGAAAAAAGAAAATAAAGATTATTTTTCTGTAAGTAATGGCGTCGAAAAGATTTTTCTTCAAGGCGAAAAAGCTGAAGGAAAAGTAGATCCACACGCCTGGCTCAGTTTAGAAAATGGAATTATCTATGCACAAAATATTGAAAAAGAACTTTCAAAAAAGGATCCGCAACATCAACTTTTTTATCAAGAAAACCTAAAAAACTATGTAGACCAACTCCAGCAACTTGATAAAAAAGCGAAAAAAAAGTTTTCGACTATCCCTGAAAATAGGAGGATGATCGTAACAAGTGAAGGCTGCTTCAAGTATTTTTCCAAAGCCTATAATATTCCTTCAGACTATATCTGGGAGATTAATACGGAAGAAGAAGGAACGCCCGAGCAACTAAAAAAATTGGTAAGAAAATTAAGAGAGACCTCATTACGTGCACTCTTTGTAGAAAGTAGTGTTGATCGGCGTCCCATGAAGATGGTCTCTAAAGAGACTTCAATCCCTATCTATTCTACAATCTTCACAGATTCAATCGCTCAAAAAGGGCAGAATGGAGATAGCTACTATCGAATGATGGAGTGGAATATTGATAAAATCTATGAAGGATTGACCCAGTAAAATGATTAAAAAATACCACCGAATAAGCGAGGTATTTTTTTCTTTTTTCTTCAATGATGAGAATTGAGAAGACAAGCTTTTTATAATAACCCTAATCCGACGAGAATAAAAATAGTCAGGAATAAAATATTTAGAAAGGTAAAGTAGAGCAAAAATTTTATTGGAGAGGAGGCTCTAGCATACGACTGATATTGTCGAAAAGCTAACAAATTAGCAAGCGAAGCCACAAGTGTTCCAAGCCCCCCGATGGTTACCCCTAAATAAATAGGAGTGAAGTGACCAGTAAACTTTGATAGTAAAACTGCAGCTGGAACATTGCTGATGAGTTGACTAGCTCCTATAGAGGTAAAGAAGATGGAGGTTTCACCCTGCATAAGGTCAGTAATAAAATTATGGATAATAGGTATTCTACTTAGTGCACCAACAATTATAAAAAAATTAAGAAAAGTAAGGATAATACCATAGTCGACCTCTTTGTATATGTGCTTATTTATAAAAAATGCACAGCCAAGACTGGCAAGAAGGGAAGACCAAATAGGGAGAAAATTTAGGAGGCCTAAAAGAACGACAAAAGTAGTTAGACCAAGTAAATAAAACTCTCTTTTTTTTATGGTGAAACGCTCTTGACTTAGCTGGCTTATCAGTACTTTTGAATAGAAAAACGAACTAAAGAATAAAGTTAACAGACTGATAAAACCTATGGGCAAGGAATGCATAAAGAAATCAAACAATTTTAAATGATAAAAAGAAACTAAATACAAATTTTGGGGGTTACCAAAAGGGGTAATGGCGCTGCCTAAATTTGCATAAATCGTGGTCAAGCTAATCAAGGAAATTTTTGGGAGCTTGACTTTACGGTTGATATTAAAAATGATTGGAATTAGTGTTAAAATTGCAACATCATTTGTAAAAAACATTGAGCCAAAGAAGGAGAGCAAAAGAACAACTAAAACAATTTGTCTCAAATTTTTGCACTTTTCAATGATAAATCCAGCAAAAAATTTTAAAATTCCTAGAACTTCAAAGATTGAAATAAGAATAATTAAACTCAGTAAAGCCATTAAAGTTTTTACATCAATGTCAGAAGTTTTAACTGTCCCAAAGCCCAATGAAAGTAAAGCTAAAATCGCAGTAAATAAAAAAGTTTTATCTGTAAAAATTCGCTTGATAATCTGAGCCATTCTGCCTCCACCTTTAATTTTATTTAGCTTATTTTATCATAAAGAGGTGTTTTTGTATTCTATTGTCTTCGTGAAATTTAGAAAAGTGATTAATTAAAAAGTCAAAGCATAACTTCCGGTTGCTTTGACTTTTATTTATGGTTTGTTGGCAAATTAATGAGAAATAATGCCAAAAAGACAATTAATATTCCCAGGCGTTGTAATCCCAAAAATGAGACATTAAGAAACATAGTAGAAATTAAAATCGCGGTTACTGGTTCAAGCATTCCGAGCATCCCTACGACGTGGGGTTCAGTATATTTTAAACTGTTAATATAGAGAGGATAGGCTAAAAGTGTACCGATAATAACAATTAAAAGAATTAATAACAGATCAATTTGATCAATGTTTGTTGGCATAACAGTTAAGGGATGAAAGAAATTAGAAATAATTCCTCCGATCAATAAGGCCCACGCGACAACGTTTAAGGCAGAATGATCTTTGAGGAGGGGACAAGGGATTAGCGTATAGGCACAGACCCCGAGTGCTGATAAAAGTCCCCAAATAAGTGCGGAAGCTGAAAAACTAAGTTTACCTAAATTACCGTTGGTTACTAAAAGGAAAACCCCTATTAAAGAAAGGAAAATCGCAATAATATCGAGTCGTCTTGGGAGAGTTTTACTCTTGATAGCTAAAATTACAATGATGATCGAAGGACCTAAGGATTGGAGAATAGTAGCAATCGCGGCATTTCCATAAAATACAGATAATAAAAAAGAGGTTTGAGCAAATAGCACACCCAAAATGCCAAAAGCGATAATTCTTAAACTGGATTTAAAAGAATACCAAACACTGAAAATATTGTTTTTAGTAAGTCCTAACCCGCAGAGTAAGATTAGACCAGAAAAAAGCATGCGAATTGTAACTAGCCATCCTGGTTGGATAGCACACCGTTTAAATAGAATACCTGCAAGGATGCTGCTTATACCAAAAAAAGCAGCACCCAACGAAGCATAGGCTACTCCCCTAAATTTATACATAAAATCTCCCCAAATTATTCTTCTTGTATCTCATCGCTACTCCTTGTTAAATATTATATAAAAAATACAGGTGAGAGTAAAATATTCACTGGAAAATGCATAAAAAAATACTAATTATTCGAATTAGTATTTTGAGAGTTATTTCTGGGGAAGTGGGAATCAATCTTCTATCCCATAAATTTCAACTTTATAGCCTGTAATTGTTAGTCCAGTGGCTTGTCGAGCAGCTTCTATCAGTGGCCGGAAATCAAAATTATCGACATTAATGATTTCACCTGTCGTTTTGTTAACGACATGATAATGAGGATCTCCGTAGTAGTCGTATCTTCTCTTAGAGCCGTCGTTAATGGCGATGACTAGCTCACTCTCTATCAGTTTTTCTAGTGTATTATAGACTGTCGCTAAACTGATATTATCTAGATCTTCGTGGATTTGTTCAGCTGTAGGGTGTGTTTGATGTGATATCAAATAGTCTAAGACGATAAGTCGTTGAGAGGTTGCCTTCAGGCCATGTTCTTGTAATAACGCTTTTAAATCTTGCTCCAAAGTCCGCTCACCTCTCTTTCTATACTGATTTTATTATAACATCTCACCCAAAGCATTTCAATGACTTGACTTTTCTTTAGAATCATTCTAAAATATAACTTAGAATGATTCTAAAGGAAGGGTAGAGTTTGAAAAAGAAAAAAAGAAGCTTGATACAAAAAAATAATATTATAAGAGCTGCAATCATGGGAGCAAATGATGGAATAATTTCTATTGCTGGGATAGTTATAGGAGTTTCTGGAGCCACCTCACATATAGGCACCATATTGTTAGCAGGTTTTGCTGGGACTTTGGCTGGGACTGTTAGTATGGCGATGGGCGAATACGTTTCTGTAAGTTCTCAACGTGATGCTCAGGAAAAAATAATACACGAACAAAAGCTTGCTCTGGCAACGAGCTATCAACAGGAATTTAATTTTGTGTACCATAAATATTGTGCCTCAGGGATATCGGCTACTTTAGCGTATCAAGCAACGGATGAGATGATGAAAAAAGATGCCTTAAGTACGACTGTGCGCGAGCGCCATGGTTTCACAATTGGACAAGAACTGAGTGCAAAAAGTGCTGCGATTGCCTCAATGCTTTCTTTTCCTACCGGTGCATTACTTCCAATGTTAGCGATTGCTCTACTTCCAAGAGAGCTAAGTACAATGGCAACTTTTTGTGCAGTACTTATAGCCCTAGGGTTTACTGGCTATGCGGCAGCTTATTTAAACGGTGCTGATAAAAAACATGCGACATTGAGAAATATTGTTGCGGGGGTATTAACAATGCTTGTGACTTATGCAGTAGGTATACTATTTAAACAAGGAGGGCTATAATGAAAAAGCAAGGGATGACGATGGATGAAAAATTAAATAGTGTACGTGCTGGTGTTTTAGGTTCCAACGATGGCATCTTAACAGTTGTAGGCGTTCTTTTCTCAGTGTCTGCTGCCTCGGGAAGTCATTTTGCGCTCTTAATTGCTTGTTTGGCTAATCTCATCTCTGGTGCTTTTTCTATGGCTTCGGGGGAATATGCTAGTGTGAGTGCTCAATCCGATAGTGAAAAGGTCGTCGTGGCACAGGAAAAAAGATTGCTCAAAAAAAATTTTAATAAAGAAAAAGAAGTGGTTAAAGATTTTTATATTGAAAAAGGAATCAGTCCAGAAACTTCTAGTAAAATTGCCAATGAATTACTCGAACTTAAGCCCCTTGAGACCGTGCTGGCTGTAAAATATGATATTACCTTAGGACATTATATGAATCCATGGCAAGCTGCTTGGTCCTCTCTTTTTTCTTTTACAATTGGAGGACTCTTCCCTTTTGCGACGCTCCTTTTGGTAAAAGGAATATGGCAATTTCCAGCGACAATACTTGCAACAGTGCTTGCGATGGCTCTTACGGGAATGATTAGTGCAAAGCTGTCAGATGGACTGCTTATTAAGGCGATTCTTAGAAATATCATAATTGGTTTAATCACAATTTTCTTCCATTATTTTATTGGGCGTATTTTTGGGTAAGCTTTTTCAGCTTCAACCAAGGTCTTTTGGTATAATAATAAGTATGTGATGTAGCTAAAAGGAGGTGACAGATTGAATGAATGAAGCAATGGAAATGATTGAAGCATTTTGGGATGATTTTTCTACAGATTATGATGCTATTCAGGAAGAGAGCTTAGTAGACATTCCAGAGCATGTGAAGAAATTTCTGGCTCAAGAAGGACTCGTGCCTTGTGATAATCTGTTGGATTTGGCTGGGGGGACTGGTAAATATATTCCCGCACTCTCCTCTTTGACAAAAGACTATCATCTGGTCGATCTGTCTCAGCAAATGTTAAAATTTGCTCGGAATAAAAAATGTTATTCAGAAAAAATGACGCTTATTCATCAGGAGCAAAGGCAATTTTTGGAACAAACCAGTGAGAATACTTATGATTTGGTTTTCACAGCGATGAATCCCGCATTAGATGATAAAGAGTTGTTGCTTGAAATGAATCGTATTAGTAAAAAATACGTTGGAATTTTGCGGATGACATTTGATGAGGATAATCTTTTTAGTCAAGTGGAACAACTTTTTTTCTCCTCACAAGAACAAGCAAGTGGAACTCTGATGGCTAATTATAAAGAATGGCTCAAGCAATTGAGTTGGACTTTTAAAAGTAAAACCTTCAGATTTTTACTCTCAGAAAAGGTAAGTGCGAAATTATTTTCAGATTATTTTTCAGATGAACTTTCGAGTGAAGATTTGAATCGCTTGCTTTCGCTATTTTTTGGTGAAAAAGAAGATTATGAAATGCAACGATTAGTATTATTTGAATTGATTTATTGGGAGAAACACTAGCTAAACCTAGTGCTTTTTTATTGCTTGAACGCTTTTATTTGTATTTTTTTCAGTTTAATATTATAATTGATTCATCAACTATTGATGTATCAACTATGAAAGGAGGAGAAAATGGAACTTACTAAAATTAGTCAACTTTTATATCAATTAAAGATTGCTAATCAAGAAATGACAACAGTGTTTGAAAAAACAACGGGCTTCAGCTTGACTAGATATGAACTGATGCGCATTTTATTGTGTAAAGGGAAATGTTCCCAGACACAACTCCAAGCAGTATTGAAAATTGATAGTGCCGCAGTTACACGTCATTTGAAATTGCTTGAAGAAAAAGGTTATGTCACGCGTGAGCGTAATAAGGATAATAATCGTGAGATTTTTGTGAAGGTAACCGAACAAGCAAAAGAGGCAATGGCGCGCTGCGAGCGCGACCATGATACAGCACAAAATACTTTAAACATTGGGCTGAGCGATAAAGAAGAAGAACAACTCCTTGCTTTATTAAACAAATTAACGAAATGAAAGAAGAACAAAATGAATAAGAACTTTAAAAATAACGATTTCTCAGATATTACTTTTGGGAGAAAATCAGTACGACTTTACGATGAAAACTACAAAATTTCTCACGAAGAAATGCTTGAGATGATTCAAGAAGCTACAGCTGCCCCTTCTTCAGTAAATATGCAACCTTGGCGTTTTGTTATTGTGGAAAGTGAAGAATCAAAAGCAAAATTGAAACCTTTAATTCGCTTTAATACACGTCAAAACGATACCTCATCAGCGATGATTTTGATTTTTGGAGACTTGAAGAATTATGAATTTGGTGAAGAAATCTATGACCAAGCAGTTGCTGAAGGAAAAATGCCTCAGGAAGTCAGAGATCAACAAATTGAAGCGATTATTCCTTATTACAAGAGCTTCTCTAAACAAGAAATGAATGATGTTGTCAAAATTGACTCAAGTTTGGCCGCTATGCAATTGATGTTGGTGGCAAGAGCTCACGGATATGAAACAAATCCAATTGGTGGTTTTGAAAAAGATCAATTGGCAGAAGCTTTTGATTTAGACAAAGAACGTTATGTCCCCGTTATGATTTTATCCATTGGTAAAGCCGTTGAAGAAGGTTATGAATCTGTCCGCATGAATGCTGATAAAATCACTACTTTTAAATAAAAAGGAGAAGTAATTTGACCATTTTGACAATTATTCTGGCGCTTTTGGTTGCTTTGGAATTTTTCTACATTATGTATTTAGAAACCTTTGCTACCAGCTCAAAAACAACCAGTCGTGTGTTCAATATGAAAAAAGAGGAACTGGACCGTTCTTCAGTTCAAACGCTTTTTAAAAATCAAGGCATTTATAATGGTTTAGTTGGCATAGGATTAATTTATGCAATCTTTTTCTCGTCTGCATCACTTGAAATAGTTAGATTACTGCTCGTTTTTATTATTTTAGTGGCTCTGTATGGCTCTTTGACAAGTAATAAAAAAATTATTCTTACCCAAGGTGGTCTAGCCATTTTAGCTCTAATTTCTTCCTTTTTCTAAAAAATATTTTCAAATCCTTGACAAGGATCATAAAAAGATTTACAATTATTTTCAATATCAGAAAAGTAACTCTATATCAGAATTTTTTCAGGAAGTCTGCGGTTGTGCGAGCAGACAAATTCGTCAGAGCGAATGGGCTGATTTGAAAGTCGAGAACGATTTGTTTTTCGCAATTTGATTTGAAACAATAAAAATCACGGATGCTCCCGATACCAAGCGACTTGTTGTTAGACGAGGAAAAGAAGAGGATTTTTCGAGTATTTTTATGGTATTCTTAACCTCTTAAATTACGGTGGCACCGCGTGACATACGCCCGTAGAGTAGTTGATACTCTACGGGCTTTTTTGTATTTTATTGAAAGGATTACTAAAATGAATCAACGATGGCGAAGCTTAAATTTTAACTAATCAGTATCAATGGAAAAGACTTCCTCAAACCTATAGATAGAGAGAACATATGAGAAAAATTAAAGAGATTTCAGCAGACACCATGACCCCGATTTCGGTTTATCTTCGCCTGAAAGGAAAAAATAAAGTCATTTTAGAATCCATTCCCAGAGAAAACGATCAATCTCGTTTTTCAATTATTGCATTGAATCCAGTGAAGCACATCAAATTTACTGACGGAATTTTAAGCGTTAATGACGAAACCATCAGCGATGAAAATCCAATGGAATTTCTGGAAAAATTAGTTTGTCAGCCAGAAAGTACTGACGAAAATTTAGACTTGCCTTTTACATGTGGTGCGATTGGATATGCTGGATTTGATACCTATGGTATTTTTGAAGGCATTCAACCAAAACTGCCAGATTCAATTGGAACACCAGACATGTATTTTATGTTATACGAATCAGCCTTAATTTTTGACCACAAACGAGAAAAATTGATTCTTGTGGAAGACAATACTTACAGTCAACGTACGGAAAATGATTTACTGACAGCTTTGTCAGCAAATATTGAGTCATTATCTTTACTGACAGAAGCAGAAAATGAACTGATAGAATTAAATAAACTGAATTTCGTCAGCAATATATCTCAAGAACATTTTGAAGAAAAAGTTGCTAAAGCAAAAGAACTGATCAGAAATGGTGACATGTTCCAAATTGTTTTATCACAACGTTTAACAGCCGATTTTACTGACAACCCTTTTAATTATTACAGAAAACTTCGGGTTGAAAATCCATCATCGTATATGTACTTTATGGAATTCGATAATTTTCATGTCATAGGCAGCTCACCAGAGCGTTTGGTTGCTGTTCATGGCAATCAAGTTTCAACCAATCCAATTGCCGGAACAAGAAAACGGGGGCAAAATGAATTTGAAGACCAAGCTCTTATTGAAGATTTAGAAAGTGATCCCAAAGAAGTCGCTGAACACAAAATGCTTGTTGATTTAGGACGAAATGACATTGGTAAAATTTCCAAATATGGTTCAATCGAAGTTCCTGTTTTCATGAAAGTTGAGAAATATCGCTACGTCATGCATATTACAAGTGAAGTGACTGGCGAGCTTCGTCCTGAATTTACAGCGATGGATGCCTTACGCGCCACATTGCCAGCAGGGACGCTATCAGGAGCACCGAAGCATCGCGCCTACCAAAGAATTTATGAATTTGAGACGCAAAAACGAGGAATTTATGGTGGAGCTATCGGTTATCTATCGAAAAATGGCAATTGCGATTTTGCAATTGCCATTCGGACAATGGTCTTGAAAGACAAGAAAGCACATGTTCAAGCAGGAGCTGGAATTGTTTACGATTCAGTACCCGAACATGAATATCAAGAAACTTTGAATAAAGCAAAAGGTTTGCTAGAAATTGGTCAGTAAATGAGCTCTACTGACCATCCTGTCAGTAAAAATAGGAGACAAAATTGATTTTAATAATAGATAATTACGATAGTTTCACTTACAACTTAGTGCAGTATGTGGGAGCTTTAACTGATGTAGCAGTTGTAAAAAATGACGATGATTCTTTGGAAAATAGGGCAGAAAAAGCAGACGCCTTAATCTTCTCGCCAGGTCCAGGTTGGCCTGCGGATGCTGGAAAAATGGAAACACTTATTCAGCAATTTGCAGGCCAAAAACCAATTTTAGGAATATGTCTAGGTTTTCAAGCTATCGTTGAAGTTTTTGGTGGCAAACTTCGATTGGCACATCACGTCATGCATGGCAAGAATTCACAAGTTAGGCAAACCTCAGGAAATTTACTCTTCAATAAACTTTCTTCAAAATTTCTAGTCATGCGCTATCATTCAATTGTCATGGACGAGGCAGTCGCTTTACCAGATTTTGCAATCACAGCAGTCGCGACAGATGATGGTGAAATTATGGCTATTAAAAATGAAAAAGAACAGATTTATGGATTACAATTTCACCCCGAATCCATTGGCACATTGGATGGCATGACCATGATTGAAAATTTTGTCAACCAAGTAAATGAAAACAAGGAGTCATCAAATGAAAAATGAACTTGAAAAAGTGATGTCAGGGCGTGACATGACCGAAAATGAAATGAATATGCTTGCGAATTCAATTATCCAAGGTGAATTAAGTGAGGTCCAAATTGCCAGCTTTTTAGTAGCATTAAAAATGAAAGGCGAAGCAGCAAGCGAATTGACCGGTTTGGCTCGAGCTTTACAAAAAGCAGCGATTCCTATCCCAACAAATTTGACAAATGCGATGGACAATTGTGGAACAGGAGGCGACCGCTCATTCAGTTTTAATATTTCAACCACAGCCGCTTTCGTTTTAGCAGCTGGCGGCGTCAATATGGCAAAACACGGTAATCGCTCCATTACCAGTAAATCAGGTTCGGCAGATGTTCTTGAGGCCTTAGGAGTCAATCTTTATTTACCAGCAGAAAAGTTAGCTCAAGTTTTTGACAAAGTTGGTTTAGTTTTCCTCTTTGCTCAAAATCTCCACCCAGCGATGAAATACTTCACGCCAGTGCGCAGACAACTCGAAATTCCAACAATTATGAATTTGACTGGTCCACTCATCAATCCAATTCCACTTGATACACAACTTCTTGGTACCTCACGTCCAGATTTACTTGAATTAACAGCAAATGTTTTGAAAGGTTTGGGTCGTAATCGAGCATTAGTCATCACAGGTGAAGGTGGCATGGACGAAGCAACACCCTTTGGACTTAATCATTACGCCCTTTTAGAAAATGACAAAGTGACTTTGCATGAATTTAGAGCCTCAGACGTTGGTATTTCAGAAGTTCAACTCAATGATATTCGTGGAGGTGAAGCCCCAGAAAATGCTGAAATTTTAAAAAATGTCCTTGAAAATCAACCGTCAGCCTTTTTAGAAACGACCGTTTTAAATGCCGGACTTGGATTTTATGCCAACGGAAAAGTCGATTCCATCAAATCCGGAGTTGACCTTGCAAGAGAAGTAATTAGTACAGGAGCAGCTCTTACCAAGTTGCATGAATTACAAGCAGAACAGATTGGCTAAAAATCTTGATGCAAATTTTGAAATAGCAGAAAATAAGAGAAAAATATGAACATAAAAAAAGGAAAATTTCTAGAAACAATCCTAGCAGAAAAAAGACTTGAAATTGCTAAAATGCCAGAAGAACAAGTAGGAAAAGTTCGTCAAACATACAATTTTTATGATTACTTAAAAGAACATTCCGACCAGCTTCAAGTGATTGCCGAAGTCAAAAAAGCTTCGCCCAGTCTAGGTGATATTAATTTAGAAGTGGATATCGTTGACCAAGCCAAAAATTACGAACAAGCCGGTGCCGCTATGATTTCCGTCTTAACTGACCCTGTATTTTTTAAAGGAAATATTGAATATCTCCGTGAAATTTCAGAAAATGTCCAAATTCCCACCTTGAACAAGGATTTTATCATCGATAAAAAACAAATCAATCGGGCAGTTAATGCGGGAGCAACAGTTATTTTACTCATTGTCGCAGTTTTTGAAAATCAATACCCCAAACTCCAAAACCTCTACAACTACGCACTTTCACTAGGACTTGAAGTTCTTGTTGAAACACATAATAAAGCAGAACTTGAGATTGCTCATCAGCTTGGAGCTAAAATTATTGGAGTTAATAATCGTAATTTAAAAACCTTTGAAGTGAGCTTACAAAATTCAGTAGATTTGACTCCCTACTTTAAAGAAGACAATATCTACATTTCCGAATCGGGCATTTTTAGCGCAAACGAAGCCCAAAAAGTTTCCGATGCTTTCAATGGAATATTGGTTGGAACAGCGCTCATGCAATCAGAAAATCTCAAAAAATCTTTTAAAGATTTAAAAGTCAAGAGGAAAACGAATGAAAATTAAAATCTGTGGTTTATCTACAAAAGAAGCTGTTGATACAGTCGTAGAATCCGGTGCCACACATCTTGGTTTTATTCTTAGTCCCTCAAAACGCCAAGTTACACCAGAAAAAATTCTTCAAATCACAAACGATGTCCCAAAAACAGTCAAAAAAATAGGAGTTTTTGTTGATGAACCTATTGATTTTGTAAAAAAAGCAATTCAAGTTGCTCAACTCGATCTGGTTCAGCTTCATGGAAATGAAGAGATGAATTACATTAATCAACTAGATATTCCGGTTATTAAAGCAATAAGGCCAGACCAAGAATTTAAAGAATACGAAGATGTAATTTTATTATTTGATAGTCCACAAGCTGGAAGTGGTCAAACCTTTGATTGGGAATCTTTGGTGACTAGTGGTCTGAAAAATAAATTTTTCATCGCTGGTGGACTTAATCCAGAAAATGTAGCAGCTGCTATTCAACATTTTCCAAATGCCTACGGTGTGGATGTTTCTTCTGGAGTAGAAACTGACGGAATTAAAAACCTTACAAAAATAAAAAACTTTGTTCAAAATGCAAGCCTTGCCTCATCAAAGCAATTATTTACAGAATTTTTAAGAATCACAAAAAAGCTAAATGAAAATAAGATTATCCCTTATTTAATGGGAAGTTTAGCAGTTGAGCAAATAATCAATTTTCCAACAAATCCTGATGACATTGATATTCAACTCAAAAAGCCTGATTTTGAAAATTTTGAGCAATTAACAAGTTTAATGGAAGAATTAGGTTATCAGCTCATTGACTTACATGAGCATAAATTTGAAAAAGCTAGCATTCATGTTGGCTTTGCAAGTGTGGAGACCCTTAAAAACTATGCCGGGGTTGACGATAATGATATTCCCAAAATCAATTTCAAATCTGAGTTACATCAAGAATTTTTCCTCCCTACTTTAAAGCAAAATATTCAAATTTACCAAGCGGCAGTGACAGATAGCTGGCGAGCCAAAAAAACTAAAGATAAGAAGATTTTAAAGAAATTACTTTTTGAAGAAAATGACGCGAACATTAAATGAGATTTACCATGAAACTTACATAAAAAGGAGCAACAGCATGACCTACAACCAACCTAACAACAAAGGATTTTACGGCCAATTCGGGGGCCAATTCGTACCTGAGACACTAATGACAGCAGTAAAACAATTAGAAGAAGCCTACGAAGATAGTAAAAAAGACCCCATTTTTCAAGCAGAACTTAAAGAATTACTTAAAGACTATGTTGGACGAGAAAATCCACTCTATTATGCAAAACGCCTAACAGAATATGCGGGCGGAGCAAAAATCTATCTTAAAAGAGAAGACCTCAACCATACAGGAGCACACAAAATCAACAATGCCCTCGGACAAGTCCTCCTTGCCAAAAAAATGGGGAAAAATAAAGTCATTGCGGAAACAGGTGCAGGCCAACACGGTGTCGCAACCGCAACCGCCGCTGCCCTCTTTGGCATGGAATGTACGATTTATATGGGTGAAGAAGACGTTAAAAGACAAGCTCTCAATGTCTTTCGCATGGAATTACTCGGGGCAAAAGTTCATTCAGTGACTGATGGTTCACGCGTCCTTAAAGATGCGGTTAATGCAGCACTTAGAGCATGGGTTGCTCAAGTTGAAGATACGCATTATGTAATGGGCTCAGTTCTTGGACCACATCCATTTCCACAAATTGTGCGTGATTATCAAGCTGTTATTGGACAGGAAGCGCGTGCCCAATTTTTAGAAAAAGAAAATAAACTTCCAGATGCTTTAGTAGCTTGTGTCGGTGGAGGTTCAAATTCGATGGGACTTTTTTATCCCTTCGTTAATGATGAATCAGTTGCCATGTATGGTGTTGAGGCTGCTGGTCTTGGGATTGATACACCACAGCATGCAGCGACAATTACTAAAGGTCGTCCCGGCGTTCTTCACGGAACACTCATGGATGTCCTTCAAGATGAAAATGGTCAAATCTTAGAAGCCTTTAGTATTTCAGCCGGTTTAGACTATCCAGGAATCGGCCCAGAACACTCTTATTTCAATGCTATTGGACGAGCAAAATATGTTGATATTACAGATGAAGAAGCACTTGAAGGTTTTAAAATCTTATCTCGAACTGAAGGAATCATCCCAGCACTAGAAAGTTCTCATGCTATCGCCTATGCAGTCAAATTAGCTAAAGAATTAGGACCAGATAAATCAATGATTGTTTGTCTTTCAGGACGTGGGGATAAAGATGTGGTTCAAGTAAAAGAACGACTTGAAGCAGAAAAAGAGGTGAAAAAATGAAAACTTTACAAATGTCTTTAAGCAATAAAAAAAATAATTTTATTCCTTATATCATGGCTGGCGACCATGAAAAAGGCTTAGAAGGTCTTAAAGAAACCATTCAACTTCTTGAAGAAGCTGGGAGTTCGGCTATTGAAATTGGTGTTCCATTTTCAGATCCGGTTGCTGATGGTCCAGTCATCGAACAAGCAGGTTTGCGTGCTTTAGCAAGAAATGTATCCCTTTCAAGTATTCTTGAAACCTTAAAAACAATTGATACAAAAGTTCCTTTGGTAATTATGACCTATTTCAATCCCGTCTATCAGTTGGGAATTGAAAAGTTTGTTGCGGCTCTTGAAGAAACACCAGTTAAAGGACTTATCATTCCTGATTTACCTAAAGAGCATGAGGGCTATATCAAACCATTTATCAATGATAAAGATATCTGTTTAGTCCCTCTGGTTTCATTAACCACCCCACTTTCTCGGCAAAAAGAACTTGTAGCCGATGCTGAAGGATTTATCTATGCCGTTGCAATCAATGGAGTAACTGGGAAAGAAAATGCTTATAGTAACCAACTTGATCAACATTTAAAAGCATTGTCTTCATTAACAGATGCTCCTGTTTTGACAGGATTTGGAATTTCAAATTTAACAGATGTCGAACGATTTAACAAAGTTTCATCAGGAGTAATCGTTGGTTCGAAAATAGTTCGTGACTTGCATGAGAAAAAAGAGCAGGAGGTGGCCACATTTATAAAAAATGCAATTAAAGCGTAAATTTTTTGTAGTTCGAGCGATTAATTTTTTCTTGACAGCGCTTTATAGAAATGCTATAATTTATTTAAATAAAACGGTTACAAAAAATGGATAGTGATTATTAAGTTAAGCTAGACCTTATCAGACCTATTGTTATAGGGGGATAAGGTCTATTTTTGTCAAATGGAGAAGAATGTGAAAATCAAAAAAGTTCTGAACAATAATGTAGTCATTGCTCAAAATGCTAATGAAGAAACCATTCTTATGGGTTTGGGCTTAGGTTTTGGAAAAAAAGCAGGTGAAGTTGTTGAAGATAAAAAAATTGAAAAAATTTTTGCACTGAAAGTAACTTCTGAGCAACAGAATTTTTCAGAGTTACTGTCGGAAATTCCAAGCGGTATCATAGAACTTTCGATATTAACTTTAGCAAAAGCAAAAACAAAATTTGATAAGACAATTTCTGACACCGTTCTGGTTGCTTTTGCAGACCATTTGAATGCAGCCATTATGCGTGAAAAAGAAAATATAACAATAAAAAATTTTCTTTTGTGGGATATTAAGCGGTTTTTTCCAGAAGAATTTGCACTTTGTCTTGAAACTCTTCAAAAAGTTAAAGAAAAACTTAATATCTCCCTTCCAGAAGATGAAGCCGGTTTTCTAGCCATGCACATTGTTAATGGAACGCTGGGAAGTGGTCATGAATATGCGACAGAACTTACAAAATTGATGGAAGAAATTTTAACAACTCTAAAATATACTTTACAAGTAAACTTTAATGAGCAAGATATTTTTTTTCAAAGATTTATTACTCACCTTAAATTTTTCACTGAAAGAATACTTTCTAATGCAAAAAGTGATGAAAGCACCGATGAAGATTTATTCCTTTTAATAACCAGAAAATACCCTAGAGCATACATAGGAACAAAGAAAGTCAGTGAGTTTCTTAAACAGACAAGGTCATACGAAGTTTCGCAAAATGAACAAATATATATGACCGTCCATCTAGCACGTATTCTAGAAAAAATACAAGATTAATTTTTAAGATGACTTTAGTCATCATCAACTATGGTAACAATTGGATCGTGACATTAAGTTGGCGAAACCTCTAAAAAATATATTCTTTTGGAGGTATGTAATGGGCAAATATGAAGCTCTTGCAAAAAACATTGTAGCAAACGTAGGTGGCAAAGAAAATGTCATCTCAGTCGTAAACTGTATTACGAGACTACGCTTTAAGCTCAAAGACGAGAGTAAGGCAAACACAGAAATCCTTAAAAATATGGATGGTGTTGTGACAGTGATGCAGTCTGGGGGACAATATCAGGTTGTAATTGGGAATCATGTACCCGATGTTCGATTAGATGTCGATGCTGTGCTTGGTAAGCTTGATACATCTGAAAGCAATACAGGAGCAAAAGGGAATCTTTTTGATCGTTTTGTAGATATGATCTCTGGGATTTTTCAACCCATCCTAGCTCCGCTTTGTGCGGCTGGTATGCTAAAGGGGGTAAATGCGATTCTCTCCTTTGCGCTCGGTCAAGGTTATCAAACTTCGGCCAGTTATGCTGTTTTCAACGCTATGGGAGATGGACTATTTCTTTTTCTTCCTATTTTTATTGGCTACTCTTCAATGAAGAAATTTAAAGGTTCTCCTTTTTTGGGAATGATGATTGCTGCGGCACTCGTTTACCCCGGTTTTTTAGATGGCACTATCACCGAAACTTTTGCAAAGACGGGTGGTCTTAATTTATTTGGGATTCCTTTCTCAGTCCCTGCAGCCGGATACGGCTCTACGGTAATGCCTATAATTGCTATCACGGCCTTTGCAGCATTTTTAGAACGTCAATTGAAAAAGATTGTGCCTGATGTTGTTAAATTATTTTTAGTTCCTTTCTTTACGGCGATTATCTCAGTACCACTCGGTTTTCTAGTTATCGGTCCGGTAATGAATGTAGCTTCTGATGCATTAGGTAGAGGGTTAATTGCTTTACAAAGCTTTAGTCCGATTATCTTTGGAGTGGTCCTAGGTTTTGCTTGGCAAATCTTGGTTATGTTTGGGTTACATTGGGCCATTGTACCTTTTGCGATTATCGCTCTTGCGAAAGGGGAACCTACAGCGCTCTTAACCGCAGCAAGTATTGCCTCCTTTGCACAAACAGGTGCTGTAGGGGCAGTAATGATGAAAACTAAAGATAAAAAGCTTCGTGAACTTGCAATCCCTGCCTTTATCTCCGGATGGTTCGGCGTGACCGAACCAGCTATTTATGGAATAACACTTCCTAAAAAACGACCATTTTGGGCGTCATGTATTGTTAGTGGAGTTCTGGGTGGAGTAGCAATGGCCATTGGTATTCAAGCTTATACAATGGGAGCACTTGGTATCTTTAGCTTTACTTCTAATATTACTCTTGACGGTGATGTTTCTGGAGCGATAAAAATGATGATTTTAGCAGCTGTGGCTGTAATTTCAGGTTTTATCGTAACTTATCTATTAGGTTTTGAGGACAATGCTCCTCAAAACCTAGAAAAAAATAATTTTAAGCAAGATACTTTTCCTCAAACCGTTACCTCAGCAACGATTCTTACGCCCGTAGAAGGAACAGTTGTACCGCTTGCTCAAGTGAAAGACGCAGCTTTTTCTGCAGGAATTATGGGAAAAGGAGCAGCAATTGAACCCACAGTAGGAGAAGTTCATGCTCCATTTAATGGAACGGTAGTAACCCTTTTTCCTACCAAACATGCTTTAGGTTTGATCTCTGATGATGGAGTGGAACTTTTAATTCATATTGGGATTGATACTGTTCAGTTAGAAGGGAAATATTTTGAAGCTTTTGTAAAACAAGGGCAAAGGATAAATAAAGGCGACTTGCTAGTAAAATTTGATCTTGAAAAAATTAACGAAGCAGGATATAGTACTCAAATCCCGATCATTATCACAAATTCTCAAGATTATCAGGAAGTAATCGCAACCCATCAGATAAGTGTAGGTAAAAAGGATCCATTGCTTACGACAGTTGCAGCGCAGGATACTACATTAGTGGTCAATCCAATTTAAAACTACTAAAATAAAAGGAGATAAAGATGACATTTAAAAACGATTTTTTGTGGGGTGGAGCTACAGCAGCTAATCAGCTAGAAGGTGCTTATAATATAGAGGGGAAAGGTCTTTCGGTTGCGGATGCCATGCCTGGAGGAAAGGAACGTTTAAATATTTTAGCAAGTCCAGGTTTTGATTGGACTATTGATGAGAAAAAATATGTTTATCCTAACCATTTCGGGATTGATCATTATCATCACTTTAAAGAAGATATTGCACTATTTGCTGAAATGGGCTTCAAGGCTTACCGCTTTTCTGTAGCGTGGTCAAGAATTTTCCCACAAGGAGATGAACTTACTCCAAATGAAGCTGGACTAAATTTTTATGATCAGCTGATTGATGAATGTTTAAAATATAAAATAGAGCCAGTAATTACGATTTCTCATTATGAAATGCCCTTACATTTGGCTAAAGTATACGGAGGCTGGAAAAATCGGGATCTGATTGAATTTTATGTTCGTTATGCCCAAGTGTTATTAGAGCGTTATCAAGATAAAGTGAAGTATTGGATGACTTTCAATGAGATCAATTCAGCAACTTTCTTTGCTGGCTTGAGTCAAGGTCTTGTCCCTTCAAATGGTGGTGATAATAAGACAAACATTTTTCAAGCATGGCATAATCAATTTGTAGCTAGTGCGAAAACTGTAAACTATGGCCATCAACTGAATAAAGATTTACAAATCGGATGCATGAGCATCTATTCTACGACCTATTCTTTCGATGCTAACCCGGTCAATCAAATAGCCACGCAACAAAGTATTCAAGAATTTAATTATTTCTGCAATGATGTGCAAGTGCGTGGAGCTTATCCTGCCTTTACAGAGCGATTGCATAAAAAACATGGAGTAAAAGCAGAGCTTTTAAAAATTACTGATGAAGATTTGTCTATTATAAAATCTGGGACGGTAGATTATATTGGTTTTAGTTATTACATGTCAACGGTGGAGTCTAAAACTGGAGAGGGTGTAGAAGCAAGCGGTAATATGGTTTTAGGGGGAGTGAAAAATCCCTTCTTGAAAGAAAGTGAATGGGGCTGGGCCGTCGATCCTGACGGTTTACGCTATGCGCTCAATGATCTCTATGGGCGTTATCAGGTGCCACTCTTCATTGTAGAAAATGGTTTAGGTGCTATTGACACAGTTGATAATGAAGGGCTTATCAATGACGACTATCGAATTGATTATTTACGCCGCCATATCAAAGCCATGAATAGTGCGGTGGAAGATGGAGTTGAACTTCTTGGCTACACTCCGTGGGGGTGTATTGATCTTGTTTCTGCTTCAACGGGTGAAATGAGTAAACGTTACGGCTTTATCTATGTTGATCTAGATGATGAGGGGAATGGTACAGGTGCAAGGATGAAGAAAAAATCCTTTGATTGGTATAAGGAAGTCATCGCATCAAATGGAGAAAAACTGTAAATAGGCTTAGGTTTTAATAATCTTTAAAAGAGATTCATTTTGGTTTGAAGTGAATCTCTTTTTTGACCTTTGAAAAGGACAAAGAAGGATTTTAATTGAAAAAAGAAAAATAAAGCGCTATAATATGTTGAAACTTTAGCTCGATAAAAGTAGAGCTGACAATTTGACGAAAAGGAGAAAAATTTTGCGTGTAGCTCGACAACCACGTTACCAGCAAATCGCACGACTTATTGCAGAAAAAATTGCCCGTAATGAGTTAAAAGTAGGCGAAAAAATATATGCAAGGTCGACTTTAGCAACGACGTTTGGCGTTTCTCCTGAGACAGCGCGTAAGGCAATTAGTGTACTTAGTGATTTAGGGATTGTTGATCCGGTTCATGGAAGCGGCGTGATTGTCGTTTCTCGTCAAAAGGCTCAGGAGCACCTGGAACAATACCAAGAAGTTGAGACGATACAGGACCTACAAGAACAAATCTTAGAAAGTGTTGTACGACAACAGTCGGAATTAGCAAATTTTTCCACGATTCTTGATAAATTAGTAGACCAGACTGAACATTTTCAAAAAGCTAACCCTCTCACCCCGATTGAGTTTGAGCTTGTTGAGCAATCCCCAAAACTTGGGAAAACTTTGGGAGAGATGAATCTCTGGCAAAATACAGGTGCTACTATTGTCGCTATTTTGCAAAAGGAGGAGTTGATTGTTTCGCCAGGACCTTACGCTACAATTAATCAAGGAGATACCCTTTATTTTGTAGGCGCATCCAATACCTTACAGATTATTCAAAACTTTTTTTATACCAAATAAAAGACATCGTTTACATAGGCGATGCCTTTTTTAAGTGGAAGTTAAGTTATTTGACAAAGTGACAACATATTGCTATTATGGAGTGGTCACTTTTAAGAGTATGATATAGAATACTAATATTTTCCGTGCGTGTAATTATTAATCATTTATTGAGTCATAGAAGAACTTAGAGAAGCATGAGATTTATTAGTTGAAAGACAAGGAGGATATATATTGCCAGTAAAAGTTAAAATAGAACATTTAACAAAAATATTTGGAAAACGCGTTAAAGCTGCCCTAGCTATGGTAGAGCAGGGAGAATCTAAAAATGAAATTCTCAAAAAGACCGGTGCAACCGTAGGGGTTTATGACACCAACTTTGAAATTAATGAGGGTGAAATTTTCGTCATCATGGGATTATCAGGTTCGGGGAAATCAACTTTACTGCGCTTACTTAACCGTTTAATTGAACCTACGAGTGGTAAAATCTTTATTGATAATCAAGACGTAGCGACTTTAAACAAAGAAGATTTGTTAAAGGTAAGACGTAAAACAATGAGCATGGTTTTTCAAAATTTTGGTTTATTCCCGCATCGCACAATTTTGGAAAATACAGAATACGGTTTAGAAGTTCAAAATGTGCCCAAAGAGGAAAGACGAGTGAGAGCAGAAAAGGCCTTGGCCAATGCTAACTTGTTAGATTTTAAAGATCAATACCCTAAGCAATTATCTGGCGGGATGCAACAACGTGTTGGTCTTGCTCGAGCTTTGGCTAATGATCCTGAAATTTTGTTAATGGACGAAGCTTTCTCAGCATTGGACCCGTTGATTCGACGCGAAATGCAAGATGAATTACTGGAACTTCAAGCAAAATTCCAAAAAACAATTATTTTCATTTCACATGATTTAAATGAAGCACTTCGTATCGGTGATCGTATAGCCATTATGAAAGATGGTAAAATCATGCAGATCGGAACAGGAGAAGAGATTTTAACAAATCCTGCAAACGATTATGTCAAGAGCTTTGTTGAGGATGTCGACCGTGCTAAAGTTATTACTGCTGAGAATATCATGATTCCAGCGTTGACAACCAATGTGGATGTGGATGGACCTACGGTTGCGCTCAAGAAAATGAAGGCTGAGGAAGTCAGCTCTCTTATGGCCGTTGATAAGAAACGCCAATTCCGAGGGGTGGTTACGAGTGAGCAGGCCATTAATGCTCGCCAAAATAATTTATCCTTACGTGATGTGATGACAACAGATGTAGATCAAGTAAGCAAAGAAACACTGGTCAGTGATATTTTACCAATTATTTATGATTCACCAACTCCACTTGCTGTAATTGATGAGCAAGGTTACTTAAAAGGTGTATTAATTCGTGGGAGTGTCCTTGAAGCCCTTGCGGATATCCCTGATGAGATTGTAGAGGAGGAAAATAATGATTGATTTAGCGATAAGCAAACTCCCACTGGCCCAGTGGGTATCCAATATTACAGATTGGATTACAAGTAATTTTAGTGGTGGCTTTGATGTTATCCAGAAAATAGGAACATTTATTATGAATACCGTAACGGGTGCTTTAACAGCAGTTCCGTTTTGGCTGATGATTGGTGTGGTCACTTTACTTGCCATCTTGGTCTCTGGTAAGAAAATTGCTTTTCCTATTTTCACGTTTTTAGGGCTAGTCTTGATTGCTAATCAGGGGTTGTGGACAGATTTGATGAACACAATCACGCTTGTTTTACTCTCAAGTTTGCTTTCAATCGTAATCGGAGTGCCCTTGGGAATATGGATGGCGAAATCAGAAATTGTCGCTAAAATTGTCCAACCAATTCTAGACTTCATGCAAACAATGCCAGGTTTTGTTTATTTGATTCCTGCGGTTGCTTTCTTTGGTATCGGTGTAGTGCCTGGGGTATTCGCTTCAGTAATCTTTGCCTTACCACCTACTGTACGAATGACTAATTTGGGTATTCGTCAAGTTTCGACAGAATTGGTTGAAGCTGCTGATTCTTTTGGATCGACTCCACGCCAAAAACTTTTTAAGTTGGAATTTCCTTTAGCTAAAGGAACGATCATGGCTGGGGTAAATCAAACCATCATGTTGGCACTTTCAATGGTAGTTATTGCTTCAATGATTGGTGCGCCAGGGCTTGGTCGTGGTGTATTGGCTGCGGTACAATCGGCTGATATTGGTAAAGGTTTTGTAAGTGGGATTTCACTTGTCATTTTAGCGATTATTATTGACCGCTTTACTCAAAAACTTAACGTTTCACCGATTGAAAAGCAAACGAATCCTAAGATACGTCGCTGGAAACGTTGGGTGGCCCTAGCTTCACTTCTTGTATTGATTATTGGTGGAATTTCAGGACTTTCTTTTGGTAAAAAAGCTGCTGATAAAAAGGTAGACTTGGTTTATATGAACTGGGATTCTGAGGTAGCATCTGTGAATGTATTGGAACAAGCGATGAAACAACATGGCTTTGACGTGAATACAACGGCCCTAGATAATACGGTTGCTTGGCAAACCGTTGCAAACGGTCAAGCAGATGGAATGATCTCTGCTTGGTTGCCTAATACACATAAAACTCAGTGGCAAAAATTTGGCAAATCAGTTGAAAATCTCGGTACTAATTTGAAAGGTGCTAAAGTTGGCTTGGTTGTTCCTGCTTATATGAATGTAAATTCAATCGAAGATTTGAAAAATCAAGCCGATAAGAAAATCATCGGAATTGAACCTGGTGCTGGTGAAATGGCAACAGTTGAGAAAACGATGAAAGCTTATAATAATTTGAGCGATTGGACTTTGGTTCCTTCGTCTTCAGGTGCGATGACGGTTGCTTTAGGCGAAGCCATCAAACAGCATAAAGATATTGTAGTAACGGGATGGTCTCCTCACTGGATGTTTAATAAGTACGATTTGAAATATTTAGAAGATCCTAAAGGAACTATGGGTACTGAAGAAAATATCAATACGGTTGTTCGTAAAGATTTGAAGAAAGATAATCCAGAAGCCTACAAAGTATTAGATCAGTTCAATTGGACTCAAAAAGATATGGAAGCAGTAATGCTCGATATTCAAAATGGAAAAAGTCCAGAAGAAGCTGCAAATAAATGGATTAAAGCTCACCAAAGCCAAGTAGATCAATGGTTTAAGTAAAATTTACGGGTAAGTTTTAAAAAAGGATAAAAGATCTCCTGACGGATTTGTTCAGGAGGTCTTTTTTAGCATCCGAATTCCGTGCTGAGTAAGAGTTTTTGTTATAATAGAATTAAAATTTAGATAAAGTGAGTGAAGAATGGAAAAACAAAATAAAAAAAGTTCGGGAATGTTTGCCGTTTTTGCGGCGCTTGGAGCCAATATACTGGTAGCAATTAGTAAGTTTGTTGGTTACGCCTTATCTGGTTCTGCTGCGATGTTAAATGAGAGTATTCATTCTGTTGTAGATTGTGGTAACCAAATCTTACTATTGTTTGGGGATCGGCGCTCGAAGCAAAAGAGTTCTAATCTTCACCAATTTGGTGAAGCACGGGCAAAATATTTCTTTAGTATGATTGTGGCAATGTTCCTCTTTTTTGGTGGGGGAGTTATTGGGGTAATGGAAGCTTATGATAAATTGGTCCACCCAGCTCATACCGTAGAAAATACAGGGATTGTGATTGCTATCTTGATTGCTGGTATGTTGATTGAGGGGTCTTCTTTACGGATTGCTTTTAAGGAGATTGCTGAGTTAAATACTGGGAAATTACCGATTTTTAGATTTTTACATGAGAGTCGGCACAGTGAGATTTTAGTAATTTTTGCTGAGGATTTTTGTGCCATCATTGGCTTATTATTGGCACTTTTGGGCACTGTTTTGACTCTTGTGACAGGTAATCCTATGTTTGATGCAATAAGTGGGATGCTGATTGGAATATTATTGATGGGAGCAGCGATTTTCCTCACGCGCGAATTTTATAGCTTGATTGTTGGTGAACGGGTTACAGATAGTGACCTCACCAAGATTTTAGCCGCTTTTGAGCGTTCTGATATCGAGCGCGTTATTAACGTCAAAACGGTTCACTTGGGTCCAACAGAAATATTAATTGCTGCCAAAATTGATTTAGTTAATGAATTGGTGATACCAGATTATGATGTGGTCAATCAAATTGAAGCTGAAATTCGGAAAAATCTCGCAGATAAAAAGTGTTATATTTATATTGAAATTGATGAATTTGACGAAAATTATCAACGTTAAACTTACTGACAGAACCGTCAGTTAATAAATGATATAATAAACTTATAAAACAATAAGAAAAGGAGGAAAAAGTGAAAGATTATTTTGAGCATTTTGAATTAAAAATGGTAAAATTATTATCTAAAATTAGTTTTCTCTCACTGATGATTGTGGGCTTAGTGATTGTTTATTTTCTCTTTCGGGAAGTCTACGCGCTTGTTTTACTGACTTTTCAGCCAGACAGTGGCGGTCATTATTATGATGTCTTAAAGAGTATTCTTTCTTTCTTTATTTTCTTTGAGTTTCTTACTTTGATTATCACCTCCTTGCGTAATAAAGGACATGTTTCACTTATTTTCTTATTATCTTTAGGAATTACATCCCTTATCCGTCAATTACTCACTTATCATGAGCAACTAGGGGGAGTGATTTTGATTGCTGTTGCAATCCTCTTATTGATAATAGGTGTAGTGATATTGAAAAAATTTATCTTTGCTGAAGATAAAAATGAAGAACATTTTTAATAGATGAGATTAAAAAAATTACTGACAGCTCTGTCAGTAATTTTTTATTAGAATTTTTTGAGATAAATTTTATCAACATAATGTTTTTCAGTTTTATGAAGAATGATTTCAGCACGATTTCTCGTTGGTTCGATATACTCCCGAAGATTGACTCTGTTGACACTGGCCCAGGTTTCCTTTGCCAATTTGACCACTTCATCAGTCGGCATTTTTGTAAATTGATGATAAAAATTAGCTTCATCAGACTTTGCCAATTTTAATAAGCTATCAAAGCGTTCCAGGTACCACTTTTCAATGAGTTTCTCATCGGCATCTACGTAGATTGAAAAGTCATAAAAATCACTGATATAAAGCATTTGATTTTGAGGATTTTGTAAAACATTGATTCCTTCAACAATCAGAATATCTGGCCGATCAATGATTTGAACTTGATCTGGTAGGATGTCGTAAATTTCATGAGAATAGATAGGGAGTTCGCATGTTTCACCATTTTTCACCCGATATAAAAATTCAATCAGGGCTTCCATATCATAACTTTCTGGGAAACCTTTGCGATCTAAAATACCTTGCGCTTTAAGGTCGGCAGTCGTTCTCAAAAAACCATCTGTTGTGACAAGTTCAACAGAAAGCTTTGGAAAGGCCCGCGAAAGAAGCAGTTGGACAAGTCGTGCTGTTGTTGATTTTCCAACTGCTACTGAGCCAGATATGCCAATGATAAGAGGTGGGGTTTTAACGATTTTTTGAAGAAATAATCCTTTGGAAAAGCTCATATCTTCGCGATTTTTTTTGTAAAGACGAAGCAAATGAACAAGCGGTAGATAGACATCTTGCACATCCTGGAGGCTAATCTCATCATTGAGAGAGCGAATAGACTCTAGCTCTTCATGGGTGAGCGGAGGAATAGAAGTCTTATATAAATTTTGCCACTTTTCACGGCTAATTTCGTCAAAATTAATGAATTCATTCATGAGAAATATTTTACCATATTTTCTAATAGATAAGGTAAAATAACTTATTTTCTTGTAAGCGGCTTAAGGTAGATGAGCACTTACTGATGGCGCTTCCGTTCGGTCAATGTAAAGGTTTACTTATATAAAGGAGACTTATGTAAAATTTTTCAAGGCGAAAAAGTCGCTTTTATGTTAAAATGAGATTAATGGTAAAAACAAATATGTATTACGAGGATAATCGTGACCTTTCGCACGATATTCAAAAATTAAATGTCGAGTTATTGGGCCTTCCGATGGTATTTTCTACTGACCGTGGCGTTTTTTCTAAAAGTGCAATTGATTACGGCTCACGAGTGCTGTTGGAACATTATGACCCTGAACAGGCCGAGAGCCTCTTGGATGTGGGGTGTGGTTATGGGACACTTGGCATCACCTTAGCTAAAAAATTTAATCTTGCGGTAACGATGGTGGACGTGAACAGTCGCGCGCTTGATCTCTGTGAAAAAAATGCTGTAGACAATGCAGTAATACCAGTAGAGATTAAACGCTCTGACACTTATGAGTCGGTCAGCGACTGTTACGATGCAATTATCTCCAACCCACCGATTAGGGCAGGAAAAGAGGTTGTTCATGGTATTCTGAAAGGAGCCTTTGACCATCTCAATCCGCAAGGGCATCTGACGGTCGTCATCCAAAAAAAACAAGGGGCACCATCAGCACAAAAGAAAATGACTGAAGTTTTTGGTAACTGTACGCTCCTTGCAAAGGATAAAGGCTATTTTATCTTACGGAGCTATAAGCTTGATCTTGCTTGATTCAAAGAGGAGTTGAATATGACATATCGCATGGTAGATCTCATTCAAAAAAAACGTGACGGCGGAATTTTTGATGAAGCTGAAATTAATTGGATGATTGAAAATTACGTTACTGGAAATGTACCGGATTACCAAATGGCAGCACTGGCTATGGCTATCTATTTTAAGGGAATGACCACGGAAGAAACAGCTGCGCTGACCATGGCTATGGTGCACTCTGGCAAAGAATTTGATTTGAGTGCCATCCCTGGTATCAAGGTTGATAAGCATTCTACAGGAGGAGTAGGAGATAAAGTAACTCTTATTTTGGCCCCCTTGGTGGCTTCTTTTGGAGTTCCCGTCGCTAAAATGTCGGGGCGGGGCCTTGGTCATACTGGCGGCACTTTAGATAAATTAGAGTCTATTCCTGGTTTTAAATTTGAAAAGACAGAAGCAGCGTTTATCGAACAAGTTCAAAAGACAGGGATTGCAGTTATTGGTCAATCTGATGAGCTGGTCAAAGCTGACAAGTTACTGTACGCCTTGCGTGATGTGACAGCTACAGTCGACATCATTCCATTGATTGCTAGTTCTGTAATGTCCAAAAAAATTGCCGCAGGGTCTGATGCCATCTTGTTGGATGTGACAGTAGGTGATGGTGCTTTTATGAAGACTGTTGAAGATGCCCGTCTTCTCGCGCGTACAATGGTCGATCTTGGGAAGTCAGTCGGACGTGAAACCGTTGCAGTGATTACCAATATGAGCCAACCTCTAGGCTATGCTGTTGGAAATCGTAACGAAATGACAGAGGCGGTTAAAACCTTGCAAGGTCAAGGTCCTCAAGCCTTTCGTGAATTTATCGCCGAACTTGCACAAATCATGCTAGAATTAGCGGGGAAAACCCAGTCAATTCCTGAAATCTTGGCACATTTAGATAACGGGTTAGCTTATGAAAAATTTGTAGCCATGATTGAAGCACAAGAAGGAGACCCTAGAGCTTATGAAAGCTTGACAGCTCCACTCAAAACGAAGCATCAGGTTGAAATCAGAGCGACTCAATCGGGCTTTATCCATGAAGAAAAAGCCTTAGGAATCGGTATCGTCGCTATGAAATTAGGTGCGGGTCGTGCAACCAAAAATGACAAAATTGATTTTGAAGCAGGCGTTACGTTAGCGAAGAAAGTTGGAGATGCTGTCACTGAAGGTGATTTGATTGCTACACTATACTCCAATCAGCCCATCACAGCTGAGTTGATTTCAGAGTTTAATGACAGTCTTGTCATTAGTGATGAGGAGCACCATCCTAAAGAAATCTTAGAGATTGTGAGATAAATGAAAAGAGATTTAAAAATTCCAATAGCAATTATTGCTGTGCAGGTTATTTTAGCTGCTCTTGCAGGCGCTTTTACTAAGCTAATCCTTCAAAATACGAGTTGGCTCCTGCAATTAATCGCTTTTATTATCGTTTTTGTTATCGTTTATAGTCTTGTCGGACTAGTGTATTTAAAAATAAAAAAATAGAAAAGAGTTACAGATGCAAATTAATAAATATATTGACCATACTATTCTTAAAGCCGATGCCCCAAAATCTAAAGTTCAACAAATAATTGATGAAGCAAAAAAATATGATTTCATGAGCGTTTGTATTAACCCAACATGGGTAAATTATGCCAGCCAAGAACTTAAAGATACAGACGTTAAAGTATGTACAGTGATTGGTTTTCCTTTAGGTGCTAATACTTCTGAAGTCAAAGCTTTTGAAGCTAAAAACGCTATTGAAAATGGTGCTGATGAAATTGACATGGTTATTAATATTGGTGCAGCAAAATCTAAAGATTGGGATCTTGTTGAGTCAGATATTGCAGCTGTCAACGCAGTAAAAGGTGATAAACTTCTTAAAGTCATCATTGAAACAAGCCTCTTGACTGACGATGAAAAGATTAAAGCTTGCCAAATTGCTAAAGCAGTCGGCGCTGATTTTGTCAAAACTTCAACAGGCTTCTCAACAGGTGGTGCGACTGTTCATGATGTAAAATTAATGCGCCAAACGGTTGGCCCAGATATGGGCGTTAAGGCTTCTGGTGGAGTTCATAATCTTGAAGAAGCAAAAGCAATGATTGATGCTGGTGCAACACGTCTTGGTGTTTCGGCTGGTGTTGCAATTATGGAAGGTTTGACTTCAAATGACAGCTACTAATGAAATGATTGTTGCCGCACGCGAAGCGGCGAGTTTGGCGTATGTCCCGTACTCTCATTTTCCTGTAGGAGCAGCTTTTCACACGACTGATGGTCAAATTATCACAGGTTGTAATATTGAAAATGCGAGTTTTGGACTTTCTAACTGTGCTGAACGAACAGCTATTTTTAAAGCTATATCTGAGGGTGTGACAAATTTTGATGCGCTTTACGTGTTTGGGGAAACTGAAGAACCTATCAGCCCTTGTGGAGCTTGTCGACAAGTCCTTGCAGAATTCTGCCCAGCAGATATGCCAGTTTATTTAATTTCCAAAGAAAATAAAGTTAAGCCTACCACCGTTGCAGAGCTCTTGCCTTATTCTTTCAAAGAACTAGTTTAGCAAATAGTGACACGTATAAAATATACTGACGGGTTCGTCAGTATATAAAAACTCCGCATAAGCAAACGCTTACTTTTCTGTAGATGAAGCTTCTAACAATCGGATGTCCAGTTATTTTAGAGAAGATGTCTTAGGAATAAAGTTGGAATAGACCAATTTTAGAGCTTGAAAGGAGGACATAAAAATGGTTGATGGCTATTTCCGAACAATCAAAGAATAGTCACACAAATTTTTGTATAACGCTTGCAAAAAAAATACTTATAGCTTAAAATAGTCTTAAGCTATGTTTAGCAAACAAAATTCGGAGGAACCTTTTTCCATGAAAAAACGTGTATTTGCAGTTGGTGCTATCGCACTTGCATCAGTAACTGTCCTTGCTGGATGTCGTTCACATGACGCCGGAGGATCTTCTTCAAATGACAAAACGGATCTTAAGGTGGCTATGATCACTGATACAGGTGGGATTAACGACCGTTCATTTAACCAATCTGCTTGGGAAGGCTTACAAGCTTGGGGCAAAGATAACGGCCTTAAAAAAGGAGTGGGTTACAATTATTTCCAATCGAACTCAGCCTCAGATTATACTACAAACTTTAACTCAGCTGAGCAACAAGGCTACAAACTTCTCTTTGGGATTGGTTTTTCTCTTCAAGATGCTACAACATCAGCCGCCAAGAATAATCCCAAATCAAACTTTGTCATTATTGACTCAGTAATTGAAGGTCAAAAGAACGTAGCATCAGCTCTCTTTGCAGATAATGAATCTGCATATCTTGCTGGTGTCGCTGCGGCTAAAGCTACTAAAACTGACAAGATTGGTTTTATCGGTGGAATGCAATCTGATGTTATTACACGCTTTGAAAAAGGTTATGAAGCAGGTGCCAAATCTGTTAAACCTAATATTAAAGTAGATGTTCAGTATGCAGGCTCATTTACAGATGCCGCTAAGGGTAAAACGATTGCTGCAGCAATGTACGGTGCTGGTGATGATGTGGTTTACCAATGTGCTGGTGGTGTAGGGGTAGGAGCCTTTAGTGAAGCTAAAGCTTTGAATTCAACGAAAAACGAAGCGGATAAAGTATGGCTTATCGGAGTTGACCAAGATCAAGAATATCTTGGGGATTATACTTCAAAAGACGGTAAAAAATCGAACTTTGTCCTTGTATCCACGATTAAAGAAGTGGGCAAAGTCGTGCAAGATATCGCTGATAAAACAAAAGATGGTAAATTCCCTGGTGGAGAAACAACCACTTACAATCTTAAAGATGGCGGTACAGATTTAGCTAAAGATAATGCTTCAGATGACGTTTGGAAAGCTGTAGAAACTGCAAAAGCAGATATTATCTCTGGTAAAATTACTGTTCCTGCAAAATAATTGAACACGTCGAAAAAATCAATTTTAAGATTGGTTTTTTCTTTTAATCTCAAGCAGCGACAAAGCAATAATTTATAATATTTTTTATACAAATGTTTAGAACTATGCTATAATAATATAGACAAATAGCAAAGTGGTATAGATGGTTACTTTCTGGTAGGGAGAAGAGATGGCAAGAAAATCAGTTCCAAATTATATAAAAATACACGATGCGCTCAAGGATGAGGTAGAAAAGGACATTTGGAAGATAGGGCAACGCCTGCCGAGCGAACGGGACTTAGCAGAGCGTTTCAGTGTGAGCCGAATGACAGCTCGTCAAGCAGTGACAGCTCTTGTGGATGAGGGGATTTTGGACCGTCGTGTCGGTTCTGGAACTTATGTAGCAAGTCGTCGTGTCCGTGAAAAAATGAGAGGAACCACTTCCTTTACAGAAATCATCACTTCACAGGGAAAAACACCCTCTACAGAAGTTTTGAGCTATATTAAGACTGCTCCCAACGAAGTAGAGTGTGAAAAACTAAATATAACTAAAAAGGATTCCATTATCAGAATGGAGCGGATTCGTTATGCAGATAACGTACCAATTTGTTTCGAAGTAGCAAGTATTCCTTTTGATTTAGTAAAGACATTTGATAAAAAGGAAATAACCAGTAATTTCTTTCGCACATTAGAAAAGCATGGCTACGAGATTGTACGTAGTGAACAAATCATTTCTGCAAAACGAGTGAGTACAGAAGTTGCTGAGTACCTAAAAACACGAGTGGGTTCGGCGATACTCGGATTAACACAAGTTTCTTATTTGGCAGATGGAACAGCATTTGAATATGTTTTGTCTCAGTATGTTGGCGATCGCTTTGAGTTTTATTTAGAAAGATAAAAAGGACTTCAAAAGTCCTTTTTTTATAGTTTCACTGTAAAAGTTGTCCCTTTTCCTAAGATACTGACGACGTCAATTGTTCCATGGAGTTCTTGAACATTTTTTTCAACGATAGCTAGGCCTAAGCCCGTTCCCTTGACTTCAGAGCGACTCTCATCGACACGGTAGAAGCGATCGAAAATCCGCTCTTTTTGGATTTCGGTTAAACCAGGTCCATTATCACTGACACTAAAGACAATCTGACCTTTTTCTGACTGAAGACTAATAAAGATTTGCCCACGTTCTGGTGTATACTTAATGGCATTCTCAATAAGATTTTCAAAAATACTGTAAATCATTGCTTCATTTGTTTTTAATTGCACTTTATCAATCTGAGTTTTGACATGGAGCATCTTTTCAGAGATTTGAGGCCCTGAAGTTCTCAAAATATTTTGAATCAATTGAGCTAATTCTAGTTTTTTCTTCTCGATACGATGATTTTGCTTCGTAAGCAGGAGTGTATCCTGAACAAGATTCATGAGACGGTTACTTTCTTTGCTAATGATTGAAGCAAAGTTACGTGTTTCTTCTTTTGAAACTGAAGTTGTCTCCAGTAGCTCTGCAAAGCCTTTGATAGAAGTGAGCGGTGTTTTTAGTTCGTGTGAGACGTTAGCAATAAATTCATTATGTGCATCTAACGTACGACGATAGCTCGTAACATCCAACATAGCGACAAGAAAGCGGCTATCTAAGTCAGGTAGAGGTGTAATTCTGACTTGATAGTAGGCCCCAATTTTTTCGAAATAAAAGAGTTTTTCTTGAATATCAGGATGGAGCATTTTGTCAACGAGGAAACTAAGAAAATCAGCATAAGGGCTAAAAATATCAAGGTTCTCTGTGTCAGCAAATTCATTGTTGAAAGAAGCATTGGTCCTTCTTATTTTCCCTTTATTATTGTAAATGAAGATGGGAAATTGGAAAAATTCGATAAATTCATAAAGGTTTTCCTTTTTCTCGGTATGTGAGAGGGCTTGGCGTTGAATGCTTTCTCCAAGTTTGTTGAGCTCTGTGGTGATTTTATCATCATTTTCATTAATGAGATAACTTTGGGTTAGTGGACTTCGCTCAATGTTTTTTATTTTTGCTACAGTATTTTCCGTGAATACGTGCATGCGTTGTGCTCTACGGAGAACTTGGGCAGCGACTGCTAGATAGAAAAGTAGGGCAAAAGTGATAATCGAAAAATCGGCAACAAGGGTAGGGGTACGATCCTCGGTGACCCGGAGATAACCGTCAATTTGGCCCTCTTTAAATATTGGACTGGTAGTCGTAATTTTTGTGCGAGTTAGTGCGCGAGAGTAGGAAGCCCCGCCTTCAATTTTTCGAGTGTCTGCATTATCCGTACTCGCAGGTAGATGCTCAAAGTTGGCTGGGAGCTCATTATTGGGATTTTTTTCCAGGAAAAGCTGGATTTTATTTGCTGTATTTAATACGCGTTCTGTGTCGTTGCTTAGGATATTTTGGTTTAATAAAACCACGAGTCCTAAAATAGCAATGATATAGATTATCGTCATGATAACAATATTTTTAAGCTTCATTTTCTTCAAAGTAGTAGCCAAATCCTCGTTTAGTTTTAATATAGCGGTTGTCTAATTTTTTTCTTATTTTGGAGATGAGCACATCAATGGTACGAGTTTCTGCGGCATCGGAAATTCCCCAAAAATGTTTTAGAAGTTCTTCGCGGCTAATGATACTACCTCGTCTTTGAGCAAGTAACTCCAGTATCTCAAACTCGCGTTTCGTAAAATCCAATTGGTTGCCATCTAAGTGGACTTCTTTTTTGACAAAGTCAATGACAAGGTGCTTTGTTACCAAAGTCTGTTCTTTTTCTAATTTGGGGTCTTCGAAGGAAGAAGCTGGCACTGGATTATACATCTGGTTTCTACGAATGAGTGCTGCTGCACGAACCATGATTTCTTTCATAGGTGTACTTTTATCGAGATACTCATCAGAGCCAGCTGACAGGCCTGTCAGTTTCATCTCGTCATCTTCACGCGCAGTCAAAATTAAGATTGGTGTGAAGTTTCCAACTTTGCGAAGCATTTGAGTGACCTCAATCCCTGAATATTCTGGCATCATTAAATCGAGAAGGATGAGGTCAAAAGGATTTTTGCGAGCTTTTTCGAAAGCTTTTTTTCCATCATCTACCGTAGTGACCTCAAAATCATTTTGCCGAAAATGATAGGACAAAAGGGTCAAAATCGACCGATCGTCATCAGCAATTAAAATTTTTTTCATACTTTTAATTATAACAAATAGAGCCCTTGCTTGGCTAGGTTTATCGCATATTTTTAGTAGAAAAGTTCTTTTCGTTGACAAAATACCCTATGGGGTATATAATAAAAGCAAGATCAAGGAGAAGAAATGAAAAATATAAGTACTGAAGCATTGGTAAAAGCTATGGTGAATGATGTCCCCGTGGTTGACGTACGTGAAAGCTTTGAATACAACGAGGGCCATATCCCTACTGCTAAAAATATCCCTTTAAGCGAGCTTGAACTGCGCTATTCAGAAGTCGCACCTGAAACATATATTATTTGTCGCTCAGGGGCACGTTCACAACGGGCGGTGGATTTTTTAGCCACCAAAGGAATTCTAACAACAAATGTTCTAGGCGGTACACAAGCGTGGGATGGCTGCTTAGTTAAGGAGGAGTGATGTTTCATATTTTTAAACAAAGAAAAACTATCACTATGCCTGTTTTACTTCAAAAATTAAATAAGGGACGTCCAGTTGTGGTTGATGTGCGTGAGCAATCTGAATATGAAGCTGGCCATCTAAAAGGCGTGCGTAATGTTCCTTTAAAGGAGTTAAATCAACTTTCTTTAGCAAACGGTACACCAGTATACGTCCTTTGTCAATCGGGGAAACGTTCGAAACAAGCTTATAAGACATTAGAGAAAAAAGGAATGATAGTGATTGATGTAGAGGGCGGTATGAATACCTATAAGGGAAGGATGGTAAAATAATGGCTAAAAAATATTTGATTGTTGGAGGAGTGGCTGGTGGGATGTCAGCTGCCACGCGATTAAGGCGACTGCAAGAGGAAGCTGAAATTATTGTTTTTGAAAAAGGCCCTCATGTTTCCTTTGCGAATTGTGGCTTACCATATTATCTTTCGGGTGAGATTGAGGAGCGCGATCAATTAATTGTCCAAACTAGTGCGTCATTGCGTCAGCGCTTTAATCTTGATATCCGCGAAAATTCGGAAGTGGTGGCTATTGATGCTACGAATAAAACAGTAAGAGTTCGTACGAAAAATCAAGAATATCAAGAAAGTTATGATGCTTTAATCCTCTCCCCAGGTGCAAAACCTCTTTTACCTTCACTGACAGGCCTGTCAGAAGCTACAAATGCTTTTTCTTTGAGAAATATTCCTGATGTGGATCAAATCATGACTTTTTTGAAGGAGAAGCAACCAAGCTCTGCTGTCGTCATTGGTGCGGGTTTCATTGGTCTTGAAATGGCAGAAAACTTGAAGAAACGCGGTTTATCAGTTACAATTGTTGAAAAAGCTGCGCATGTTTTACCCACGTTAGATCAAGAAATGGCTATACCTCTACAAAATGAACTTGAAAAGCAACAGGTAAAAGTACTGACGCAACGGTCAGCAATAGCCATTCAAGCCAATCAGCTTGTCTTGGATAACCAAGAGGTTCTGTCAGCCGATCTCGTGATTTTGTCAGTAGGGGTACAGCCAGAGACTGATTTGGCGGCTTCGGCTGGAATTGAGTTGGGCTTAAAAGGGGGAATTTTAGTGGATGAGCACTATGAAACTTCTTTAGCGGACATTTATGCTGTCGGTGATGCAATTGTGGTTAAGGAACAAATCAGTGGTCAACCTGCTTTGATTTCCTTAGCGAGTCCTGCAAACCGTCAGGGCCGTCAAGTTGCGGATATACTTTCTGGTTTGCCTGTTAAAAATAGAGGAAGTATCGGAACAGCAATAGTCAGAACCTTTGAACGCACGGCAGCGAGCACGGGGATGAGCGAACGCAACGTCCAAGCTCTTGGCCTCCCCTATAAAGTTGTTCACTTAAGCGGGAATGACCATGCCACTTACTATCCAGGTGCAACACCTATTTTATTAAAGCTTATTTTTGAACCAAAGACCGGTCAAATTTATGGTGCTCAGGCAGTAGGTGAAAAAGGCGTAGATAAGCGTATTGATGTCTTATCAACTGTGATTAAAGCGGGCATGACTATTTTTGATCTCCCAGAACTCGAGCTGAGCTATGCCCCACCTTTTGGCTCGGCAAAGGATCTAGTAAATATGACGGGCTATGCAGCTAGTAATATTGCGCTTGGTTTATCCGATAATGTTCAATGGCACGAGTTAGGTCATGAACTTGCCAGTGGCAAAATTTTACTAGATGTCCGCCAACCAGAGGAATTACAAAAGGGGGCCTTTAAAAACGCCTTAAATATCCCCTTAAATGAGTTGCGGGAACGATTGGGGGAGCTTGATAAGAAAGAATCCTATATTGTCAGTTGCCAATCTGGCTTACGTGCCTATCATGCCGAGCGTATTCTTAAACAACACGGTTTCTCTGTACAAAATCTCGATGGAGCCTATGCTTTGTACAGTGCAGTCACAAATGAACTTTTGGAGGATAAAAGTGGTACATTATAATACAAAAATGATCAATCGTCTCAAACGAGCAGATGGGCAAGTGCAAGGCATTTTAAGAATGATGGAAGCAGAAAAAGATTGTGCAGCCGTGGTAACACAGCTCACCGCAGTTCGCTCAAGTTTAGACAGCTTGATTGGGCTCATTGTAGCAGAAAATTTGAAAGCCTGTCTCCTTTCAGAGGAGGAGGGGCAACGCGAAGAGAAAATAGATGAAGCCATCAAAATGATTGTGAAAAAATAGTAAAAAGTTACTGACCAGCCGGTCAGTAGCTTTTTATAAGCCAAAATCTCTTTCTTAATATGATATAATGAAGCTTATGCAGATTGAAAAAACGAACCGAATGAACACCCTTTTCGAATTCTATGCGACGCTCTTGACGGACAAGCAAATGAATTATATTGAACTTTATTATGCTGACGATTATAGTTTAGCTGAAATTGCAGAAGAGTTTGATGTAAGCCGTCAAGCTGTTTATGATAATATCAAACGGACAGAAAAAGTACTCGAAAGTTATGAAGAAAAACTTCATTTGTTCAGTAACTATGTGGTTCGAAATCAGCTACTTGAAAGTCTTATGAAAGACTATGCTTCTGACGACTATTTAGTCCGCAAACTCCAAGAAATTCAGCAAATTGATGAGGAAGAATTCTAGGGCAAGCTGAGGGCTGCAGTTACTGACCACGCTGTCAGTAATGTGTGGTTCTAATTTTGACGTGAAAAAAGGCTGACAGAAGTTCTGAAATATGCTATAATAAGAACTCAGGTTCTAGTATTTCACTGATGATTTGGTCAGTGAAAGTACGCCTTATTTGGGGGCGTTACGGATTCGACAGGCACTGTCGCGCATGAACTGCAACTGCTGAGGGATCAGGATAATCATCCGCAGATAAATATAACTGCTAAAAATAATACACAAACTTACGCAATGGCAGCCTAAACAGCACCTTGCGTGCCGGATTTCGCATCGCTGATGTGTGCTTGATGGCCTAAACCTTTAGTCAGATACGTTGCTGTGGTGGCTTGACACAGTAAAAGAGATTAAAAGCCTCGCAAAATGTTGCTGTTTGAGACTGGCTTTAGCATTTTGTTAACTTTGAGAAAGTCCTATGGTTGTAGACGTTGATGTAGCAAGGTGTTTGGACGCGGGTTCGACTCCCGCCGCCTCCACTATTTAGTTTATAGAGAAACTTATAGACAAATCAATCGCTCAATAGAGCGATTTTTGATTGATTTAAGGAAAGCACGATAAAATAAGTCATACTCTAATATTTAATTAGTTTTAACCTAACTTGTCCTTCAGTATTTTTGAAGGACTTTTTATATAAAATACATCCCTCAAGCAGTGAAGATGCGTGGACATTTGAATTTATTAACCCCAAATTTTAGTTTGTACTTTGTTTACTCGTTTTGGCTTCATTTAAGGGAGTGGTCGTATAATATCTTTATTCCAATAAATTTTTCATAAAGTTTACTCCTAAGCATCTCACTCTCGTGAGGTGTTTTTTTGCGTTCAACTAATGAAATCTCAATTTTGGACTCTCTCAAGAAGCTAACAACTTTTTGTTAAATTTTGCTATAATTATTAGAAAGAGTTTTTTACGAGTGTTGTAAACACTTGAAAAAGAGCATTTTATCTAAAAGTAGACGACGAAGGTCGTCTTTCATTATGACCATTGTTAATGAAGAGGAGGTAGTATATTGAAACATTTTAGGGGGGCGATTTTTGTTAGTATCCTTGCATTAATCATAGCCTATATTTATGGAGGGATGACAGCGCTGGTATTAGCGGCCATACTTGGAGTAATGGAGATTTCCCTATCTTTTGATAATGCAATCGTTAATGCCCGAATTTTAGAGCGGATGAGTTACAAGTGGCGGGAAGTCTTTTTGACTGTTGGGATGCTTATCGCCGTTTTAGGTATGAGATTTCTCTTTCCCCTGCTCGTGGTCTCCATCTCAGCACATCTCAATCCAATCGATGCACTAATGCTTGCAATGGCTAAAGGAGATCCAAGTCATCCTGGGACTTATGCCTATATCCTCAATCATGCTCACCCCATGATTGCAGCTTTTGGTGGGATGTTCCTTTTAATGCTGGCTTTAGACTTTTTCTTTGATTTTCAAGTCGTACATTGGCTAGGATTTCCCGAAAAAATACTAAGAAAAATAGGGCGCTTCCCTGCAGCAACTTCCTTATGTTCACTCATCCTCTTACTTATCCTTAGCCACTTCGTTGCGAAAGATTCTTTTCTCGTTTTATTTTCTGGACTAATAGGAATAGTCTTATACTTAGCAGTCCAAGGCTTGGGTCATCTTATGGCTCAACATGGTACTCTAGCAGAAGTGGAAGAAGAACTAGAAAATTCAGATTCGAAACAATCTACTCCCCCTGTTTTATTGGCGGGTAAGGCTGCATTTGGTCTCTTTTTGTATTTAGAAATGATTGATGCATCTTTTTCTTTCGATGGAGCAATCGGCGCTTTTGCCATAACACCAGATCCAATAATCATTATGCTAGGTCTAGGATTTATAGGTGCAATGTTTGTCCGTTCTTTAACAATTTTTCTTGTAGAAAAAGGAACACTTAATGAACTAATTTATCTGGAACACGGAGCACATTGGGCAATTCTTATTTTGGCAATTCTTTTGCTGCTTTCTATTGCTATAGAAATACCAGAAATTATCACTGGAGTTTTAGGCGCAATCATAATAGGGTGCTCTTTGATTTCCAGTTTGTTTTACAATAGAAAGAGTAGACGGTAGTAAAAATAAGAAAGTAAACGCTTGCTCTGATGTGGTTTATATAATACAATAGAATTAATAAGACGAAGGAGGTCGAATTATGCCAGAGAAAATCTTCGGTTCACTAGAAAAACCAGAACCAGACAAAAACATCAAAAAGGAAGAATTGAAAAATGTTACCGCTGATCATCAAGACGGTATTCAAGAAACCTTTGATAAAACAACAAGCAAAGCAGAAGAGTTCCTTGGAGAAGCTGCTCATGCGCTTGATAAGGCACTCCCAGAAGAATAATTTAGTAAGGTCCTCTCGAGGACTTTTTTAATATATTTTTAGATTTTGGGTATTAAAAAAGCATCTACTTTACGAGTTAAGTAGATGCGTTCACTGAGAGGGGTATTCGCCCATTTTTTTACTCCTTAAACTAATGCTTCCAAGTTGTTAACAGCTTCTTCAATAGTGTTACCCGCAGCGTATACATGTCGATCTGTGGCCAGGGCAGCCATAAAGATATTGTTAGATGTATCAAGTGTTACGGTGTATTGGAAAAATTTATTTTTGTTAGTGAATGTCATAATGCATTCTCCTTTCTCTAAATATTGACGAAAGGGAACTATAACGCTTATAACGAAATTCCACTATTAATTGTAGCATAAAGAAATCAGGAGGTCAAAAAAAGCATCCTAAAAATTCTAGGTTGAGTAAAGTCTATAAAAACCGAACGAGCGTTTTTTTTAACATACAAACATACATTTATTTGTACTCAATTAGGCTTACTCATGGTATAATTTAAAATAAAAAAGGAGTATAGACCGATGAGGGAAAAAGTAGTTGTGAGCAAAACATGGCTTGTTTTGGCAACCTTGAGCACCGGCCTTTATTTTTATGGAAAGTTAAACTATGATGAATCCTTTACGTTTATAGGCGCAGTGGGAATCGTTGGAGCTTTAACTTGTGGTTTGACGGGTTTGATTATTAAAGCCTTGCGCAACGTTACCCGATGACACTCGAATAATATAGAACTTTAGCGAACGATTACTTTGGAAATTATGTATTTATTATGATAAACAGTTTAGAAATTATTGAAAAAATGAATCCGAATCAAAAAATCAATTATGATAGGGTTTTTCAAAAAGTAAGAGCATCATGGGAAGAAGACAATATCCGTCCCAGAATCTTACTACATAGCTGTTGCGCGCCTTGTAGTACCTACTCACTTGAGTATCTTACAAAATCTGCAGACGTAACAATTTACTTTGCAAATTCTAATATTCATCCTTCGAGCGAATACGAGCGTAGGATGAAAGTTCAAGAAGAATTTATTACGGAATTCAATGCACGTACAGGTGCACAGGTAGGCTTTATTGCTGGAGCATATGAACCTCAAGTTTTCCTCAAGATGGTGGCAGAAAATCACCTACAAGAAGAACCAGAAGGCGGAAATCGATGTAGTGCTTGTTTTCAGATGCGCCTTGATCTTGTAGCCGAAAAAGCAGTACAACTAGGATTTGATTACTTTGGGAGCGCCTTAACGCTATCTCCTAAGAAAAATAGTCAGTTAATTAATGAAATTGGTTTAGATATTCAAAAAATTTATAAAGTAAGTTACCTACCAAGTGATTTTAAAAAGAATAAAGGCTACCAGCGCTCTTTGGAAATGTGTAGAGACTATGAAATATACCGTCAATGTTATTGTGGTTGTGTCTTTGCGGCAAAACAGCAAGGGATAGATTTGAAGGCACAAAATAGAGCGGCTATTCAATTCTTGCGGACAAAAAAGGAGTGAAACCTTGACAAACGCTTCCTTTTTTAATAAAATGAAGATAAGTTAAGTATTCCAAAGGGGAGTAGCGTCGGTTCAACCGAAACAAAGTCGTCAATTCGTGGGTTCGCTCACCGGCTTTGTTGACATACATATGTATGTTTAGCAAGACCTTTGCCAGTTTTGATTTCTGGCAAAGGTCTTTTTTTATAAAAGGATGTATTATTAAAATTTTAATGAGACGTTCATTTATTAAAAGACTCAGCCAGAAGTCACTTAGAGAAAAGGAGAACATTCGTGCAGTATTACAATCAATCTACAGAAGAAGTCCTCAAAGCAACTTCTAGCCACTTAAATGGGTTAGAACAAGAAGAAGTGGAAACGCGCCAAGCTAAAGATGGCTTTAATGAATTAGAAGCAAAAAAGAGCGCTTCTACTTGGCAACTTTTCATTGAAACACTAAAGGACCCAATGGTGATTATTTTGCTATTGGTAGCCTTCGTGCAGTTATTTCTGGGCGAATTTATTGAATCAATTGTTATTTTCATTGTATTGATGATAAATTCAGCAGTAGCAGTGATTCAAACAAAGCGTGCAGAAAGTTCATTAGACGCTCTGAGACAAATGTCAGCACCTTCAGCTAAAGTGTTACGTAATGGGGAAAAAGTTTCCATCGCAGCGCGTGAATTAGTTGTAGGCGATATCGTTTCACTTGAGGCAGGTGACTTTATTCCAGCAGATGGTAGGCTTTTAGAAGTACAAAATTTGCGTGTGGAAGAAGGAATGCTCACAGGTGAATCTGAACCCGTAGAGAAAGCTTCAGTTCCGATTGATGGAGAGGCAGGCCTTGGTGATCGTATTAATATGGTCTTTAGTTCTAGCTTAGTGGTCTATGGTCGTGCTGACTTTGTAGTTACGCATATCGGAAAACAGACAGAAATCGGGAAAATTGCACAAATGCTTGAAACTGCAGAAGCTAAACAAACTCCACTCCAACAAAAATTGGAGAAGTTTGGTAAACAGCTTGGTTGGGCAATCCTTGGTTTATGCTTACTGATATTTGCGGTGCAAATTCTGCGGTTGTTTACTTCTGATCAAGTCGTAGACATGCAAAAAGCAATCTTAGACTCGTTTATGTTTGCCGTAGCCGTAGCCGTGGCTGCCATCCCAGAAGCTCTCTCCTCCGTTGTGACAATTGTTCTTTCCGTAGGAACGAACAAAATGGCAAAACAACATGCGATTATGAGAAATCTTCCAGCCGTTGAAACATTAGGCTCCACCTCTGTTATTTGTACGGATAAAACGGGGACATTAACACAAAATAAAATGACTGTTGTAGAAACTTACTTACCAAGTAAGGGAACTACATCACTGGATAATTTGCAAGAGGAAGATGAAAAGTTATTGCTTAATGCGATGGTCCTCTGTAATGACTCGTCTTTCTCACAAGAAGGACAGTCGCTAGGCGACCCAACGGAAGTAGCATTGATTGCTTATAGCGATAAAATGGGTCAACCTTATCAAAAAGTACGGGAGGCTGCTCCTCGTCTCGCTGAGTTCCCATTTGACTCTGAGCGCAAGTTGATGAGTACCTTAAATGATTTTGAAGGAACAAAGACCATTTTTGTAAAAGGAGGACCAGATGTTCTCTTCACACGTTGTACTCAGGTTCTTTTAGATGGCGAGGTCCAACCATTTACAAATGAGCTTCGCAAACAATTTCAAGAACAAAATGAAAACTTCAGTAAGAAAGCCTTACGTGTGCTTGCCTATGCTTATAAACCAGCTGACCATCATGTTGATGAGCTGACCTTAGAAGATGAAAATGATTTAATTTTAATTGGGCTTACAGCTATGATTGATCCGCCACGTGAAGCTGTTTATGATTCAATCTCAGAAGCTAAAAAAGCTGGTATTCGTACGATTATGATCACGGGAGACCATAAGACTACGGCTCAAGCGATTGCGCAAGATATTGGTCTGATGGATGAAGGCGATCGTGCGGTCACAGGACAAGAGTTAGATGCAATGTCAGATGAGCAGCTGCGTGAGGATTTGAAGAATATTTCTGTTTATGCTCGTGTCTCTCCAGAGAATAAAATCCGAATTGTACGTGCTTGGCAAAATGAGCAACAAGTCACTGCCATGACGGGTGATGGGGTAAATGATGCTCCAGCACTGAAACAAGCGAATATCGGGATTGCTATGGGAAGTGGTACAGATGTAGCAAAAGATGCAGCAAGTATGATTTTGACAGATGATAATTTTGTCTCTATTGTATCAGCTGTCTCAATTGGACGCACGGTTTACGATAATATCAAAAAATCAATCAGCTATCTTTTTTCTGGAAACTTAGGGGCGATTATCGCAATTGTATTTGCTTTGGTTGTGGGTTGGGTTAATCCATTTACTGCGCTTCAATTACTCTTTATCAACTTAGTAAATGATTCTGTTCCTGCGATTGCTTTAGGAATGGAAAAAGAGGAACCAGATGTGATGGCTAAAGCACCTCGACGCTTGGATGAAGGAATTTTTGCTAATGGGCTCATGCGTATTATCCTAGTCAGAGGAACTTTAATTGGGGTTGCCGCTATCATCTCACAATATGTTGGCCAACAAATTTCGGCAGAGATGGGAGTAGCGATGGCTTTTACTACTTTGATTTTGGCACGTACGTTACAAACTTTTGCTGCGCGATCAAATTCACAAAATATCCTCCGACTTGGATTCTTCAGTAACAAGTATGTCCTTGGTGCTGTAGCCTTCTGTTTAGCTTTATACAGTTTGACTACTTTACCTTTCTTACGTGGAATCTTCTCTATTCCGGCTAATTTTGGATGGAGTCAATGGGTAATTGCAGCTGGATTAGCAGTGGGAGCAGTGATCTTAATGGAAGTTTTCAAAGCAATTAATACCACTATCGAACATCGTCGTGCGAAGGTGGTCTTTGATAAAAATTATCCCAAATAAAGGGTGTAAAAGAGTGTGAAAGGAGAGGTTCACGCTCTTTTCAAAAGTATAAAATGATAGCGCTTTATAAAAAAGAGGAGACCAATGAAGAAAAATGTTTTACCTGGCGTTGAGAAAAAGTGGCGTAAAAACTTTTATCTCTTTTTAATGGGTCAGTTGCTGACGGGGGTGTCATCGATGGTAGTGCAATATGCAATTATCTGGTATTTGACCCTAGAGTCAGGCAAAGAGTCTGTTTTAGCAGTGGCTACCTTAATTGGTATGGTGCCAATGGTCTTTCTTTCACCCTTTGTCGGTCCTTTTATTGATCGTTTGAATAAGAAAATATTATTGATTTCTTATGATGCCATTGCAGCTTTAGTGGCTTTGGGATTATTTATCTATGGGATTTCTCATGAGGTTTATCCTTTGGGATTGGTCTTTGTAACAATAGGAATACGCGCTATTGCACAGACTGCTCAGATGCCAACCGTACAATCTATTATTCCAACCATGGTTCCAGAAGAAGAAATTACCCGTGTGAATGGTCAATTTGGGATGATGCAGTCCTTGGTTTACTTGATTTCACCTGCTCTTGGTGCATGGTTAGTTGCAGCTTTCCCTATTCACTGGGTCATTTTACTAGATGTAATTGGTTTTGTCCTGGGTACTGGAATGCTACTTTTAGTCACTATCCCTGAAGTCCCTTCTCTGGGTGAGAAAATACATTTGTTGAAAGATACAAAAGATGGCTTTAAAAAATTACATGCTAATCAGGGAATATGGAGAATTACACTAATTGGCACGTTATTTATGCTGTTGTTTATGCCGGGAATCAGCCTCTATCCTTTAGTGACTACCAAATATTTTGGTGGAACGATTGTGCATGCGGGTTGGGTTGAAGTCGTTTACGCAGGAGCAATGCTATTGGGAGGTTTCTTCGTGGGATTTTTTGGTCAGGTAAAAAATCGGATGCCTTGGATCATAGCGGCTTATCTTGTTGTTGGGGTGAGCGTTGGCTCATCAGGACTTTTACCTGGTCGGATGACGAGCTTTTGGTTATTTTTACTCTTAAATGTTTTGGCAGGATTGGTTACGCCTCTCTTTAACTCAATGAATTTGGCAATGACGCAGCAATCTTTTGAGCCACAATATTTAGGAAGGGTGATGGGCTTGACATCCGCATTAATGGGATTGGCAGGTCCGATTGGGCTCGTATTTGCGGCACCGCTAGCAGGATGGTTAGGTGTCCAAAATATGCTAGTGATTGCAGGGCTTGGAGGTATCCTTGCTGGCCTGCTCCTTTGGATTATTCCACAGGTTCGTAACTATGATAAAAATTTGCAAAAGATACTGCAAAGAGAAGAATAAAAAATCACTGACGGGCTTGTCAGTGATTTTTTAGGCAGAAGGATTAACTTTATCATAATTTTCAAGCTGATAAGTTTCAATCATTTCGATTAATTTATCTGCATATGTAGGGTCTGTGGCGTAACCGGAGGTTTGGATCGCTTTAGCGGCGCTGGTGTAATCAGAGGCCGTAAGGACACTGGCATACTGATTAGGATTCCAAGTTGTCCCTTCTACAAAAAGTTTGCTGTGGGCTTCCACAGCTGCTTGGTAACTTTCATAAACTCGAAATTGCCCTTGGATGGTCACCCATTGGTCATTTTCATATTCTTGGGTATCTAGAGTTACTGTTGGGACATCACCAGACGCTTTGACACCAAAGAGATTATGGTATTTACTTGCCAAAGTACTTTGGCCAAAATTAGATTCTAGGCAAGCTTGAGCAATCGTAACTGATGCGAGGATATTATATTCTTGTTGGTTTTTTTGAGCGAGGGGTGCGATATCACGAATAAAATTATATTGAACCATTTGCTTAACTTCTGCAGCGCTTTTGGAGTCACTGACGGTTCTGTCAGTAATACTTTTTCCATAAGTCAGCGCCAACCAGCTAAGTGCAAGGATGAGAATGATTTTGCTTAAAGCGGAGACCCGAGAAGGCTTACGTCTACGCCGAGATTTATTTTTCATAAGGCTAGTTTATCATAAAATAGAAAAGTTGGGTAAAATACGAAAATTAGAATCGACACGCTAGCAAAAAAAAGGTGAAAACGGTATACTTATCAATGAACAGTGTGACTGATCAGCAGTCTTTCACCCGAAAAGAATGATTCTGGAGGAAAAAATGAATTTTTATGATTTTGAAGCCATTAAAATGAATGGTGAGAAAGTAGCAATGTCTGATTATCAGGGAAAAGTCGTCATTGTTGTGAACACCGCAAGTACATGTGGTTTAACGCCACAATTTGAAGGATTGGAAGAGCTTTATAAAAAATATCATGCTCAAGGCTTAGAAATTTTGGGCTTTCCCTGCAATCAATTTGCTAATCAAGATGCAGGCGATAATGACTCCATCAATGAGTTTTGCCAACGCAATTATGGGGTGACTTTTACCATGTTTCAAAAAATAAAAGTGAATGGTAAAGAGGCGCATCCACTCTATCAGTTTTTGAAAAAAGAAGCCAAAGGTACGGTAGGAAGTACGATTAAATGGAATTTCACAAAATTTGTGATTGACCGTCAAGGGCAAGTAGTCAGTCGCTTTGCCCCTGCGACGGAGCCAAAAGAGATGGAAGCAGATTTACAAAAACTACTTTGAAAAAGCTAGCGCTTGTAATGTCTGTGATATTTTGCTAAACTAATAAAAATAAAACTTTTAATCTAGTCCAGAGAGGCTAGCAAGGTTGTGCATCAAGAAAAAAATTCTATAAGTTACTGACAAAGCTGTCAGTTCTTCTGTATCAGTGATTGAAGAACCCAGCGTTTTAGTAAGTAATGAAAATGATTATTTTGGGACACATCTGCTAGGTTTCTGGCAGATGTTTTTTGTTGAATTGGGTACAAAAAGTACTCAAAGATTGAAGGAGAAAACAAATGCCAAAGCGTAAAGATATTAAAAAAATTCTCATCATCGGTTCAGGACCCATCATCATTGGTCAGGCTGCTGAATTTGATTATGCTGGAACTCAAGCTTGCCTTGCTTTGAAAGAAGAAGGCTATGAGGTGGTTTTGATTAATTCAAATCCTGCAACCATCATGACTGACCGTGAAATCGCAGACCGTGTTTATATCGAACCAATTACTGTTGAGTTTGTCAGTAAAATTCTCCGAAAAGAAACTCCAGATGCCCTCTTACCAACGTTGGGAGGTCAAACTGGTCTTAACATGGCAATGGAACTTTCTGAAACTGGAATCTTAGAGGAATTAGATATTGAACTTCTAGGTACAAAACTCAGCGCCATTGACCAAGCTGAAGACCGCGATCTTTTCAAAAAATTGATGGAAGAATTAGGAGAACCGATTCCAGAATCAGAGATTGTTCATACCGTTGAAGAAGCTCTGATTTTTGCACAAAGTATTGGTTATCCAGTTATCGTGCGTCCTGCTTTTACTATGGGAGGAACAGGTGGAGGAATTTGTAACACTGAAGAAGAACTTCGTGAAATAGCTTCCAATGGACTTAAATTAAGTCCTGTGACCCAATGCCTTATTGAACGTTCTATCGCAGGTTTTAAAGAAATCGAATATGAAGTCATGCGCGATTCTTCAGATAATGCTATTGTGGTTTGTAACATGGAGAATTTTGATCCTGTAGGGGTTCATACGGGAGATTCCATAGTCTTTGCACCAAGCCAAACCCTCTCTGATCATGAATATCAAATGTTACGCGATGCAAGTTTAAAGATTATTCGTGCTCTAAAAATCGAGGGAGGCTGTAATGTTCAATTAGCGCTCGATCCTGAAAGTTATAAGTATTATGTCATCGAGGTCAATCCACGTGTGAGCCGCTCTTCTGCACTGGCTTCCAAAGCGACAGGTTATCCAATTGCAAAAATGTCAGCTAAGATCGCAGTAGGAATGACACTTGATGAAATTATTAATCCAGTAACAAACACGACTTATGCTATGTTTGAGCCAGCTCTAGACTACGTGGTGGCCAAAATTGCTCGCTTTCCATTTGATAAGTTTGAACAGGGTGATCGCCAACTAGGAACACAGATGAAAGCAACAGGCGAAGTTATGGCAATTGGTCATAATATCGAAGAGAGCTTACTTAAAGCAGTACGTTCCCTTGAAATAGGGACAATCCATAATGAATTAGAAGAAGCTCAGCAGGCTTCTGATGAACAATTATATGAGAAGATGGTCAAGGCCCAAGATGACCGCCTATTTTATGTGTCAGAAGCCATCCGTCGTGGAATCTCGATTGAGGAGATTTCTGAATTGACGAAAATAGATCTCTTCTTCTTGGATAAACTTCTCCATATTGTGGAGCTTGAAGAAGCGCTTAGTGTCAATATTTTTGACCCTGAACTCCTTAAAAGTGCAAAGCGAAATGGGTTTTCAGATCGTAAAATTGCAGCACTTTGGAATGTTGAGGAAATAGAAGTTCGCCGTCGTAGAAAAGAAAATCAAATTCTACCTGTCTATAAAATGGTTGATACATGCGCTGCTGAGTTTGAAAGCTCCACACCTTACTTTTATTCAACCTATGAGTGGGAGAATGAATCAGAGAGATCAGACAGTGAAAAAATTATCGTCCTTGGTTCTGGACCGATTCGTATCGGACAAGGTGTTGAATTTGATTATGCAACTGTACACTGTGTGAAGGCTATTCAAGCTTTGGGATACGAAGCTATCGTTATTAATTCTAATCCAGAAACAGTTTCAACAGATTTTTCTATCTCTGATAAGCTTTACTTTGAACCTTTAATTTTTGAGGATGTCATGAATGTTATTGATCTGGAAGCACCTTTAGGGGTAATTGTCCAGTTTGGTGGGCAAACGGCAATTAACCTTGCTGAGCCACTTTCGCAAGCAGGAGTAACCATATTGGGAACTCAGGTGGATGATCTTGAACGTGCCGAGGATCGTGACCGCTTTGAAAAAGCTCTTCAGGATTTAGAAATTCCTCAGCCACCAGGAGCAACAGCCACTACTGAGGAAGAAGCGGTAGAAAATGCTAATAAAATTGGCTATCCTGTCCTTATCCGACCCTCATTTGTTTTAGGTGGACGCGCGATGGAGATTATTAACAATGAAAATGATTTAAGAGATTATATGAACCGTGCGGTTAAAGCATCACCAGAGCATCCCGTCTTAGTCGATTCTTATTTACAAGGACGTGAGTGCGAAGTAGATGCAATCTGTGATGGTACCGATGTACTTCTTCCAGGAATCATGGAACACATTGAACGTGCAGGGGTTCACTCAGGGGACTCCATGGCAGTCTATCCGCCGCAAACTTTTTCACAAGAAATTATTGACACCATTGTTGATTATACGCAACGTTTGGCAATAGGTCTAAATTGTAAAGGGATGATGAATATTCAATTTGTTATTCACGAAGAACAAGTATATGTGATTGAAGTAAACCCACGTGCTTCAAGAACCGTTCCTTTTTTATCTAAAGTGACAAATATTCCGATGGCACAACTTGCTACAAAGATGATTTTAGGTAAAACACTAAACGAGCTCGGGTATAAATCAGGGCTTGCACCAGCTTCGAAAATGGTTCATGTTAAAGCCCCTGTATTCAGCTTTACTAAATTGGCTCGTGTGGACAGTCTCTTAGGACCAGAAATGAAATCCACTGGTGAAGTAATGGGATCAGATGTAACGCTGGAAAAAGCACTTTATAAATCTTTTGAAGCAGCGAAACTTCATCTTGCTGATTATGGGTCCATTCTTTTTACAATTGCCCAAGAGGATAAAGAAGAGGCGCTCCTGCTCGCTAAAGGCTTTGCCGAAATCGGTTACTCCTTGATTGCTACCCAAGGTACCGCAAAATTTTTCAAAGAGAATAAACTTCATGTCCGTGAGGTTGAAAAACTTTTAGGAAGCGAGGATGAAGAGGGCACTTTGGTAGAAGATATCCGTCAGGGTCGTGTTCAAGCGGTTATCAATACGATGGGCAACACAAGAGCATCTTTGACTGCTGAAACAGATGGTTTTAGAATCCGTCAAGAAGCGATTAGTCGAGGTATTCCCCTCTTTACTTCCCTTGATACTGCAGCGGCTATCCTCAAAGTGATGGAAAGTCGTAGTTTTACCACAAAAATGATATAAATTAAAACCCTCTTTCTTAAAAGAGGGTTTTTGGTATTCAGATGAAAAGTATTTAAGCAGATTGTTGGACAAAAGTTTTAGATTAAGCTATAAATGAAGTATATAGAATACGCTTTCATTTTTGGGTGTTGAAGGAGGACTCAGTGAAGAAGGAGATAAAACGCTATTTTTATTTGACTGCTGGCCTTTTCATCTTGAGCTTTTCACAAGGTTGTCCATCTTTTTTAGTTCAAGCGGACACAGTGGTCGATAATCAAAATGCTACGGCTAACGTCTTTTTTAATGTGACTGCTCCGTCAGCAAACACTTGGTCAATTACAGCAGGTAATTTTAGTTTTGCCGATCAAATCATATCAGGAGGACAGGTGAGCGTTAACTCTGCCTCTGATAATCCTATTGTGGTTACAAACTTATCAGGGACTAATACGGCCTTTAGTATTCAACAAAGGATAAGTGATTTTACACTTTCCACCAATTCGACGGTTCTTCCTGTCACAGCCTTTAATGTGACTGTTGGAAGTAGTACAGATGGTAAGCTTGTTGGAGCAGCTGCCATTAATATTTTTAAACAAAATGGAGAAGTGCTACGCAGTGGGAACGGGGCTAACGGGAAAATGACGAGTGGAAACGTTAGTGCACAATTACTTGTTGATGGGAGCACAAAAGCAATTGCCGCAGGAACTTACAGTGCCACTATTACATCTACTATCGTAACAGGTCCATAGGAGGGAAAAGTATGAAATTTAGATATATGCTCCTCTTTTTCTTAATGCTACTCCCCTCTTTTTTTATAATTCAAGCAGAGCAAAAAGTTCACGCCTCTGTTCTGACGGGGAGCATTGACACGACAGGTTCAATAACTGGCCTCAGCGGAGCGACATACTATAATACTGCCAGCTGGCAAGATATGGTAGACACCTATAAGGGAGTTACCCCTACAGCAAGCTCTAATGGGACTGTGTTTTTCAATGTTACTGGTAACATTCCTGGTAATGCAGTATTGAATACAGGAAATGTGGTCATAAGTGGGAAATCACTCTCGATCAACGGAAATAATTTTACCCTTTACCTGGACAATGATACAACTTACACAAACGCTCAGAGTATAGGAGGAAGTGATGGCACGGCCCGTGCGTTTGGATCTAATGGCACCATCTCTTCTTCAACAACATTAACATTAAAAAATGCTCAGATCATCAATAATATTACGAGTGGCATTTTTCAGATGAAAGGCTCTAATGCACAGGCTACCACAATCTATAACAATGTTACTGTAACCAATGGAGATAGCCTTTATGGAGCACAGCCAATAAGAAATGATACAGGAAAAATTTTATTTTATGGTAATAATACCTTTAACATCTTACAAAATCATGATATAAACGATGCGAGTAGTGCAGGTGCAGATAACCAAGGAGAATGGATACAAGGGGGAACCTATCTAGAGGTCGTCAATGGAACAACGACATTAAACCAAAGTTGGGGAAATGATCAACCTTTTTACATTTATTACCCGAATGGGGGTTCAACACTGCAAGTTGATGCTGGAGCATCAATGGTTTGGAATCTTAACAAAACTTATACCATGTACTATGATGATGGCGGACTTTTGTCAGGCGGGGCACTAAATTGGAATATTAATGGTAGTTTTTTGATTAACGGGACTGCCAATACGGCTTCAACTTATTCAGGTGGATGGTTTATGTCACTTAATGTCCTTAATGCCTGGAATGTGAACGTTGGTCAAAATGCGACATTAAAGGTTACTACTGGTGGAGTGATGAGTTTAGGTGGGGTATCGGGTGTTGATGGATTTTTAGCTGGTCCAGTGAAGTGGAATTTTGGGCAGGGGTCATCAATACTCTTTAATAACTTAAATCCTAATCAAAGTGTTGCTACTTTGGCACCAGGCTTAGGGAGTGGGATTACAATGAATAATCCTAAAGTTGTTACATTCAATACCAGTGGTAATTCCGTGTTTTCTACGACTGTGCTCACTTTTCCAATCACTATTTCAGGAACAGGATTAAGAACACATTCCTCCTCAACTGCCTATCGCTTTGATAACACTTATGACTTAGCCTCGCCAAATAAAACAAGTATTACTTCAAGCAGTGCGGATGTCTGGTATCGCATAAACACAGGGACACTAACCACGTTTAACCCGACGTTGCAGGTAGCTAACCTTTCACCAAATAATTACGCTGCAGGTGACCTACAAGCTATCGCAGCAGGTAAATATATTTCTTGGTATCAACCAAATGGCCTTCAACTTCAAACTGCCCTTTCTAGTATGAGTCGCACGTTCAATATATTCCTTGATCCCAATGCGACACAAGGGACACCCGTAGATGGCTCTTGGTCAAATCTCATTCCAGGAACAAGTCCGCAAACCTTAGTAGTTAGCGATGACCGGGGACAAAATCCCAATAGTCATGTGACATTAAAGCTTCTACAAAACAACTTCCCTAGTGGTTTGCAATATTACTGGATTGATCCTTCAACAAAAAATCCAACAGCTCTAACGGTTAATAGTGCGATTCAAATAGCCAGTCTCACCAGTGACAGCACTTTGCCATCTTGGATTAAGATGACAGGTGCTGGTAGTTGGTATACAATGACCTTTTCGACAGATACTGGTATAGCTGTGAAGGCAAACAACAGTTTGTTATCGCAAAATAATAGTCTCGGAGGAACATTTCAATATACGATGATTGATGGGCCTTCCTAAGCGAGGGGTAAGAAATGAAAGGTGTAAAACAGTTTAAATGGTTGATAGCTTCACTCGTTTTCTTAGTCTTTTGTGGGATTAATAACCCCGTTCAAGCTTTAGAGGGCGACTTTAGTGTTGAAGCCATCACTGAAGCACATCAAAAGCAGAAAATTAATTCTTATTGGTGGTTACAGGTTGAGCCTAAAGAAAGAATTAATCTAGTACTGAAATTAACAAATGGCGCTGAAAAGAGTACTTTCTTGGTAACAAGTCATCAAGCCGCTACTAATAATAATTTCACCATAGATTATGGCTTATCCCAAAAGGAAGTGGCTGCATTACTAAGCCAAAATGACAATTCCTTTAACTTTTATCATGACCTTCATTTTGAAGGAGAAACCCAAGCAGGGAAGTTGAAAGTTTCCTTAGCACCGTACGAAAATAGAGACATAAAAATCAATTTTAATATCTCTAAAAACGGCCTGGCACATCAAGTCATTGGTGGGATAACTGTCACTCAGCAAGTAAATTCCACCAATCAAGAAGGCATCCTCAATCAGTATTCTCATGCTGTGGCATTAGTTATGGAGCCGACGGTTATCAGTCCTCTCGTTCCTGTAAAAGAAACATTATTGGAAGATGAAAAGGGAGACCTTTTACTTCGGGTAAACAATCCTAATGGGTCTCTCGTTGAAGGGGTTAAAATTCAGGCAACTTTAACGGACAAATATGAACAACATGTCGCTAAATTATCGACCAATCAAAGTTCTCTCGTACCTTTTGCACAGGTGGAGCTGCCTTTTAGTATGAATGAACCACTAAAAAGAGGGCAGAACTATCATTTGGTCATATCAACTAATGGAAGAACAATAGAAGAAGATTGGGTGGTGGGAGAAGATGGAAAATTAAATGTCAACCATCAGCAGAAGATACAAAAAAATCAGCCTTAGTGACAACCTCCCCAATTTTGTGGCTTGTTCTTTTCTTACTTTTAGGTGCTCTGATAAGGCTTAGGCATAAGAGTATAAAATAAAGAAGTCTGTTTGAAGTGGAGTAGAAAGGAGAAATTTGAAAGGAAAACTTATTACTCTTGTCAGTATAATAACCGTCCTGCATTCAGGTGTGGCTTTAGGACAAATGAATAGTGTCACTCAAACAAAAAGTAAAATTGGTTTTGTGGACAAAGCTCCACTAGAGAAGCCACCCGAAAATAAGGTAACTCTATCTGCTCAGCGAAATAGAGCTACACAGGGTGAGAATTTACCGATAGTAGGTGAGAAATCAAGCCAACTTTCATACGTTGGTATTCTACTAATTTTCGGAATTTTTATCACTGTCATATTAGCTCCAAAATATAAAAGAGAATGAGGTACATTCATGAACAAGATAAAATTAAATTTAACAGGCTTAACCCTTCTTAGCGTTGGGCTGTTGGTTACAGGAGGATCCCTTACTCAAGCAGCAACTGTGGGATCTACGACTAGTAACGCTAAAATAACTTTTAGAGCTAAAATAACGGCTACTCCTCCCGTCTCTCCAAATGATGGAAAAACCCCAATCACTCCAACAACACCAGGAGTCCCTAATACCTCTAATCCAGTACTTTCAGGTGATGGTTTAACGCTTGATTTTGTACCCGCACTTAACTTTGGGACGCATTATGTAGATGCCTCAAGTGCTCATACCTGGTCGGCTTGGGCAGCCGATGACGGGACAGGTAAAGCCATTCCCCAATTTATGCAAGTTTCAGATAATCGTGGCACTCCAAGTGGTCCATTAGGGTGGTCTGTTGCTTTAACTCAAACTGCGCAATTTGCGGGAGCTACGGCTGGAAATTTAACGAATGCTGTCCTAACTTTTAACGCAGATGGAACAAACAATGTAGTTAGTGCTTCAGCTAATAAGGCTACGTCCGCTACGAATACAGCACTTAATGCGCTTGTACCAGGAACAGCCATAACAATTTTTCAAGCGGATGCAGGTACTGGAACAGGGACCAATTTGTTAAACTTTGGAGCAAAAGACGGCTCAAGCCTTGTTAGTGATCCCGAGGCGTTAGATACTGCTAATACAACAGGCAAAGTCGATCCTAATATTACTTTAAATGTGCCTGCTGGCGCTGCAAAAGCAGATACTTATAGTGCCACCCTTAATTGGAACCTTTATAGTGCACCAGGTAATGCTTAAAAACTAAGGTTGTGAGTTGAGAACCTCTTTAAAAAGGAGGTTCTTTTTTAAAAGAAATTAGAGAGGGGAGCGTTATGAATAAGATAAAAGCGATTATTGCTATTATTATTACCTTAGTCTTAGTAAGGGGGGGTGAGGTCCAGGCAAAAACAATGGATTATTCAGTGAATCCAATACTTCCAGAAAATCAAGTCAAGAAAGGCGTCAGCTATTTTGACTTACTTTTAGAACCGGATAAGCAACAGACTCTTGAGGTGGAGCTTGAGAATCTTACGGAAAAAAAGCAAACAATCAAAGTTTTAATTTCGAGTGCAGTGACAAATGCTTCGGGTGTAGTGGATTATTCCCCAACGAACTTACCACTAGATGCATCATTAAAATATAATATTAAAGATTACACGCAAGCGCCAAAGGTTGTAAATTTAGCTGCTCATGAGCGACAAGTGGTAAAGATTAAAGTAAAAATGCCTCAAACACCTTTTGATGGTGTTATAGCAGGAGGCATAACTTTCCAACAAGAAGGACAAACCGAAGCTGACAATCAAGCAGCTGCAAAAGGGATTTCAGTAAAAAATACTTATTCTTATTCGATTGCTTTATTAATCCGTCAAAATGAAAAGGAGCTTCCAGCACAACTTAAGCTGCACACCATAAAAGCGGGGCAGGTAAATGGGCGTAATGTAATCAATGTTAATCTTCAAAATCCAGAGATGGCCTATTTAAATACGGTAAATGTTGAGGCTACTGTTCGTGGTCTTACACACAAAGAAGTAGCGTATACGTATTCCAATCCAATGTTGCAAATGGCACCGAATACGAACTTTAATCTGCCTATTCCAACCAGCAATCAGAATGCGGCTACACGTGTCTCAGAACCTCTTCAGGCAGGTAAATATGAGCTGGAAATGGTAGTGAGTGCAAGAACAGATCCCAAAGGTGCTTATGAGGCAGCCCGAAATGGGAAAAAGGAAAACTATAGGTATCAATGGACTTTTAAAAAGACTTTTACTATTGCTCAGGGGGAGTCTGATAAATTGAATAAGAGTGATCCAACAATCAAAACGACTCATAAAAGTTGGATGTGGCAGGGCATACTCCTCGGACTTATTTTCCTCATGGCAGCAGTTTTGTTGCTTCTGATAAAGAAACGTCGCCAAACAAAGGCTCAAGAAATAGAAAATCAAAAATTGCGTGAAAAATTGGCGAAGCAAGCACAGACAATTGAGGAACTAAATGCACAAAAGAAAGAAAAATAAGAGCAAAATATTACCTAGATAGGCAAGGAGGAAAGATTTTGGTAAAATAGAATAAAAGCAGTTGTTTTTGAAAAGGGGAAAAATGATTATTTTATTTAATAAGCCTTATGATGTATTAACTAAATTCACTGATGAGATGGGCCGAAAGACACTAAAGGATTTTATCAAGATTCCTCATGTGTATGCAGCTGGGCGCTTAGATAAAGACAGTGAGGGTTTACTTTTACTGACGGATGATGGAAAATTGAATCATTTACTGACTGATCCAAAATCAAAAGCTTATAAAACGTATGTGGTACAGGTGGAAGGTGTCTTTGATGAGGAGGCAGCTAGTAAGCTGCGACAAGGGGTGCAATTGAAGGATGGAAAGGCTTTACCAGCAAAAGTTAAATTGATTGATGAGCCTGATTGGTTATGGGTGCGAAATCCTCCGATCCGAGAACGTCAATCAATCCCTACAAGTTGGGTGGAGATTTCTATTAAAGAGGGGAAAAATCGTCAGATTAGGCGAATGACAGCAGCAGTTGGATTTCCGACTTTACGTCTTATTCGGTGGTCAATTGGTCAGTATAGTTTAGGGACATTAAAAAGTGGTGAATATAAAATTATAAAAAAATAAAAGGAGTGCTTCAAGCATTCCTTTTTTATATTTTTTCAAAAGCTTCTTCCGCCACCTGATCCTCCAGAGCTTCCGCCGCCATCAGAGGAAGGACGAGGGATGTGGCGCGTGGTGATAAAGGTATTAACCAAGCGATCTTCTCGTTCTGAGAGCTGGAGCTCTCCATTATGATTATAATCATAACGCCAGATTGCGTGGGCATCTTTCATTTGGTAACGGCGATAGATCATCCAGATAAAGAGAGCTGCGCTAAGCAAAGCAAAGAGAGCTGCGATAATGATGTAAAGTGGACGAAAACTGCGCTGGAAAGTAACCGCACCTGTTTGTTCATCAACAGTATAACGACGCGAAGTCGGAATACCTGCGCGATAGTATTGACTGACTTTGTCAAAGAATCCTGTTACTGCTCCACTGCTATCATTAGCAGATAAAGCGGGTTGAACAACATCAAGAGTATCCTCAATTCGACTGGCTGATAGATAATGCTTCATGTTCCCCGTTGCCCAGATGTAGACTTTCCGCAAGTTCATATTGATGACAAGAACTACTCCGTTTTTTCCTTCCCCTACTTGCTCTGCTAAATAGGAACGTGCCATAGAACTAGCAGAAGTAGTACTGTTTGTCGTAAGGACATACACGCCAGCTTTGGTTTGATCAGCCAAAGCTTGAGCTTGCCCTTGCAAACTGGAAATTGTTGGACCCAAAATCTGAGCATTATCTTCGATCCCTGACGAAAAAGTTGCTGCTTTTGTTGGCTGGGGAATGAATAAAAAGAATAGTCCAAATAGAATGAGACTAAAAAGTATAGATTTTTTTTTCATGAGACAAGGTACCCCACTAAGATTCCTAGGATCAGTATGATGATAAAAAGCCCCAAGGCCCAGAGCCAAAGTTTCGTTTTATCAATTGGTAAGACACCGGCTACTTTACCTGTTTGGCCGTTCATGGCATAATAGTAAAATTTGTCTTTTCCGGGCTCACGATAGGTCACCAGCCAGAGTGGCAGAAGGACATAATCTTCGTCTAAAGTGGTCAGTTGATGACGACTTTGAACGCCACTGACCGAGCTATAACCTGTTATGGTCGCTGTCATGAGTCCGTCAGCGTACTGACGAAATTCTTTTTCAACCTCATTTTTCATTTCTTGAAATTCAATGTCACGCTTTTCAGTCATAAAACCAGAAAGGTATTGGTTTTTGAAAGGAACAGCAGCACTCATATCAAAAGGCTGAACTGCACCAACCATCTTATCTGTTAGGTTTTTTTGTAAAGCATTTTTGACCAGATCTTTGAAAGCAGTCGAGCCTGCCCGACGTATTGCATACTGAGAGTGCTCCGTATATTCGGTATCACCAACGATCCAAACACGCAGATTAGTTGCTTGAGCTGTCAAATCACCTGTGAGCTTTGCATCAACGGCCCAATAAGGAAAATAGACCCCTGATAATTTTTGAATTTGTTTTTTATCAAAGAAAGCTTTGGGAACAAATTTTTTCTTACCGACCCATTCTAGAAAACGTTCCTCCGCTTCTTTGTGTTCAATTTGAAAAGGGAGAACTTTCTCAGGCAAAAATTTTCCTGAAAGTCGTTCAGTCAAAACAACGGGATTATGACAATAATAACACCAAGTTGAGGCTGTTGTAGCCTCAGTCACTAACTCTGCTCCGCAAGAGGGGCAGAGAAATAATCCCACTTCTTCTAAAGAGTGTGAAGTGTCCTGTGGTTGGTCAGCTGTTAGATTGGACGGATTAGAAGCTTCCAGGCTACTGACAGAGCTGTCAGTAAATGTGTCATCAGTAAAAGTAGCTTTATTTTGGTCTTCAAAAGTAGAGACCTCTTGTTCTGTGAAGCTAGAGCCACAGTACTCACAGTGAAATTTTTGAAGTTTAGGATCGAAAAGTAGTGGTCCCCCACAGTTGGGACATTTATGGGTAAAAACTGAGCTTTCGCTCATAATATTCTCCTTTTCACAAATGGAATGTCCTTTAAAACATGACGCTCCAAAAAAGATGCCGCTATGACAAGGGCAAGTCAAACGACATACTATTACATTTTGTTTAATCTGTCAGTGGCTTAGCAATGAAGGGTTGACCACATTCAGGGCAAAATTTAGGAACCCCATTGGCCAAGTTTACCGCTGCTCCACAAGCATTACAAGCCATGTTTATTTCAGGCATGACTGGTGCAGCATTTGGTTTTGATTGCCCGCAATTTGAGCAGAATTTTCCTGTGTTTTTCGTGCCACATTCAGGACAAGTCCAGCTTTTAGTATCGGCTTGTTGTTCTTGTTGTGATTGCATTTGATTTTGATTGGCTTGTGAGAAACCTGCTAAATTTTGTCCACCCATATTCATGCCCATGAAGGCGTTCATGGCTCCTCCTGGGTTTGAACCAGCTGATTCCAATCCTCGTGCAACTGCGCCTTGCACGTAACCTTCACGTACGGAAGGGTCTCCTAACAGCGCGCCTTGATTGCGCATGTTGATGAGTTTTTGACTTTCGTCTGTATAAGATATGCTTGCGACAGCAACAGCGACGATTTCCATACCGCGCAATTGTTTCCAATCTTCATCTAGAACTGAGGCCATGTATTTACTCAATTCCATACTTTTAGAGGTGAGAAAAGATACGCGTTCACCTTGGGCTGAGTATTGGTTGATAGACGTGTTTAAGGCGGTTAAAAATTCGGCCAAATATTGTTCATTTATCTCTTGAATATCCACATGATCCGCATTTTTAGGGATGGCATTGGCATAAAAAGCTAAAGGATCTGTGATTTTGATAGAGTAAGTCCCATGAGTACGTAAGAACAATTCCGCGTTATAAAAATTATCAAAATACTGAAGAGGAGTAGGTGTTCCAAACTTGATGCCTTTAATTTCCTGTAAATTGATATAAAAAACTTGTTGCTTTTGTGGTGTTGTTCCACCAAATTTAAAGCGGAAGAAACTTTCTTGAATCGATTCACGAAGTCCACCATTGAACATAGAAGGAGCCGTATCGTTCTTTACAGTGTAATAACCCGGTTCAGCGGTGTAGTCAATAATTTTACCACCGTCCACTAAAAGCATCATCATATTTTCATAAACGTGCACAACAGAACCATCTGTGATGACATCTTCTGTCCCTTTTTTATTGGAACCACGTTTGGCGTCTTTGCGCACCTTTACCCCCTTGGTAAAGACAGTTTGATCAGACATATCATCAGGTTCAATAACTTCTAGCCATTGGTCGGCAAGTGTTCCACCGACTGCGCTCGTTGCAGCTTTAATAATTCCCATATTTTTTAATGAGCAAATTCATCGGCGTTTTTTCTAGCTCCTCTTAAAAATAAGAAGCACTAAAAAAAGTTAGAATTTGCCTTCCTTTCTTGTTTTAAAATAGGATGCTATCCGTTTTCATTATAACAAATTTCACAGCTAAAACCTACTAAATCTTTGACAAGTTACTGAAAATCAGCCTAAAGTCGCAAGACAATAAGGTCAGCTGTTGACGAAAGAAAAAAATTTCGCTATAATATTTTAAAACCTTTAATTAAGTCCAGAGAGGCTTACAAGGAGACGGAAAATTAATTTGGAATAAGTTACCTAGCATCCGGCAAGTTTTAAGATTTTGTAAAAGATCATAGGCTTACTGATGGAGCTGTCAGTAACTTTCCACTTTCTCAGTACACTTGTAGGCGCTCTACAAGTGTTTTTTGATTTAATTAAATACTGATACTGAGGAGAAAAAGCATGTCTAAATTACAAGAGCTGATGACGGTGGTCAGTCAACGCGAGGTTGCCTGCAATATTTATGAATTAGTGGTAAAGGGCGATCTGGTGCAGGAGATGAAGCTGCCTGGTCAGTTTTTACATCTTGCAGTGCCCCAATCTAGTATGCTTTTGCGACGTCCAATTTCAATTTCAAGTTGGGATAAGGCGACCAGTACTTGTAGCCTTCTTTACCGGATTGGAGATGAGACTACAGGGACTTACGCACTCTCAAAATTAACGCAGGGAGAAACCGTAGACGCCATGGGACCACTCGGTAATGGTTTTCCGATTTCAGAAGTTACGCCAAAAGACCATGTATTGCTCGTGGGTGGAGGGATTGGTGTGCCTCCATTATACGAACTTGCCAAACAGTTGGAAGAAAAAGACTGCCAAATGACAGTATTACTAGGCTTTGCGACTGAGAAGGTAAAAATACTCGAAGCTCAATTTGCTCGCATCAGTAACGTGACATTGCGCGTGGCGACCGATGATGGTTCTTATGGCTACAAAGGACATGTCGGAATGCTGATAGAAGAGCTTGCGCTTGAACCTACCGCCGTCTATACTTGTGGCGCACCGGGCATGCTTAAAGCTGTTGCTCGTAAATATGATCATATCGAGCGGCTTTATATTTCTATGGAGAGTCGGATGGCATGCGGGATTGGAGCATGTTATGCCTGTGTCGAGCATGACCGAAAAGACCCAAATCATGCCCTAAAAGTTTGCGAAGACGGTCCAGTATTCTTAGGAAAACAGATCGCATTATAATTTTCGCTTTGGCTAAGGCTGTAAGTTACTGACAGCTTCGTCAGTAATCAATCCAACTTTTATAAAAAAGGAGCTCCTATGAATGACAATTCTCGTCTTGCGGTCCAACTTCCTGGACTTGACTTAAAAAATCCTATTATCCCTGCATCCGGTTGTTTTGGCTTTGGTGAAGAGTATGCCCAGTATTTTGATTTAAACACACTGGGCTCTATCATGGTTAAAGCAACAACGCTGGAGCCGCGCTTTGGTAATCCTACCCCACGTATTGCTGAGACAGCTAGTGGGATGCTCAACGCAATTGGCTTGCAAAATCCTGGGCTTGAAGTGGTGCTGGCTGAAAAATTACCTTGGCTCGCTAATCATTTTCCTGATCTTCCCATTATTGCAAACGTTGCGGGTTCAGAAGAAGAGGACTATGTGGCAGTTTGTGCAAGGATTGGGGAGGCGCCGAATGTAGCGGCAATCGAATTAAACATCTCTTGCCCCAATGTGAAACACGGTGGGCAAGCTTTTGGAACAAATCCTGAGGTGGCTGCACAACTTGTCAGAGCTTGCAAAGCTGTCAGTAAAGTTCCATTGTATGTTAAACTCTCCCCAAATGTGACGGACATTGTCCCTATTGCAAAGGCTGTAGAAGCAGCTGGTGCTGATGGTTTAACAATGATCAATACGCTTATGGGCGTAAGGTTTGATTTAGCAAGCCGTCAGCCAATTTTGGCGAATGTGACTGGGGGACTGTCAGGGCCAGCCATCAAACCTGTTGCGCTCAAACTTATTCATCAAGTGGCTCAAGCGGTCGATCTACCAATAATTGGAATGGGGGGAGTGATGTCTGCTCAGGATGTTTTAGAAATGTATCTTGCGGGTGCTTCAGCAGTCGCCGTCGGAACTGCAAATTTTGCCAACCCGAGAGTTTGTCCTGAAATTATTGAAAAATTACCTTCTTTGATGGATCGCTTCGGTATAGAATGCCTTACACAACTGATCCAAGAAGTAAAACAGATGAAAAACCCTCAAAAAATCTTGTAAAGTTGTCTCCAAATCCGTGGAACGCATCAAAAAATACTGACGACGCTGTCAGCAAAAATAGAAAGTGGAAAAATGCCAGAAAATAGACCTGTTATTGCCTTAGATTTTGCAGAATTCTCAGAAGTAAAAGATTTCCTTGAACAATTCGCACCCAATGAACAACTTTATATCAAATTAGGTATGGAACTCTTTTATACAGCTGGTCCTCAGGTTGTTTATTATGTAAAATCGCTGGGACATCGTGTCTTTTTAGACCTAAAATTACATGATATTCCGAATACTGTAGAATCCTCCATGCGGGTGCTTGCCCGTTTGGGAGTGGACATGGTTAATGTCCATGCTGCTGGTGGGGTTGAGATGATGAAAGCTGCTCGCCGTGGTTTGGAGCTGGGCACCCCAGCGGGGCGTGAGCGTCCGCTATTGATTGCAGTTACCCAGCTGACCTCAACCTCTGAGGAAATTATGCAAGAAGATCAACAAATTATGACGAGTCTTGAAGCATCAGTTATTCATTATGCTCAAAAAACAGCCGAAGCAGGCTTAGATGGGGTGGTGTGTTCCGCACATGAAGTTGAAAAAATAAAAGCAGCAACTTCGCCTGATTTTATTTGTTTGACCCCAGGAATTCGACCTGTCGGTAGTAATAAAGGAGATCAAAAACGTGTCATGACTCCTCAACAAGCGCGAAAAATTGGTTCAGATTATATTGTTGTAGGACGTCCAATTACTCAAGCAGCTGATCCCGTAGCGGCTTATCACACGATAAAAGAAGAATGGAATCAATAAAAAGCTCACAATAGTGAGCTTTTTTTCTTAAATCCAAAGGAGGGATTATAAAGGATTTTTAGCTGGCGTTCCAGCTTTACGTGGATATTTTTTAGGTGTCTCTTTTTTCTTTTCGATGAGTGCAATATGACGTTCATCCCCATTTGGTAAGTGGTAAGCTATCTCTTGAATAAACTTTCCGCCTAAAACGGCTATGGCTTTTTTTGCTTCAAGCAACTCCTCTTCAAATTGAGCGGCTTTTAAAGAAAGGAGACAGCCGTTTTTCTTCAAGAAAGGGATGGTTAACTCTGACAAAACAGAGAGTCGAGCGACAGCACGCGCCGTCACAATGTCAAAATTCCCACGATAAAGCACATTTTGGCCGAAATCTTCAGCACGTCCATGAAGCAAGTTGACGTTTTCAAGTCCCAACTCTTCTGTGAGTAGTTTTAAAAAGTTAATGCGTTTATTTAAAGAGTCAATAATAGTCACATTCAGAGAAGGGAAAAGAATTTTCATAGGGAGACTTGGAAAACCAGCACCGGCACCGATGTCTAGGATGCTGACAGGCTGGTCAGTAATTAAATCATATAAAACTGGAGCGACAGAATCATAGAAGTGTTTTAAATAAACTTCTGATTCTTCGGTAATCGCAGTCAAATTAATTTTTTCATTCCACTCGACTAAAAGTTCGAAATAACGTTTAAATTGCCATTTTTGTTGTTCTGAAATGATGAGATCAAATTCAGCAAGAGCTGCGTAAAATTCATCAGGGGTCATAAGGTACGCTCCAAGAGTTTTCTAGTAATTTCTGCAATGACTTTGCGATTTTCACCGCTTGGGAGTTTATCGATCTGGGTCAAAGCAGCAGTTGTGTAGGATTTTGCTAAAGCTTTTGTTTCTGACAAGGCGGAAGAGCTTTGAATAAATTCATAGACTTTGTCGTAGTCCTCTTTTTTTATCAAATCAGTCATCAAAGCTCTATTTTCTTGCAAAGCGAAAAGAACAGGAGCTGAATAAATACCTTGTTTGATGTCTTCGAGGACAGGTTTGCCCAATGTTTCTGCCGAAGCTGCATAATCCAAGTAGTCGTCCATAATTTGAAAGGCGATTCCAATGTTCATTCCAATTTTATAAGCACGATTGGCAAGCATATTATTTTTAGAAATTAAGGGCCCGACAGAAGCAGAGAGAGCAAAAAGTTCCCCTGTTTTGCCTGAAATATTTTCTATGTAATCATCCAGTGTTTGTTCCAAATCAAAATGTTTATTGAGTTGGCCTAACTCGCCACCTAAAAGTCGCTCGATTGAGCCGATATTTTTTGTCAAGTTAGATAACTCTAATGAATGCTCAGACATTAACTTAAAAACAGCGATAAAGAGGTAATCCCCCGCATAAACGGCGATTTCTGGCCCATATTTTGCAGAAAGTGTGGCAACCCCACGCCTTGTATCGGCACGATCAATCACGTCGTCATGAACCAAAGTGGCGGTATGTAACATTTCAATGCTGGCTGCTAGAGCCAATTTTTCTTTTTCAGAGAGTTCTGTAAAACTTGAAAATAAGAGCAAATAAGCAGGACGTAACATTTTGCCTCCCGCATCAAAAATATCAAAAATAGCTGATTTTATTGCTTCATTTTTGATGGTTACATGGCTTTTCATTAATTTTTGAACTTGTGTAAGTTGCTTACCCAGTGCGGGGTAAGCTTTCCAAAAGGTATTTTTTACGTCCATTGTTTACTTTCTTTGATAAATAATTCTTGAATAGGCTTCACACGCGTGATGAGTTGATTTCCTCCAATCCCTACCGCAAATCCTGCCAGCATTCCAAAGAAAGCAAGCCAAGGAAGATAGAGCATAACGGAAGGGGCTTTAGCTAAAAATGAGGCAACAGCTAATTGCCCAAAATTATGAAAGAAACCACCGACTACAGAAATTCCGATGAGAGAAACGAGCTTGGGTCCAAATTGTTTCATGGCATACATCGCAAGTAAGGATAAAATCCCCCCAGCAAAAGAATAGAGAAAAACGGAAAAACCCGTGAAAAGGGCAGTAAGAAGTAATCTCAAAATTTGCATGGTCCATACTTTGCGCCAATTTAAGGTAAAAACAGCAATAATCATTACTAGATTCGCCAAGCCAATCTTAGCACCGGGAGCAAAAGCAAAAAAAGGCGGTAAAGCACTTTCTACAATCCCCATCACCACAGCAGCTGCGGTTAATAAAGAGACATATACGTATTCTTTTACATTCATGCTGTATAATCCACCTGCTCGTTTGTCTCTCCGCTGATAACCTTGATGACAAGATCATGAGGAAGGCAGACAATCGTTTCTCCGACTTTTGAAATATACCCTCGTTTCACATCAATTTGATCTTTGCAACTGGCTTCAATGACGGCGATTTCGCCATCTTTTACACGAATCTTATTGTAATCGCCGTCCTTATCTCGATAAGTCCAAGTTTGATTTTTTTTTAAATCAAAAGTGCGAATCACCTGCCCATGAACACGAAGTTGAGCCTCAGCCCCCTTTGATCCACTTGCAAAAAAATATAAGGTTGAAAAAGAAGCCAAAAATAACACGAAAATGATGACAAAATCTAAAGGTTTCGTTTTAATGTTTTTAAAATAAATAATCGTGTTTTTAAGGAATTTCATTATGCCTATTATAGCAAAACTGAAGGAAAATTTCACGCAATCAAAAAAACGCCTCCATTAAGGAAGGCGTTCTTTTATTTTTCTATTTTATGAGGAGTTGAAGCCGCTGCTTTTTCTAATTCTTTTCCTTTTTCAATGAGGTATGCTTTCAAACTTTCACTAATCTGTGGATGCTCAAGTCCGTATTCAATTGTAGTTTCTACGAATCCAAACTTATCACCCACATCATAACGTTTTCCGGTGAATTCATGCGCAAAAACGCGTTGTGTTTTATTCAAACGTTCAATGGCATCTGTTAGCTGGATTTCGTTACCAGCACCTGGAGCTTGTGTTTCTAATACATCAAAGATTTCAGGAGTTAAAAGATAGCGTCCAATGATTGCTAAATCAGATGGAGCTTCTGAAATTTCAGGCTTTTCAACGAAACGTTCTACATTGTAAAGTCCTTTTGAAACCTCACCCTTAGGATCAATAACTCCATATTTGTCCACGTCTTCGTGAGGTACTTTCATAACAGCGATGGTTGAGGCATGTGTTTTTTCATAATCATTGATCAGCTGTTTAGTTAAAGGAGTACCATTTCCGTTGATGTCCATCAGGTCATCACCAAGCATAACGACAAATGGTTCATTGCCAACAAAAGCTTTAGCTTGAAGTACAGCATGTCCGAGTCCTTTAGGATGAGATTGGCGGATGAAATGGAGGTTAATATCGGTTGTTTCTTCTACCAGTTTAAGGAGTTCGGTTTTTCCTTTTTCGCGAAGATTTTGTTCCAGTTCAATATTGGAATCGAAATGATCTTCAATAGGACGTTTAGCTTTTCCCGTTACAATCAAAATGTCTTCAATCCCTGATTTGAGAGCTTCCTCAACAATAAATTGTATTGTAGGTTTATCAACAATTGGTAACATTTCCTTAGCGATTGCTTTCGTGGCTGGGAGGAAACGGGTGCCTAGACCAGCGGCTGGAATGACTGCTTTACGTACTTTTCTAGCTTTAGTTGGATTCATTTGATTTTTATCTCCTTTAAAATATCTCATAAATTAGAGTTGGTTAAACTCATTTTCTTCACGGGCTTCACGGCGCATTAATTCAAGAATTGCTGTTTTGGCATCAACGTTTTCATAAAGTACGCGATAAATGGTTTCAGTGATTGGCATCTCAATTTTCAGTTGTTGGGCCAGTTCATAGGCAGCCTTAGTCGTTGAAACACCTTCGATAACCATTCCCATATTACGCTCAATCTCTTCAAGTTTTTCACCGCGTCCTAAAGCATCCCCAGCTCGCCAGTTACGTGAATGAATTGATGTTCCAGTAACGATGAGGTCGCCTACACCTGAAAGGCCACTATAGGTCAGCGGTTCCGCACCTAGCGCTACACCTAAACGCGTGATTTCAGTTAGTCCACGTGTAATAATGGCAGCCTTCGCGTTATCCCCAAAACCAAGACCATGCAGTGCTCCAGCACCCACGGCAATAATATTTTTAAGCGCACCAGCTGTTTCCACACCCACCACATCGGTATTGGTATAGAGGCGGAAATAATCATTACTGAAGAGATTTTGAGCGTACTTAGCTTCAGCATGGTCTTTAGAGGCGGCAGAAATCAATGTGATATCACGCACAATGGTCTCCTCTGCATGCGAAGGACCAGAAACTACGACAACCTCACCGCGATAAGATGCAGGAATCTCCTCTTCTAAAATACTGGAAATTCGGGCATGCGTTCCTTGCTCCAAACCCTTAGAAGCATGAAGCAGATGGACTTTATTTTTTAATACTTGTGCGACCTGTTGAGCGACTAAGCGTGTCACTTTAGTAGGGACAACAAACAATACCGCATCTACGTCAGTTAAGGCTTCTTCTAAATTTTCAAAAGCTTTTATCTTTTCATCTAAAACAACATCTTTAAAATAACGTTTATTAGTGTGATGTTCATTGATTTCAGACATTTGTTCCGAGTTGTTACCCCAGATGCGTACTTCATGTCCATTATCATTGAGCACCTGCGAAAGGGCAGTACCCCAAGATCCAGGGCCTAATACTGCGATTTTTTGTGGATTCATTGAATGATCCTTTCTTTCGTTTTGGTTTCCTTTACATTTTAACATAAGGGAGATTAAAAATCAGCCCTAAGTATGATTTAGGGTTTAAATATTATGATAAAATAGAGATATAGCGATAAGGGCTATTTCTTAGAAATGAATTAGAAAATTAGAAACTTGTGATTACAGGACACAAGCAGGAGGGAAAAATATGTTAGTCAATTTATCTATGTACCATCACGGAATGATGACAGGGGGTGATCATTGGGGGATTGTGAACATGATTTTTGGTTTAGTCCTCTTTTTCTTGGTGATTAAAATGATAATTGGAATTGGGTTTATGCAAAAAAATAAACGAGACGATAAAGGAAGCTATAAAGATAAGACGATGAATTTAAAAGGAAATATCGAGCGTTACCATGAAGCAGGACTTTCTGATAGTGATATAAAGATTTTCCGTGAAAATTTAGCAGAAGCAAAAGACAGTATTGAAACATGGGAAGCTAAAATTAAAAAAGATGATGATTTACAAGTCGTAGAATCTGTGACAGGTGGGCTAGATGCAAGTAAACAAACTTTTAAATATATCGTTCAACATCCTCAAGAATTGACAAAGCAAAATGATTTTCTCTATAAAGATTTGCCTAATATGGTCAAGTTAACAGAAAAATATCTTGATATGAAAAAGCAAGCAGTCCGCACAGAAGAAATCAAACGAGATTTGGATGAAACTTTGCTTTTGATTAAGACTTTGTCGCATTCCATTTCCAAGAACTACCATGAAATTTTGATGGATGACGTCAATGTCATTAAACAACAAGTTGATTTTGACTGATGACATTATGTGAGCGTCTTGAAGCTTTTCATAATTTATAGGACAGTTACTGACAGCGCAGTCAGTAATAGTTACAACTCTGATATTCCTGTCATTTCTGACAGGAATAATTTATAATAGAACTAAATTAAGAAGTAAAGGAATAATATGATGGAAAATCCAATATTAGATGATTTGATGAAAGGTGATCAGGTCATCAAAGAGGCTGACCAACTTGATGAGCAGCAAAAAACAGAAATTGTCGAAATGCATAAAAATGCCTCTTTAGCCGCAGTGGATGCTTTATCTCCTGAGGAGTTAGAGAAAGCTAAAGAACTTTCAAAACAGCTTGATGAAAACAGCGCACAATCTGTGATCAGCTATGGTGCGACTGCTCAAGATAAAATCTCTGCATTTTCTCAGAGTGTGCTTAATAAAGTGCAAGCTCAGGATTTGGGAGAAGTAGGGACCTCTCTCACTGATTTAATGTTTAATCTGCAACAAGCTAACCCCAATGAACTTGTTGCGGAAAACAAGGGCTTATTTACCAAGATGTTTGGTAAAGTTAAAAAATCGATTTTTGAGGTTACTCAAAAATATCAAAAAATCGGTGCAGGAATTGATAAAATTTCTGCTAAGTTGAATAATGAGCAACAAGGTTTGCTACAAGATAATGAAACTTTAGACAAATTATATGATGAAAACCTTAATTATTTTAAAGCCTTGAACGTATATATAGCTGGTGCAGAATTAAAGATTCAAGAATTAGATCAAGAAGTATTACCACAAGCTAGAAAAGAAGCACAAAGCTCGACAGACAACGCGATTATGGTGCAAAAAGTCAATGATTTAGAGTCTTACAAAAATCGCTTAGAAAAACGGGCACACGATTTGAAATTAGCACGTCAGTTAACGATTCAACAAGCACCACAGATACGTTTGATTCAAAACACTAATCAGGAATTGGCCGAAAAAATTCAGACTTCTATCAATACAGCGATTCCCCTTTGGAAAAATCAGGTTGCTATTGCACTCACCCTCTTAAAACAAAAAGATGCGCTGACCAGTCAACGCATTGTGTCTGAAACAACTAACGATTTATTACGTAAGAATTCGGAAATGCTAAAAAATTCAACCATTGAGGCGGCGATTGAAAATGAACGTGGACTGGTGGATGTTGAAACGCTCAAGTTAACTCAACAAAACCTTGTCGATACCATTCAAGAAACTTTGCGTATTCAAGCAGATGGTCGCCAAAAACGTCAACAAGGCGAACTTGAACTTTCCAAGATGGAAGAAGAAATTAAAGAAAAACTTTTGCAGCTTTCTAATAAGCAATAAAAGATTTACTGACAGCTCTGTCAGTAAATTTTTTTAATTACTTTATAAAATTGGTCTATACTGTTTGTTGACAAAAGCGTGAAAGGGTGCTAAAATTAAAGAAAATAGAAATAGGAGATACTATGACTTATTACATTAAAGCGGATCAATTTTTCTATCCTTATGAAACTAAAAAAGGTGGATACCTTGAAATCTCTGATGGAAAATTTGGAGAATGGACAGAAGAAGTACCTACTTCGGCCGACATTTTGGATTACACGGGCAAATCAATCGCGCCAGGACTTGTTGAAACACACATTCATGGTTTTGGTGGAGCTGACGCACAAGATGCACAAGTAGAAGGAATCATGGGGACCATGTCAGAAGGACTCCTTTCTGCGGGTGTTACTTCGTTTCTACCAAGTCCTTTGACAGATGATCATGAAGGCCTTAAAGAAGTATGTACAGTTGTAGGGGAACATTACAAAGAAGCACGCGGAGCTAAAATCCGTGGGATTTTCTTTGAAGGACCTTTCTTTACAGAAGAGCACAAAGGTGCGCAAAACCCTAAATACATGCGTGATGCTAAAATGTGGGAGTTAGAAGACTGGCAAGAAGCAGCTCATGGAATGCTCAAAAAAATTGGACTTGCTCCAGAGCGTGCTGGTTCAGAAGAATTTATCCGTAAAGCAACAGAAGCCGGTGTCGTTGTAGCACTTGGTCATTCGAATGCGACCTATAAGCAAGCAGTGGCTGGTGTACAAGCAGGCGCAACAATGTGGGTTCACACATTTAATGGAATGTCTGGGATGACCCATAAAGAACCAGGAATGGTAGGAGCAATCCTCAACACGCCAAATACTTATGCCGAATTAATCTGTGATGGTCACCACGTGCGCCCAGAGGCTGCGGAAATTGTTGTCAAGATGAAAGGGGCAGACCATGTCGTTTTAATCACTGACTCGATGCGTGCTGCTGGTTTGCCAGATGGTCCATATATGCTTGGTGAATACGAAGTAGAAGTACGAGATGGTGCGGCTTGGCTTCCGACGGGTCGTCCTGCTGCCTCTATTCTAACTCTTAAAACTGCAGTAAAAAATGTCGTAGATTGGGGCATCGCTACCCCGGCAGAAGCTGTAATGATGGGTTCACTTACCCCAGCGAAATCCGTTCATATTGATGATGTCTGCGGTCAAATAAAACCAGGCCTAGATGCAGATTTCATTGTATTGGACGATCATTTAGAACTTGTGGCGACCTATCTTGATGGTGAAAAACGTTATGAAGCTTAAATAAAATTCTACCTTATAAAAAAAGCCTTCAAGGACTGATAAAGACAAACAAAACTCCGAAAATTGTTTGTCTTTTTTGTTAGAATAAAGAAAGATACTATGAAAATTAAATAAAAAAGCTCGCAATTTATCGAACAATTTCGGCTCAAAACTTAGGAAAACCTTTGCAAAATAAGGAGCGAATATTTTTTTGTAATGTAAACGGTTTATGCAGTTTTTTACAAGATTTTTTTATAAATACGTGATATAATGAACTAGACAACAAAGGAGCATAGCTTTCGAAACCACGCGCTATTACTGACGTGGGGCCGATGAAACTATGTAACACAATTTCGGAGGACAGTTATAAAATGAAACGCATTGCAGTTTTGACTTCTGGTGGGGACGCACCAGGAATGAATGCGGCTATTCGTGCAGTTGTTCGTAAAGCGATTTCTGAAGGTATCGAAATCTACGGTATCAATCACGGTTATGCAGGAATGGTTGCAGGAGATATTTTCCCACTTACATCAGCGTCAGTTGGTGACAAAATTGGTCGTGGTGGAACGTTCTTGTACTCAGCACGCTACCCAGAATTCAAATACGAAGAAGGACAACTTGCTGGGATTGAGCAACTTAAAAAATTCGGCATCGAAGGTGTCGTTGTAATTGGTGGTGATGGTTCATATCATGGTGCAATGCGCTTGACTGAACATGGCTTCCCAGCAGTTGGTCTTCCAGGAACGATTGATAATGATATCGTTGGAACTGACTTTACGATTGGTTTTGACACAGCTGTGTCAACAGTTGTAGATGCCTTGGATAAAATCCGTGATACTTCATCATCACATAACCGTACTTTCGTTGTAGAAGTAATGGGACGTAATGCTGGAGATATTGCTTTGAATGCTGGTATCGCTGCTGGTGCGGATGATATTTGTATTCCAGAAAAAGAATTTAAGTTTGAAAACGTAGTTAACAATATCAACAAAGGCTACGAAAAAGGTAAAAACCACCATATTATTGTCCTTGCTGAAGGTGTGATGTCTGGTGAAGAATTTGCTACAAAACTTAAAGAAGCAGGCTACGAGGGAGACCTCCGTGTTTCTGTTCTTGGTCACATCCAACGTGGTGGTTCACCAACAGCTCGTGACCGCGTCCTTGCTTCTCGCATGGGTGCTCGCGCTGTAGAATTGCTTCGTGATGGTATCGGTGGTGTTGCCGTTGGTATCCATAATGAAGAACTTGTTGAAAGTCCAATTCTTGGTACTCCTGAAGAAGGTGCCCTCTTTAGCTTGACTGAAGAAGGTGGTATTAAAGTCAACAATCCTCATAAAGCAGGTCTTGAACTTTACCGTCTTAACTCAGCACTCAACAATCTTAACCTTAACTAATGTTACTGCACTCTGTTTCTAGTTAAGTGTTATTGTACGCATAATTAGAGATAGAGATATAATTAATCAAATTATAGGAGAAAAACACAAAATGAATAAACGTGTAAAAATCGTCTCAACTCTTGGCCCAGCCGTTGAAACTCGCGGTGGAAAAAAATTCGGAGAAAAAGGATACTGGGGAGAAGAGCTTGATGTCGAAACATCAGCAAAATCAATCGCAGCCTTGATTCAAGAAGGCGCTGATGTCTTCCGTTTCAACTTCTCACATGGTAACCACGAAGAACAAGGTGCTCGTATGGCAACTGTTCACCGTGCAGAAGAAATTGCTGGACGTAAAGTTGGTTTCTTGCTCGATACTAAAGGCCCTGAAATGCGTACTGAAGTCTTCGAAGACGGTGCTGATTCAATTAGCGTTGTGACTGGAGATAAATTCCGTGTGGCTACTAAACAAGGTTTGACATCAACTCCAGAATTGATCGCATTGAATGTTGCTGGTGGTCTTGATATCTTTGACGATGTTGAAGTTGGTCAAACTATCTTGATTGACGATGGTAAACTTGGTTTGACTTTGACTGGTAAAGACGTTTCAAAACGTGAATTTGAAGTTGAAGCACAAAACGATGGAATTATTGGTAAACAAAAAGGTGTTAATATCCCTAACACTAAAATTCCTTTCCCAGCTCTTGCTGAACGTGATGATGCGGATATTCGTTTCGGACTTTCACAACCTGGTGGAATCAACTTTATCGCTATCTCATTCGTACGTACTGCAAATGACGTTAAAGAAGTACGTCGTATTTGTGAAGAAACTGGAAATCCACACGTACAACTTTTGGCTAAAATCGAAAACCAACAAGGTATCGAAAACCTTGATGAAATCATCGAAGCAGCTGATGGTATTATGATCGCTCGTGGTGACATGGGTATCGAAGTTCCATTTGAAATGGTTCCAGTTTACCAAAAATTGATTATCAGCAAAGTTAACAAAGCAGGTAAAATCGTTGTTACTGCAACAAACATGCTTGAATCAATGACTTATAACCCACGTGCTACACGTTCAGAAATCTCAGACGTATTCAACGCTGTTATTGATGGAACTGACGCAACAATGCTTTCAGGTGAATCTGCTAACGGTAAATATCCACGCGAATCAGTTCGTACAATGGCAACTGTTAACAAAAACGCTCAAACAATGTTGAAAGAATACGGACGTCTCCACCCAGAACGTTATGATAAATCAACTGTAACAGAAGTTGTTGCTGCATCAGTTAAAAATGCCGCAGAAGCAATGGACGTTAAATTGATTGTTGCTTTGACTGAATCTGGTAACACTGCACGCTTGATTTCTAAACATCGTCCAGATGCTGATATTTTGGCTGTTACTTTTGACGAAAAAGTTGAACGTGGTTTGATGATTAACTGGGGTGTAATTCCAATGATGATGGAACGTCCTGCTTCAACTGATGATATGTTTGACGTTGCTGAAAAAGCTGCTTTAGCTTCTGGTTTGGTAGAATCAGGCGATAACATTATTATCGTTGCTGGTGTTCCAGTGGGTACTGGTCGCACTAACACAATGCGTATCCGCACAGTTAAATAATTATTATACAAGGCAACTGTGCCTGTCACTTATGACAGGCATTATTGCTGAAAATCTGAAATAAAAAATTAATTTATTTTATCAAGCTTATTTGAAATTTGAAAGGAATTAAAGAAATCATGGCAGAAAAACAACGTAAAAAAGTTATCCTTGTTGGTGATGGAGCAGTAGGATCTTCTTACGCATTCGCTCTTGTAAACCAAGGTATCGCACAAGAATTGGGTATCGTCGATCTCTTCAAAGATAAAACTGAAGGTGATGCGATGGACCTTTCACATGCGCTTGCATTTACTTCACCTAAAAAGATCTATTCAGCAGACTACTCTGATGCTGCGGATGCTGACCTTGTAGTTTTGACTTCAGGTGCTCCACAAAAACCAGGTGAAACTCGTCTTGACCTTGTTGAAAAGAATCTTCGTATTACTAAATCAGTAGTTACTGAAATTATGAAATCTGGTTTCGATGGAATTTTCCTTGTAGCCGCTAACCCAGTTGATATCTTGACTTATGCAACCTGGAAGTTCTCTGGTTTGCCTAAGAACCGTGTAGTAGGTTCAGGTACATCACTTGATACTGCACGTTTGCGTCAAGCTTTGGCTGAAAAAGTCGGTGTAGATGCTCGTTCAGTCCATGCCTACATCATGGGTGAACACGGTGACTCTGAATTTGCTGTATGGTCACATGCTAATGTAGCTGGTGTCACTTTGGAACAATGGTTCCTTGAAAACGACTATCTCAATGAAGCAGAAATTGTTGGACTCTTTGAAGGTGTTCGTGATGCAGCTTATGAGATTATCGCTAAAAAAGGAGCAACATTCTACGGTGTTGCTGTAGCTCTTGCTCGTATTACTAAAGCGATCCTTGATGATGAACATGCGGTTCTTCCTGTATCTACTTTCCAAGAAGGTCAATACGGTGTAGAAGGCGTATACCTCGGTCAACCAGCTGTTGTTGGAGCTGAAGGTGTTGTGAACCCAGTTCATATCCCACTTAATGATGCTGAAATGCAAAAAATGCAAGCATCTGGGGCTCAACTTAAGAAAATTATTGATGAAGCATTCGAAAAAGAAGAATTTGCTTCAGCAGTAAAAAACTAATTTCCTAATAATTAACAGAAAAACAGGTCTCGAATAGACCTGTTTTTTGTTTGTGCCTCGAGCAATAAAGTGATTTATCGAGTTTATTTACAGTATAGGGAACAAAAAACAGCCTTTGATGAAGGCTGTTTTGTAATTTATTTGGATTTGATATAGTTAACTCCGTCTGCTTTAGGTGCAACAGCCTTACCAAGGAAAAGGGCAAGAACTACGATAGTGAATACGTAAGGGGCCATTTGTAAGAAAGCTGATGGGATTTCTTTTATCCCAGGAATTTGTCCCCCTACAACTGCGAGTGATGTGAATAGACCGAATAGGAGTGAAGATAACATAGCACCAATTGGGTTCCATTTTCCGAAGATCATCGCCGCAAGAGAAATAAATCCTTGACCAGCTATGGTTGACACTGCGAAGTTACCAGAAATGGCTTGAGCATAAATCGCTCCACCAATACCTCCGAGAACACCCGATAGAAGGACTCCGGCCCAACGATAAGCATAAACATTAATGCCTAATGTATCCGCAGCTTGAGGATTTTCACCTACAGAACGAAGACGTAGCCCAAAGCGAGTTTTGAATAAGGTATACCAAGCGAGAACAGCGATAACGATGGCTAGAAAGCCAGGAAGTGAAGTTTGGCTAAAGAAAATCTTACCAATAATAGGTATTTGTGACAGAAGAGGCACATTCCAGTAACCAATCTGTTCACTTATATTTATCTGCCCTTGATGATACAGGACTTGAAGAAGAAAGACGCCTAAGGCCGGAGCCATTAAGTTGAGGACAGTACCTGAGACGATATGATCTGCACGAAGGTTAACCGTTGCAACAGCATGCAGTGAGGAGAAGATGGCTCCCACTAAAGCTCCAAATAGAATGGAGAGCCAAGGGGTCATACTTCCAAAGATATTAGCAGTGGTCAAGTTAAAGACGACAGAGCTGAATGCACCAATGGTCATGATGCCTTCTAACCCAACGTTTACGATTCCACCTCGTTCTGAGAACACACCACCAATACTCGTGAAGATGAGAGGGGTTGAATAGATGAGCATGTTTGCCACAATAATTTGAAGCGTATCTACGAGATTCATACATTATCTCCTTTCTTCTTGCTAGCCTCAATTGATTTCATGGCTTTGGCTTTTGGTAACATCACCTCGATAATGAATTTTACTGCAATGAAGAAAATAATTGCCGCGGTAACAACTTTGACAATTTCTGGTGGAATACCATCATTCATCATACCAGGCGCACCAGTTTGAAGAACTGAGAAAAGGAGAGCAGCAAAGAGAATTCCAATCGGGCTATTTCCTCCTAGAAGGGCAACGGCCATCCCATTAAAACCAATATCTAACGAGGTAGATTGTGAGACAAAGTTTTGCATGTATCCAAAACCATAGACGACTCCACCAAGTCCAGCTAAAGCTCCAGCAACGATCATAGACAAAATGATGGTACGTTTGGAAGAGATACCAGCGTATTCTGAGGCATCTGGGTTTAAACCAACAGCTTTGATCTCAAAACCAAGCGTTGTTTTTGAAAATACAATTGCCATAATGATTAATGCAATGATTGCAATAATCAGTCCGATATTTAAAGTAGAATTATCAGTTAATGAGGACATCCACTGAGTTCGGAAAGAAGCGTTAGTACTGATAAGTTTAGTTTGGTCTGTCGTGTTATCCATGAGTATATTTTTTTGAAACATATCATGAATCATGAAGGTTGAGAAAAATAAGATAATGTAATTCAACATGATTGTCGTGATAACTTCGGAGGTTCCTAACAAGGCTCTTAAAATCCCAGGAATGAATCCCATAAAAGCACCGAAGAACATACCGATGATGATCACTAAAGGAATCATGATTAGTCGAGGAATATCTGGAAAACTTAAAGCAAACCACATGGAGGTAATCCAACCTGCCAAGGCTTGCCCAGACATCCCAATATTGAAGAGCCCAGCTTTCATCGCAACAGCAAAAGAAAGAGCGGTGAGAATGAGTGGTCCAGCAGTTTGTAGTGTCTCACCAATGGCACGAGCATTCCCTAAGGCTGAAATGAAGAGATCTTCATAGCCCCAAATGGGATTATAGCCAAAGGCTAACATAATCACTGCTCCAAGCAAGAAGCCAAAAACGATAGCAATGAGTGGTACGAGTATTTTTCTAGACTTACTATTCATTAATTTTACCTCCAACCATCAGTATACCAAGTTCTTGTTTTGTGGTTGTTTCAGGCGTAACAATTCCTTGGATTTGTCCATCATGAATGACAGCGATTCGATCAGAGACGTTTAGAATTTCATCAAGCTCAAAGGAAACCACAAGTACTGCTTTACCTTCGTCACGAGCTTGTATCAAGCGTTTGTGAATATATTCAATTGCACCGACATCTAAACCACGGGTTGGTTGTGCAACAATGAGAAGATCTGGATTACGATCAATTTCACGGGCAATAATGGCTTTTTGCTGATTACCGCCTGAGAGTGAAGCAGCGGAAACCCATTCTCCTGCTCCGCGGACATCAAATTCTTGCATAAGCTCACGGGCATGACTATTAATTTTATTATAGTCTAAAAAACCATAGTTGCTCATAGGTGCTTTATAATAAGTTTGTAGAGCAATATTTTCAGCGACTGTCATTTCAAGAACAAGGCCATCACGATGACGGTCTTCAGGAACGTGTCCTACTGATTCTTCAGTAATCTTACGTGGGCGATGATTTGTGATTTCTTTTTGACGAATCTTAATGGAGCCGGATTCAACTTTCATAAGACCGGTGATTGCTTTGATCAGCTCTGTTTGACCATTACCATCTATTCCGGCTAAACCTACAATCTCTCCTGCTCGTACATCTAAAGAGAGGCCTTTTACTTTGAGAGAACCACGACTTTCTTTGACATTGAGTGCTTTGATATCAAGCACTACCTCTTTAGGAGAAGCAGCACTTTTTTCTGTAACAAATGAGACAGAACGTCCTACCATCAATTCCGCGAGCTCTTGATTAGATTTATCCCCTAGCTCAACAGTATCAATTGATTTTCCACGGCGAATGACTGTGATACGGTCTGCTACAGCGCGTATCTCATCTAATTTATGAGTAATTAAAATGATTGATTTACCTTCTTTGATGAGGTTTCTCATAATTTGCATCAATTCAGTGATTTCAGCAGGGGTTAGCACAGCGGTTGGCTCATCAAAGATTAAGATATCGGCACCCCGGTAGAGTGTTTTTAGAATCTCGACACGTTGTTGTTGACCAACAGAAATGTCTCGTACCAAAGCATCAGGTTCTACACTAAGACCGTAGCGTTCGGAAAGTTCAAGAATTTTTTTCTTGGCAGACTTTAAATCAAGGTTGATTCCTTTAGTGATTTCATTGCCTAGAATAATATTTTCGGCAACGGTAAAAGCATCAACAAGCATAAAATGCTGGTGAACCATACCAATTCCGAGATTAGCAGCTTTTGATGGAGAATCGATATTTTCGAGTTTTCCATTGACATGGACTTCGCCCTCAGTAGGCTCAAGGAGTCCTGAGAGGATATTCATCAACGTTGACTTTCCAGCGCCATTTTCGCCAAGTAACGCATGAATCTCCCCTTTCCTCAACTCAAGATTGATTTTGTCATTGGCAACAAAATCGCCAAAACGCTTGGTGACATCAATCATTTGAATGACATTTTCATTCGCCATAGTGGCTCCTTCTTTAAAAAATAATGATGTAAATAGTAAAATTACAAATTTAATTATACCAAAATTGTCTGAATTATGAAAGAGCTTTTATAGGTTGAAAAGTATCCGTTTACATGGAAGAAAATATTTTCTTTAAAAGTTTTAAAAGTGGAAAAAAATAACACTTTTAACAGTGTAAAAGTGTTATTTAATGCGCTTTAGAAGGTCTATTTCAATACTGATTGTAACTTCTAAACTATCATATTTTTTTAAATTTTCAATTCCTTCTGGTTTAATTTTCCAATAATGCGGTGTCATCAATAGAAGACTTAATAAATCTTCCGTTGATTGAATTTTAGTTCGATAGTGATAATGATCTCTTATTACTTCAAAACCAGGGAAAGTTTTAATGGCACTTTTTTTGGCTTTTTCGTGAATTTCTGGATAAATAATATTTTTGAGCTCCACCAAGTGATTAGGAGCAGCTCTGACAATAAGAATATGACCATCTGACGAGAGAATACGGTCGATTTCTGGTACGGAATATTCTGCAAACATAGATAAAACAGTGTGTATTGAGTGGTCAGTAAAAGGGAGCTTTGCAAAGTTTGCAACTAACCAGTTAATGTCGGGATTTTTTTTAGCCGCCATCCGTACTCCTAATTTAGAGATATCAAGTCCATAATATGAATGTGATTGCGGTCGATAATTTTTTTGAAATCGTGAAAGGTAATAGCCTTCACCACACCCTATGTCTACAAGTGAATCATTAGGTTTTATGATGAGATTAAGATGATGATTAACGCGATCAGAAAGTTCTTGATAATAACCCCTGCTAAGGAAAGTACGGCGTGCTTCCATCATTTCCTTAGAATCACCAGCTGTCTTTTTAGCATTTAAAAGAAGATTGAGATACCCCTCTTTTGCTAAATCGAAGCTATGATTGTTTATACATCTGAAGCTTTTGTTCCCTTGGCGTAAGCCTTCATTGCAGACGGGACATTTTAAGAGTTCATTCATTTTTTTAACTCTTTCTAATAAGAAAAAATATTTACTGACCATGTGGTCAGTAAATAAAGATTATTTAGTTAGTTTTCTGGATTTGATGACTGCCTCATCAGGAGTGACGCGGATTGTTTTTTCACGATCATAAGTGACAAATCCAGGAGCAGTACCAGTGGGTTTGTGAAGTTTTTTTGCTTCTAGAACGTCAACTTGTACGAGATTAGAATAACGAGCTTTACTGAAATAAGCAGCTAATTCACCGGCAAAAGTGATAGTTTCATCAGACGGGTCTGGATTTCCTGTAATCAAGACATGACTTCCTGGAATATCTTTGACATGGAACCAAAGGTCACCGCGACGAGCAAGTTTAAAGCTGACCTGCTCATTTTGTAAATTATTTTTCCCGACAAGTATAATCGTACCATCCTCTGCTTGATACTTTTCAGGTGGTAACATTTTTTGCTTTTTGTTTCGATGTTTTTGTTTAATATAACCCGTCTGAATTAATTCTTCGCGGATGTCGGCGATTTCTGGCACGTCGGCATTTTCTAAGTTTGATTCTACAGATTCGAGATAGTCAATGGTCTGACGTGTTTTTTGAATTTGTTCTCCTAGAAATTTCACCGCTTGTTTTAATTTCTGATAGCGATGGAAGTAGCGCTGAGCGTTTTGAGCAGGGCTAAGTGCAGGATTGAGTGCTATTTCAAGGGGTTCATTGGTATAATAATTTTCTAAAGTGACACTATTTTTATCATTAGGAACTTGATGTAAAAAAGTGTTGAGGAGTTCACCTTTTTGACGGAATATCTCAGCATTTTCAGTAGCCTGGAGTTCACGTTCTTGCTTTTTCAACTTGTCCCGATTTTTCTTTAATTCATTTTGAATTTTCTTGATAACCGATGCAGCAACTTGTTTGACCCGGTCACGTTCTGCTTTATCAGAATAATAGACATCTAGCATCTCAGACAGGGTTGCAAAGCTGACCGCTTCGTCAGCAAGCTGAAGGCTAGAAAAACGGTCATCAGGATAAATAGAAGGAAAAACGCGAGTGAGTTTGTCTTTAAAATCTGCTACTGACAGCCCAGTCAGAGCTTGTTTTGAATCTTTCCCAATGCCTTGGAAGACTTGCTGCAACTGATTCGTTTGTAAGGCTTCGAAGATTTGTTCATCCGTTGCTTCAAAAGGATTAATGGTTTCTTCACGTAAGGGCGGGGCAATATAAGTTGAACCAGGTAAAATTGTCCGATATTGGTTTTGAGAAAAGCCAATGTGCTTGATAGATTCGATAATTTTTTCAGAAGTTTTTTCTAAAAGTATAATGTTACTATGTTTGCCCATGATTTCGGCGACTAAAGCAATTTTAAGCTGATCACCTATCTCATCTTTTGTGGAAATATGAAAGATAATTTGTCGATCATTGCCGACTTGCTCAATGCTTTCGATAAATGCGCCAGCTAAATACTTACGTAAAATCATTACAAAATTATTAGGATTTTGTGGGTTTTGGAAGTCCGTTTTTGTCAATTGGACGCGCCCAAATACAGGATGTGCTGAAAGAAGGAGTTTTTGGGATTTTCCAGCTGCTCGAACCGTTAATACAAGTTCCTGTTCAAAAGGTTGATTTATTTTTTGAATCCGCCCGCCTACTAAGGCTTGCAGCTCATTGGTCATATGATGTAAAAAAATACCGTCAAAGGACATAGGTGCCTCTTTTCATGTTTTAAGTTACTGACAGCTCCGTCAGTAATAAAATAGTTTAATCTATGCTCATTTTATCAAAAAATGACAAATTTTTCTTTAATCTTTATATAAAAAAGTTAAGTTGGAAAAAGTTATTTACTCGTTCGTAGTTTTTGGTCTAGTATTCGACTTTTCAAGCTGAAAAATGGTAAAATAAAAAAAGGTTTAGATGGAAATATTAAGAGAAAGATTTTAAAGATAACATAGGGTAAAAGTATGAATAAACTGATCACTTTGTTGCAGCGTATTTTGCGCATTATTATGTTCATTGTCGCTGTTGCAATGCTTGGAGGGGCTTTATTTTTAATTGGCTTACACCAGGCTAATAAAAATTTAGAAAAAACTCCGATTACTGCCCAGATTGTCTATGGGGACGATTTAAAATCTGTTCATGAAGTAAGTTATCAATTTGAAGGAAAAAAATATGTTCGTAGACCGCTAGATGTCTACTTTCGTAAACTGGGTAGCGAAGGTGAAAAAGTTACTGTCTATGTCGTAAATAATCGACCGGGTCGTGTCTTCCTTACAAGAAGTGGGAAAGGACTCATCGACTCAGCCGGCTTATTTGGTGGTTGGAGCTTAGTCTTATTCTTAATTTTATTTGGAGAATACCAGCTTATGCGAAGGATGAAAATGTTGGAAAAGGTTATTGAAGATAAAAGTGAATAACATAACAAAAATTATGTAAAGCAGTGTTTTTAGGAACACTGCTTTTTATTTTGCTCTTGAAAATGTAAAAGAAGTTTGATATTCGGGCTCCGTTTTTTGTGCAACCACTACTGTGATAGTCAAATATAGTCAATGAAATTGTAGCCAATTTATTAATATTTATATCCAAGTTCGTGTATAAATAATGTATGTAAAGGATTACAACTACAATATTTCAAATAAATATGCAACGACTGATCACCGAAGCATGTTTGAAGATGCCAGATTTAGGAGGAAGACAATGGACACCCTTAAGCAAACAAAACTTTCGAAGACAAAACTTATTACCAAACGGAAAGTACTCTCCGCTACTATGTCAGGTGGTTTACTGATGACATCGATTTTGGTTCCCACAGCATATAGTCTTCTTGAACATCAGATCACAGCCAAGGCAGATGTCTTAGATATAGATTTACTCAGTAATGTTAACTCGAGCAATACTAGTGGAACTACAGCAGAGAACCGGTGGACAAGTGAATCGGGTGCTCAAAATGTTAACTTTACCATTTCTGGTAGTACTTTAGCTGGAGCTTCTCTTCTCAATGGACAACGTTATGCTGTACTTGCCGTTCCGCAGGAACTCCGCGGTTTTGTTTCACCCAACGGCAACACAACTGTTAATACAAACATTACGGTAGATCTAAATCAAGTAGCTCTGTTAAATACGCTCGTTTCTGCAGGGGACACCTTCCTTAACAGTGTGACAACACTCTTAGACAGCAACCCTCTAGCAAGTCTGGACTTGACAGAAGTAACTCGTCAACTTAATCTATTGAAGAGTGTACAGAGTATTGGTGGGGGAAATTTTTCAGCTACAACAAGTATAGATGGAACAGGAGCCCTAATTAGCGCTCAACTTGATGATGGACTTGGCCAAGTACTTGCTCAAAATCTGACCACGATTTTGAGCAATTTAAAAAATGCGATTAATGCTTTGCAAGCAACTGGACTCGCTGCAACTGTTGTCAACACAGCGCTTCTTCCTTTAAAAGCCACATTTACTGCTGCTGTCGATGTTGTGCTCAATCCCTTAATCAATGGCACAGGCGATATTCTTAGTCAACTCCTAAATGCGTCAGTATTAGGAGATACGAGTATTACTATTCCGACTACAATCACTCCACCTACTTTGCAAGGGCCATTAGATGCTCGCTTTGTTGGGACGGCAGTAAAATCTAATTTTCTTGATGTCAGTATCTTGAGCAATGCAAACGGGGTCTCGTATGTCTATCTAGATGGCACTAATTCAGCAACATTAGTCGCCCCGATAGGCAACCTTGAAGCTACAACAAGTGCGTCAGGAGCAACAGATGCCACAGCCGATCTGCCCACTACTCTGAAAGATAGTACAGGAGCAGATGTTTCTGTAACTTCAATCATTACAGATAGTACAGGAGCGACCGTTACAAATGGTAGTTTAGGAGCAGGCACTTATACCGTTACATATTCAGCAGCAGGTTATGATGATGTCACGCAAACACTGATTGTATCAGATCCTAGCACGACGGCAACATTAGTCGCCCCGACAGGCAACCTTGAAGCTGCAACAAGTGCGTCAGGAGCGACAGATGCCACAGCTGACCTGCCCACTACTCTGAAAGATAGTACAGGAGCAGATGTTCCTGTAAGCTCAATCATTACAGATAGTACAGGAGCGACCGTTACAAATGGTAGTTTAGGAGCAGGCACTTATACCGTTACATATTCAGCAGCAGGTTATGATGATGTCACGCAAACACTGATCGTATCAGATCCTAGCACCACCGCAACATTAGTAGCCCCGACAGGCAACCTTGAAGCTACAACAAGTGCGTCGGGAGCAACAGATGCCACAGCCGATCTGGCCACTACGCTTAAAGATAGTACAGGAGCAGATGTTTCTGTAACTTCTATCATTACAGATAGTACAGGAGCGACCGTTACAAATGGTAGTTTAGGAGCAGGCACTTATACCGTTACATATTCAGCAGCAGGTTATGATGATGTCACGCAAACACTGATCGTATCAGATCCTTCAGATACAACTGCTCCTAATGCTCCAGTTGTTACTGAAGTATCTGGGAATTCTCAAATAGGATATACTGTGAAAGGGACAGCTGAACCGAATGCTATAGTTACAATCTATGACGATGCAAATAACCAAGTAGGGACTGCTCAAGCGAATGCTTCGGGAGAATTTACAGTAACTCTTGCTGGTGAGATCGGTCCAAGTTCTCTTTTAAGTATTACGGCAACAGACAGCTCTGGTAATATCAGTGATTCTGCAAACTTCAATACTCCAGGAGATCCTATTCCAGGAGCGCCTACAGCTACAGCAAGTGGTGATTCTACTAATGGTTACACTGTGAGTGGTAATGCTGAGGCAAATTCTACTGTTACAATCAAAGATTTAGATGGCAATATTTTAGGAACTACTGTCGCTAATGATGATGGTTCATACAGTGTAGCTTTACCAGTTGGCCCACGTCCAGAGCAGACACTAGAAGCTACAGCCACAAATAGTTTTGGAGAAAGTAGCTCCACAACTTTCGTTACCCCTATGGATCCAAGCTTAAATGCTCCTTCGGGTACTCTAACAGCTACAACTACTGCTCCAGGAGCGTCGGATGCTAACGCTCCAATATTGACAGAGCTTACAGATAGCAACGGTAACACCGTTTCTGTGACAGCCGTAATCCGTGATAGTGAGGGTGAAATTGTGGTTAACGGTCAACTTGCTGCAGGGAGCTATACTGTTACTTACTCGGCACCAGGGTATGCAGACGTAACCCAAATTTTGGAAGTAACAGATGCACCAGACACCACGGCCCCACAAGCACCAACAGTAGGAGGAGTGACAGGTAATTCGACAGATGGCTATGTAGTGAGTGGTACTGGTGAAGCAGGGTCAACCATTACAATTAAAGACGATGCCGGCAATACAGTAGGCACGGGTACCGTTGATTCGGAAGGTAACTATAGTATTGAAGTGCCCGGTAGTGTCGGACCAGATGCCCCATTAACAGTAACGGCTACAGACAATTCAGGCAATACTAGCCAACCGACAAGTACCACAACACCAAGTGACCCAGACACCACGGCCCCCGAAGCGCCAACAGTAGGAGGAGTGACAGGTAATTCGACAGATGGCTATGTAGTGAGCGGTACTGGTGAAGCAGGGTCAACCATTACAATTAAAGACGATGCCGGCAATACAGTAGGCACCGGTACCGTTGATTCGGAAGGTAACTATAGTATTGAAGTGCCCGGTAGTGTCGGACCAGATGCCCCATTAACAGTAACGGCTACAGACAATTCAGGCAATACTAGTCAACCGACAAGTACCACAACACCAAGTGACCCAGACACCACGGCCCCCGAAGCGCCAACAGTAGGAGGAGTGACAGGTAATTCGACAGATGGCTATGTAGTGAGTGGTACAGGTGAAGCAGGGTCAACCATTACAATTAAAGACGATGCCGGCAATACAGTAGGCACCGGTACCGTTGATTCAGAAGGTAACTATAGTATTGAAGTGCCCGGTAGTGTCGGACCAGATGCTCCATTAACGGTAACAGCTACAGACAATTCAGGTAACACTAGCCAACCGACAAGCACCACAACACCAAGCGACCCAGACACCACGGCCCCACAAGCACCAAAAGTTACTTCAGTATCCGGAAATTCAGGAAAAGGATATACGATAAAAGGGAAGGCAGAAGCGGGAGCTTTGGTCAACGTTTACGATAACGATAATAATCTTTTAGGTAGTGTACGAGCAGACAGTAATGGCTCCTTTACCATTGTTTTACCTAAGGGCAGTGTTGGTGCTAATCAGCCTTTGACTTTAACAGCAACTGATAAATCTGGTAATACAAGTGGGAAAGCTTACAGTGTGACACCAGCCGATCAAGTGATTGCTCCACCCTCTGCTGTTGCCACTGGTTCTTCATCAAAAGGTTATACCATCTCTGGATATGCTGGTAAAGAATACGCTGGGGGAACAGTAACGATAGTGGTCCCTGCCCCACAATCAAAATTATTCCGAGCTAACTTAGCTCTCCCAGGGCAAGTATTGGGTGTGGCAACAATTGATGCAAATGGTAACTATGTATTGATAGTTGAACCAGGAGCAGCTTACGCTTTGGAAGATTTGCAAGCTTATACAACTTATGATGGACTGGTAAGTGTAATGACTAACTTCACCACACCAGCCGATCCAACTGACACAGGAGGTAATACAGGAAACGGAAACAACAATGGTAATAACACAGGAACGGGAGGTGAAGGAACAGGAACAGGAACAAGTCAACCAGTAGTTAGTGATGGTAGCAATGGAGCAACTTCAGGGCAAACAGGAAATGGGAATGGTGGACTAGAAGCAACTCCTATTTCAAATTCTGGTACGAATTCTTGGGGGAATGGTAATACTACGCCTTCTCTTCAATCCGCATCGGGGCTAACTAACTCAACAAGCGGTAAAAACTTTGGCGCGAATAGCCTTCCTAGTACTGGTGAAGCAAGTACGGGATGGCTTGGTGCACTTGGAGCGTTCCTTCTAACATCACTTGGAAGTTTATTATTCTGGAGAAAAAAACAGTAAAATAACTAAGGAGGTATATTAATAGTAAAAGAACTATAAATAAGAAAAAATATGTGAAAGAATTTTCAAGCTTATTGTTAGGATAATTCTTAAGAATACGATAGAATGATTAAGTCAGAGCCTATCCAACTCTGACATCTCTGAAATTCTTTTCAAATTACAAGCACTGGTCTCCCTCATCCGATGATGAGAGGAGACTTTTTTATCATAAAAAACAAGACGGTTAGTTTTCATTTTAGCCTCATTTTTGATATAATTATAAAAGTTACGAAGTAAGTATCTCGTACTGATTAGATTAGGTAAACAAAAAGAAGTGTTTACAGGAAGAAACCAGTTTGATAGGGCCTAAGCGGTCAGCTAACAGGAGGAAGTCAATTGTCTAAGAAAATTTCAGTAGCAGTCGTTAAAAATAGTAAACAGCAAGATGAAAGAAATGCTATTCTTGCAGATACTTTTGATAATAGATGGTTTCAAAACGAGTGGAAACACAAATTTAAGTCTCTTACTTCAAACACAAAAAAATAAATGTAATTATTATAAGGTGAGCAAGCGGGCTCACCTTTTTTACTTCAGTATTTAATATTTTAAACGGTCTTTCTGCAGCTTAGTTGTGCTATAATGAAAAATGTAAACAGAGTAGGAGAAATGCGTTAAGTACCACAAGACGGGATGTTGCTTGTGGGCGAAGGATTCTTTATTGAGTCCGCGGTGTTTCTTCGCATCCGCTGGTTTTTTTGTACCTTTATTGCATTAATCAGTGTTGCTCTACCTTATTATTTATAGAAAAAGGCTATCGCCTAAGGAGAATAACATGTTAAAATTAACCTCGAAAATGAGCTTGCAACGCTTAGTTTTTCTATCTTTTCTACTAGCTTTACAGATCGTCCTATCTAATTTAGCCATTGGTAATTCTTTTTTTAAAATTAGTCTAGTTTTTATCCCCAATGCACTAATCGGTATGATAGCAGGACCATTATGGACAGCTTTAATTTTAGCTTTTGGAGATTTAATAAGCTCTCTTTTATCAGGGTATGCTTACTTTCCAGGTTTTACAATTTCTGCTTTTATTGTGGGTATATTATATGGCTTATTTTTTTATAGAAAATCTTTTGATATAAAGAATCGTATACATTGGCTATACCTCTTTGGGGCAATGACTGTCATTATGCTCGTTGATTCCACTTTTTTTAATACGATTTGGGTAACAATGATTATTCCTCATGCTAGCTTTGCGACTTTCCTTTCCTTGTTAGCGGCCCGTGCATTATTGCTTGTTCAAATTCCTTTTCAAACGATTATCCTAATGTTGCTTATCCCAACATTACAATCAATAAAAACTTTAAAAATATTTCTGTAAAAATCAAGGTTAACCTTGATTTTTTTATCTTATAAACGTTGGGATAAGAGGATACTTTTTTCTTTTTTATAGGTTTAAAGTTATAATAGAGCTTAAAGAGAGGAGGGAGAAAATGCGAGAAAGAAGAAAATTGAAAAGAGTTTTGATGGGGCGCTTGCTTATTTTTCTTTTTGCGATTGCAATACAATTTATATGGCTTGTTTGGCTGATGTATCACTTTAGTAATTTAACCTATTTTCTCCCTTTAATAGAGGTCTTATCGTTGATAGTGTTATTTATCATAATAAATCGGAAAATCAATTCAGCATATAAACTAATTTGGGCTGTATTAGTTCTCGCATTTCCGCTAGTTGGTCTTACACTCTATCTGGTTTTTGGGCATTATTGGTGGAATTCTTCTGCTAGAAAAAGATTATCAGAAACCCATGGCAGTCTTATCGCGCAACTTCCTCAAAACAATGAAGTGCTTACAGAACTAAAGGCTATAGATTTAGCGAGGGCTAACCAGTCTGTTTACATTTCTAAGTATTCAGACTATCCATTATACAGGAACACTGACACCAAGTATTTTAAGAGTGGTGAAGCGATCTTTGAATCTATTTTAAATGAGATGCAAGAAGCTGAACATTTTATTTTTTTAGAATTCTTTATTATTGCTGAAGGAAAATTATTGCAGCGATTATTAAACCTTTTAGAACAGAAAGCTTCAGAAGGAGTGGATGTCAGATTCATCTACGATGATGCAGGTAGCATAACGACAGTTCAAAAAGATTTCTATCTCGAAGCTCAAAAGAGAGGTATTAAATGTGTTAAGTTTAATCCCATGCGGCCAATTCTTTCTCTACTGATGAACAACCGAGATCATCGTAAAATAGTAATAATTGATGGGTATATAGGATATACCGGTGGAATGAATGTTGGTGATGAGTATACCAATGAACTTTATCGCTTAGGTTATTGGAAAGATACAGGATTGCGCATTGAAGGTGAAGCAGTTTCAAGTTTGACCAGCATGTTTTTAGAAATGTGGAATTATATTACCTGTACTAACGACAGCTTCGAGTGTTATAAACCTCAAGCTTATAAAAAATCTCAATTTAAAGGAAATGGTTTCATACAACCTTTTGGAGATACTCCACTCGATGAGGAGAATGTGAGCTCGATTGTTTATATGAATATTATCGGTAATGCAGAAAAGTATGTCTATATATTTACTCCTTATCTTATACTAGATGATGAAATGATTGTTCAACTTCAAAACGCTGCTAAACGAGGGGTTGACGTGAGGATTGTCCTACCAGATATCCCTGATAAAAAACTTATTTTTTTGATGAGCCAATCTTATTATCAAAGTTTATTAGAGGCAGGTGTCAAGATATATCAATATGTTCCAGGTTTTATGCATGCAAAATCTTTCCTGAGCGATGACAAGGTCGCAATAGTGGGTACAGCAAATTTGGACTTTCGCAGTTTATATCTTCATTTTGAATGTGGGATATGGATGTATCAAACTTCTGTAATTGATTTGATAAAAGAAGATTATGAAGAAGTTTTTACTAATTCTAAAGAAATAGACGCCCAGTTTATATCGCATTTTTCACCAATCGTCATCATTTTTCAAAGTATTTTAAGATTGTTTGCGCCTTTAGTATAAGCTTAATGTTCTCATTTTGCTCTAATATATTTCTTTGCTATAATTAACTTATTAATAACAGGAGAAAAAATATGCTCAAAGGAAAAACAACAATCACACGGGATAATTTAGAAACAATCATGTCTATATCTAATGAAAAATTTGCTGAAATTGAAAGACAAATGATGGATTTGGTAATTGATAGTTATTTAAAAGGAACTAAATTACAAGTCACTTCAAATGAAAGAAAAGTATCCGTTGTCCTATTTCAAGGAAAAAACGAGCAACTACATCTTTTTATTGATGATATTCATAAAATTACAGTAGAAATTTTAAAAGGGAAAGCTCAGTTTAATGTTATAAAACAAGTCTCAAAGGAGGATATTGCGTATATTACAGCTTTTGCTAAATGCTTAGGAATACCAGAACAGCGTGCCCTAAATGGGTTAAGCCCATTTATTTTTGATTAAATACCTCAAAGGAGGTGTTTTTTTTATATAAAATAACAAAAAAATGAGATTTAAGTGAAAAAATATATTGACAATAACTTTTTTATTTAATATAATAATCATATAGATGAGAGAAAAATAATAAAATAAAAGAAGGTGCGATATGATTAAATTGTTCTCTGCCACAAATTGTGTTTCAAGTAGAAAAATGAAACAATGGTTAATAGCAAATAAATTAGAATTTAGAGAAATAGTTATATTAGAAAATAGTCTTCAAAAAAAAGATATATTAAGAATACTCTCATTGACTGAAAAGGGAGCAGAAGAAATTATCTCTAAAAGAAGTTTAATTTATAAAAAATTATCCCTCAAAATTGATTTTGAGTCTCTCACTACTAATGAACTTATTGATTTAATTACTCAAAATTATAAACTACTACGACGACCACTTCTTATGGATGAGCATCGTTTACAAGTGGGATATAATGAAGATGAAATCCGTAAATTTTTACCGCGTTCTGTTAGACAAATAGAATTAGGCAGAGCTATTGAGAACGTGCGTTTATGGGATGAAGAAGAAAAACATCATTTCGCCATTTGATCATTTAAAAAAACCTAGCTTTGTTAAAGTAGGTTTTTTATATCAAAAGATAATTTTTGATTTTTAAATCAGAAAAAGCTACAATCTTGATAGAGTAGTTTTTATAAAATGTATTCTATTTAAAACACCGAAACTACAAAAATAATTCTAGAAATATATCGGAGATTAAAGTATGAAAATCGCAATAGCAGGTGCAGGTGCCATGGGGAGCCGTTTTGGCCTGATGCTTCATCAAGGTGGTAACGATGTAACATTGATTGATGGTTGGAAGGAACATATTGAAACCATTAGAAAACACGGCTTATCTGCTAACTTGAATGGACAAGAGTTAACTGCACAATTAAAGGTAGAATTACAGTCTGAAGTGAATTTACAAAATGAAATGGAACTAATTATACTTTTTACTAAGGCGATGCAGTTAGACAAGATGCTATCTGATATTCAACCTATGCTTTCAGAAAATACAAAAGTATTATGTTTACTTAATGGTATTGGTCATGAGGATATCATTGAAAAATATGTTCCAATGAAGAATATTTTCATTGGTAATACAATGTGGACTGCGGGACTTGAAGGACCTGGTCGAGTAAAACTATTTGGAGATGGTTCTGTCGAACTCCAAAATCTTGGAGAAGGTGAAGAAGAAACAGCAAAAGAAGTAGCGCAAGTTTTAACAAATTCGGGTTTGAATGCTCAATACTCAGATAATATTCGTTATTCTATTTATCGAAAAGCTTGTGTAAATGGGACGATGAATGGGTTGTGCACGATTCTTGATACGAATATGGCAGGTTTAGGAGAGACTAGCCCTGCACATGAAATGGTTGCCGCAATTATCAAAGAATTCGTGTCAGTAGCACAATATGAAGGTGTTGAACTCGATTTAGAAGAAGTTGTAGCACATGTTGAAAGTTGCTTTAATCCTGACACTATCGGTCTCCATTATCCCTCAATGTATCAGGATTTAATAAAGAATCATCGTATGACAGAAATTGATTATATCAATGGAGCGGTATCTAGAAAAGGTAGAAAATACAGTATCCCAACACCATATTGCGACTTTTTAGCTCAGTTGATTCATAGCAAAGAAGAAATTTTAGAGGCGCATTAAAAAAACGTCTGCGGAAGAGATTAAAAGCCAGTCCTAGGACTGGCTTTTAATCTTGCAGAAGACAAACAGATTTTCCATTGTTTTTTAAAGTTTGAATATGGAGTTTACCCCAATCACATAAGCTATCCATTACTTCACTTAAACTTTCCCCATATTCACTTAATGAGTACTCTACGCGAGGTGGCACTTCATTGAAAGAAGTACGCTTAACGATTTGGGAACTTTCCAATTCTTTTAATTGCTGGGTTAACATTTTTTGACTTATCCCGGGAATCAGTCGTCTTAACTCGCCAGGTCTGACAGCACCGTGCCTTAGGTTACATAAAATAATAGGTTTCCATTTTCCGCCTATCACTTCCATAGTTGCTTCGACAGCAATATTATAAATTTTTTCTGACATTTTTTATTCCTAATTTTCTTTTATTTTACCACAATAGACACTTTTTGGTATGTATAGAACTAAAAAGTAGGTACTATGCAAACCGTTTTATTTATTATACAATAATTTTCGTCGAAAAAAAAGGTTTAAAAAAATAAAGGAGAACAAATGATTCATTCACTTACTGACAAAGTATTATTAAATAATCAGGTAGAAATCCCTGGTTTAGGTCTAGGGGTCTTTCAAATTTCAGATGAGATGACTGAGGAAGTTGTTAAAAACGGAATTCTGACGGGATATCTCTTAATAGATACAGCACAAATCTATGGAAATGAAATTGGAACGGGTAAAGGAATAGCACAAGGTCTCAAAGAAGCCAATTTAGAACGCAAAGATATTTTTGTCACTTCAAAGGTCTGGAATGATCACTTGTCTTATTCCGAAACAATTGCCGCATTTAACCAAAGTTTAGAACGTTTAGGTCTTGAATATCTAGACTTATATCTGATTCATTGGCCTGGTTTTGGCGCGTTTGACGAAAGTTGGAGGGCTTTAGAAGAATTGTATAAAGAAGGTAAGGTTCGAGCCATAGGGGTTAGCAATTTTGAAATAGAACATTTAGAACATTTATTAACCTATGCTAAAGTTATGCCAGTAGTTAATCAAATAGAGCTGCATCCCAAGCTTAATCAAAAAGGCTTAAGAGAATATTGTGCTCAAAAAGGTATTAAAGTCCAAGCATGGTCACCCTTGATGCAAGGACAACTCTTAACTAATGAAGTCATTTTAGGTATTGCGCGCGCACTTAATAAATCAGCTGCACAGGTTATTTTGCGTTGGGCAATACAACAAGAAATACTATTAAATGTCAAATCGGTAAAAAAAGAACGTATGCTTGCAAACAGTCAAGTCTTTGACTTTCACCTGAGCGAAGCTCAGATGCAATTAATTGATGCTTTAAACGAAGATTTACGTGTAGGACCAAATCCTAACACATTTGATTTTAAATAAAAAGGAAAATAATGACAAAAAAAATATCACCAAAACTTACGCTACTTGCCTTAGCAATCAATGCGTTTGCAATCGGTTCTACAGAATTCATAAGTGTGGGTTTAATGCCCATGATCGTTAAGCAATTTCATGTCACGTTAGCTCAAGCGGGCTTAACAGTTTCACTTTATGCTTTAGGTGTTACTGTGGGTGCACCTCTCCTTACCATTTTTACAGGAAAATGGAATCGAAGAAAATTAATGATGTCAATTATGGTTTTATTTATAATTGGGAATTTATTAACTGCATTTGCGCCTACATTCGGACTATTACTCACTGGACGAGTCTTAGCAGCGTTAGCTCACGGAATTTTTATGGCGGTATCAACCGTGATTGCTGCAAATGTGGTTCATCCTTCTAAGCGAGCTTCAGCTATTGCGATGATGTTCATGGGGCTAACAGTAGCAACGGTGGTAGGAGTGCCACTAGGAACGTTTATTGGACAGCAAACGCGATGGAATGGATCATTTTTATTTATCGCTGCAATAGGAATGGTAGGGCTTATTTTCAGCAGTATCCTTGTTCCTAAAGATTTAGCAATCCCTGGGAAAGTTGACTTACGTGGGTTAAAGAGAATTTTTTCTAATAAATCAATCGTACTTTCTTTTCTTATCACGGCTCTAGGCTATGGTAGTACTTTTACAGCGTACACATATATTTCACCAATTTTAGAACATGAATTTGGGTTTTCTCCTAATATGATTGTCTTTATTTTGTTGGGGTATGGAGTAATGGTTGCGATAGGTAATACATTGGGCGGACGTTGGGCCAATCAACGTGTCCTTGCAGCCCTTACAAAAATGTTTGCAGCTCTAGCAGTCGCTTTGGCAGTACTTGCAGTAGCTATAATAAGCGGGAATGCTTGGTTCGGTCTAATTGCTGTTTTGTTGCTTGGCTTTTTCGCCTTTATGAACGTTCCCGGTTTGCAACTGTATGTTGTACAATTAGCAGAAGAGGAAGTTCCGAATGATATCTCCCTGACTTCTTCATTCAATATTTCCGCTTTTAATATTGGGATTACAGTAGGCTCTTTAATCGGGGCACAAGTCACTCAGTATATAGGTATTAATTATACTCCTTTAGCTGGTATAGTTCTTGCGCTTCTAGCAATGATTTTTACTGCTGGAACTCTCAAGAAAATGAAGTAAAACGTCAATAATGACGTTTTTTATGTTATTTCGAGCACTGGCTTTGATAACGTTTACTTCTTTTGATAAAATAGTATGAAACTGGGCTTATACAAATTGAAGAGATGGGATAATCTACTTTTATCACTATCTAAAGGAGAGGGAGATGCTAGATTTTCAGGAATACGATGGGAAAACCTTAGGTAGCAAAGACTATGAGGACTTACTAATTGGAAATAAAGGGATTCTACCATATATTTATGAACCGCAAATTGAGCTAATCAGTGAGTGGATTCCATATTCTAAGGTAGAGTTAAAAGAGGTTCTAGAAGAAACTCAAGAGTCCTTTTATGATTTTAGAGAAGATAAGCAGGAGCGGGAATGGGTCGTCTTTAAACTGTTAGTGTCTGATTCTCAAAAACAGGTTCAATTTAGTAAAATGGTTGATTCTATTGTTTTTATTAAATCAGAGGAGCGCCTCATTCTGGTGACTCAAAACAGGCTTCATGAGTTATTAGAGCGACTTCGAGAAACGTACGACAGTTCTCAAACTTTTAATACTTTTGTGGTAAGTTTTATCTATCTTACATTAGATGATATGTTTGAAGATTTAAAAGAGGTAAAAAAAAGAATTTCTGAAATTGAACGAAGTATTCAAGAATCAGGTGCAGTAAAACCAATTTTCAATGAAATTTTACAACTTAAGAAGTATTTAATCATGTTATCATCAACTTATCGTAATAATGAACGACTTATTGAAAATTTTGGAAAGTATTCTGAGCATTTTTTTGGTGATTCAAAACTTAAACAAAACGCTAATGATAAGCTAAGTGATCGAATGACAACTTTAAAAGACATGGTAGATTCATACAACCAATATCTTTCAAGTTTAGATACTATGATTAATAATCTTAGCTCTTATCAACTCAATGAAATTATGAAGGTATTGACGAGCATCTCTATTATTCTTACAATACCGACGATGGTTTATGGATTTTGGGGGATTAACGTGCCGCTGCCCTTTGAGAAGCTAGCTTACGGATTTATACTTGTGTTCCTTATTTCCTTAGTAATTAGTTTTTTTGTCTGGGGATGGTTGAAGAAAAGACGACTTATGTGAATTATTGACAAAAGATTTGGTCGTGTTAATTAAAAAGTTTGTTATAACTATTCACTAAAAAGTATAGTTTTTGTTATAATGGGACTATGCCTTATCAAGTAAAGATTATATATCCTAAAGAAGAAGCAGCTGAAAATAATAAGCTGACTGAGCGTACTTTTAATGAGTTCATTGATGAACTCGAAACTCCAGAAGTAATCACGCAGTACGAACAACTGTTGACGCGTGGTTATTCTATTTCTGTAAACTTTGCACCTCCAGAACTTGACGAAAAGGGTGGGGAGTTAGATCCTTTTAAAATTGCAGGGCGTTTTGAGCTCGCAGGTATCCCTTATAAAGCCACCCTTAAACTAAAAGCGAGCGGAAATTATGAGGCGATGGCTAAAGTTGCAAAAATAATTGAGCAGCAAGGTTTTGATTATGATATTTCTGTGAAATTGCAAATCAGAGAGAATTCTCCAGTTGACTTTGAAAAAGAAGGATCTTGGTTTGATGAAGACTATGCAAAATATACAGTTCTTCCGAAAGCTAGCAGTCAGGACATTGCGGACCTTCGTTCGCTTTACGAAATACTGAGTAAAGAGCATTATAAAGTGAATATCACACTTAAAGCAAAAGTCAAGAAAGATGATGACGATAGTTTTGCAAACCAACTTGCTGCATATCCTTCAGAAACTTTAGTTATTTTTAAATTAAGTGATGCCGATATTTACGGAGAATAATTGTCTAATAAGCTACCCAATCTATGCTTGGGTGGTTTTAATTTTAAATATTTAAAGAAAATAGTTGCAAATGCAACAAAAATATTTTATTATAGTGTTAAGAAGGAGTGAGAGATGGAAAGCATTATTTTACGACAAATTGGTACAATTTCACGCTCGCTTGACTCTATCAGTAACGTGGAATTTTCTCAATTTGACTTGGCTAAAGGGCAGTATCTTTACTTGGTGAGGATTATGGAAAATCCGGGAATTATTCAACATCGGCTTGCGCAACTTCTTTGCGTTGATAAAACTACAGCGAATCGTGCCATAAATAAATTGGAGAAAAAAGGGTTAGTTTTTAAAAAAGAAACCAGAAAGAATAAGAAAGAACAGCTCTTATATGTCACTCCTGAAGGTGCAGCGCTTTATCCACTAATTATTCGCGAAAATGAATTTTCCACTCAGGTTGCTCTAGAGGGCATTACCACAGAGGAACGCCAACAACTCGTCGTTTTATTAAGTAAAATGGCTGAAAACACCTCTAAAGATTGGCTAGCAGTGAAAAGTGGTAAACAGCGTAACTATTAAATATAGGGGAAGGAGAGAGTGTGTGACGTTGGAGATTTTACCCGTAAGTCGAGAACAAGTTGAGGAATTACAAAAAATTAGTCAAGAGACCTTTTTTGATACGTTTGAGAAGTACAATGACGCGGCTAATCTTTTAAGCTACATGGAGCAAAATTATTGTCTAGAAAAATTAATCCATGAGTTGGATAATAAGGAAAGTTTCTTCTCTTTTGTTTATGACGATAACCAGCTAGTCGCTTATATGAAGTTAAACATTGATTCTGCCCAATCTGAAGAACTAGGGACAGACAGTTTAGAAATTGAACGGATTTATGTGAGAAAAAAATTTAAACGGCTAGGAATAGGGAAAAGATTATTAGAATATGCGCTTGAATGTGCACAGCAAAAAAATAAAACATTTATTTGGTTAGGTGTTTGGGAGCATAATTTAGACGCTCTAAACTTCTATGAGAAAATGGGCTTTGCTTGTTTCAGTGAACATACTTTCAAGGTTGGTCAAGAAAAACAAAGAGATTTACTAATGAAGAAAGTTTTATTATAAAGAAAAGGATAATACTATAATGGAAAATTTAAAAATTGATTCAAATTTCTGGGAAATTTTTCCAGAAGCGACTGTTAATGTATTGACGGTAGACGGGTTAGATAATCATATTTCGCAAAAGAGAGATGAAGAAATGGTGCATGTTTTAAAGACGGCGAGTGAAAAAGCTCAAAAGTACCTCACTGAAGAAGAATTTTCGAAAAATGAGATTGTCAAAATTTGGCGTGAGGCGTTCACAAAATTCAAAAAGAAGAAAGGTGCACGTGCCTCTATTGAGGCTTTGTTAAAAAGAGTGAGTCAAGGTAGAAGTTTTCAACCTATTAATCCTTTGGTTGACTTGTATAATAGTATCTCTCTCGAGTTTGGTGTCCCTTGTGGTGGGGAAGATTTAGATAAAATAGAGGGGAGCATGCATCTAGGGATTGCTAAAGGAGGAGAAGCTTTCCGACCTCTCGGTGAAGAAAAAGATGAGCCAGCATTAAGTGGAGAGGTAATTTATTATGATGAACAAGGAGCGATTTGCCGTTGTTTAAATTGGCGAGATGCGCAACGTACAATGTTAACCGAAACAACCAAACGCGCAATTTTGGTTATTGAAGCACTAGATGAAGCTCAACAAGCGCGTGCTTTTTCTGCAATAGAAGCTTTAAATAAAAGAATTTTTGAATATTTCGGCGTGTCAGGAAATATAGAGGTCATTAAGCAAGAAGAAAAGTAAGTTTTTTGAAAAGGGATCTATGCAGTAGGAGCGGACAGGAAATGAAAAAAATGATAAAATGAATGAGAATAGAAATTCATTTTATCATTTTTTATTTTCATAAATCGTATATTTTGACGTGTTTAAAAAAAAAGGCTCTATAATTTAGAATGAGCTTTGTAAATAAGTATAGCTAGAGAAGAAGAGGTATAAGAGATGGCAACGATCCAATGGTTTCCAGGACATATGTCAAAGGCAAGACGACAAGTTCAGGAGAATTTAAAATATGTGGATTTTGTGATTGAACTGGTAGATGCACGCTTGCCTATCAGCTCACGTAATCCGATGTTAGACCAGATTATCGGGGACAAGCCCCGGATCATTGCCCTCAATAAGGCAGATCTGGCAGATTCTAATTCTGTCGCACAATGGATTGAGTATTTTGAGGAGCAAGGTTTTGTAACTTTAGCGATTAATTCTAAGGAAGAGTACACTGCAAAACGGTTGACGGTAGCAGCGAAAAGATTAATGGCTGAAAAAGTGGCTCATGATAAAGAGCGAGGGATTGCAAATACGACTTTACGTACAATGATTATCGGTATTCCCAATGCTGGTAAGTCAACCTTGATGAACCGTTTGGCTGGGAAAAAGGTCGCAGTAACTGGTAATCGCCCTGGTGTTACAAAGGGGCAGCAATGGATTCGTACGAACAAAGAATTAGAGTTACTAGATACACCAGGTATTTTATGGCCTAAATTTGAAGATCAATTGGTAGGTTTGAAATTAGCTCTAACTGGTGCAATTAAAGATGATTTATTGCCGATGGATGAAGTGACAATATTTGGCTTAAAATATTTTATCACTCATTACCCCACACTTACTCTCAAACGATATCGTATTACCGAAGAAGATTTAGAGCTATCAACCCCTGAATTAATTATGGCTTTAACTCAAAGATTTGGTTTCCGTGATGACTATGACCGTTTTTATGCGATGTTTGTCAAAGATGTACGTGATGGGAAATTGGGATCTTTTTGTCTAGATCTCATAAAAGAACAACAAAAATAAAAGCGTAATTCCTCATTTAACATAAAAATAATTATGTTAAATGAGGTGATAGGATTCAGTTATTTAATGACAGAAACAATTAAAGAAATTAAAAATAGATTTGCGTTGCTGACGGATTTAGCAGCTGAGGAATTTACTGCTTATGAAAATGATCCACGCGCAGGAGTCCAGACGGCGGTACGGGTACGCAAAAAACAGCTTCTCGCTCTAAAAACTGAGGATGAACGTCTGGTAAAAATGCTTGAATTTGAAGAGGAGTTATATGCTAAAGGAATTCAGCTAATTGCAGGAATTGATGAAGTGGGGCGGGGTCCGCTGGCTGGTCCAGTAGTCGCCGCTGCTGTTATATTGCCAAAAAATTGTAAGATAAGAGGTTTAGATGATAGTAAAAAAGTTCCGAAGTCTAAACACCGTTTATTGTTTGAGGAGATACAAAGAAAAGCAGTAGCGATTGGAATTGGTCTTGTTGATGCCCAGCGAATTGATGAGGTTAATATCTATGAAGCGACCAAGCTTGCGATGTTAGAAGCACTGACCAAGCTGTCAGTAAAACCTGAGCACCTCTTAATTGATGCAATGACACTTGATATTGATTTGGCACAGACTAAAATTATTCATGGCGACGCGCGCTCTTTATCTATTGCTGCAGCGTCCATTGTAGCAAAGGTCACGCGTGACGAAATGATGGCGGATCTTGCGCAGGATTATCCTGAGTATGATTTTGAGCGCAATGTTGGCTATGGTACAGCCAAACATTTGGCAGCACTCAAAAAGAATGGTGTGACACCTCTTCACAGAAAATCTTATGAACCAATTAAGACAATGATTGGGTGGTACAAATAAAAAGTAGAAAAAACGTGGATTGTTTTAATCCACGTTTTTTGATTTTACTGACAGTCTGGTCAGTAATTATTGTTCGTAATATTTGTCTAAGATTTCCATTTTTAAAAGAGAAAGTTGCGTTAAAGGAGCGGTTAAAGTGCTTCGAATGAATAACTTGTCTTCTACATTCACAATTCCCGCAAAACTTGTTTGCGGATAGTCGGCATTCACTTCGAGGATGTGGGCTTTAGTTTTTGATAAAGTATCTGGTGTGACAGGTACATCAAGATTAATCGTTCGTTCTTTGTAAGAATAATTTTTTAAAGCTGCAATGTTTCGGTTGGGAATGAAAGTTGTAGCACCGTCTGCTCCAATAACAGTAATAGAACGTATTCCAACCGTTTTAACAACGCCTTCGATATCAAGTCCCGCAAAAGAGACGGTATCTCCAACATTAATTTGATGTTCTACGATAATGAAGAAGCCATTGATAATATCAGCTACCAGATCACGACCTGCAAAACCAAGCGCCACTCCTAAAATCCCGGCACCTGCTAAAATATTGCTGACAGGTACTCCGATTAAACCAAGAACAGTGTAGATGTAGAGAAAAACGGTGAGATAATGAAGCGCACTTGTTGTCAGGCGTGACAAGGTAAGGATTCGGGACGTATCAGTCCACTTTTGTTCACTGTAGTTCTTAAACAATTTTTTGACTATTCTTGAGCAAGCTTGATAGAGAATGAAAAAAAGCACACTGACTAAGGCAATTGTAAGTGCTTTGTCGAGTAAAAGTTGACCAAAATCTTCCCAGTTCATTTTTAAAAGACGCATTTTTCCTCCATTGCATATAAAATTTTTACAGATAAAATTCCCAGTGTTTAAGGCGCTTCCAAAGCCTTTTCAAAAAAAAATTTAGAATTTTATCAAATAGGATGAATATTTCCTTGTTTTCCTTTTCAGAAAATAATATAATCTATTATAACAAAAAAATCTTGGAGGATGTTATGACGATCGAATTAGACTGGGAAAATTTGGGTTTCAATTATATGAACTTACCTTTGCGTTATATTGCGCATTATAAAGGAGGAAAGTGGAACGCTGGGGAACTGACGAGTGACCATCAGCTCCATATCAGTGAGTCCTCCCCTGCTTTGCATTATGGTCAGCAAGGTTTTGAGGGACTGAAAGCTTATCGAACAAAAGAGGGTACGATTCAACTTTTCCGTCCGGACCAGAATGCTCTACGTTTACAAAAAACAGCTCGACGCCTTTGTATGCCTGAAGTACCAACGGAGATGTTTATTGATGCCGTCAAACAAGTTGTAAAGGCAAATGAGGATTTTGTTCCTCCTTACGGAACAGGTGCTACACTTTATCTGCGTCCATTGTTGATTGGAGTTGGTGATATTATTGGTGTCCGTCCGGCAGAAGAATATTTATTTACGGTTTTTGCCATGCCTGTGGGTTCATATTTTAAAGGGGGATTAGCTCCGTCTAGTTTTGTAATTTCACGGGATTATGACCGGGCAGCACCTCTGGGGACTGGTGGAGCAAAAGTTGGTGGGAATTATGCGGCTTCGCTTCAAGCTGAAGTGGGTGCCAAAAAAGCTGGTTATGCAGATGCCATTTATCTTGACCCTACTACTCATACAAAAATTGAAGAAGTCGGGGCAGCAAATTTCTTTGGTATCACAAAGGAGGGGGAATTTATTACTCCACTAAGTCCGTCTATCCTTCCCTCTATTACGAAGTATTCATTACTCTATCTTGCAGAACATCGCCTAGGCTTAAAAGCACAAGAAACAGATGTTTTGGTTACTGACTTAGAGCGATTTGTTGAAGCAGGAGCTTGCGGTACAGCCGCGGTTATTTCGCCGATTGGTCGTATAGATGATGGGGACCATACTTACATTTTCCATTCTGAAACAGAGGTAGGTCCAACTGTTAAACGACTTTATGAAGAATTAGTAGGCATCCAATTTGGCGAAGTAGAGGCTCCAGAAGGGTGGATCGTAAAAATTGATGAGTAGGAAAAAGCGGTAGTCCGCTTTTTTAACAGGACGAATAATCAGAAAATAAATAATTATTTATACATACCAATGCTTAGGATGAAAATAAACTTACAGGCTTGGTTTTACTGACAGACCAATCAGTAAAACCACAAAGAAAAGGGGTCTCAATGAAGCAAACATTTATTAATCAGGAGCGCTTAGAAGCAATCACTAATGACTTTCCCACACCTTTTCATCTTTATGATGAGAAAGGAATAAGAGCAACTGCCCGTGCCTTAAATGCAGCCTTCTCTTGGAATAAGGGGTTTAAGGAATACTTTGCAGTAAAAGCGACACCTACTCCGGCTATTTTGAAAATTCTCCATGAAGAAGGATGTGGTGTGGACTGCGCCTCTTATGTCGAGTTGCTTCTCTCGAAGAAATGTGGGTTTTCTGGGGATGAAATGATGTTCTCTTCGAATGATACTCCCGCATATGAGTATGCTTATGCCAATGAATTAGGGGCGACCATCAATTTGGACGCTTATGAACACATTGATTTTCTAACACAGCAAGAAAACTTTGAGTTTCCTAAAACCATGAGTTTGCGTTACAACCCAGGTGGTGTCTTTGCAATGGGAACTCAAATTATGGATAACCCAGAAGAGTCAAAATTTGGCATGACCAAAACACAGCTTATTCAGGGAATTAAGCACCTTCAAAGCCTTGGTGTCGAAAATTTCGGACTTCATAGTTTCTTAGCTTCAAATACCGTAACAAATGATTACTATCCAGAACTCGCTCAACAACTTTTTGAGTTGACCCTTGAAATACGGACACTAACGGGTGTAACTCTCGATTTTATTAATCTTTCCGGTGGGATTGGAGTAAACTATCGACCAGATCAAAAAGCCAACGATATTGCCGCGATTGGAGCGGGGGTACATAAAGTTTATGATGAGGTTCTGGTTAAAAATGGTATAAGTGACCTTAAAATCTACACGGAGTTAGGTCGTTTTATGCTTGCTCCGCATGGACACTTAGTTACTCGAGTACTGCATTTAAAAGAAACTTATAGAAAATACGTTGGGGTAGATGCCTCAGCAGTCAATCTGATGCGTCCAGCTTTCTATGACGCTTATCATCATATCACAGTGATGGGTAAGGAAAATCAAGCACCAACAGAAGTTTATGATGTGACAGGTTCGCTGTGTGAAAATAATGATAAATTTGCTAAACAAAGAGCACTTCCCCAGATAGTAGTTGGCGATTTACTTGTCATCCATGATACCGGCGCACATGGTTATTCGATGGGCTATCAGTATAATGCAAAGTTAAGAAGCGCTGAAATTTTGTTGCAAGAGGATGGTTCATCACGACTGATTAGACGGGCTGAGCGTCCAGAAGACTATTTCCAAACTCTGGATGGATTTGATTTTAAGCTGTAAGTCTGCTGACAGCTTTGTCAGTAAAATAAAGTACTGACAAAAGACATAATTTTTGATATAATAAGATGTCATCAATGGCGAAAGCGTTTCGCCAAAATTAGGAGATTCAAAATGAATTTAGTCTTAGCTATTGTGCTTATGGTTGTGTGCCTTTTGGCCGGTTTTTTCTTAGGAACATGGTTCTCACAACGTCAAACTAAAAAGTTACTTATGGATAACCCACCACTCAATGAGGACGCTGTTCGTCTGATGATGGGTTCAATGGGACGTAAACCAAGTGAAGTTCAAGTACAACAAGTACTTCGCCAAATTCGTGCAGCTGCAAAACAAGCAGATACCAAGAAAAAATAAGTTAAAGTGTAGACGCTGAGCGAAGCAGCAGAACGAAGTTTTGTGCTCTCTCGGCGTTTGCTTTTTTAGTCATCAATGTCTTATTCGGATTTTTATCAGGATGATTGAATGAAATCCAAGACTTTATAATAAAGGAGAAGAAAAATGGACAATCGACCAATAGGCCTATTAGATTCAGGGGTCGGTGGACTGACTGTTGCTCGGGAGCTCCTTAGACAACTCCCAAATGAAGAAATTGTATATATTGGAGATACCCGTCGCGCACCCTATGGTCCACGTAGTAAAGCTCAAATTGTTGAATTCACATGGGATATGGTTAACTTTTTACTTTCAAAAGATGTGAAAATGATAGTAATGGCCTGTAATACAGCTACGGCTATGGCGCTTGACGAAGTAAAAGCTCAACTTGATATACCCGTGATTGGTGTGATATTACCAGGGGCAACATCAGCTATCCAAAAAACAACAAGCAAAAAAATCGGCATCATTGCTACTCAAGCTTCGGTACGCTCCGATGAATATCGAAAAATTATTCGTCATAAATCCTCAAAAATAGAAGTAGCAAGCCTAGCATGTCCCAAATTTGTTTCGATTGTAGAATCAAATGAGATGGAATCTGATATTGCCAAGCGTGTAGTTCATGAAAGTTTAGCGCCACTAGTTGGTAAAGTTGATACCTTGATCCTAGGTTGTACGCATTACCCCTTATTGCGACCACTAATACAACAAGAAATGGGATCAGAGGTCCAGCTCATCGACTCAGGAGCAGAAGCAGTTCGAGATATTTCAGTTTTACTCAATTACTTTTTACTCAATGGACAAGAGCGCAAAGAAATCCAGCATCACTTTTATACGACAGCTGGAGTGGATTCATTTCGTTTAATAGCAGAAAAGTGGCTTGCAATAGGACATCTCAACATTGAACATGCGGAAATAGAAGGCTTCAATAAGGTGAAATAAATGGAAAAGACTTTAATTATTGCTACAAGAAACGCGGGCAAAACGCGTGAATTTAGAAAATTATTCGCAGATTTTGGCTATGAAATCAAAGACTTAATGGATTATCCAGAGTTACCCGAAATAGAAGAAACTGGAAGTACTTTTGAAGAAAATGCTCGGCTAAAAGCCGAAAAAATTTCTCAAATTACTGGAGAAGTGGTGATTGGAGATGATTCTGGCTTATGCGTCGATGTCTTGGGCGGTCTTCCAGGGATTTGGTCTCATCGTTTCTCTGCCCCAGACCCTACCGATGAGAAAAATATCGCTAAACTTTTGCATGAGCTTGCCCCAACAGCCATCACTCCTGAAAAACGGAGTGCTCATTTCCATACTACCCTTGTTGCTGCCCGTCCTGAGCATGAAAGTCTCGTCGTAGAAGCAGATTGGCACGGTTATATTGCTCTGGCACCCAAGGGCGAAAATGGTTTTGGATATGATCCAATCTTTCTTGTGGATGCTTTTCGTACTGCTGCAGAGCTTTCGGATGAAGAAAAAAATCGCCTCTCACATCGTGGTCAAGCTTTACAGAAATTAATGGTGGAACTCCCTAAATGGATGGAAAACTAAACATAACATAAAATTTATTATGTAAAGAAAGGGTTCGTTTATGTTTGTAGTGATGTCTGACTCTCACACTGATCGTCGTGTGATAGAGTCTATCAAAGAATATTATCAAGACAAAGCAACAGCTATTTTTCACTGCGGAGATTCAGAGCTTCCGAGTAGCGATCCGATATGGGAAGGGATAACGGTAGTAGCGGGAAACTGCGACGATGATGAAGGCTATCATGATTTTCTCATCAAAGAGGTGGAGCAACAACGGATTCTTATCTCACATGGCCATTTATTTTATGTTGGCTTAGGTTTAGAGCGTTACTCTTATTTTGCTGAGGAAAAAAATGTTGATATCGCCTTGTTTGGGCACATTCATCAACCAGTTGCTCAGAGAATAAATCAGATTTTATATCTTAACCCAGGTTCAGTTGCTCAACCAAGAGGCGTACACCAAACAAAAATGTATGCACTTGTTGAAAAAAAAGGTAAAAAAATAGAAGTTTCTTATCGCAATCTTAACCATGAACCGATCCCCGATCTGCAGTTCTTGCTGTAATCCTACTTAAAAGGAGCTAATTGTCAGAGTGATTGATAAACACATTGAAGCGTTTATAATGAGCCAGAGTGCTACATTTATGATACCAGCACAGAATGTTGCAGTATTACTTGCTGAGCATAATATCGCTCATGCAAAGCTTTTGCTTAGCCAGTATAAATATTCTAGAGTACCCGTCCTTAATAAAGATAAGGAGTATGTTGGTGTACTAGGATTGAATGAAATTGTAGAGTTTGAAATGGAACATGATTTTTTTTATGAAAAATCTCAAAACACCCCAATTTCAGAGATTGTGAATACTGACATAGCAACTGTTCGCCCCTCTGTTCCCTTGGAAGAGATGTTGAATAAACTGATTAAAGAACCTTTTTTACCTGTTGTTAAAGGACAAGAATTTTTAGGAATTATTGTTCGTCAAGAAATATTAAAGGCCTTTAGTGCCTTTGCACATGACTTTACAAAAGACTATGAAATTACCAAACGAGATTGAAGGATATTTAGCAAGTAAAAATTTTTCAGAGAATACACGTTCAAATTATTATTATGACTTAATTTCCATGTATCATTTTTTGGAAGATAAAGTCGTGTCGGAGGAAAGTTTAGAACTTTATAAGCATCAACTATCTAAACTTTCCGCTTCTGCACAGCGTCGTAAAATTTCTAGTGCTAATCAATACTTGCTTTATCTTTATCAAAACCAAAAAATCGATCATTTTTATAAGATTGATCAAATTGCACAAAAAGAGAAAAAACAAGCTCACAGTTATCGTCCCATGATTAAAGAATTTCCTGAATTCTATGGTCCTATGACTTGTCCAGGGCAGTTTTTAGCCCTACTCATTTTAGAATTTGGGCTTAATTTTGCTGAAATTCAAAAATTAAAGTGGGAAAATTTTAATTGGAAATTCAAGTATTTAACGGTCGAAAAATCAGGTATCAAGCGGGTTTTGCCGATCCGAGAAAAATTTGCAATGCGTGTAAAGGCAATCAGTAATGCTGATGAGTTATTCTCAAAGTCACGCCAATTCCTTTATACAGAACTCAAAAAATTTACTCATTATTCTTCAAAAGAAATTCGTGAGCAGTATATTTTGCATCAAGTAAAAGCTGGTAAGACCATCTATGAACTTTCAGCGTTACTCGGTCTATCCACTACCACGACTTTAGAAAAATATTATCGGTAAGTCCTAAATAAGTTTAAAAGATATAAAAATGATAAAAGAAATCAATATAAAAATTAATAACTTTGAAGGACCGCTTGATTTGCTTTTGCATCTCGTTAGCCAGTATGAGATGGATATCTTTGAAGTGCCACTAGTTCCTGTCATTGAACAATACCTAGCTTACCTTAAAACCATGCAAAATTTGGAACTTGAAGTTGCAGGAGAGTACATGGTAATGGCTAGTCAGCTCATGCTGATTAAGTCTCGCAGACTGCTCCCAACTGTGACGGAGGCGTTTGTTGAAGATACGGCACAATTAGAGTATGATTTACTCGCCCAAATTGATGAATATCGTAGATACAAGATGCTTTCTCAAGCTTTAGATGAACTTCATCAAGAAAGAAGTCTTTATTATTCTAAGGCAAAGACTGAGGTCATCACTGATGAAACGCACTTACTCAAAGATAAGACGGCTCTTGATTTGTTTCTTGCTTTTAGTAAAGTTCTGGAACTTCAAAAACAACAATTTGAGGATGAGCATACCACAATTGAGGCAGAGCGTTACACAATAGCCGATAAAATCCTGGAGTTATCACAGGTTTTTGTAGAGAGAAAGAGTTGTAAGTTTACAGAGCTCTTTGCTTCTCAGGTCAAAAAAGAAGAATTAGTGACCACTTTTATGGCACTTTTGGAGTTAATTAAAAATCAACAGATAGCCTTTTCACAGGATGAACTCTTTGGAGAAATTATTTTAGAAAGAAAAGAAACGAGTGAATAAAACAGCAACATGTGAACTTTTACTTTTTATTTCAGGAGAGGCTGGTCTTTCTCTGACAGAGCTGTCAGCTCTGACAGAGTTGTCTAAACAGGCTTGTCAACAACAAATAGAGTACCTTAATGACAAATACCACACAGATAGTGAGTCGGCGCTTACTATTATAGAAACGGCTGGAAAGTTTCGCTTATCCACCAAAGAAGAATTTGCGGAACTTTTGAAAGTTTATGCTAAAACACCACTTAATCAGTCCTTATCTAAGTCAGCACTTGAAGTCCTCTCGATTATTGCTTATAAGCAGCCTTTGACACGGTTAGAAATTGACCAGCTTAGAGGGGTTAACTCTTCCGGCGTTATTTCTACTTTACGGGCGTTTGATTTGGTAGAGAAGGTGGGAGTAGTAGAGGCGCCAGGGAGACCGGGCCTTTATGCCACAACAGAGTTTTTCTTAGATTATATTGGAATTAATAGTTTGGAAGAACTCCCTACTATCGATGAAGCCAACTTCGCAACCGAAGAACAAATTTTATTTAATGAAAGTGATGAAAATGAGAATTAATAAGTATTTAGCACATGCAGGTGTCGCGAGTAGACGTAAAGCAGAAGAGCTGATCTTGAATGGTAAAGTCAGCGTTAATCATACCCCGATGACCAATTTGGGTTATCAAGTGGTAGCTGGGGATATTGTTGAGGTAAATGGTGTTGCCGTTTACAATGAAGAACCTGTATATTACCTTTTGAACAAACCGCGTGGCTATATTTCTTCTGTAAGTGATGAAAAAGGTCGCCAAACGGTAATGGATTTGATGCCTCAAGTGAAGGAACGGATTTATCCTGTTGGGCGACTGGATTGGGACACGAGTGGTCTGCTTTTACTAACGAATGATGGAGAGTTTACTAACCTTATGACTCACCCTCGCCATGGCGTTGAAAAAGTCTATGTGGCTAAAGTGGAAGGGCAAGCTAATAAAGAAAATTTGCGTCCATTAACGTTGGGGATAAAAATTGAAGGTAAAAAAGTTAGTCCAGCGCGATATGAAATCATTAAGCAAGATAAGACTAAAAATCATTCAATTGTTAGTCTCACGATACACGAAGGGCAAAATCATCAAGTGAAGAAGATGTTCTCACAAGTTGGGCTTCCTGTGCAAAAACTTAGCCGTATCCAGTATGGACCACTCAATTTAGAGGGCCTTCCTGTCGGGCAATTTCGTCGTCTAAGTAAAAAGGAAGTTTCTCAACTCATCAATGCGGCACAAACAAAATAAACCAGACGTCCTGAGGACGTTTTTTATATCAAAATAAAAATTCTTGATATGCGGCTTATTTTTATGATATAATAAGTTTATCTTCAGGGCACCGTGTAATTCGGGACCGGCGGTAAATAGGGCTTTGACCCTATGACTCCGCGATTCGCTACGGCGATTGAAGCAGTGAAAACCTGCTAGCGACAGTAAAGTCTGGATGGAAGAAGATGAACAATTTTTGTGCTGTAACCTGTTTTTTAAGGTTGCTGTTTTTGGCCAAACAAAAAAATGTCTATCAACTTCCTCGAAATTTGAAGAATTATTTTCTCATATTTGGAGGTTTTTTTATGTCTAAAACGCGTCGGATGGTTATTATAGCCATGCTTGCTGCACTCTCAACGGTACTGTTACTTCCCATCTTACAGTTTCCGCTTTTACCAGGGATTGACTTTATGAAGGTCGAATTGTCAATTATACCTGTATTGATAGGGGTGTTTACATTGGGATTGGGTGATGGTTTCATTATTCTATTTATCCGTTCAATTTTATGGTACATTTTGTTTAATCAAGGCCCATCAACTTGGATAGGAATACCGATGAACTTTATTGCTCTAGGAATTTTTATGGCCATCGTATGGTTCTTTACGAAAAGAAAATTTTCGATTAAGAATTATACGATCGGTGTGTTACTTGCAGCGATTGCCTCAGTCCTCGTGATGATGGTGCTAAATGTCTTTTATGCTCTGCCCCTTTATCGACTCGCTGCAGGCTTTGACGTTGATAAGCTGTTTACTGGTGCAACGCATCTCTTTGATATCGGGTCTTTAGCGTTTACGATGAATCCAACCTATCTGATTACTGTGGTATTACCATTTAATGCTTTGCAGTATGTCATCTTTGCTCTTGTTTTTGGATTGATTGTCGCTGTATTTAAGAAAAATAAAGTCGTAAAATTCTATAATGCTTAGTTTAAAAGTAAAGAAGTTTCACAACTCGTGAGCTTCTTTTTTTATTTTAAATTTGAAAAATATTCTGTAAAAAAGCTATTTTAATCGCTTTCTTTGTGATATACTAATATTTAGAATATTATATAATAAATTGGAATAGACTGTATGAAAATTTTTAAAGATTTATGGTGGTTTTTTAAAGCAGAGAAAAAAGGTTATGGCGTGGGCCTATTAGCCCTTTTTATTGTTTCTTTAACTCACTTGCTACCACCTTTAGTTATCGGAAAAATTATTGATCATATTGTTAAGCGCAGCTTGACTTTACCTTTAATTTTGAGTTTTTCTGGTATTTTATTGGGCACCGGACTTGTTGAATATGGTTTTCGTTTTATTTGGTCTACAAATATTTGGGGTGAAGCCTTTAAACTGGAAAAAATAATCCGCAGTCGGCTTTTCAGGCATTTTTTGCGAATGGATACTCTTTTTTACCAAAAAAATCGCACTGGTGATTTGATGGCTCATGCGACAAATGATTTGCAAGCGATACAGAGTGTTGCTGGACTTGGGGTTTTGACTTGGGCGGATTCTTTAATGACAGGTGGGATGACAATCATTGCTATGCTCTTGTTTATTGACTGGCGTTTGACGATTATTGCTGTCCTTCCTTTGCCTTTGCTCGCGCTAGTATCTAAAATTTTGGGGGATAAAATTCATGTGAGTTTTGAACATGCACAAGAAACTTTCTCTGAAATGAATGATAAAGTCCAAGAATCGATTACAGGAATGAAAGCAATCAAATCTTTTGGTGAAGAAGAACAAGATATGGCTGATTTCCAAGTTAAGTTAGATAATATTGATAAAGCCTTTATCAGGGTCAATTGGATTGACTCAATGTACGATCCTTTAATCACTTTAATTGTTGGTTTATCTTATACTTTGACCATTCTTTTAGGGGGCTACTATGTTGTTCACCATGTTTTAACGATTGGTCAGTTGGTTGCTTTTATGACTTATATCGGAAATTTGGTCTGGCCGATGTTTGCTATTGGTGTTCTTTTTAATGTTATTGAACGTGGAAGAGCTTCATACAGTCGAGTAGAAAAATTATTAGCTCAAAAAGCGGAATCAAAAATTTCTGAAGGTGCTTTGAAAATGCCAAAAGAAGGTCAACTCCTTTTTGATATTGAAAGTTTTACTTATCCAAATGAGAATGAAGGGCGTAATCTGGAAAAAGTTCAATTTAATTTAAAAGAAGGTCATGTTTTAGGCTTGGTTGGACGAACAGGTGCTGGAAAATCAACGATTATTAAACTTTTAATGCGAGAGTTTGACCATTACAAAGGACATATTACTTTTGCTGACCATGATATTATGGATTATCAATTAGATGAATATTTGCCAGCGATTGGTTATGTTCCGCAAGAACATTTTCTATTTTCGATGTCTGTCAGAGATAATATTCGCTTTGCTAAGATGTCAGCGAGTCAAGAAGAAGTTGAAATAGCAGCTAAAACAGCTGGAATTCATGAGGATATTATTGCTTTTCCTGAAGGTTATGATACTTTGGTCGGCGAGCGTGGCGTTTCACTTTCTGGTGGACAAAAGCAAAGGTTATCTATTGCGCGGGCGCTACTTATTCAGCCTAAAATATTGATTTTAGATGATGCGCTGTCAGCTGTTGATGCCAAGACTGAACAGTTAATTTTGTCAAATTTGAAGGCCTTACGTCATGAAAGTTCAACGCTGGTTGTCAGTCACAGATTGTCATCAGTAATGGAAGCTAATGAAATTCTCGTGCTAGACGAAGGAAAAGTGATTGAGCGTGGTTTGCATGAAGATTTGATTAAATCTGGAGGTTGGTATGCTCAAATGTGGCAAATGCAACAGATTGAAAGTCATTTGGCAGCGAATGATAAAGATGAGAATTTACTGACAGGTTCGTCAGTAAATCGGGAAGGAGAAGAAAATGGAGAAATCTACTGACAAAATGTCTGTCAGAGAAAGTTGGCAAGTTTTTAAATTTATTTTCAAATTCTTATTACCTTTCAAAAAGTATTTTATTTGGGCTTTTGTTTTTAGCGTGATGACAACTGCTCTGGCTTCACTTATGCCTTTTGTTTTGTCCGTTTTTATGGATTCCTATTTGACACCCATGAAAGCGACTGACCAGATTATCTTCTATTTTGCAGGTCTTTATTTGATTTTAGCAATAATCAATTCAATTGCTTTCTTTTTCAAATGGAATTATCTGCAAAATGGTTCGATTTTTGTTAATCAATACATTCGTAAGAAAGTTTATCGAAAAATTCATCAGCTAGGCATGCGCTATTTTGACCAAAAACCGACGGGTTGGTTAATCACCAGAATCACAAATGACACCGATTTATTTGATTTCTGGCAGACTTTGTTTAATGCCTTAACAAGTTTGCTTTCTATTATCATTGCCTTCATTGCTTTGTTTATTATTGACCACCAAATTGCGCTTGTGATGTTGTTGATTCTTCCCCTATTGATTTTGGCTGTACTGATTTATCAAAAAGTGAGTACAAAAGTTTATCAAGCCATGCTTGCTAAGCGTTCAGAATTGAATACGAAATTAAATGAATACATTTCTGGGATGAGAATTATTCAACAATTTCGTCAAGAGAGCAGACTAGGAAATGAATTTGAAAAAACAAATGATGAATATTATGGTTATCGAAAACGAGTGATTCAGATTAATGGGATTTTGTTGAGCCCTTTAGTTAATTTTTTGATGGCCCTCTCAATAGTTGTTGTCTTGTTGATGTATTCTAATCGAAGTCTACATGCAGTGGTTGAGGCTGGTTTAATTTATGCTTTCATCAGTAATGTACAAATTTACTTTAATCCTATTTCAGGATTGATGGATTCTTTATCAAACTTTTCAAATGGATTGGTAGCCTCTAGTCGTATCAAGACAATCATGGAAGAAAAAGAATTTGCGCCACAACAAGGAATTTCAACTTCTGTCAGTAAAAATGTTGATGAAAAATTTACTGACAGAAAATCTGTCAGCAATTCTCCAATCATTCAGGAAGGAAAAATTGAATTTCGCAATGTCAGTTTTTCATATGACGGAGAACATCAAGTTTTGAAAAACATCTCATTCATTGTGAATCCTGGAGAAACGCTTGCTTTTGTAGGTCATACAGGTTCGGGAAAATCGAGTATTATCAATGTCTTTATGCGCTTCTATGAATTCACAGAAGGTCAAGTTTTGATTGATAATCAGGACATTAGAAGTTATTCAAAAGAAGAACTTCGGAAAAAAATTGGTTTAGTCTTGCAAGATTCCTTTATGTTTGTTGCGTCAGTTACTGACAATATCAAAATGATGAATCCACAGATTACTGACCAAGCTGCCAAAGAAGCGGCTCGATTTGTCCAGGCTGACACATTCATCAAAGCCTTAGAAAATGGTTACGAAACCAAAGTAATTGAAGGTGGGGCTGCCTTCTCGGCCGGTGAACGTCAATTAATTAACTTTGCTCGAACGATTGTGCGTAATCCGAAAATTCTCTTATTAGATGAAGCAACAGCCAATATTGATACTGAAACTGAAGCGCTTATTCAAGAAGGTCTGACAAATATGCGACAAAATCGAACGACAATGGCCATTGCTCACCGATTATCAACGATTAAAGATGCTGACCAGATTTTAGTCTTGAACAAGGGAGAAATTATTGAGCGAGGAAATCATGACCAACTTTTAGCACTTAATGGTTATTACGCGGACATGTATCGAATACAAACGTTACAAAAAGAACTATGAAAAACCACTGATAGCAGCGGTTTTTCTTTGTATCAGTTTTTCTGATAAAAATAATTGACAAGATAATCATTTAGAGGTATAATATAAGAACGATTAAGATGAAATAAGGAGGTGAGTGTATGAATTTTGGTCAGAACTTAAAGAAATTAAGAAAAAATGCGAAACTCACGCAGAGTCAATTGGCTCAAAAGCTCGGAATGAAACAAAATGCTTATGTCCTTTGGGAGCAAAAAGCTACAAATCCTACTTTAGAACTTTTAGAAAAGCTCTCAGCGATTTACCAAATCCCCATTCAAGAACTCATCATAAAAACTGATAATAAAGAAAAACAGTTGATGGATAATTATCGGGCTTTATCAAGCGAACAACAAGAGTCGGTAGTTAATTTTACTGAGTTTCTCCTTGAGCAAAATAAGACAAACCTCGTGGATTTAAAAACTTATCAACGTGCCTCACTTAATTATGCTATTGTAGAAGATGAAGAACTTTCGGCTGGTTTTGGTCAAACAGCGAGTAACTCTGGTCATCATTACAAAGCTTATACGACGGAAAAACTTTCGCGCTATGATGGGGCTGCCAGAATTAAAGGTGAATCAATGGAACCTGATTTCCCTAATTTTTCTATTGCTACTTTTTTAAACACTGGTTTTGGGCGAAGTGGAGATGTCTATGCAATTGCTGAAGGAGATTTGGGCGAAGAACGTTTATATATTAAGCAAGTATTTGAGGAGGAAGGTCGATTCCGAATTCATTCCATTAATCCTGACCCGCAGTATAAAGACTTTTACCTTGGTGAAGGAGATAATTTCCGCATCATTGGCCCCGTCGTAGATAATTTTGAAGAAATCAATGAATCACAAATTGAAGATTGAAGGAATGGATAAGTCGCATGATGAGCTGGATAAAAGAAATCTCACCGATTGTAGGGATTGGTCTCCTTTTTGGAATTGCTTATGAACTGGTTTTATGGCTTGCTATAAAATTGGATCAAAGCAAACCCAAAAAAAAGGAGAAGATTGTTATAATTAAACCTTTCTCAGATACAAAGGAAGAAAAAAATATTGCTTGAAAGAAAAAGTAAGTTTCCTCTTGCAATCGTCAAAAAAGTTTGCTATACTTAATAAGGTTCTAAAAGAACTGACCGAAGACAGTAGGGGACGAAAGTCATAAACTTCCTACCGAGGACAAATATCAAAATGATAATTGAACTCTCTATGTCTTTTGTGTGTAGAGATTTTTTATTTCTACAACCAAAATAAAATGGAGGTAAAAAAATGAGCGATTACAAAGTAAATGAAGCAACAATTGCTAAGAAAGCAGAATTGGTTGATGTTTACGTACAAAAAATGAACGAAGCCGCATCAATTATTGTTGCAGATTCACGTGGTTTGACAGTTGATGAAGATACTCAACTTCGTAAAAACTTGCGTGAAGCAGGTGTTGAGTTCAAAGTTGTTAAAAACTCAATCTTGCGTCGTGCAGCTGAAAAAGCTGGTCTTGAAGGTTTGTCAGAAGCTTTCTCTGGCCCATCAGCAGTAGCATTTTCTAACGAAGATGTTGTCGCACCTGCTAAAGTATTGGCTGATTTCGCTAAAGATGCTGAAAATCTTGAAATCAAAGCTGGTGTAATTGAAGGTAAAGTTTCTTCTAAAGAAGAAATCGAAGCTATTGCGTCTCTTCCAAGCCGCGAAGGTCTTCTTTCAATGCTTCTTTCAGTGCTTCAAGCACCTGTCCGCAACGTGGCTCTTGCAGTCAAAGCTGTTGCAGAAAAAGAAGAATCAGCTGCTTAATCCTAAGCAACTTACTCTATATCGGCGGATTTACGCAACAAACTAAAAAATTAATAGGAGAATATTAAAATGGCATTGAACATTGAAAACATCGTTGCTGAACTTGAAACAGCTACAATCCTTGAACTTTCTGAACTCGTTAAAGCAATCGAAGAAAAATTTGACGTAACAGCAGCAGCTCCAGTTGCAGCAGCAGCAGGTGCTGGTGAAGCAGCAGCTACTAAAGATTCATTCGACGTTGAATTGACTTCAGCTGGCGACAAAAAAGTTGCAGTTATCAAAGAAGTACGCGGAATCACAGGTCTTGGACTTAAAGAAGCTAAAGAACTTGTTGACGGTGCACCAACAGTTGTTAAAGAAGGTGTTTCTGAATCAGACGCTAACGACATCAAAGAAAAACTTGAAGCAGCTGGTGCTTCTGTTACTCTTAAATAAGACTTTAAACTTATTAGATTTTGAAAAGATCTTGGATTTTCCAAGGTCTTTTTTGAGCTTTAAATTATTTTGCGAGCGCTTTTATTGACAGCGTTCCCTTTTATTGTTATTCTTAAGATATCAAATGATGAAGGAAACCCACTCTATGGGGGAGAAACTAGTGGGTTCGATCCCCACCTCCTTCTTTTTATCCCTTACTGCAGCCTAATAGCTGCAGTTTTTTATTTTCAAAAAACTTACAGAAATGTAAGTTTTTTCTTTTTCATATCTGTGTTAGAATAAGTACATAAATGTTACAATAAAAAATTTAGAAATTGTACATCTTTTTAATGAAGGGGAAATCATGAACAAAAAAGAGATCGGTATATTTATCGGGAAAACCTTATTTTATTTCGTGATATTGTTAATTTTGCTCTATCTGTACTCGTATAGTCACACAGGTGGTGCACACTTTATTTACAATGAATTTTAGGAAGAAATTATGAATTTAGTAGAAGAAATATTAGAAAAAGCGAAATCTTACCCTGAACGGACTGCTTTTGAGGAAAAGGATAAAGCATACAGCTACCGAGAGCTCTATTGTGCTGTGAATGAACTTTCAAAACTTATTACTGACCGACTGGTCAGTAAAACATTCACTGACCAAGAAACTCAATTAAAAGAACCACTGTTAATCTTTGGAAAGAATAATTTTTTGACTTTGGCTGCGATGTTGGCCACAAATTTGCTTGGACATCCCTATATTCCGGTTGATGCCCATACTCCTTTTGAAAGAACAGCAATGATTTATACTGCGGCTAACCCTTTACTGACCATCTCGTCAGTAGAACTTGAAGCTGAATTTACAGCTCTTTTCCATGATACTCTTGTTGTAGAGGATTTAGACTGGCAAAGTTTCACTGACAAGAATGTGTTACCTCCTTTGGATTACAGTCATGCAGTTTCTGGTGAGGAGAGCGCTTATCTCATTTATACTTCTGGTACTACAGGAATACCAAAAGGAGTGGAGGTGAGTCATAACAACCTGAAGAGCTTCACACAGTGGATGAACACGGCTTTTCTAACACTTGATCAAAACCGTATTTTATCTCAAGCTTTATACAGTTTTGATCTTTCAATCTTCAGTATTTATCCCAGCTTGACGACGGGTGGAACATTGGTCTCTATCTCCCGTGCTGAAACCATAAACTTTAAACATTTATTTGAACGGTTGAACAGTACAGTGATTAATACTTGGGTTTCGACTCCCTCATTTCTTGACATTTGCTTATTAGAACCTTCTTTTCAGGAAGCAACTCACCCTGAGTTAAAACAATTTATTTTTTGTGGGGAAGAACTGACCGTCAAAACAGCTCACAAATTATTGACCGCTTTTCCGTCAGCAAGTATTTTCAATACATACGGACCAACAGAAGCAACAGGCGCGGTAACCTCCATAAAAATTACACCAGAACTTTTGAAAAAATATGAACGTCTACCTATCGGTTATGCTAAACCTGGTGTTGAGATCAAGATTATAGATAATGAAATTATTATAGTTGGTAATTCGGTGGCTAAAGGTTATTATAAAAATCTGGAAAAAACAAACATTTCCTTTTTTAGTATAGCGGGTCAACCGGCCTATCACACAGGCGATGCAGGTTATTTGGATGAGAATGGCTTATTGCACTATCAAGGAAGAATCGACTTTCAAGTGAAATTTAATGGGTATCGGATTGAGCTTCAAGACATTGAAAGTAATTTGCAAAAGTCTGACTCAGTTGAAAAAGCAGTAGTTTTACCAAAAACGAATGATCAGCATAAAGTGACAGCACTCGTAGCCTTTATTCAAACTAATCAAAAATTTGTTGATAAAGCTTCTGAACGTGCGTTTACAAAGCAAGTCAAAGCAAGTTTATACCAGTCGATCATGGACTATATGATGCCAACCAAGTTTGTTTATCTTACTGATTTTCCACTAACTCAAAATGGTAAAGTTGATCGCAAGGCACTTGCTGAAAAAGTGTGAGGTGATCAAACATGCAACCATATTCAACTCCATTTTATTTTCTTATCCTTGGTTTAGCATTGATTCCTATTATTGTTGCTCATCTTTGGGGTAAAAAACTAATGTGGTATCAAGTATTATTTACCCTCATATTTCTTTATTTAACTTTTTCTGATACAAGAACCCTCTGGGCACTGATTAGTTTTGGGATATATCAAACACTTCTTATTAAACTTTATGAGTGGTACCGGATTAAGCAAAAGAAAAATCAAGATGTTATATTTTATTTCGCCATCCTTTTAACAATCCTACCTCTTGCTATTGTGAAAATCCATCCTTTGATTTATCCAATGCCGCATCCCCCTTCCCTCCTTGGATTTTTGGGAATTTCCTACATTAGTTTTAAAACAATAGCCATGATTATGGAAATGCGAGATGGTTTGATTAAAGCGGTCCCTATAAAGGAATTTTTGTATTTTCTTTATTTTTTCCCCACTATTTCATCTGGACCAATTGATCGCTTTCGTCGTTTTACAAAAGAACTTAGTGCCCCGCTTACCCAAGACAAATATCTCGATTTTTTAAATAAGGGAATAACTCGAATTTTTCAAGGGTTCCTTTATAAATTTATCATTGGGTACCTTATTGATACTTATTGGCTGCATGGTATTGCGATTTCAGCAACATTGCATCCTAACTTTTGGAATATGACCCAATCTATGTATGCTTATGGTCTGTATTTGTTTTTTGACTTTGCTGGCTACTCGCTTTTTGCTATTGGGGTCAGCAATTTAATGGGTTATGACCTCCCTCATAATTTCAACAAACCATTTTTAGCAAAAAATATCCATGATTTTTGGCAAAGATGGCACATGACCTTGAGCTTTTGGTTTCGTGACTTTGTTTTCATGCGCTTAGTTAAAACCTTTATGGTTAAAAAATGGTCAAAAAACATGATCACAATTTCTAATATTGGGTATCTGACCAATATGCTTATCATGGGATTTTGGCATGGTATTACCTGGTATTATGTACTCTACGGAATTTATCACGCGCTTCTCATGATTGGTTTCGATTCCTGGAAGCGTCTAAAAAAACGTAAAAATTGGCATATTCCAGATAATAAATGGACGACCTCAATCAGTATTTTTATTACTTTTAATCTTGTCATGTTGAGCTTTCTGATTTTCTCAGGAATCCCAAATTATGCGATTATGCATAGTTTAGACCCCCATTACCCACTTCCTAATTTTTAATTATTAGGATAAACATATCATTTCATCTATAAGGAGAAGAAAATGCAAGAACAAATTTTTGATATTATTGAATCAGTGTCAGGGACAGACGAATTTCGTGAAGATTTAAACATGGACCTCTTTGAAGAAGGGATTCTTGACTCAATGAAAGCAATTATGCTCATTGTGGAATTAGAAGGAACTTTTGATATCAGTCTTCCTCCATCAGAAATGGACCGTGAAGATTGGAATACAGCGTATAAGATTGTAGAACGCATTCAGGAAAAAATCGATGAAAATTAAATTTTTTAAAGCAGGAGCTCCATTGATTTTAGCTTTAATTTTAGTTGCTTCCTTAATATTTCTTCCTTTTAATATTGGGGGAAAGTATACTAAAAGAGAACTAACAGATTTTGCCCAATCACCATTGAATACCCCTAGTTTTACAGGATATTCTATAAAAAAACAAGCTTTTTCAGATCCAAGTTTCCTCCCTCTTTTAGGTTCATCAGAAATGGAACATGTCGATTCATTCCACCCGAGTGCCTATTTTTCAAAATATCCTGCTGGCTTTACACCTTACCTCGTAGGGCAACCAGGAACCACGACATTGACTCAATTTTTTTATGTGAATTCTGTTGCACATGAGCTAAAAAATCGTAAGATGGTTTTTATCATAAGTCCTCAATGGTTTTCTAAGTTAGGGATAGTTGAACCAGAGTTTAGAAATTTTGTTTCTAAAGGTGAAATTTATAGTTGGATGAAAACAGCTAATCCTAAATCAAGCACCACGACACAACTTGCTAAACATCTTTTACAGTTTAAATCATTGGAAGCAGAAGAGACAATTCACTCCGCACTTGAACGGCTAGCAGCTAAAAAATCACTGACGAGTTGGCAACGGTTATCAGTTAGCACCTCCCTTCAATTTTGGAAGAAAGAGGACATTCTATTTTCTAAATTATCTCAAGGAGTTGCGGGAAAAATTGGTTTATCTCAAAAAATAAAGACTTATGAAAAACACCTTCCAAAAAAACCAGAAAGACAGGCTTTAGATCAACTGGCCTACGACCAAGGTAAGGAAAATTCAAATAACAATCCTTTCCAGATTAACAACAACGTTTGGAATAAAAGAATCAAGTCTAAATATAAATCAATCGAAAATAAAAAAGTAAATGTTAGCTATTTATCTAGTCCGGAATATCTTGATTTTCAGCAACTTTTGAACCTCTTTGCAAAAAATCATAACGATATCTTGTTCCTTATACAGCCAGTTAACGGGACCTGGTCCAGTTATACGGGGGTATCGGAAGAGACACTGCAAGCCTTTAGCTCAAAGATTAAAACTCAATTACAAAATCAGGGGTTTAACCAGATTGCAGACTTTACCGATATGTACAATACGGAGTATGCTTCTGGAGATACTATTCACTTTGGACCAAGAGGTTGGTTGGCTGCTGATAGGGCTATTGAACAGTTTATGAAACAACCAGCCAAACAGCACTATAAGATTAATAACAAAAAATTTTTAACCTATAATTGGGCAGCAAATACAGCTTTCTAAAACTGAATCAAATAAAAAATTACAAAAAGAATTGACAAAAAAACGTTAAATAGATATAATAGTTTTGGTTATGGTTATCATAGCCATCGGTAGGTGAGGCTACCACAGGGATACGGGTTGCTGCCGCAGAGTCGTGGAGACACGATGAGAGGGCCAACAGTTCATGTCGAAAAACAAGGCATGAAATAGTGCAACAACATTGCCCTGTGGAGCTAAAGCTTGAACGATGACAGGAACTGGTTCGCTTTATCATGCAATCTTTTTGGAATTATTCCCTTGTCTACGTTCAAGCACGTAGGCAAGGTTTTTTTATACTTAAAGGAGGTGAAAACGGAATGGAAACTCAATGTAATAACAGCTCTGACCCTGATAGGCCGCAGCTAAATAACAAGGTCCAGAAAACAATTTCCGTTTTCATTACCTTAATTTAATGTAGCCCGAAAGGCTGGGGCTGTACATCTAGAAAAAAATAAAAAAAGAGGTACAGACCAATGAAGAAAATAAACAGAAAAGATTTTACAAGCACAGGAACTAGTCGTCAAGAAGAAGTTAATGCAAGATTAGTCAATGCAAAGAACGCAACAAAAGAAGAATTATTCAAAACTTACAACTCCTCTGATCGAGGAATTGAACATAACGAAGTTGAAGCTGCGCGTGAACGTTATGGCTCTAACAATATCACACAAGGTAAAAAGATATCTTTTATCAAAAGACTCTACGAGGCCTTTGTGAACCCTTTTACTGCAATTTTATTTGTTTTAGCCCTTGTGTCAGCTTTCACTGATATTATCTTAGCTGAACCCGGACAATCCGATCCAATGGCTTTAATCATCATTACAACGATGGTTTTAATATCAGGTGTCTTACGCTTTATTCAAGAAACGCGAAGTGGAAACGCTGCTGAAAATTTACTTAAGATGATTAAAACAACAACAAATATTCATCGAAAGGAAATAGGCAGTAAAGAACTCCCCATTGAAGAGGTCGTAGTCGGAGACATTATTCATTTATCAGCGGGAGATATGGTACCAGCAGATCTTCGGATACTGCAAGCCAAAGATTTATTTATAAGTCAGGCTTCACTTACAGGGGAGAGCGAGCCTGTTGAAAAATATAATGAAGTGCCTACGCAACAATATGATGCCCTAACAGAGGTACCTAATCTTGCTTTTATGGGGTCAAATGTAATTAGCGGAAGTGCATTTGGAATAGTTATTGCTGTTGGAGATGATACTATTTTTGGAGAGATGGCTCAAACCGTTACAGAGAAACCCGATAAAACTACATTTGAAAAAGGGGTTAATTCAGTTTCTTGGGTACTTATCCGTTTTATGCTAGTAATGGTGCCTATCGTCCTGTTCATTAACGGTTTTACAAAAGGAGATTGGATGGAAGCAAGTCTCTTTGCTTTAGCCGTAGCTGTTGGGCTTACGCCAGAGATGCTCCCTATGATTGTAACGACTTGCTTGGCTAAAGGTGCTGTAGCGATGTCAAAAGAAAAAACCATCATTAAGAATTTAAATTCAATCCAGAATCTTGGCTCTATGAATATTCTTTGTACAGATAAAACTGGTACACTCACCCAAGATAAAGTAGTATTAATGTATCATTTAAACATTGATGGAAAAGAAGATGCACGTGTATTGAAACATGCTTTTCTTAATAGTTATTATCAAACAGGTTTAAAAAATTTAATGGATTTGGCAATTATCCAAGCGACAGAGGATAAACAAGTTGAGTATCCTGAATTGTTAGAGTTGGAAAAGCAATATACAAAAGTAGATGAGATACCTTTTGATTTTGAACGACGCCGTATGAGTGTTGTCATCCAAGCGAATGCTGATAATAACTCAGAGACACAGTTGCTAACTAAAGGTGCTGTAGAAGAGATGCTCTCTATTTGTAGCCAAGTTGAATATGAGGGGAATATAGTCCCACTTAGTTCTGAAATGCGCACACATATCCTTTCTCAGGTTGAAAAGTTAAATGATGATGGAATGAGAGTTATTGCCTTAGCCAAAAAACTCAATCCATCTCCAATTAATACACTATCCATCAATGATGAATCGGATATGATTTTGATGGGTTATCTTTCATTTTTAGATCCTCCAAAAGAATCTACAGTAAAAGCTATTAAAGCTCTTAATAAGTATGGTGTTGAGGTGAAGATATTAACTGGAGATAACGATAGAGTTACACGTTCTGTTTGTAAACAAGTAGGTCTACCCGTAAATCGGATTGTTTTAGGGACAGACATAGATCAAATGAATGAACAACAATTAGAAAGTACCGCAAAAGAAGTGAGTGTTTTTGCCAAACTTTCACCTCAACAAAAATCTAGAATCGTTAGAGCACTTAGGAATAGCGGGAATAGTGTCGGTTATATGGGGGATGGAATTAATGATGCAGCAGCAATGAAAGCATCGGATGTTGGAATATCCGTCGATACTGCTGTTGATATTGCTAAGGAATCAGCAGATGTAATCTTACTTGAAAAAGATTTGATGGTGCTTGAAAAGGGGATTATCGAAGGGCGTAAGACATACGCTAACATGATAAAGTATATTAAAATGACAGCGAGTTCTAACTTTGGAAACATGTTTTCAGTTTTGGCAGCAAGTGCCTTTCTCCCTTTCATTCCAATGCTTTCGATTCATATTATTTTATTGAACCTGATCTATGATTTTTCCTGTACGGCTATCCCTTGGGATAATGTAGACGACGAGTATCTTGTTGTACCAAGAAAATGGGATGCTAGCTCCGTAAGTAAATTCATGCTTTGGATTGGACCTACAAGTTCAGTGTTTGATATTACAACTTACTTATTGATGTTTTTCGTCATATGTCCTGCTACATTTGGTGATTTTAGTACACTAACCCCTGGAAGCCCAGCATATTTAGGTTTCATTGCGCTCTTTCATACAGGATGGTTTGTGGAATCTATGTGGACGCAAACACTGGTTATCCATATGATCCGTACACCGAAAATTCCTTTTATACAAAGTCGTGCGTCAGCTTCGTTAACTTTGTTAACATTTTCGGGTATTGTTGGCCTCACTCTTATTCCATTCTCGCCATTTGGTACTTCTATCGGATTAACGCCACTTCCCATGGTTTTCTTCTTATGGTTGTTACTTACGGTAGTATTTTATATGTTGCTTGTAACTTTATTCAAAAAAATATTCATCAAAAGATATGGAGAATTACTCTAGAGTTAATCCATAAAAGAAAAAACACAGAAGTTTTATATTCTGTGTTTTTTTAATTATAATAAAGATATAAAAATTATGAAAGGTACAGTAATATGAAAAAACAAATTTTATTACCTCAGGAAATAGATGAGAATGCTAAATTGTTATTTTTAAGTTCAGGCTATGAATTGGTTAAGTGTTCTGATATTGAAGTTGAGACTTTACGGGAAAAAGGAAAACAAGCTATCGGAATTATTGTTTTTGGAGGTCATTTTGGAGCAGAACAAATGGATGTCCTACCACATCTCAAAGTAATTGGTCGTTTTGGTGTGGGTATTGATAACGTAGATAGTGCAGCAGCAAAAGCCCGTGGAATAAAAATTGTGAATACCCCAGCGGCAAACAGCCATTCAGTAGCAGATGCAGTTTTGATGAGTATCCTCATGTTAGCAAGAGAACCTATGGCTGCTGACTGTTTCGTAAAACGTAAACTATGGTCAAGAAATATTTCTCCTGATAAAGCTTTAAGAATGGGACAAGAACTACGTAATTTAACAGTTGGTATAGTTGGGTTAGGTACTATAGGCACAGAAGTGGCTACACGATGTTTGGCTTTTGGTATGCGCGTGATCAGTTATACTCCAAGTCAGAAAAAAATGCATCATGTAGAAAATGTTTCATTTGAAAAATTATTAGAAGAATCAGATTTTATAAGTCTAAACTGTGCTGGCAACTCCCAAACGTACCATTTAATAAATAAAGAAGCTCTATCAAGGATGAAAAACTCTGCTTATCTAATTAATTTTGCCCGCGGAAGTGTGATAGATACTACAGCTTTAGTGGAAGCTTTGCAAAAACAAAAAATTGCTGGTGCAGCTCTAGACGTTTTTGAAGAAGAGCCTCTGGATGAAAATGATCCATTACTTGGACTAGATAATGTGCTACTATTTCCCCACTTTGGATCTTCTACCAGCCAAGCAATTGAAAAAATATCAAAACAGTTAGCCAATAATATGATTAATTCTTTGTAAATTAAAAAATTTCTAATCGTTGAAAGCAGCCATTAGCTTATGTTATAATGAGCTAGATATTAAGACAAAGTGAGTATATGATGCTGGAACTATCTAAGAATGAGCAAGATTACCTTAAAACGATTTATAACTTGGAAAAAATAACTTCAACGACTACAAAAAGTGTCAGTATTAACGCAATTGCTAAAAAATTATCAGTTTCTTCTCCAAGTGCTACTGAAATGGTTAAGCGTTTGGTTGCAAAAAATCTGGTATTACATAAGCCATATTATGGTGTCTCGCTCACGGATTTAGGTATTTCTCAGGCAAGGTTTATCATAAAAAGCCATCGTGTATGGGAAACTTTTTTATTTGAAGAAGTGGGTTATAGTATGGATGAAGTACACCATGAAGCCGAAGATTTGGAACATGCCTCGTCGCCTCGCCTCATAGAGGCACTATATGCTTTGATGGATTATCCAGTAGCTGATCCGCATGGATCAGAAATCCCAGCAGAATTATTTTGGTCTGAAAATGAAATCGAACTCTCACTCGACCAAGCAATGGTAAATAAAAATTATCGAATTACTAAAATTGATACAGAAGCAAAAACGTTTTTTAAAAAAATGGAGTTAACTCTTCCGCAGTTTTTCAAGGTGATTGAGCGACTAGAAGATAAATCTTTAATCGTGCGAGAAAAGGCTGGAAAAATGCTGCTGATTCCGTTTTATATTCAGCCTAAACTATGGGTTAGCGAAAGAAAATGAACTTTTTGCATAGGATATATGTGTAGTAAAAGAGATATTAAGCAAAAGAAATAGCTGCTGCAAGGAGATATAGTGACACAATTTTATTTTGTTAGGCACGGTGAAACTAGAACCAATAGTGAAGGTAGATTTAATGGGGCTACTGTAGATACTCCCTTAACAACTGAGGGGATTGCAAAAACAATTCTTTTAGGTGAGAACTTAAAATCGGTAGAATTTTCAGAGGTTTATGCCTCACCTCTATCTCGGGCATTAGAAACAGCTCATCTTTTGATGGAGAATAATTCAAAGCCTAGAGAAATCATTATTAAAGAGGAACTAAGGGAGATGGACTTGGGTAGCTGGGATGGTACTATAGTTTCAACAAAGCAAAACCATCCACAATTTGATAATTATTTTCATCACCCAGAAATTTTTGATCCCTCTAGTATTGGTGGAGAAACATATACACATCTTATTCAGAGAGGTCAAAGAGTTTTACAGCAAATCTATAATAAAAACAAAAACAATAATGTTTTAATCGTTAGCCATGGAATTTTTCTAATGAGTGTGATGAAGTATCTTTTAGGAGAAAGTATTTCTGAAATAAGAAATACGCCGATGATTAGTAATTGCAGTTTAACTATTCTAGAAACAAGAAACGGGCAGATTTACAAAAAAATTCAGTGGAATAAAACTTTTGATTAAAGTTTACTTGCTGCTGAACTCCTAAAAAACGATTTGTAATTTACAAACCGTTTTTTTTTTTTTAGGTTTATAAAATTATTGTAAAGAGAGAAGGCTATCATGATATTCCTCCAACAGACTAAATCTAGTGGGTATAAAAAATCGTTGTATCCAGTTGTAAGGATTAAAAAAGTTAACTTGCTCTATGTCCAAATCGTAATAATCCTTTTTCATGAACTCAGGGAGTTTATCAATAGAATCAACCCCCAAAATAAAAATATTGTTTGGATGATAAAATTTGTAATGTTTAATAGCTTGATTTGTTGTGACTAATTTTTTCTTAAAAAAAAGTGATTCCATTGTTCTTAGAGTTAAACCCGTCTGATCCTTTTGCATAATTTCCAATATCCCTTTAGAAGAAACTAAAAAATTTAAAAACTGTTTATATGGAATATAACCTTTATTGTCATGTCCCTTATCTCCTTCAACAATAAAAAGATTAAGTGAAATTTCTCTTTTTTGACATTCTTCCATGATGAGCTGAGCGATTTTTGAGCGACCCTTATTATTACCACCAAAAAACAAATCATATTTAGGAGTTTTTTCTTCTAGGGTAATACAAGGTTTGTAAAAGGTTGAGTTATGAAAAATATTATGCTTTTTTGCTTCTATAGGATCAAAACTGTAGTACTCATCAATCAAATTTGAGTATCTCGAACGCTGAAGTAACCTTGCCCGAGACCCAGTGAGATGGTTCCAGAAGAAGAGAACAAGTTTAGCGTTTGTGTAATTTTTAACTATTTTAGGGTAATAAATTTGGAAGCCTGAATCTAGAAAAATTATGAGTTTATAATGTGATAACTTAAGTCTACCCAATGGACTATTAGTGAAGGTAATTAGATTTTTTCCTGAAATAACATCTGCTTCATCTAACGAGTCGAAAAAATAAAGGTGAGCATCTTTTGCTACAAGCAGTGCGTTTGAGAGTTTTTCCATTTGAAGACCTCCGATTCCATTAGAGTGATTAAACCTATTGTAGAATAAAATTTCTGAATATTCAAAAATGTTGTTTAAAAACTACAATTTATACGTTATAAATTTGACAAACATGAAAGCGCATGCTATATTGAAATGACTAACTTAATAAAAAAGGGAGTAATTTTAATGAAAAAAGAAGACTTTTTGGAACGAATCAAAGGTGGTATCATTGTATCCTGTCAAGCATTACCAGGTGAACCATTATATAGTGAGGTGGGAGGAATTATGCCTTTCCTTGCCAAGGCTGCGGCGGAGGCTGGAGCGGTTGGGATTCGAGCGAACTCTATAAGGGATATCACCGAAATCCAAAAAATGGTTGATTTACCTATCATAGGTATTATCAAAAGAGATTATTTGCCAGAAAAACCGTTTATTACACCAACCATGAGAGAAGTTGATGAGCTTGTAGCTATACAATGCGAAGTTATCGCTCTTGATTGTACTTTAAGAAATCGGCATGATGGACTTACAATTAACGAATTTATAAGAAAGATAAAGGAAAAATACCCTAACCAATTATTTATGGGAGATTGTGCTACTTTGGAAGAGGGTATAAATGCTTATCAAGCGGGAATAGACTTCGTAGGTACAACGCTGAGTGGTTATACAGATGAAAGTAAAGTGCAAAAAGGTCCTGATATCGAATTAATCAAAGCTTTGCTTAATGCACAAGTTCCTGTTATAGCTGAAGGAAGGATACAGACTCCAGAACAAGCAAAAGCAATAATGAATTTAGGCGTAGAGGCAGTGGTTATCGGTGGTGCAATAACACGCCCATTAGAGATTGCACAACGTTTTGTGAAAGCGGTCAAAACTTCTTAACATTTGAGACACTTTATTCCTAATTTCTGGAGCATCAAACGATGATTTGATCATGTCTACTTAAATAAGATTGTTCAAATTCAATATTTTTAGAACAAGTAAACATTTAAGGAAATGAGGCAAATATGAAAAAAAATAACCAAGCTGTTATCGAGAGCGTCATGATTCTTATCTTCGGTATCTTATTATTGTTGATACTGGGAGCAGTTGCTGATAAGTTATAGAGTTCCGTGAGGCTATATAATATCATAGTGAAAAGACCCTTAAAAATAAAGGTCCTTTTCATAGTAGAGGAATAAATAGCATAAATTACTTAATCACTTATAACATTTGTATAAGAATAATTTCCTTTATTCTCTTATTAACTCCCCATTGTGTAATTTTAATAAATAAGGGATAAGCATGATGAGACCTGCTACAAAGGCAATTCCTTCTGTTAGGGTCATTGACCAGATGAGGCCAGTTAATCCGTAAAAATGATGTAAGATAATGACGATTGGGATATAAAGAATCCCTTGGATAGTAGACATTACCCCAGTTTGCGCACCTAGACCAGAAGCTTCAAAAATTCCAGTAAATAATCCAGAAAAACCATTGAAGACAGATGAAACCAGTTGTGCGGCTAGTACGATTAAGCCCACTTTGATTACTGCACTATCATCAGTAAAGAGTTGCATGACAGGAACTCTAAAAAGATAGACAATTAAAGCAAAGAGAATAGAAATTCCGCCAATCCAAAGTGTTAACTCTTTAAGTGCTTCTTTTAATCGTTGAGTATTGTTTGAAGCAAAACTATAGGCAAAGAGTGGAATGGCCCCTAAAAAGAGTCCCATGGTCAAAAATTCAGGCAGTTGAGTGATTCTAAGGGCAATCCCAAAGCTAGCAAGAACATTATCACCATATTGAACAGAAAAATGATTTAACAAAAGTGTTGTGACAATCATAAATGCTGATTTGAAAACTTCTGCAATCCCAATTTTATAGATTTCAAATTGGTCTTTTAAACTGATTTTAAAATATTTTAAAAATCCTTTAAGCGATTCGCTTTTATTTTCTAAAAACCAGACATAATAAGCAGTAGAAGCTAGATTTGCGATCACCATTGAAAGTCCAGCCCCAATAACATGAAGATTTAAAACTAGGATAAAGAGGGCATCTAAGGCAATACTAGACGCAACCCCAACGAACATTCCATACATTGATTCTTTTGAAGCGCCTTCTGCACGAACTAATTGTTCCAGTCCATAGTTTAAAATCATACTAAAACCACCACCTAATAAAACTGCAGCATATTCTCTAGTATAAGTAAGAGTTGCGACGTCTGCTCCTAAAATATGAGCGATCGGACTTAAAAAGAAAAGAGAAACAAGTCCAATAAATAAACCAATGGTTAAACTCATATAGAAAGAATAACCAGCGATTTTCTTTCCTTTTTCTTTATCGCCAGAACCTAGCAGGCGAGTAATAAAGGTTCCACCTCCCACACCAAAAAGGTTTCCGATAGCCATGAAAACAATGGTTATTGTTAAACCTAGAGTGATTGTTGACATCATATTTGTGTCACGGACAAGACCGATGAAATAGGCATTGATTAAGTTATAGATTGTTGTAGCGGAAATTCCAATCATCATGGGAATTGATAAGTGAGCAATTGCTTTTCTGATAGGCGCTTCCTTAAGATCATAAGAGTTGGATTTTTTACTCATTTTTATTGTTCTTCTTTCTAATTACCTGACATAATATTAGAACTATAATAGTTAGAGTTCTAATTTACAATGGTTATAATAACTTAATATATGTTAAAAGTCAAACGTTAACTATTAGAAATCTAATTATTAGCTTTTGACAAATCAGTTAAATAAATTTATACTAAGGAGTAAGAACTAGTAAACTAAACAGTAGGAGTTGTCATGACTAACACAATCTATTCAAATTTAATTCGTTCTATCTCGCAAAAATCAATGGTAGCTTCTAACCAAGCGATGAAAGATTTAAAAATTAATCAGCAGCAAGCAAGGGTAATCGCCTATATTGCAGAGAATCAAGATAAGGGTTTGATTCAAAAAGATTTAGCAGAAGTCTTTCACAGGAGAGGTGCTAGTATTACCAGTATGCTCCAGGGATTAGAAAGAAATGGATATATTGAAAGACGAATACCTAAAGATAATGAACGACAAAAAAACCTCTATATTTTGCCGAAAGGACTGAGCATCGTTCAACAGATTAATCAGATTTTTGATAGATCAGAAAGTAATTTAATTAGCAGTCTAACAGAAAACGAAAGAGTTGAACTTTTAAGGATTCTAGAAAAAATAGACCAAAATTTGTAAATGCTTTAGAAAGTATAGTTGTTGAAATATCTCGTATAGAAATATGGAGAATAGATGAAAAAGAAAAGTTTAGTATTAGGAATATTAGTTAGTTTAGTAATGATCTTATCAATTGGAGTAGATGCTGATGAGATTGGTAGTGCTATAAATCTAGACGGGCAGAATATTATTTTAGAGGCACCCATTAAAGCAGGAAAAGATGAGGCAGAAACTACTGAAACTCCGAGTGAACCTTTATTATCTGGAAAATTTAGTCAGAGCTCTTCACGAGCATTAACACCAATAGGTTCTGTTGCTATGTATCGTATTTACAATGCAAGGAGTGGGGAACATTTTTATACTTCAAGTTCGTATGAACGAGATTCACTAAGAAAAGTTGGGTGGAATTATGAAGGTGTAGGTTGGCAAGCCCCTACAACAGGAACCCCCGTTTATCGTCTCTATAATCCTAATAATGGGGAGCATTTCTATACTGTGAGCTCATATGAAAGAGATAATTTAAAACGAATTAAATGGCGTTATGAAGGGATAGGGTGGTATTCATATGTTGGGGTTAGAAAAATACCAGTTTATAGAATGTACAATCCTAATAGTGGCTGGCACCATTATACTTTAAGTTCATATGAGCGTGATTCACTTAGACAGATGGGATGGCGTTACGAAGGGATAAGTTGGTCAGCCGTCGGGCAAGGTCAACCAAGCTATGAGGATTATCGTCTATTAGGAGTGAACAATTATAATCAATATGTATTAGGTGCCCCTAGCGGGTGTGAAGGAGCTTCTCTTTTACAAGCCCTACAATATAAAGGTAAGCTTATAAATTGGGGGTTAATACAATTTTTGAAGACGATACCTAAATCTCCAGATGGTAACCCTAATAACGGTTTTGTAGGAAGTCCCTTTATAGAAAGTAGCAGTGTTTATTCTGCTATATATCCAGCTCCTCTTACAGCCTGGGCAAAGAAATATGGGAATGTCCAAAATATTTCAGGAAGTTCAGTATCCTCCTTAGTCAATCAGATAAAGATTGGAAATCCCGTTATTACCTGGGTAACAATCAATTTTCAACCAGTTCGTTGGGGAGCATGGCCGTTTGGAGCAGCTGTTAATAATAATCATGCTGTTACGCTAGATGGATATAACAAATCGAGTAATCAGGTACATGTTTCTGATCCGATCAGTGGTTCATATTGGTTAAGTAAAACGACTTTTGAAACCATCTACAATGCCCGTAAATATGCGGTTGTAGTAAAATAACTAATTATACTGAATTAGTTTAAAACAAATAAATACCCTGCAGGAGTGATGTATTGCAGGGTATTTATTTTACGGATATGGTTAGTTTTATAAATAGTCAGAAGTAAGTATTAAACATTCGGGTGTATTATACGGGCTTAATACTTAATCGGAGTCTGGATTTTTAAAAAATTTTATAATACTTAATACAAACCATCCAAAAGAATTGTCCTTTTGTCCCAATAATCGAAAATTTAATTAATTATGACTTTAAAAGTATACGAATAGTTTTGATCCAAAAACAGAACCTATAGCTTTAGCTTTCACTGCTGTGAGGCGTCGATATTGGGGGCATACACATCGTCTTGCAGAAACTCATCTGAGTAAAAAAATAATGTATTTAGGATTTTATACGATTCATTCGCAGTTAGTCAATCTATGAATAACATACGATTAATGGATTGCGAGATATTTTTTTGCTATAATTATAAACTGGAGTTTAAGAACGGTAGTCTAATCGGAGACGGTCCTCACGAGTATTAAAGGGCCAGTGGTCACTAATCATAAAAAATTTTTGAATATTTATCAGGCTTTGATCTTCATAATTATTTTTACAATTGAGTAATTTTATAATTCCGCCCTAGTAAACTTTATGCTGTTCGTACAATATATGTAAAAATTTAATTTTTAGCTCTTGAATATAAATTATCGTGTCCTATCATATTTTAAGTTGTTGTTTTTCCAATTTCATCTGAGCTTCCACTCGTAATATGTAGAAAAGAAATGAAGTTTTAAATATTTATCGTTTTTTATCCAATGACAAATTGCTACAATAATCCAATCATACTAACATAGCTGAATTTTACCATATAAACGAATAAATTAATTGATATATGCTTAAAATATTTTTTGAAGGAGTAGAGAATATGCAAGTTTTAAGAAAGAAAGTCTCCACGTGTATTTAAATAGATCAGGAAGCTAAGCACCCCATAGATTGGTGAACATATCTTAATGGAGATTTTTAATAACCAGAAATAATTTAACAACCAAACTAATAGAACAGTGATCAGAAGTAGTGGTCATCGCTCCTAATAATGAAAGTGATAAGAAAATGTTTACCACGGTTTCGAAAAGAATATCGAGGTAACTAAGAATATATATATATGAAAAAACAAGTAGCGCTCGCTGTACTAGGAGTTATTCTTTTCCCTAGTGCAGCTCCAGTAGTTGCGGGAACTAATCCTGTGGCTTTAAATCAAGGTTTAATTACAAAATACTTAGTGAGTAATGATAGCCTATCTTCTCGAACCAGTGCTACTCCAGCCATTTATGATAGGACGTCAAGTGGTTCGAATGATTATGAAAATCAAGAGCAAAAAACAAAAATCATCACTCCGACTGCGATTCAAACCAAAGGTGTTATAAATAATGTTAAAGGAGAAGTTACTGAATACGATTGGATCGCTTCTGGTACTTTTGGTACTTCGCCTTGGCGATTAGATACTGATGGAGTGTTGCACCTTCAAAGTGGAAAGTTTAGTTATAACAGTAATAAGGGAAGCATGCTCTCTCCTTGGAACGAATACGAAGATAAAATTAAGAAAATTACATTTGAAGGACTAGTAACAGCTTACTCAGACTCATCATATTTATTTGCAGATTTAGGAAGCTTGGTTCAAATTAATAATTTAAATTTACTTGACACCTCTCAAGTTACTAACATGTCAGGCATGTTTTTTTATCAGAGGACTAATAGTCATTTAATAGGCTTAGATTTGTCAAATTTTGATACTTCCAACGTTACAAACATGAGTAGCATGTTTTCTAAAGTAGAACTAGCTAATTTAGACCTATCAAACTTTGATACTTCCAACGTTACGAATATGAATAGCATGTTCTCGGGTGCAAGATTAGGCAGCTTGGATATATCAAGTTTTAGTACATCCAAAGTTATAGACATGAGCAGTATGTTTTCTAATATAGAACTAAACAGCTTAGATCTATCAAATTTTGATACAACTAATGTTACGGACATGAGTAGTATGTTTTCTGGTTCGAGACTAAGCAGCTTGGATGTATCAAATTTTAATACTTCAAAAGTTACTAATATGTCAGGCATGTTTATGAACAGTTCTGACAGTGATTTATCAGGATTAAAAGAGATAGATTTGTCAAGTTTTGATACCTCTAACGTTACTGTTATGTCTCGGATGTTTTTTAATTGTGGAGGACTAACAGGCTTAGATTTATCGACCTTTAATACCAGAAGAGTACAGAGTATGAAGGATATGTTCTCTTTTATCCCCCGTTATTTAAAAAAATTAACATTAGGACCTGATTTCATTTTTGGTAGTGGCGCAGGTTTGCAAGATATTACACGCTATACTCCTACAGGTAAATGGCAAAATGTAGGGACTGGTACAGAGAGCTCTCCTAATGGTAAAAACATTTGGTCATCTGGTGACTTAATGACCAATTTTGATGGATCGAATGATGCTGATACTTATGTGTGGCAACCTAGTATGGGTAAGGCTGCTGATGTAACTATAAAATATATAAATGCGGATGGTTATGAGATTCATAGACCTCAAATCATTAGCGGGGATTTAGGAAAAACTTACGACGCTTCAGGAGATACTTATAAATTATCGATTGATGGATATACTTTGGATAGTACAAAACTTCCAGATAATGCAACTGGAGCACTAAGTGATACAGCTCAAATTATAACGTACAGATATGAAAAGAATAAGATGACTCCTTCTCCGGCGAAGCCTCAGAAAGGAGACGATAAAAGCAAACCCTTCATTGCTCTAGCTTCTGGAGCACTATTAACGTTATCTGTTAGTTCTTCAGCAATTATAATAAAAAAAAGAAAAGGTATTCGAGATGAAAAATAGCATTTAATGCATCTGAAATAATTCTATGTTACCGGAAATTGAGAAATTAAAAAAATTAGCAGTCTCGAAAGAGGCTGCTTTATTATGTTAAGAAGTAAGGGGTTGAACAGGCATAGATGAGAGTTAAAGGTTTAATCTTTCCTCAATATTTGACGTTATAGAATATATACAAATTTATTAAAAAAATATATTGAACGAGTTGAGAACCCTTTTATTTTATAATCACTGTTTTGATTCTAGCAAGGCGCTTAAGGAAGTATGTATACTTCAAATATCGCAGAAAGTAAGTTAAATTGTTATATACTCTATAAAGATTTACTTAAAAAATTTATTGTGATTTAGCTCTATCGCTTACAATACAGGAGTTGTGTATTATAAAATACATCTATCTACCCTAAATTTGATAATGGGGGTGGCGTACAAATATAAAGGGGATGATTATGAAAAAAACATTAAAACAGAACATATTGTCACGAGTGCTCGTTTGTTCTACCTTTAGTTTCTCTATTTCTTGGTCAGAAAGGTTATGTTTGGCAATATACATATCCATGTATCATCTCATAAGTTATCCAGCTTATAGGAGGGTAACTAAACTGCTTCAATAATAGATTAAGACGGCGCGTGAGTGCATCAGGAGAGATAAGCTTACCTTTCGGAGTCAGAAGGTTTATCGGAAAAAGGAAAATATGTCATGACGATCATTCACAAAGATTGGAAAAGGCAAATAAAACTTTTAAGCTTTATTTAATTAACATGAAATTTATGATAAAATAATATTGTAAAACCTCATACGTGACAAATAGAGTAAGGAGTGAAAAATGCATGATGAAGGAACCTCTGTGGGATTAGCAATCTTCTTAACGTTTAGTGCTTTCTTGATTATATGGTTTGTGATTAAATTTGGTAATGTTATTATTCAAATTAACTTAAAAAGGAGTAATACTTATGAAAATGAAAAATTTATTGATGGTTGTTGGTGCAGCTGCTACATTCGGAGCTGTTTCAATAATCACGACACAGGTTCATGCAGACACTAGCGTCCCAGTTTATCGTTTATATAACAAGAATACTGGTGAACATTTCTACACAAAAAATTCGGCTGAACGAGCCAATCTAAATCGTGTAGGATGGCGAGATGAAGGGTTGGGTTGGAATTCTGCAACTTCCGGAAAAGCTGTCTACCGTGTTTATAATCCAAACGCACGTGGAGGAGATCACTACTACACCTTGAGCAAATACGAAGCTCAAAGTCTTGTCAGTAAAGGATGGCGTTGGGACAATGGAGGAAAAGCTGCTTTCTACTCAGGCGGAAGTACTAACCTCTATGTAGCCTACAATCCAAACGCTCAATCTGGTTCACATAATTATACGACCAACACCTATGAACAAAACAGCTTACTAAATGTGGGTTGGAAGTATGGGGCTGTCGCTTGGAAAACAATGGGAACCCCAGCAGCTACCGCAGCTCCAAAGAAAGTGGATATTAATGTTACAGGTGTCGGAGGATCAGAACAAAGTGTCCCCGGTTCTTATCGTCTTCTTTATTCAAATAAAGCTTTTGATAACAAGAACTTATCAACTCCAGCAGCTATTGAGTTTTCTGCGGACGTATCATTATCTGGGGGAAGTAGTGATTATGAAAATCAATTTGTAATTGCTGGCAATTCAGGAAGTACAAGTGGTCAAATTGGAGTGGAACTACATTATCAAGCAGGAAATGATAGCAACTTTGCACAAGGTAGAATTAATGTAACGACCATAAACTTTCCTGCAGGAGCTGGAACTTCAGGTCAACAATTCTATTCCGTTAAAACAAATGCCCCACGCATTGCTAATAGTCAAAGTGTGAAGTTACAAGTTAAATATTTTACATCTGGTTACATGCAAACTTTTGTTAATGGGACCTTAGTGGGTCAATATAAGTCTAAACTGGTACCTGGTGGGAATGCGTATATTCTTCATGACTATACGAATGCAAAATCTACAATTAAAAATATTCAAGTCAAAAAGAATGGTAAAATTGTTAATCCGGTTACACAAGGAAGTAGTCCTTTGACTAGCCAAACTTTTACTAATAAAACGTTAGTAGCAGCATATTAAGGTGTCGTTATCTGTTTGTTTGGAGCAAATCTGCTGGCTTAGCAGATTTAGCAGATAGAGTTGGCGTCAGTGAAGCTATCGCCATTTACATAGCAAGTTTATATGCTAGAATAGAATAGGCCACTAAGTGTTCCAATATTTAAAAGCTAACTAATTACAAAATAAGTATAGAATTGTTCCTAAAAGGAGCAGTTTTTTTGATGTAAAAATTATAAAATATTTGAGGACTAGGTAAATGAAAAGGTATTTAAGGCATTTGAGAAGAAGGCATCCTAAAGGTTATTGGATGGAGCTTTGTTTAAGTGTAATTATAGGAGTCAGTTTTATTGTAGCAGTCCTCATCTAAAACTGTATTTGAACCAAACTTATTCTCAATTTACTGTATGGCTTTAAGTATGGCCAATTTCTTTTCTTCTGGATCATTCATTTTGATGGAACTCAGTTCATAAGATGTTCCAGCTAATTCTATTGTTGGAGGAGTTCCTGCAAAAATAATAAGGAAAATACTTTAAAGATAAAAAATTCAGAGAATAAATACTTCACTTGAGTTTTTTTATTTTATGCTAAGCATGCCGAGTGCAGGAGCGTTAGGTTGCTTTCTAAGTTAAACATAAGTGTCCGAAGGCTTTATAAACGCTCCCTATTTTTGAATGATAGTACTTTTTTAAATACAATTTCAATAAGGATAATGGTGATAATTTTAAAATGTTATAATATATTGTAGTAATAGGTATAGTTTTCACCAAATTAATTAAGAAAAACAATGAGGAATTAAATCATATAATGGAATTACGTGTATTAAGATATTTTTGGACAGTTGCAACGGTTGGTACGGTTTCTGCGGCGGCGGAAAAGTTATTCATTACTCAACCCACCCTGTCACGTCAGATTAAAGATTTAGAATTAGAACTTGATACGCAACTTTTTATTCGAGATGGAAAACATTTAGTACTTACTGAGGATGGACAGTTTTTAAAAATTAAAGCTGAAGAAATCTTACAATTGGCGAGCAATACGGAAAAAGTATTTAGTGATCGTAAAAAAGAGGAATTAACGGGTCATTTAACAATTGGTGCTCTAGAAGGGCTAACCACAGTAAAAATTGCTCAAACTCTGCAAAATTTGACTAATATTTACCCTAACTTTACTTTTACCATTCTTTCGGGTAATGCTGATGATATCAAGTATAAACTAGACAATGGTCTTGTCGACATTGCATTTTTAATAGAGCCTGCTTCAACAGAAAAGTACAATGTGGAACGCCTTGATGTTGTGGAACAATGGGTTTTACTCACGCATGAAGACTCAGAGCTTGCGGAATTAGAGTATATTACTCCTGAAATTCTGAGAAAACAGCGTCTAATTATCTCAGAACGTTCAGAAGTGAGAGAATACTTTGCAGATTGGATGGGGAGTAAGGTGACTGACTTGAATATTGTAGGTGGTTTTAATCTTGGCTTTCATATTTTTGAAATGTCTCGTGCAGGCATAGGTGAAGTAGTCGTAACTGAAGGAGCGCTCATTCGTAATTATCCTGATTTAAAAACTATTCCACTAAGACCAGAAGTATATACACACTCGTTATTAGTATGGAAAAAGAACATACCATTAACTCCAGCCACAAAAGCTTTTATCAAGGAATATTTAAAAGAAGAATAGCTCTTATGCTTAAAAAGCATATACACTATTTTAAAAAGCATTTCACAGAGAAATGCTTTTTTTTTATAATAATTTCATAAATAAAAAATGAAACGAGGAAAGAATGAAAAATAAAAAATTTGGTATTGTACTCTTTATTATTCTCTTTAGCTATTTCTTAATTTTGATGGATAATAGTATTATCTTTACCGGAACGGTAAAAATTGCTTCAGAGTTACATTTAAATGAATCAGAACTCTCTTGGGTATCTAATGCTTATACAATCACTTTTGGAGGCTTCCTACTATTGGCGGGGCGCTTGGGAGATTTTGTTGGTAGAAAGAGAATTTTCCTTGCTGGTTTAGTTATTTTTGGTTTGAGTTCTCTTGCAGTAGGTCTGTCACAGAATCCAATGCAAATTATTAGTTTTCGTGCAATTCAAGGAGTAGGATCAGCAATCCTCGCACCAACTTCTTTAGCAATTTTGATGGATAATTATCAAGGAGAGATGCGCATGAAAGCAATATCCTATTATGGGGCAACAGCTGGGATTGGTTCATCAGTTGGTCTTCTCCTTGGTGGATGGTTAACAAGTGCTTTCAGTTGGCGTATGGGATTTTTAATTAATGTACCTTTTACGATATTCTTAATTATGCTGACTGTATTTAAAATTTTTGATAAAAATGAGCCACAAACTACTAAAATTGATTTTCTAGGTGCTTTTTTCTCAGTCATATTCGCTTTGCTTTTCGTTTACGGTATAACAGTAAGTAACATGTTATTGATTATTTTATCTGCTTTAATCCTTGTACTCTTTATTGTTTGGGAACATTCTCAAACCTCTCCAATTATGCCCTTGGCTTTATTTACAAATCGTATTCGTTCGGGAGCCTATATTGCACGGTTTACGTTTATGATGGCAATGTTAACTTATTGGTTCATTCTCCCGCAAATCATGCAAAATCATTATGGTTTTACCCCTTTTCAAGCAGGTATGGGCTTCTTACCACTGACAATTGTTAATTTTATTGCGGCTCTTTATCTACCACGTCTGACTGTGAAACTTGGTAATAACAAAGTTATGATTCTTGGACAAGGGATTTTACTTGTAGGGATGTTGCTTTCGGCAATTATTGATCCAAGAAATGGTTATTTGCTTACAATCGGTTTACCTATGATTCTTGTGGGAATTGGACAAGGTTGGTTGTTGGCACCTTTGACGTCTGCAGGCGTAGAGGGGGTATCCTCAGAATTGTCAGGAGCAGCAAGTGGTATGACAAATACGGTACATCAAATTGGCGGGCCTGTAGGACTTTCAATTGTTGTTCTCTTCACATCAAATGTATTAGGAAACTGGTTATCTTATTACCACATGGTAATGGGGTTTGTTGTTGCATTTAATGCTTTGGGCTTAGGAGTATTATTGTTTACTAATTTAGGAAGGAAAAGATAAAATGGAAGATGCAGAAAAAATTATTATCCTTTATAAGGATTTAAATGATTGGATGGTCAGTAAACAGACAGCAAGATTAGGTCGACTTTTTACAGAAGAGGCCTATTTAAAACATATGACAGGTTACATCCAACCAATTACAGAGTGGTTGGAGCAGATTGATTTTGGTGAGATAAAGTTTTTTGAATCAACAGAAGAAAATGTTAAAGTATTGGAAATAAATAATCACTCAGCAAAGTTACTTGGTAAAAACCAGGTCAAAGCTCAAGTTTGGGGGAGCATGTGGTCGGGTGGACTTCAACAAATTTATCACTTCGTAAAAATAAATGATGTTTGGAGAATTACAGGTTCAGAAGCCAGTAGTTATTAAAAAAAGAAAGAAGAGAAAAAATTATGAAAGCAGCTTATTTTGTTAAACCTGGGAAAATGGAAGTTCGCGAATTTGAATCTCCCACTATTGAAAAGACAACGGACGCAATTATTCGAATTGTTCGTGCTTGTGTTTGTGGTTCTGATCTTTGGTGGTATCGGGGGATTTCTGCACGTCCATCAGGCGTTGTCGGACATGAGGCGATTGGTGTGATAGAAGAAGTTGGAGCGGAGGTTAAAAACTTCAAAACTGGTGATTTTGTTATTGTACCTTTCACTCATGGTTGTGGAACGTGCAAAGTTTGTCTTGCAGGATTTGAAGCAAATTGCCCAAATGCAACGGAAGGTGTTAATGGTGGATATCAAGGTGAAATTTATCGTGCAATTAATGCAGATGGTGCTCTTGTTAAAATTCCAGGACAACCTTCAGACTATACTGATGAACAATTAGCTTCTCTTACAACTCTTGCAGATGTGATGCCAACAGGATATCATGCTGCATTTAGTGCGAATGTAAAAGAGGGAGATATCGTTGTTGTATTTGGTGATGGAGCAGTTGGACTTTGTGCTATAATTGCAGCAAAATTACGTGGAGCTTCACAAATTATTGCTATGTCACGTCATGAGAAAAATGCGACACTTGCTCGTGAATTTGGAGCAACAGCTGTTTTAGCAGAACGGGGGAAGGAAGCTATTGAGAAGCTCTTAGAACTAACAGGTGGTGTCGGGGTCGATGTAGCTCTTGAGTGTGTTGGGACAAAAGAATCAATTGAGTCTGCCTTTCAAGTTGTTCGTGCGGGAGGTCATATTGGTCGTGTTGGTGTCCCTCATGATGTAGATTATAATGAATGGATTGATTCACTCTTCTGGAAAAATATCACACTTGTAGGGGGTGTTGCTTCTGTTACTACACATGACAAAGCTTTATTATTGGATAAGGTGTTGGATGGTAGTATCAATCCAGGTAAAGTTTTTACAGCAGAATTTAGTTTAGATGAGATTCAAGCTGCATACGAAGCGATGGACAAACGTACAGCAATTAAATCACTATTAAAGATTGGAGAATAAAATGGCAAATGTCTTAATTATTGGAGCAACTGGTTCACTTGGACGCGAACTTCGAAAAGAATTAAAAACGACGAATCATAAACTAACACTCTTTTCTCGGTCTGTTGGACGTTTGCAAAACTTGACCTCCAATGAGCTAGCTATAGAAGGCTCAGTGATGAATCCGATTGACTTAGTAAATATTCTAGATGGACAAGATATTGTTTTTGCGGCACTATCTGGTAATTTAACAAAAATGGCTGAAGATTTGACTGCAGCAATGGAAGAATCTAGTGTTAGACGTTTGATTTTTATCAGCTCGATGGGTATTTATGATGAAATACCAGCTTCTGTTGGAGTTGGAGGCAATTTAAGAAATAATCCTGCCTTGAAAGATTATCGGAAAGCAGCAGATATTATAGAAAAATCACAACTTGACTACACGATTATACGTCCGGGTTGGTTTGACAACGGGACAAATAACTATGAAATTACGTATAAGGGAGAGGAATTTGGTGGGCATGATGTCTCTCGTGGAGCGATTGCGAAGCTAATTCATCAGATGATTGACGATCCAAATCTATACGTAAATGAAAGTATCGGTATTAATCGACCAGAATAAAAATTTAGTGACATGATTATTCTCCTAATTGATCGGGTCTTAGACTAGCAAAATGATGAGAATATTTTCAAATAAAAAACTGCATATACAAGAATATACAGTTTTTTATATATGATATGCACAGTAAATCTATCATTAAGTATTGACACTAGTATTAATGTCGATATTGATACCGGTATTACCCATCAGTATTGGTATGAGGAAGATGCTAAAGCAACAGTTTTAATGCTTAAAGCCATGAAAGAAAAATCTGAAAAAGCCAGCAATGAGATGTCAGATTTAACTAAAGAATTAATAGAAAATGGTGCTGTTAATCAGTGGGCTAAAAAACCTATTTATTACTTTGTTAAAGGCCTGAGAAAAGTAGCTTTAGTCATTGATGAAGGGGGAGATTTTAAAGTTTCTAAAAAATATCCTGCTACCTCGGACAAAGATCAAGCATACCTTAAAGCTTTAGGGATTAAATCTTAAATAACCTTGATAGATAGGGCTGTTATAGTCCTATTTATTTTAAAATGACGGTCTTATCAGATGTAAGGCAACACGCTTTATAAAGCATTCTGTAAAGGCTGTGATTATGTTAAAATAGAGGTACTATGACAGAAGAATTAAAAGCAAATCGTAAGTGGGAAGCAAAAAACCCTGACAAAACTAAGCATGATACTGCTCGAAGACAGGCCCGTAGA
>NZ_BNDT01000004.1 GCF_014905395.1 Lactococcus taiwanensis
GATATTAGCGATCCAGCCCATCGATCCCCCTTTATTTGTGATTGCCCCTGCAATCAAACCAATAATAGCTCCTACTATTAACGACCAAATCATAAAATACCTCTTTCTAGTATGCACTGTCTTTTTAGGTAATTTATTGCATACATCTTTAATATTAATCTAACATAATAAGAAAACGTCTTCAAGAAATCTGACTCGCTTTTCTCTGTTTTAACATAATTCCAAAGAGTTACTGGTAATTTTAAACGTCCAATTTAAAATGTAAATAATTGTAAAAAAAAAAGAGTCAACTACTCTTTCGTATTTTTATGCTTGCGGTTGTGTGCAGAATAGACAAATGATTTCGCTATAACGGAAATAAACATGGCCATAAAACCGAGGCCTACGGTAGCGTAACACATCGTAAAGATTTTACCGATTGCTGTGATAGGGTGTAAATCTCCATAACCAATCGTTGTTAAAGTAATAAAACTCAGATACACTGCATCTAGTGGACTCATCTTCTCTACACTGGTGTAAAAAAGTGTTCCTATCCCTAAAGTAGCAATAATTAGGGCAAAGAGAGCTCGCGTATCTTTAGACTTAAAAATAAACTTAAAAGATTGAAATAATTCTTTTATTGATAATAATAACGAAAACATCCTTTTTTCCTTTATTGAAGTTAACTTTTATAGCAATTTTTTCTATAAGTCCATAAAATTTCCACTAAGGAGACTGAATTGGGACAAGAACTTCCAGCACGCGCTTATACCATAAATATGCTGCAAGGCTTATTAATAAAATAATTACTATAAAAACTACAAGATTCAACAAGAACGTAATGATCGGTTTGCGAGAAGAATGCATCTGATACCTCCTTTCTTTAATCATAATGTTGTATTTTTAGAGGTGAGCTAACCCTAGCATGATAATGAAATCAATGAGAAGACCAAACAGCCAAGTTATACGAAAATACCATTTCCTTGTCTTATGATGACAAAGCATACCAGCTAAAAAAGCCCCTACTCCTCCAGCGAGCAAAGCTGAGCTAATTAAAGTTTTTTCTGATATCCTCCACTGATGTAAGCGTGCCTTATGTTTATCAATAGCATAGATTATAAATACTAAGGCATTCCATAGTATCAGGAACAAAAATAAAATATCCTTCATTTTCTCTTTCTAAAGTAGCGGTTCAACTTTCTAGATAATTAAAATACTTTTCATTATGATAATAGTGACGTTATCTTTATAATACTCTATCCATTTAACCATAAGCCATAAAGGTCTGCAAGCTTTACATTTATTTCTTTTTCTAATAATCAAAGGGTAACCTACTTTAGATTACCCTTTGATTCGCCCTTTACTGGTCCATCTCTTCTAATATATACTTACCTATATACTCCGCTCCATAATATGAAGGATGATTGGTATAATCATACATGACGATGGAATTTATGGTAGAAGGTGAACTTTCTTTCACTCCATTTGAGAGTAGCGAACGAATATCAAGCACCTTTATATTCGCATCCGGATGCTGATTCAATGCTTTTTCAAAGAGCTTATTCATTGCATCAGAATACTTATTTAAACTCCTATCCGCAACACTATGTGAATTGTTCGCTGTATTAGTCATATAGATTTGGATGCCTTGATCTTGGAAAAAATGTATAAGTTTTGAAAATTGTACGAAGTATCTTTCCTCAAATTCTTCTGACGGGATACGAATTTTCACCCCATTAACAACCATAGTGGCCTGGTCAGCAAAACCAAATATTAAGAGGGCTTTTTTAGGGTGGTATTTATCAATTGCATCTTGCCAATAATTGAGATAACCTTGGAATGACTTGAACGCAGGGAGACTTTGTCCATCTGCTGAAATAAGATATTCAGGATCCATAATACTGCCATTCCCTACACCATAGACTAGAAGTTTATATTCATTACTATTGCTATCCTTCTGAGCTTGATTGATTCCAAAAGCGATACGACGAGACCATGAATCGCCGACAATGAGCAAAGGGGTCTTACCTTTTTCAATAATGGGATTAGTACCTACCCACTTTTCGGCTATTTCTGGTTGAGACGATACAATTCTCATTTTTGTTAAGGCGGGGGCAGATGTCCCCAAAATCATCAACAAAGGCAAAATTATAACAACTGAAAAAGCTATTTTTGATGTTTTAAACTTTATTAATTGTTCAAAAAGTTTGTTTGAAACAATAGCTACGGTTATAGAAAGTATCAATTGCAGTCCCATTAAAGCCAGGGTATTGCTAATTGTAATGCCTAAAATAGTTTGGATATTCGCCTGAGTGACAAAAACAATTACGGGAATGTGCCATAAGTACAGTGAATAGCTAATTTTCCCAAGATAGGTTAAAGGAGGTTGCTCTAATATCCATTTAAAAAGGTGCTTTCTATTAGTGATTGAAAAATAAAACATCAAAAAACCAATTAAAAGAGTGTAGGAGAGAAACATTCCCCTGAACAACTTCATGTCATTAAGTTTAAAGCAGAATGTTTCCAGCATCAGCACACACACTACCATATATGAAGGAATTATAAGTTTTTTAGATGAGAGTTCTTTATATTTAGATGACAATGCTGCAAAGATTCCGCCTATCAAAAATGAGGATATTCTGGAAAAAGTTGAATAATAAAGAGAGTTAAAATCAAAGTGAAAAGAACAATAGAATGTTGCCAAAACCAAAAAAGTGGTCAAAATTATTGTTGATCGGATATACTTTTCCCGGAAATTATTTTTTAACCTTTGAATATTAAAAACAAGATAGACGTAAAAAGGATAGACTAAATAAAATTGCATCTCAATAGCAATAGACCACATATGTAGCAAGGGTGATTTGGTACCTGATTCCCAATATCCGCTGTTATGTGCGATCTCATACCAATTAACCGCACCAATACTAGTGTAGAATAATTCCTGATGCACTCTATTAATTATGGGTATTACGGGCAAGTTTGTGAACACAAAAATGACTACTCCCAACATTACAATCATCGGAGGGTAAATACGTGAAATCCGTCGCCTAAAAAAAGAGAGCAAGTTAATATTATGGCTTTCACCTTGCTCAATTATTAAAAAGTGCGTGATAATATATCCTGATAGAACAAAAAATAGTTCTACACCCACAAAACCTTGCTTGAAAATCCCGAAATGAAAAAGAAGGACCATCAATACTGCTATACCTCGAAAACCATCTAAATACTTTATTCGCTTCATTACTAAATCCTCTTATTACAGTTATAAAGACGCTCAAGTTACTACTGTGTCTTTATTCTTATTCTATTATTATAAGATATTAGAATAAGAATTTAGATTTATTTTTTATCATGAAAAAGTCTAAATTTTGATTTTCTATCCTTAGTTATACCACCGAACATCTTCTAATTTAACTCCATAAGATTATTTCTAGTAACAGTTTTAAACAAAAAAACACCAACTCTTTTGGTGTTTTCATTATTGATTTTGCTGGAATAAACCAGCCCTAACATCTTATGAGCGGTTTTATATGACACACTTATTTTATTTAGAAGAGGTGCTCGTCAGCGCTTAATTATATACGACCCAGCTTCCTGCTGGAAGTTTACTTGCCATAGCAATTTGTTCGGCAAGAGTCATCCCTGAGTATTCACCATGTCCGAGCAGTTGGAAAGCTCCATAAGCCCCTGAACTAGCATTCACACTATTGACAAGACCATTAGATTCATGAGTAATGATATACGCCCACTCGCTTGCAGAGTATCCTGCAGCATTCGCTGTATTGCTTGCCATATAATTTGCTAATGCTTGAACATCAACTTGCCCAGATGTTTGGCTCAAATTAAGCCCACCCGCTGTAGTTGCTACAGATGTAGATGCAGCTTTAGTAGGTTGTGTTTCAACAGTGGTAGTTTTAGAAACAGTCGTTTTAGTAACTTTTCCTGTCAAAATATTATTGACTTCCGTTTGAATAGCTTGGGCATCCAACCCCTTTGCCTTCAAGTTGGTAATACGTGTATCACCATCACCGTAACTTCCGTTAATAACTTCTAACGCAACATCATGTGTTGATGTAGCAGGTGTATCTGCATGAGCGATACCGCCAACAAACATAAACGATGCAACTAAACCAGTTGAAATAGCAACTTTACTGAATTTCATTTAGACCTTTCGATTTCGCCACTAGGATTACTCCATAAGACTATCACAGCCCAGTCTGTACTCCATCATCATGGTTACTTCCCATACACATCATAAAGTCTATTAACGCTTGTGTAGGATTACCGTAAGCAGTTTAACGTCATTGCACGCTATGGACGTTAGCTTCTTTAAAAAGAAAATTTCTTAGCCTAAACTCTTAACCTCATTAAGCTAAATTTTCTCAGAAAGCTTTAAAAATGTAGTTTTTAAAATTAATATTTCGTATGAGGGCTTATTATAGTATCATTACCTTAACTAAAACTTAATCAAATTATGTATACTAAGTGTGCAATTTTTGCTTTTATGAATAGATATTCTTTTTATAACTTAAGGTTAATCGGAGACATGAGATTTTATCTGTTCCTTTACAATGTTTCCCATAATAGTCCTCTTCTACTAACATAAATTTCTCATTTATAGGTCTTTTTTTCATAAACTTCCAATATATATGCTTTTCATTAAATGATTGCAGAATGTTTTTCAAGTATACCCTCTCCTTACGTGCTTAATAATTCTCGTTTTATTAACATTTGTTAATACAAAATACCAGATATTGTGCTTTGTATTGATTGTTCACGCTTAATTAAGTATAATAAACTGTATGTGAGTAAGATAAAGATAACAAGTATTTGTCTATTTTCTCATTAACTCTCTCAAAGGCATTTAATATATAGAAAGAAAAATTTTCTATAAACTGTGTTCTTATTCAACAAAAAAGGATAATTATGAATTTTAAAATTTTTTTGGAACTCGTGGAAATTAAGACTAAAATTGCCAGTATCTTCCCTTTTATAATCGGTTTACTTTTCAGTTTGTGCTATTTTAACGAATTTGTTCCCCTCTTTACATTACTTTTTCTCCTAGCGATGCTTCTCTTTGATATGACCGTAACTGCTATTAATAACTATCAAGACTATGTCAAAGCCAAGGATGAGCATTATAAAAATGAACAAAATATTATTGGACAAGCCAATCTTTCACCCTCATTTGTTCGTAACCTGATTATTGTGATGCTTTTAATCAGCTTAAGCTTAGGGCTTAGCATCGCTTATTTCACAGGATGGCTCTTCTTGTTTGTGGGTGCCGTTGTATTTTTTATTGGTGTTTTTTATACATATGGTCCTATTCCGCTGTCGCGCATGCCTTTAGGAGAAATATTTTCTGGGGGAACAATGGGCTTGGGGATCTTTACAATGGTCGTTTTGATCAATACTAATTCCTCGCCCATCTTTAGATTTTCTATCAATTTTTCTCAAAACCGTTTTGCTTTAACAGGATCTATTTTTGCAGTATTTGCACTCATTATCGCAAGCCTCCCCCTCATTTTTACTATTGCGAACATTATGCTAGCCAACAACTTAAGAGATCTGGACACCGACATCAAAAATCACCGTTATACGCTCGTTTACTATATTGGAAGAGTCACTGGAATGAAACTTTTCCGAGTGTTGATGTATGGTTCTTATGTTGCCATCTTACTGGGATTGGTACTTCGACTTTTCGACTGGCCTATCTTAGTCACTTTCCTTACCTTTCCTCTCATTCAAAAGAATTTGAAAGCTCATGCCAAGGAGGTTCCTGCCCCCCATAGTTTTGTATATTCCTTAAAAAATATGGTCCTTTTTAATAGCAGCTATGCACTCGGTCTTCTTTTTTCTCTCATCTGGCAGAGTGTCATAAAATAAAAAAGTGGTTATAACCACTTTTTTATTTTTCAGTCAAAACTTTTCGAAGTTCTTCTCTTGCAAGAAGCTCATCCTCTCGTTTAATCAAAATAGTCAGGTAATCTCCCGCTTGGAGCTCCGTCTTTCCTTGAGGAATGATATCGCGGCCTGAGCGGTGAACTGAAACAAGTAAGCACCCTTCTGGAAGAGCAAGTTGGGCAACTGTCGAATGATCTGCGATAGAATCAAAAGGCACTATTGTTTCAAACATCATCTGTCCTTCTTCAACTTCCTGTTTTCCTTCACGGTCATCAAGCATTATTTCTAATAATGAATCATAGATAGGCGCAGCATGCAATAAGTCTGCAACGACATAGGCAACTAGTGAAACCAGAGCAAGTGGCAACAAATGATCAAACGATCCCGTCATTTCAACTAAAAGTAAAATACCTGTCATCGGGGCACGTACAATCGCGGTAAAGGTGCCAGCCATCGCCAGAATCACAAAATTTGCAAAGAGATGATGGGGCAGTTGAAAACCATTAATCACGATTGTAGCAAAGACAGCCCCAAGACTCGCTCCTAAAACTAATAAAGGAAAGAAAATTCCACCTGGAACACCAGAAGCGTAAGAAATCATCGAAATCACATACTTGCTAACTAAAATAACGCATAAAAAACCAAGTCCCATTCCAAAACTAAAGCGTTCCATTAAATGGTGTCCACTCCCGACCACAAGCGGAAAAATTAGGGCAGTGACTGCAACAACAGCAAAACTGATAAAAACTCTTAAAAATGAAGAATTAATCTTTTTCATTAACCCTTGACTTTTTAATAAAGTCCAGTTATAAAATGCTCCGAAGAACCCTAACACAACTCCTAAAAGAAGTAATAACCAATAATCAGACAGTTCGATTGAACCAACAATTTGAAAATGAAAGACTGGCTCAGCACCAAATATCAGTCTTGAAACCATATCAGCTACCATCGCTGAAGCCATACAAGTAACTAAAATAAGAGGAGAAAAGTACTTAAATACTTCCTCCAGTGTGAACATTACTCCAGAAAGGGGAGCATTAAAAGCCGCGGAAAGTCCAGCAGAAGCGCCTGAGGCAATAAGGATCCTTTTATGTCGCTCTGTTTCGGCTAAACGACTTGATACCATTTGCCCCATTGAAGCACCTAATTGGATAGAAGGGCCTTCTCTCCCTAAAGAGAGCCCTCCTAACATTGCCAGTGTTCCTGCAACGAACTTAGAAAAAGCTGTCGTGAACCAATTATTTTTAAAATAGCCCTGCAATTGACCCTTTACTTGGGGAATCCCTGAACCCGAACTCATGGGATAGCGCTTCATCAAAAAAGTAATCACTGCAGTGAGGAGAAGTAAGCCCAGAATAAGCAAAGGAAGCGTAAGCAACTGATGGCTTGTAAAGTTATAAATTTTTAAACCAAGGTTTTCTGCCTTTTCTAGTGCAAGGCGATAAAGACTCGTCAAAAAACCCGCAGATAACCCCACGAGTACGCTTAAGAACAGGAGATAAAGGTTTTTATTCGTTGATTTTTCAATATCTTTGAGTTTCATTACTTATTTCCAATGCGAATATTAGTTTTGGGTTTAGCTGATTTTGTAGCAAAATGAGTGGCTACTGCTCCCCCACCATGTCGTTTATACCGAACGCTGATAAAACCTGCTTCTTCAAACAGAGCCTTGAGCGTCTTAGCGTCAGGAAAATCTTGTGCAGATTTTTGTAACCATTGATATTCTTTTAAGGATTTTGCGAATAATTTTCCAAAAAGAGGCATGAGATGTTTGAAATAAAAATTGAAAGCTTGCTTATAGCCTGGTAAGTCAGGATGTGAGGTCTCAATACATACCGCCTTGCCTCCTGGTTTAAGCACTCGGTAAATTTCACGCAGGACAGTCAGATAATCAGGAGTGTTACGTAAACCATAGCCAATGGTAACAACATCAAAAGTGTTATTTTCAAAAGGAAGTGCCATTGCATTGCCTTGTAGCAAGGAGATGTTTTCTACCTTTTTTTGATTGATTTTTTCTTGAGCTACCTCTAGCATGTTTTCAGAAAAATCTAAGCCGACTACATGCCCTTTTTCCCCCACTGCTGTTGCTAAATCAAATGTCCAATCGCCTGTCCCGCAGCATAAATCCAGTGCTGACAGACCGGTAAGTGGCCCCATTTGCTTCATCGTAGCCGCCCGCCAAAGATCATGTTGTTTAAAACTGATAATGGCATTCATTTTATCATAATCTGCAGAAATATTATTAAATATCTCATGCACCCGTTCTTCATTCACTTTTGTCATATATTTAGTATACCATACTCAATCAATAGGATACAATATCACTTCTCTAATAGGAATTTTGAGTTTGTGGAGAAAAATTCTGGGTAAGAATCCGAATATTTACTTAGCGCGTCACTAAAATCATCACTCATTAATTTTGATATCTCCGTAGGATAGTTCTTAAAAAGTGAGTTTTTTAAATAAAAAATCTGTCCCTACGGACAGAAATAAAGACGACTTTAAAGAGTTAAGTTACTTTCTTACAAAGCTGTAAAAAAGGTGAACAAACCGAAGATAATCCCAGGAAAATTAGCTGTTGCTAAGGCCAAGTCTTTTGGTTTCTTCCAAACGCCATAAATCACCCACAGCGTACAATTGATTGCTGCTACCAAAGGTTGGATAGGATTTCCCTTCACCCCACTAAGGTTATTAGCAATTTGAGGAAGATATGACACATACATCATTACGGACATACCAGTAGCTATCCAGCTAAGATATTTAATAAATTTTTCTTGATCCATCTACTATTTTCCTCTCTATTTATTCAAAGAGTTCCGGAGCGTACACCACTAAACTAATAAATAATTTTCAAGTGTGTTGCCTACGCTCTTTTCAACATTCAAAATGTTTGTTATTACATTATAACATACCTCAACATTTGTACGTTTAAAATGGATAAGTCTCTTTGACTAAGCTACCTTCTAGATGAATGTTTCTTATTATATTTATATAGGATCGCTATCATCCCACTCATTCATTTTTCAATAATACAGTCTCGTGAAATTATAGCTGTATTTTTCCTATTATTCTAAGGAGCTTACTCATTCCAGGAAGAATCAAAAGTTTATCTCTTTTAAGGCCAGTAATCATCGTCTGTACTACTTTCTCTATAGGCATTTGTGGGATTCTGTCGACTTGTGCATTATCTTCTTCTGATCCGCTAAACATTGGCTTATCGGTTCGTGGTGGGGCAAGCTCAAAAATTTTGACGTTTGTCTTTTTTAACTGTTTACGAAGGCTCTGCGTATACGAATGCAGACCTAATTTGGAAGCACTATAAAGCGGTGCTTTATCAAACGGAAAATAAGCAATTCCACTGGTAACATTTAAAATAGCACTATTTTTTTGACGTAAAATATGAGGGAGAAAGGTCTGAATCATAAGTATAGGACCGGCTAGATTGGTTGTTATCTCATCTGTCAAAATTTCCATTTTAGCTGACGTAAATTGAATAGATTTCATTAAGCCCGCATTATTAATTAAGATATTTAGTTTAGGAAAATCTTTTATCAAGCGATCATAAAGAGAATGAATGGAAGTGACATCAGTCACATCAAGGGGATAAACATTTAGAGAAGGATACATCTTTTTTACACTTTCCATCTTCTCTTTATTTCTTCCTGTTACAATGACAGTGTTGTCTAAATTCATGAGTTGTTTAGCCATTTCTAGCCCAATTCCAGAAGTCGCCCCTGTGATTAAAATCGTATTATTTTTGAGTTCCATATCTTTTCCTTTCAAGAAAATCCACAACCTTAGGTTATAAATCAAAGATATTATAACCTAAATTGACAATATTTTCAAGGAAATACTCATAGGGTTCAGATTTTTTGTTTTCTTAAGCTAATCGGTCATTCTAAACTTTTATCAAAAATTATTGTCTAATCCTATCCATTAAAGCCCAAGTGTAAGTTTCAAAAAAGTTACTGACAGCTCTGTCAGTAACTTTGACTCATTCTTCTTTAGTTTGATAATTAGAAAATCCGTGTGTAGTCCCAGCGGTCCCAGGACCCACACGCATTCTCTGGCGCGCCGCCTCAGCAAACTCTACCACGGGTTTTGACTGAGGAAGATACATAAGCTGTTTAAAAAGTTCACTGAGCACTGGATCAAAAGCTTTTCCTGCTTCAATTTTATCCCTCGCCCCTTTAAACAAAGTACGCTCTTTGACTGAAGTTTGCGGGTTTAGCAAAACGTTATAGAGCAACTCATACAACTGCTCTTGTTGCTTGTTTAAGTTTGTCATTTTTTAGAAGACGTTGGTCTCCATTCACTTCCCTTCTGTATATCTGCTTTCACTCAAGCCCTTCTACGGTTTAATTTTACTGCAAACGTTCTCAAAAGTAAAGCTGATGGGAGTAAAAAAGTTACTGACAGCTCTGTCAGTAACTTTTTAAGATTTTTCCATTAATGGAAGAGATGACTTTGACGAGAAAGTTCGGCAATTTTTTTCGTTCTTTCCTCAAAGTGAGGGAAGAGCAGAGCACCAATGACAAGGAAAACCACAGCTACAGCCACTAAAATGACGATAGCAAACCAGGCATTTGGCCAATAAATCCCCCCTGCCGACTCGCGCAACAAGTTAACCGCATGAGTAAATGGAAGATAAGGATTGATGGCCTGGAAGAATTTTCCTGAAACCTGAATAGGATAATTCCCACCCCCACCAGAGATAGAGAGTACGAGGATAATAATCGCAATCCCTTTCCCGATATTACCAAAAAGAGCGACAAGCACATAGACCATAATCATAAAGGTTATCGCAATCAATAAGGCAAAGAGGACACTGTAAAATGGAGCCCGCACATCAACACCCAAGGCGAAATAATTTCCTAAAGTAACAATGAGCGCTTGTCCCAAGCCCATAACGATGAAAGTTAGCATCCGTGCAAAGAATTGCTCCCGTTTGGAGTAGCGTTTTTTATCTTTATCACGCAGGTAAACCTCAGTCGTCGCCACACTTGAAAAGAGGACCGCACCGACCCAAAGACAGAGTGCAGTATAAAATGGTGTGCTGGCTGAACCATTATTTGCAATAGGATAAATCGTATTTTCTTGAACTTCCACAGGCTGTGTCAAAAACTCACTTTCTTTTGTTGCATCAAGTTTAAGGAGTTTGACAAGTTCGCCAAGATCGACTTCTTTTTCACCTTTTTTAATTGCGGTAGCGGCCTTTTGAATCCCTTTTTTGATATTTGGCCAATCATTTTGTATTAAATCATTGGCTTGGTTCAAGGCGGCTTCGACATCTGGCATTTTTTCATTCAGGGTAGTTAATGTATTGGTTAGATCATTTCTGATCCCTGCATAATCATTTTGGAAGAAATTAGCGGCAAGTCCCAACTTGTTTTTAACCAGTGGAAACTCATTTTGATAAAGTGAGGCCCCTTCATTGATGGCACTGACAATCTTATCCATATTGCCATTTAACATCGTATTGGCATCATGAACCTCTTGCTTAATAGCCGGCATTTCTGCTTGGTATTTTTCCAAAATCGTGATTGCATTTGACACAGTTTTATTCGTTGCATTTAACAAAGACTCAAAATCAATCTGTTGGGCCTTGTTCAGTAGACCTTGAGCATCCGTAATCGTCGTCATTAATTTTGTAATAACTTGATTTAAGGTCTCTGTGATACTTTCTACATTAATTTGTCCGACGAGATTAGAAATATTGGTAGCCACTGTACTGATTTCACCAAGATATTCATCAACCGCAGAAACATTTCCATTTTGAACGAGCGTGTTAAGGTGTTCCATCCGTTGGCTCAAATCTCCCAACAAATTATCTGCACTTTGTAAATTTTTGATTGCAGCATCCAGTTCGGTACTTCCTGTACTTTCTTGCACTTGCTGAAGATAATCAACCAAACCTTTTATTGCTTGGCGTTGCTGCTCAATTTTTGCAATAGACTGGTTAATGAGATCACGAATATCTTGCTTTTCTTGATCCGACAATTGATTATCATCTATCGCTTGCTGAATGGTTGAGATAATTGATGAAGTATCAGTAGCAAACGTTTGAATGGATTGAAGCGTAATTTTTACACTATTTGTGACACTTGGTAAGGCTTCTTGGAGTTTTTTGGCTCCTTGAAGTGTTGTTGTTCCAAGATCATTTGCTTCGTCTCCCAACCTTTGAATATCTGGAAGGGATTGTTGAACTTGTTGGATAATCGTCAAGCCTTCTTTAGCTTCTTGAATCCCTTCGGTCATGGTTTGTTCAACAGAAGCAAAATCTTCATCAATCATGGCTAGTTGCTGCCCAGCATTTTGTATTTCCGGAATTTTTTCTTGTAAAGTTAGAATTACACCAAGTTGTTCATTAATCTCTGGCATCTTGCCATTCAGCGCAACAATTTTTGTACCCAAAGCATCCACATCAGGTAAATATTTTGTAAATTCATTCGCTTTAGCTAATTTTTCCTTTAACTCTGGCACCTTACCATGCAGCTCCACCACTTGTTTAGTGTAGTTATCGATTGTACCTAAATTATCATTTGTAGTCAAAATAGCACTTTTAACTTTTTGAATGCTGACCATATTTTTATCAAGGTCGTAACCGATGTTATTGAACACTTTTAGTAAAGTACTACTTGCTGTCTGTATAAACTCTTCAGAGATTTGGCTTTGTAAAGATGTGGCGCCCTTTTCGGTAATCTTTGGGGCAATGGCATTAATCTTCTCATTAATAGAGTAAACAATTTGAGGCTTTTTAATATCCCCAGTCGTAAAGCTAAGCAAATCTTTGGAAAAATCCTTGGGTAGGTATATCCCTGCATAATATTTTCCAGACTTCACTCCTTTATCAAGTTGTGCCTTAGAATCTACAAAGCGCCAACCTAACTGATGATTTTTTTTGAGGTTCTTGAGAACCTCATCACCAATATTAATGCTTTTGTCTTCAAATTTCTGTGTTTTATCTTCACTGTAGACAGCGATAGGTAATTGGGAAGTATTCGCATAAGGATCCCAGAGGGCCTTAATATTAAACCAAGCATATAATGAAGGAACAATCATCAAAGCCACCACTAAAAATATAGCGATGGGATTTTTGAATATTCTCTTCCAATCTATAACAAATAATTTCCAAGTATTTTTTAAATGTTTCACAGGTGCTCCTTTTCTGTCTTATTCCTCATCGTTGTATGAGGTGGATCAGTTTTCCATTGCTTAATTTTTAAAGCGTCTTTTTGACATTAATTTTTAAAATTACAATAAACGATTGTAGCATATTTTGGACACCTTGTCCATCATGACTCGACTACAAATTTCTTTAACCTGTCTAAAAATTATAGCATGTTTTACCCTTTCCCTCAGAAAAAGTACTCTTAAGATGACTTAATAAGTTTAAAAAAGCGGGGATAATAAGTCCCTCGCTTTTTAAATTTATTCATTGGTCAAATCTTCGCCATTGGTGGCAATCACTTTTTTATACCATTCAAAAGATTTCTTAGGTGTTCGTTTTAAGGTGCCCTCTCCAGAATCATCGCGGTCGACATAAATAAAGCCATATCGCTTACTCATTTCACCCGTTCCTGCAGACACTAGGTCAATACATCCCCAAGAAGTATAGCCCATTAATTCCACACCGTCTAACTCAACTGCTTTTTTCATTTCCTTAATGTGAGCAGCCATGTAAGCAATCCGGTAATCATCTGTCACAAAACCATCACTATCTGGTTTATCGATTGCACCTAGGCCATTTTCAACGATAAATAAAGGTTTTTGATAACGATCATAAATCGTATTCATCGTAATTCGAAGACCCAGAGGATCAATCTGCCATCCCCACTCACTCGCTTCAAGATACGGATTCGTAACCGATTCAAAGATATTGCCAGCTGATTTGTCCGCATCTTGCTCTGCCACTTTAGCGACACGGCTCGCATAATAGCTAAAGGAAACAAAGTCAACTGTATTTTTTGCTAGTAGTTCTAAATCTCCCGGTTGAATAGGTAATTCAATCTCTTCACGTTCTAGTCGCTTCAGGAGGTAATTTGGGTATTTTCCTCGTGATTGCACATCGATGAAAAAGAGATTGTCATGATTTTGTTGCTGAGCTTCAAAGACATTTTCAGGATGACAATCGTAAGGATAATAATCTCCTGCCGCTAGCATGCAACCAATTTTATTTTCTGAGTCAATCTCATGTCCAATCTTTGTCGCTAATGCTGAAGCCAAGAGTTCATGATGTGCAGCCAAATATTTAGCTTGCTCCTTATTTTCTCCTTCTTCAAAGACTAGGCCAGCTCCCATAAAAGGTGCATGTAAAAGCATATTAATTTCATTAAAAGTCAACCAGTAATGGACTAAGCCCTTATAACGTGTAAACAAGGTACGCGCCAGATTTTCGTAAAAGTCAACCATCTTGCGGTTGCGCCAACCACCATACGCTTTAATGAGGTGTATTGGGCAATCAAAGTGTGTGATAGTAACCAGCGGCTCAATGCCTAATCGTTGACACTCTTTAAAGATTTCTTCATAAAAAGCTAGTCCTTCTTCATTTGGCTCTTTCTCATCGCCTTGAGGAAAAATCCGCGTCCAAGCGATAGACATCCGATAAATCTTAAAACCCATTTCTGCAAATAATGCGAGGTCTTCTTTCCAGTGATGGTACATATCAATAGCTTCCTTGGCGGGATAAAAATGCTGGTCATCAAAATCGAGATGTTTCATTTCACCCGTGATAATGGGAAAACGATCCTTTCCATGTGGAACAACATCCACATTGGCAAGTCCTCGTCCACCCAGATTATAGCCGCCTTCACACTGGTTGGCTGCGGTTGCACCGCCCCAAAGAAAATCTTTACTAAATGGCATACATAGCTCCTTTTTAATATAAATATAAAGTGGTTCTAACAAAAGAAGAAAGAGGTGATAGAACGCTTCTTTCTTCATTGTAACATTTTTTGGGTCCGCTTACAACGCTTTTTGTGAAGCGGTTTCAATTATTTTATCATCATGTGAGAGGTAGGTTTTAACCTCAGAATAATCTTGAGAATTAGTCAGAATCACGGGCGTTTCAGTCACATAACCAGCAGCTTCGATGGCTTCTCGATCGAATTTTATGAGTAAATCTCCTTTATGAATCTGATCGCCTGATTGGACAAAAGTTTCATAATGTTTTCCTCCTAATTCTACAGTGTTCATTCCAATGTGAATGAGCAACTCTGCACCGTTATTAGATCGGATCCCGATCGCATGTCCTGTCGGGAATATCGTCACTACTTCCCCATCAAAAGGGGCGAAGACTTCACCTTTTTGAGGAAGGACGATAACTCCTTGTTCCATTGCACCGCTAGAAAATAGTTCATCGGATCCCTCATGTAAAGCTTTAATTTCACCAGGAACAGGTGTATCAAAACTTTCGCTAGCCAATGCAGCTTGGAGTGGCGAGTGATTAAAGTGCCATGATTTTGGATTTTTTGTCTTCACTTTTTCATTTCCTTCAGCCGTTTCACTGTAGAATAACCAAGTTAGAGCAAAGGCTACAAGCATTGAGACAGCAATAGCCATGATGGCACTCCATACAAACGCTAGGTTTCCATCTGGTGAGATGAAATTCGGTAAACCAAAGATTCCTAACCCTCCGAGCGTATAAAAACCAGAATTTGCCATTCCTAAGATTGCTCCACCGGCCGCTCCTCCTATCATAGAGTATAAAAATGCGCTTTTTCTCTTGAGAGTTAGACCGTAGATTGCGGGTTCAGTAACGCCAGCAAGCCCTGAGATCATCGCTGGAATACCTAGCGTTTTTAATCCCTTATCATTTTTTCTAAATTTTAACCAGAGTGCAAAAACTACAGCTACTTGGGCAAAAGATGCACCAAATGTTCCTGCAAGCATTTGTGTAAAGCCTTCTGCTCCCACTTGCACTAACGCTACTGAAACCACTGCCCAATGTAACCCAAAAATTACTAAAACCTGCCAGAGCAAACCAAGGAGCGCCATAAAGATAATCGGATTAAAGGCGAGTAAGTTTTGGAACCCCGTACTAAGTAAATCTGTAGCAACATTAAGTGTTGGTCCAATTAGAAGGAGGGCAAGAGGTGCTGCAATGAGTAGTGTAAAGAAAGGTACAAAGAAAGTTTGCAACATTTCTGGAATGATTTTCTTTGCCCGTCTCTGAATGATACTCGCAAACCAAACCGTAAAGAGGATCGGTACCACTGTACCAGAGTAATTTTGGGCGATTATTGGCAAGCCCAAGAAAGTTGAGAAATAATTGCTCTCAATAATCGTCCCTGAAAAAAGACTTCCAATGGGTGTACTTCCTTCAAATGCTGAAAGCTGGATTGATGGATACATCATTATCATCCCTAAAACCAATCCGATGAATTCGTTAAGTTTGAATTTACGGGCGGCTGTAAGTCCAACAACAAGCGGAAGGAATGTAAAAATCGCATCTCCAACCGCATTGAGTAAAACCGAAGTCCCATCTGTAGCTGCTACAAGATTAAAGGCGATAAGCATCGCATTCAACCCTTTGATCATCCCACCAGCGGCAAGTACCCCAAGGAAGGGCTGGAAGGAACCTGAAATAATATCAATCAACCGATTAAAGGGTGACATTTTTTCAACTTCTTCCTCGTCAGAAGCATCTGTTCCTGTAAGTTTGATGACTTCTTCATAAACCTGTGCCACATGATTACCAATAACCACTTGATATTGTCCGCCTGCTTGCATCACAGTAACAACGCCATCTAGATCCTCGAGATAAGGGGTATCCGCTTTGGCTACATCCTTAAGCTTAAATCGCAACCGAGTGATACAATGACCTACTGAGTTGACATTTGCTCTGCCTCCGACATTTTTCACAATGTCCCGTGCAAGTGTTTCGTATTTTCCCATTTTTCATACCTCCTTGGGATTCTTTGGGTCTATATAAAACGACCGCTCTATGTTTTCGCTTTCTTTTTACTCTTTCAGTATAACTCATTTTTTTCTCATTTCGTAATGATATTATTAGCAAAAAAAAACAAACCTCATTTTTGAGATTTGTTTTTTGTAGGTTCGCTCCAGTTTCGTCGGAGACTAAAATGATTTGGAACTAAATCATAACCCGGTGTACAAAAAGGATGGCAACGTAATATTCTTGCTGTTCCCATTGCTAAGCCTTTGGCAGGGCCATGTTTATCAATCGCCTCAATCATATAATTTGAACAGGTAGGGTAATAACGACAGGCTGGAGGTAATATTGGTGAAATCCAGCGCTGATAGCCCTGTACAGTTTTTACTAATATTTTTCTCATTTTTCACTTTCATCAGTTACTGACAGTTCTGTCAGTAACTTAATTTTTAAAAGCGATGCTTACGAATAACCGCTTGTTTTATCTCCGGCTTTATTTTAGAAGTTTAAGGATATCGGCAGCTATCAGTTCTGGTGTCAAATGATAACGGTCATAAAGTTCACTGACCGGCACGGAATCATTGAACTCACGTTTCGCTCCATAGTTTAAAACCTTAACATCGTATTTGCCAAGGAAAGAAGCTACTTTTTGCCCAAAGCCTCCATCCAGGATTCCATCTTCAAGCGTCACGATCACCTCATGGTTTTCAGTCAATTTATCCAAAAAGTCTTCATCAAGATCATTGATAAACAAAGGGTTCACTAACGTTGGATGGATCCCTTTTTCAGCAAGCTTAGCAGCTACTTTTTCGCCATGTGAATAAAGTCCACCAAGTGCTAAGAGCGCCACTTTTTCACCTGCTTTTTCAAGTTGATAAGTACTTTCTGAGAAATCAGTCAATACAGTCGTTCTTGATTCAACCCCATGCTCTGGAAGTTGAATGACAACAGGCTCTTCATGTTGGGCCAAAGCCCAATCCAAAATTGCCGTAAACTCTTCTTGAGAAGTTGGTGCTAAATATTTCAGATTAGGAATATTAGAAATCCAAGTCATCGCTGATGAGCCTTGGTGAGTTTCATCAGATCCCGAAATTACTCCACCTTTGACAATAATAATCGCTGGCTCTTTGTTGATGGCAATGTCATGCCAAAGTTGGTCATAAGCGCGTTGCAAGAAAGTAGAATTATGGAAAATAATCGGACGAACACCCTCTGTAGCCATCGCTCCGCCAAAAGTAATTGTAAATTGTTCAGCGATCCCCGCATCAATATAACGTTCAGGGTATTTTGCTGCAAATTGTTTTAAGCCAAAAATACCTGGTATTGCCGCATTAATTGCAACAAGTGGAATGCCTTCTGAAAGTTTTTGATCCATATAATCTAACATGATGCTCGTGTAAGATTTACCAGCAGGAGTTGCTTTCAAAGCTCCTGTTTCGAGTTCAAAAGCACCGCGCCAGTGGAAAGCTTCTTTATTTTCAGTAGCAGGAAGATAACCCCGCCCTTTTTCCGTATGAATGTGTAGGACAATCGGATGGTCGATTCCTTTTACTTCTTCAAAGAGTGAAATTAATGCTTCAAGATCATTCCCTTCTTCCAGGTACTTGTAATCTAAACCAAATGACTTAAACAAGTTATTTTCAGCTTGTCCCTTTGTAGCACGTAATTCAGCTAGATTGCGGTAAAGTCCACCATGATTTTCGGCAATAGACATTTGGTTATCGTTTACAATAATAATAAGATTTCCATCAAAGTCACCGGCATTATTGAGTGCTTCCATTGCAAGACCACCAGAGAGAGAACCATCACCAATAATAGCAATACGGTCGCCCTTCCCATTTGTCAGATCACGCGCTTTTGCCAAACCCAGTGCATTAGCAATAGATGTTGAAGTATGGCCTACTGTAAAGAAATCATGTTCTGACTCATTTTGGTTTGTATAAGGCGTGATATCATGAAAATGTCCGTCTGTAAAACCTACTTTTCGACCTGTCAGAATCTTATGGGGATAAGTTTGATGTGAAACATCCCAGACAAATTTATCCACAGGTGAATCAAAAACTTTATGTAAAGCAATAGTCAGCTCAGTCACTCCAAGATTTGGACCGACGTGTCCTCCTACATTTGATACTTTATGCAGGACAGTTTGACGTACTTCTTGCGCCAACTCTACCAACTCTTGACTGGTCAACTTTTTAACATCTTTAGGTGAATTAATACGATCTAAAATCGCCATTTTTTCCTCTTTCTAACAATGAAAATTAGCGTTACTGACAGGGCTGTCAGTAACAAACATCTCATTGTTTACATTTTCGTTTATTATTTTACAACTTTTGAAAGATTTTTGCAGGATTTGTAATCGGGTTATCCAGACGAAGTCGAATGACGAATTTCGTACCTTGCGGCTTATTATCTTCCACTGTGATTTTACCATTATAGGCGTCCACGATCTGTTTTGCAAGTGACAATCCTAAACCAAGTCCACCTTTTTGACGCGTACGTGCTTTATCTACGCGGAAGAAACGGTCGAATATTTTCTTTTTATCCTCATCCGAGATGCCTTCTCCATTATCCGCTACCGTGAAAATTAAAATTCCGCCAGCCTTCTGGACATCTAGAGAGATTTCGCCGTTATCATGGGTATACTTCAAGGCATTATCAAACAAAATGGTTAAGAGCTGTTTAATCAGAGCTTGATCAAGATTAATTGTTCCATCTAACTTCAAATTACCCGTGAATGATTTGCCTGCATTTTCAGCAAGCATCTCATAACTACTAAAAATATTTTCAAAGTAACTTGCCGTGGTGGGCTCTGGACTAATCTTAATTCCCGATTCACGACGTGCTAAATTTAAAAGATTAGTGGTTAGTAAGCGCATGTTGCGTACTTCTGACAAACTTTCCGAGATGTTCTCTGACTCATCGATAATTGTTGAGGTCGGATTTTGAAAAAGCAACTCTAACCGATTTTGCAAAATTGCTAGAGGGGTCCGCAATTCGTGAGAAGCATTTTCCACAAATTCTTTTTGCTTTTCATAAGCTGAAAGGATAGGTTTTAAGGTCCAATTAGCCAGATACAAACTAATTACTACGGACAAGAGCCAAAAAGCAATCATCGTCGTGATAATGACAAACATCGCCCGACTCATTGCATCCTGAATCTGGTCAACATTTGAAAAGATTTGCACATACACGGGTGTGATACTTCCGTCAACATTGTTGATAATAAAGCGGGAAGTTAAATAACGATAGTGCCAATCATCCCCATAGGGATTATTCACCGATACCGATGAAATCGAATTAAGTTGGCTCTCTTTGAACTTCATTGACTTTTGTAAATGGGTCAAGACGAAATCTGAGCTCTGAGCCGTGCTACTTGACGGCATGAAGCTCTCACCATCCGAATTATAAAAGATAACACTGTTATTTGGCCCATAATCTCCTCTACTTTGAGGACTATTGGTACCTAACTGATTATTTGCGGCATCTTGTAAGAAAGCTTGATTCTGGGACAGGTCTCGTAAATTTTGGTCAGTCGCACGATACATTCCCAACTGCATAACTTGTATAATAATCACTGCTAAAGCGACAAAAATTACTGTAAAAGCTAGAAAAAAATGAAGGAAATTCTTCCCATCATTCTTTACAATTGCCGAAGATTTTATTTTTTTAATTACTTTCTTCAAATTTTCTCGTTTCTAGATTCACTCCTTACTGACAGCTCGGTAAGTGCCCTTTCTATCAGTAAAAGCAAATCTTTGCTAAATCATTATCTCAAAATATAGCCTACATTTCGCAGGGTGGAGAGATTGTTTACAAACTCTGTATCTTTCAATTTTTTTCGAATTTTACTCATATAAACTTCAACAACCGTTACCGTTGTATCACTATCATAGCCCCAAATCCGGTCAAAAATTTGTTCTTTTGGGAGAATAACATTTTGATTTTGCATCAAGTAAACGACCAAATCAAATTCTTTCCCAATCAAATCTACTGCTTTATCCCCCACCATGGTGGACTTATTAGAGAGATTCAAACGCACTTCACCGTAGCTTAAACCATGTGAATCTTCCAACTTACCGGTCCGTTTCAAAAGTGCTTGAATGCGCGCTTTTAATTCATCCAGATAAAAAGGCTTCGTGAGGTAATCATCAGCACCAATATCAAATCCATGCATTTTATCATCCAAAGATTCCTTTGCTGTCATAATTAACACCGGAGTTTCTACATTTTGCTCGCGCAACTCTTTGAGTACTTCAAAACCATTTTTTTCTGGGAGCATCAAATCAAGCAAAATCAAATCATAAATCCCTAATTCTGCTTCGTAGAGGCCTTCTACCCCATCATAAACCTGTTTGACCTCCGCAAAAGATTTTAAAAAGTCATATACCGACTTTGAAAGTGACAAATCATCCTCTACCAATAATATTTTAATCATCGAATCCATTCCTCTTCACATTTCCGAGCTCGAAAAAATTTTCTCTCATCTGTCCCTTTAGGCTCAATAAAGTCGACTAGAATGCGCTCTTCCCTTTCTTTTTATTTTACACTATTATGTTATTTTTGTCTTGTATTGGACTTAAACTTGACTTAAATGAAACTAAAAAGCTAGACCTCAGATTCTAGCTTTAGTTGTTTCTCGCTCGATAAGTTGAAAGGGAATAATTGTTTTTTCAGGTAATTTTTCCTCTTCATCTCGTAAATCAAGAAATTTTTTTACTGCTGTTGCTCCCAATTGTTCAATATTGATATCAAAAGTAGTCAAATAAGGATGAATAATCGTTGTAAAAATAGAATTATTATAAGTGATGATACTGATGTCCTCTGGGACACGGAGACCTTGGCTGGTTAACTGCTTTACTACTTTCAAGGCCAGCACGTCATCAATCACAACCAGAGCCGTTTCATTAGTAACAGAAAAATCACGATCCATCACTAACAACTTCTCGTTTATTCCGTAACGTTGGGCCTCATCTTTAAAGCCATGATAACGTTCTTCAAAAACCTCCCCTTGCGTGGTATCAGTGACAAAGGAAATATTTTCATGATGCAAGTCTACTAAGTGATGGACTGCCTCTCTTCCTAGGAGCATGTTATCATTATCCACATGCGTAATTTCGTTTTTATGGTCTGAAGGTGTCCCCACAAGGACGAACGGGATTTTATTATTTAGTAAATATTCCCTAATCGGATCACTTTTTCCGGCATAAAGCACAATAAAGCCATCCACTCTTTTTTCGGAGTACTGCAATTCGACCTGTTTTTTGAGTTGGGCCACAGTATGACCTGTCGCAATCGCAACTGAAATATCATAATCACGTGCTGTTTCATTGATAGAAGATAGAATCTTCATATAAAAAGGTTGACTTTCCTTATCATTCACTGCAGGGAAAACAACACCAATCGTATTGGTTTTTCCAGAAGCCAGTACCTGAGCAGCGGCGTTACGCCGATAGCCTAACTCATGCATGGCTTTGCGCACCTTAGCTTTGGTTTTATCACTAATTTCAGAGCTATCTTTAATCGCACGGCTGACTGTTGAAGCGTTAACTCCAGCCTTCTTAGCGACATCTTTTATAGTAACTGCCATTTTTTCTTCCTGAGATTCGCTCAGACTGGAAATTTCCAGCACTCCTTTCTTACAGTGTTCTCGGATTATTATTTTCCCAAATTTTTACTTATTTTTCAATAGTTTTCAGGAGTTGACAAGAAAATGTCTTTTTTTCGACACCTTTTTATTTCGTTTCTGTCACATAATTTGTAATTAACTCAATAGTTTTCCCATACACGTCTAATTTCAGGGCTTTCCCCTTAAGCAATTCAAGCTCCACTTTTTCCCCGACTGAAATTTTAAGAAGACGTCCTCGGTAGTTAATGTGAAAAGCGTAGCCAGTCCAAACTTCCGGCAAGAAGGGCGCAAAACTCAATTTACCGTTCCAAGTTTTCATTTGAGCAAAGCCATGCACAATCGCTAACCATGAACCCGTCATCGAAGTGATATGTAAGCCATCTTCTGTATCATTATTATAGTCATCCAGATCCAATCGGGCCGTGCGTTCATACATTTCAACTGCTTTATCAGCAAACCCTAGCTCTGCTGCTAAAATGGCATGAATGGATGGTGAGAGCGAACTCTCATGCACTGTCAAAGGTTCATAAAACTCAAAGTTTTTTCTCTTTTGTTCCATCGTATAATGGTCACCAAACAAGTAAATTCCTTGCAAAACATCTGCCTGCTTGATATAAGGGCTACGTAAAACGCGATCCCAAGACCAATTTTGGTTGAGCGGAAGATTTTTAGGGTCTAAGTCAGCCACCGGTGTTAAATCTTTATCAAGATATCCATCATGTTGAACAAATATACCAAGCGTCTCATCCTCCGGAAGATACATCTTTTGAATAATCTCTTCCCATTTTTGCTTTTCTTTTTGACTCACCTTCAAATCTTCTCGCGGATACTTTTGAAGACTTTCAAGGGTATATTTTAAAACCCAAGTCGCTAACGTATTAGTGTACCAGTTATTATTGATATTATTTTCATATTCGTTTGGTCCTGTCACACCGTGAATCATATACTTGTCATTTCGTTTACTATAGTGGACACGATCAGCCCAGAAACGGGCGATTTCGACCAATACTTCCAAACCTTCATTTGCCAGATAGGTTTCATCCCCAGTATAATTGGTATAGTTGTAAATGGCATAGGCCATTGCGCCATTTCTGTGAATTTCTTCAAAGGTAATTTCCCACTCGTTGTGGCATTCGATACCGGTAAAAGTAACCATTGGATAAAGAGCTCCTGCCAAACCTTGTTGTCTTGCGTTATGTTGTGCTTGAGGCAACTGTTGATGACGATATTTGAGGAGATTTTTGGTGACAGCTGTATCAGCTAGTGCTAAATAAAGTGGGACAGCATAGGCTTCTGTATCCCAGTACGTAGCCCCACCATATTTTTCACCAGTAAAACCTTTAGGGCCAATATTGAGTCGCTCATCTTCGCCATAGTAAGTGCTAAAAAGTTGGAAAAGATTAAAGCGAATCCCTTGTTGCGCTTCATCCGATCCATCAATTTGTACATCCGCAAGTTCCCAACGCTTTGCCCAAGCTTGCGCCTGTGCTGTAAAAAGTTGTTCATAAGTTTGAGCATTAACTTCTTGGCTTAATTCCTCTGACACTTTGGTCAGCTCAGGAAGCGTTTGGTAATCTCGGCTGGTCAGAACAAGGACGCGTTTTTCAAAGCTGAGAGGTCTTGCTGGTTTCAATTCCCCTTCAAAGTAGTCTATTACCTGATCTTCCAAGCTTTCTTGATTTGTACGATGGAAATCTCCTTTGAAAGTTTGCTTTGTTAAAACTGTAAATTGCTCCACTCCAAAAAGATTAGGAACGGTTTCGCTGATTAAGAACGATCCATCGCTTGTATTTTCAGTTTTTAAGGTTTTCCAAAATTTTTCATCATAATTTGCATCTTCATTGTGTACATCGGCATCAATAACTGATTCCAGGCGAATATCATGACTTTTCCCGTCTGTTGCTTCAAATGAAAACCTGAAAACTGCAAGTTCTGGTGTGGCGATTGAAAAGAAGCGCTCTACGACTACCTGAACTCCGCCTACCACATAACGATAGGTTAGAACCCCCTGTTTCATATCTAGAGCCATCTCAAAATCTGCTAGATCAGCAATCGCCAAGTCAATCTCACTCTGATCAATCAACAAGCTGACCTTTGCAAAATTCACTGCATTGATGGCTTTACCAAAGTATTCGGGGTAGCCATTTTTCCACCAACCAACGCGGGTTTTATCGGGGAACCACACCCCTGCAATATAAGTTCCTTGGTGATGATCAGCACTAAACGTTTCACTAAAATTACCGCGCATCCCCATATAACCATTTCCAATAGAGGTAAGCGATTCTTGGAGACGCCGATTTTCTACTTCTACCTTATTTGCAGTGATTTTCCAGGGATCAATGCCCATGATTCGTTTAATTTGTTTCATTTTTTATTTCTTCCTTTACTTCTTATAAACCTGATATTCAAAAGGGGCTAAGGACATGCTTCGTTCAAAAGGACGTGGCTGACTGCTTAAGATGCTTTGGTAATTACTGACAGATCCGTCAGTAAACGCTTCTACTTTTGAAAAATCTAAATGCGCTTTTTTCGTCCCTAGATTAACGATGACTAAAAATTCATCACGCGTATAAACTAACACCTGCGGATGTCGCTCAAAGTAAAAATAGATTGAGCCACTAGCAATGGCTTGATTATCGTGGCGCAATTGAATTAGTTTTTGATAGAGTTCAAAAAGTTCCGTTTGTTTTTCAGCATTAACTTGAGGGTAATTAGGATGAATGTCCATCCAGGGACGGCCTGTCGTAAAACCTGCATTCGCCTTGTCAGACCATTGCATTGGGGTTCTGGCATGCTCCCGGCTATCTTGTGTCACTTTTTGCAAAGCCTCTTGAGCTGACAAGTCCGTCAGTAAATTCTCGTATTGCGCAATGACTTCTTCTGAGCGCAACTGATCAGAGGAAGTAAACGGGAAGTTACGCATTCCTAGCTCTTGCCCTTGATAGATAAAGGGCGTGCCCCGTAAAAGCATATAACTCACCGCAAGGGCTTTAGCGGAGGCTAATGATCCGTCTCCAAAGACATCAATGCTACGCGGTTGATCGTGATTCTCTAGATAAAGGGCGTTCCAGCCCCGGGCTAGTAAATCATTTTGCCAACGCATGATCACTTTTTTGTAACCATAAATCGATCCTCGACCATTTGCTTTTCTCACATTGTGTTCCAGCTCAAAAATCATATTGACATAGCCCTTTTCGTCAGTCCAATCAGGCGCTTGCATTGATCGTACACCAGAGGCTTCGCCAACTGTTAATGCGCCATATGAATCAAAAATTGCTTTTAGTTCCGTCATATAGTCTTCAATACCTGAGACATTCATAAAAGGAACCCATGGCCCATCACCTCGCCAAGACTTAATCTTGTATGACCAGGGCATTTTTTGAAGGTGAGAAATAGCATCCAGACGAAAGCCATCCACACCTAATTCCAGCCACCAGCGAACCATTTTATAAATCTCTTGTCGTACTTTGGGATTTTTCCAGTTTAAATCAGGCTGCTCTTTTGCAAAAGCATGAAAATACGCTTGTTCTGTTTTCTTATCATAAGTCCAAGCTGATCCTCCAAAAAAGGATCGCCATTCGTTAGGAAGTTGCTGAGCTGTAGCATCTTCCCATAAGTAAAAATCTCGATAGGGGTTATCTTTAGACTTTTTACTTTCTAAAAACCAAGGATGTTGATCCGAAGTATGATTAACTACCAAATCCATGATAACCTTCAGTCCATATTCGTGGGATTTATGAAGTAAAGTCTTAAAATCCTCTAAACTTCCAAAACGCTCATCAATCGCATAATAATCTGAAATATCATAGCCACCATCTACCTGTGGACTTTTATAAATTGGATTAATCCATATAAAATCAACACCTAACTGCTGGATATAAGGCAGCTTTTCAATAATGCCTTGAAGGTCACCAATGCCATCTCCATTCGTATCTTTAAAAGACTTAGGATAAATTTGATAGCCTACCATTTTACGAAAATCATTTTCCATAATATTTTTCTTCTTTTTCTTCCCAAAAAACTCGATCTTCATCATCTATCTTGCGCAAGATCCGCGCAGGGTTACCCACTGCAATGACATTTGGCGGTAAGCTTTTAGTCACAACACTTCCTGAACCTACAATGGTGTTCTCTCCAATTTCAACACCAGGATTGACAATAACGCCAGCACCTAACCACACCCGGTCGCCAATCTTAATCGCCTGTGCATATTCCAGACCTCGCCCTCGCACCGCCGCATCAATCGGATGGGTCGCTGTAATCAAGCTTACACGTGGACCAAACATAACATCATCTCCAATGGATATCGGAGCAACATCCAAAAAGATACAATCTAAATTGGCATAAAAATTTTCACCAATCTTTGTATTAAAACCATAATCAACATAAAGCGGGGGATTGACATAAATCTGCTCACCAGTCTTGCCAAATAATTTCTTTTCTAATTGAACGATCTTTTCTTTTTCAAGACTATGGAGTTGGTTAATTTCTTGTACTAGAGCTCTTGATTTATCCGGACGATAAGCTGCTTCAATTTTTTCAGCACTATAGAGTTGCCCCGATATCATTTTGTGGTATTCACTCATCTTGTTGACCTCCCAAATTTCTATTCCACTTCATAAGCAAAAGCTTCCCAAGGTTTGAGTTCAATTTGTGAAATTTCTTGCCGTACTTTGTCATTTGTGATTACTGATTTGTAGGGGACAAAACCGGTGGTGAAGGGATTGACCTGATCTGATAAATTGACCACAACCAAGTATTTCTTGCCTTGATACTTACGTAAGTAAGCAAAAACTTCATCAGCAGAGTTCAATAACTCAAAGTCACCATAAATAATCCAGTCATTATGCTTACGTAAGTTAATTAGCGCCTTGTAAGTATTGAATACCGAGTCAGGGTTATTGATGGCATCTTCAGCATTAATATTCTGATAATTAGGATTGACTGCAAGCCAAGGCTTTCCTGTTGTGAAGCCCGCATGAGGCTGTACATTCCATTGCATGGGGGTTCTCGCATTATCACGACCAACACGACGGATAGCATCTAAAATTTCCGTCTCACTGTAGCCTTGCTCAAGACGCTCCACACGCATATTTCGGGATTCTACATCGTTCACTTCTTCAATTGTCTGAAAAGGGTAGTTCGTCATCCCCAATTCTTCTCCTTGATAAATATAAGGTGTCCCTTTCATCAAATGAAGTAAAATAGCAAAGGCCTTAGCAGAATGTACTCGGTATGTCTTATCATTTCCCCAAATAGATACAATTCGGGGCAAATCATGATTATTCCAAAACAGTGAATTCCAGCCTTTTTCAAGTCCTTGCCACTTTGCAAAAATTTCCTTTAGTAAGGGCACCGAAAAATTCTTTTTATCCCATTTTTCCCCTTCATCCAGATAAGTGTTTGTCACATGCTCAAATTGGAAAACCATCGAGAGCTCTTCGCGCTCGGGTGCCGAATAAAGCTCTGCTATCTCAGGCGTAGCTCCCCACGTTTCACCAACGGTCAGTAAATCTTTGCCACCAAAGGTTGCGCGATTCATCTCATGGAGGTACTCATGAAGTCTGGAGCCATTACCTGTTAACTCTTGGTCAATATCCTTTCCTATCAAATCAATGACATCCATACGAAAGCCGCCAATCCCCTTATCAATCCAAAAATTCATCATGTCATACACTTCTTGATGGACTTTGGGATTTTCCCAATTAAGATCGGGTTGCCGTTTACTAAACAAATGCAAGTAATATTGCCCCGTTTCTTCATCAAGTTGCCATGCTGACCCAGAAAAGATTGATTTTAAGCCATTTGGTTTATCCCGCCATATATAATAATCACGATAAGGATTATCTTTTGATTGTCTTGCTTCAACAAACCAAGCGTGCTCATCAGAAGTATGGTTAACCACTAAATCCATAACAATTTCAATATCTCGTCGATGTGCCTCAGCTAATAGCTCATCCATATCAGCCATTGTGCCAAATTCTTCAGAAATTGCTTGATAATCAGAAATATCATAACCATTATCATCCATAGGTGATTGATAAACCGGACTCAGCCAAATCGCACCAATGCCCAGTTCTTGTAAATAGTCTAACTTAGAAATAATTCCTTGCAAATCTCCAATACCATCGCCATTAGCATCCATAAAAGAGCGTGGATAGATTTGGTAAACCACCGTTTTTTGCCACCATTTTTTATTCATCACTTTACTCCAATACTTGACTGACCAAACGGTCAGTTTCAAAAATACAGGCTGTCAGTAAAAATTTTACTGACAGCATCCTATTTATTTATAAACTACAAATCCAAAAGGCAAAATCGTTTCATCTTCCACTAAATTTGAGAAAATAATCTCATCCGCCTCAAACTTGACTGCATTTTCTCCAATATTAAAGCATCCTTTTAGTTCACCACGCTGGATTTCCACGACACCTTTTTTACCATCCACTTCTTGCCAAACTACGGCTGCATCGCTCAAAACTTCTTGATAAGCATGGCGTAGCGCGATGAGTTCTTTAAAGAACTCAAACATCTCCACATCTTGTTCTTCTTTTATCCAAGGCATACACTTCCGACATTCAGGATCCATTCCGCCTGTTAAAGCATACTCATCACCATAATAGATACAGGGTACTCCGGGCTGTAAGAAGGTGAACGTCTCTACCAATTTCATCAACGCTTTATTTTCATTAGCAACAGTTAAAATGCGCGGCGTATCATGTGAATCTAAAACATTGAACATCACTTGATTGACTTGTTTTCTATAAAGTGTCAATTGAGTGTTAATATTCGATACCATCTGAGGTAAAGAAATTTTCTTGGTAATCAATCCATCTTTGATGGCATCCGTATAAGCATAGTTCATCACAGCAGTAAATTCATCACCAACCAGCCAAGGCTGTGCAGAATGCCAAACCTCTCCTAAAATGTAAAAATCTTTTTTAGCCGCATCACACGTTGCACGGAATTTTTTCCAAAAAGTATGGTCCACTTCATCTGCAACATCCAAACGCCAAGCATCAATGTCAAATTCACGTATCCAATAATCCGCAATTTCCAAGAGATAAGCTTCCACCTCAGGATTTGCTGTGTTTAATTTGGGCATGTGTGGCGTAAAAGCAAATGTATCATAAGTCGCATTTTCAGCGTTCTCAAAATCATCAGTTGGTGTATAAGTTGCAGGCCAACTATTCACATGGAACCAATCCGCATATTTGGACTTTTCTTGATGCTTTAGAACATCTTGCCATTGTGGTGAAGTATCACCGATATGATTAAAGACCGCGTCAAGCATCACTTTGATGCCACGCGCGTGAGCTTCTTCGACCAAATGCTTGAATAACGCTTTATCACCAAAGTTTTTATCTATAGCTAAATAGTCTTCTGTGTCATATTTATGATTGGAGTAGGCTTGAAAAATAGGAGTAAAATATATCCCGTTTACACCAAGTTCCGTCAAATGGTCCAAATGGTCAAGCACCCCTTGCAAATCCCCACCGTAAAAATCTTGCCGATCTGGTACATCTAATGCATTCCAAGCTTTTGTACCCTCAGGATCATTTTGAGTGTCGCCATTAGCAAACCGCTCAGGAAAAATCTGATACCAAACTGTTTCTTTAACCCACCCAGGTGTTTTAAAACGATCCGTCTCATGAAAATACGGCAAACGAAATGCTCCATATTTTTTGGTAATCAGCGTTTCATCATAATCTAACAATCCTTGATCAGTATAAACCACCTTCTCACCATCTAACCCAGTCACTACGAAAAGATAATCGACACGTTTTGTTGCTACCGTGATTTCTGCTTCGAAAAAATCACTTCTATTAGTAGAAAGAACTTTTTTCATCTCTACTTGAGCACTTTTCCAAGTTTGGTGCTCTGGGTCTTCAACTCCCTCCCAAAGATAAGGATCGCCATAGAAAAGCTCGACTTTTTCAATATCATCTTTTTGAGCTTGAAGTCGGACCTGCATCGTATCACGCGTATAGAGATATGCAAATTCTGATTCGGGACGATGGTAAAGAGCTGCTTTGTTCATAAAATAGAACCTCCAAATTTTTTTGATGGCTGTACTAGTGTCATTTCCACCACATCTGGAGAACATAAATCTCACATTGGTATCATTTTATCATAACGCTTTCAAAAGCGCAATCGTTTGCATATTTTGTTGCGTTTTCTATTTTTTTACAAGTCTATTTCTTAATTTATTAGGAGAAAATAAGCTAGTTTATAAAGCAATATACTCCGTCATCAAAATGTAATATGATTTTTCTTGACAAAAAGCAAACGTTTGCGTAAAATAAGAATCATAGAAAATAAAACCGTTTTCATTAGGAGGAAACAAAATGAAATCTTGGAAAAAAGTAGCCTTGGGCGGAGCTTCTGTTCTCGCAGTCACAACGCTTGCAGCTTGTGGCAATTCTACAAGTGGTAGTAAAACCTCTTCAAGCTCTTCTGACATCAAAGGGACAGTCCGTGTCTATGTAGATACCCAGCAAAAAGCAACTTACGAATCTATCGCTAAAGGAATGTCAGCTAAATACCCTGACCTTACTGTAAAAGTTATCGCCAACGCTTCTGGCTCTGCCAATGCTAAAACAGATATCGCTAAAGATCCTTCTAAATATGCTGATGTCTTCGCTGTACCAAATGACCAATTGGGAGATATGGCTGATAAAGGATTCATCAGCCCAATTCAATCCAAAATGGCAAGTGAAGTCAAATCTGACAGCACCGATACAGCTTACGCGGGAATGTCTTATAAAGATAAACTTTATGCTTTCCCAGGTTCTACTGAAGCCCAAGTCCTTTTCTATAACAAATCTAAATTAACAGCTGATGATGTTAAAACATGGGATACAATGACTTCTAAAGCGGTTTTCGCTACTGATTTCACTAATGCTTATAACTTCTACCCTGTCTTCTTCACAGCTGGAACTACTCTTTTTGGAACTTCTGGTGAGGACGTATCTGGCACAGATGTCGCTTCTGAAAATGGTGTAAAGGCGATGCAATGGTTTGCAGATCAAAAATCCAATAAAAATGTTATGCAAACTTCTAACGCTTTGAACCAACTTCAATCCGGTAAAGCCTCAGCTATCGTTGATGGACCTTGGGACACTGCAAACATTAAGAAGATTTTAGGAGATAACTATGCTGTTGCTCCTTACCCAACTATTACTATTGGTGGTGAACAAAAACAATTACAAGCCTTCCAAGGTGTTAAAGGCTTTGCAATTAATTCTGAAACTAAAAACCAAGCCGCAGCCCAAACAGTTGCTCAATATTTGACAAGCGAAGATGCACAAATCAAACTCTTCAAAGCTTTAGGTAACGTCCCAACAAACAAGGATGCTCAAGAAAATGAAGCAGTGAAAAACGATGATGCAACGAAAGCAGTAATTACCATGTCTCAAAAAGGCTACTCTGTTGTAATGCCTAAGCTTCCACAAATGGCAACATTCTGGAACAACTCTGCTCCTTTGATTAATGGTGCGTACACTGGATCAATCAAACCTGCTGATTTCTCTGCTCAACTGCAAAAATTCCAAGATAGTATCTCTAAATAAGAGATCCACTTATGTCAATACGTGAATAAGAGGTTGGGCTCCTTCAGCCTGACCTTTTAATTTATTAAAGGAAATATTATGACTAAAAGAAAAAAAAGAAGACTCACAGAGAGTTCTATTTCTCCAGAAGAAAAGTCCATAAGTATCCGCGAAGTTTTTTCTAAAGGAGACGCCGTAACAAAGCTAACTTTCTTTGTGATGGGCTTAAATCAAATCAGAAATAAACAGTGGGTAAAGGGATTTACATTTCTAATACTTGAAATTGCATTTATTGGTTGGCTCTTGTTTTCTGGGCTTAGCGCCTTTTCACTCTTGAGTAGTTTAGGTCCCAACAAAACTTTACGCGAAACGACAGATGCTAATGGTTTTCCTGTTATCGTGCAACCTGACCATTCAGTCCTCATTTTATTATGGGGGATTATCGCCTGTTTAATCGTCATTTTGTTCGTTTTGCTTTATTGGTTTAACTATCGCTCGAACAAACACCTTTATTACCTGAAACGTGAAGGAAAAGCTATCCCATCTAATAAAGAAGAACTTGCCTCTTTGCTTGACGAACGTTTATATGCGACGTTGATGGCTATACCATTATTAGGAATTTTAGCATTTACTGTTCTGCCAACTGTCTACATGATTTCAATGGCATTTACTAACTATGATCGTCTACATGCGACTGCCTTTTCTTGGACTGGGTTTCAAGCTTTTGGTAACGTGTTGACAGGCGACTTAGCAGGTACTTTCTTTCCAGTACTAGGTTGGACTTTAGTATGGGCTGTAGTTGCCACCGCAACAACTTTTTTAGGTGGTGTTCTTCTAGCTTTACTGATTGAATCAACTGGAATCAAATTTAAAGGTTTTTGGCGGACAATTTTTGTTATTGTATTTGCTGTTCCACAATTTGTAACTTTGTTGATGATGGCGCAATTTTTAGATCAGCAGGGAGCTTTTAATGGCATATTAATGAATCTTCATCTCATTTCTCACCCTATTAATTTTATTGGTGCAGCGTCAGATCCAATGGTAGCTCGAATCACTGTTATTTTCGTTAATATGTGGATTGGTATACCCGTTTCGATGCTGGTGTCCACAGCCATTATCCAAAACCTTCCGCAAGATCAAATCGAAGCAGCACGTATCGATGGAGCAAATACATTTAACATTTTCCGCTCCATCACTTTTCCTCAAATCCTCTTTGTAATGACACCTGCTCTTATTCAACAGTTCATTGGTAACATTAATAATTTCAATGTGATTTACCTTTTAACTAAGGGCTGGCCAATGAATCCTGATTATCAGGGTGCAGGATCAACTGACTTACTTGTTACTTGGCTTTATAATTTGGTCTTCGGTCAAACACAGCGCTACAATGCGGCAGCCGTACTTGGTATCTTAATATTTATTGTTAATGCCTCTATTTCCCTTGTCGCATATCGCCGTACAAATGCATTTAAGGAGGGATAATTGAAAATGAAATCATATAAAACTCAACGTCGCGTATCACTGACGCTTCGATATATCCTGCTTGGGCTTTTAGCATTAATCTGGATCTTCCCGATTATTTGGATTGTTCTTGCAAGTCTTACTCAAAATAACACTGGATTTGTCTCAACGATTATCCCTAAAAGTTTTACTTTGACTAATTATATCCAGCTTTTTCAAAATAAGAGTGGGAGTTTCCCATTTGTGGCTTGGATTGGTAACACCTTCCTTGTAGCCATCGTTTCAGCGACACTTTCTACTTTTATTACCATCATTATGTCTTATACCCTTTCACGTCTACGCTTTGCATTTCGTAAACCTTTCTTACAAATCGCTCTCGTTTTAGGGATGTTCCCTGGTTTCATGTCAATGATAGCCTTGTATTATATCTTGAAAGCCATTAATATGCTGAATATTGGTGGGCTGGTCTTAGTATATGTCGGTGGTGCTGGACTAGGATTTTATATTGCTAAGGGATTCTTCGATACTATTCCACATTCTATTGACGAGGCAGCAACGATTGATGGTGCAAACAAATGGCAAATCTTCACACACATCACTCTTCCGCTCTCTCGTCCCATCATTGTTTATACAGCTTTGATGGCCTTCATTGCACCCTGGACCGACTTCATCTTCTCAGGGATTATCTTAGGAAATAACCAAGCACATCCTGAAACGTTCACCATCGCCTACGGGCTTTATTCAATGGTCAACAGTCAAAAAGGGGCTGCTACTGCATTCTTCACACAATTTATCGCTGGTTGTGTCATCATTGCAATTCCAATTACAATCCTCTTTGTCATCATGCAAAAATTTTATGTCAATGGGATCACTGCTGGTGCAGACAAAGGCTAATAACCTAGTAATACATCATTACTTTTTCATTTGAGGGTGTACTAAAAATAAAAAAACTTACTGACCAGCTGGTCAGTAAGTTTTTTATTGTCCAAGAAGACTTTGTGCTTTGGTTCTGTATTTTGACATATCAATCAATAAACCTAGACCGCCATATTTATCATAAGCATTTGTCCAGTCATTGTCAGCCGGGATAGTCGTGGAATCAAGTCCACCTGCACTACTAAACAGAGTTCTTACGCCCGTTGTCAAAAAGAAGCTGTTGGGGATGTTTGTCATCGTTACAGCACGCGCCGTCCCTAAAGCGCTCGCACCAGTAAATAACATCAAAGGATTTTTAAGTTGCGACATTACCGTGGACATTACTTGTTGCTGGCGAGCTACCCGGCCTGCGTCTCCTTGATCATCGTGACGAAAGCGCGCGTAATTGAGCAACGTCCGTCCGTCCATCTTTTGTTTGCCTTGTTTAATCATCATGAAGGTACCGCCTCCGTCAGGGTAGCCTAACTCAGCAGCTTGCTCAGCGGTCAACACCTTGTCAGAACTTGCCATCCCCTGCGTCTCTGACAAATCATCAGGCACGGGTACTTCATCCATTGTTTGGCCATTAATTGTAGAGAATTTTGCATCTATCTCCACTCCGTTTGGAAACAGTGAGTCGATAACCGTTGAAAAGCTTGAAAAATCAACGACCGCATAATATTGGATATTTATTCCAAAATTTTTCTTCAATGTATCACTTAATAAATTTATTCCCTGCCCATTATAATTTTCACCAATGGTAAAGGAGGCATTGATTTTGACATTCGGCTCACCAGTATCAGAGGTCACGCCAGGAACCAGAACGAGTGTATCCCGCATGAAACTCACAAGGCGTACTGTTTTTTTATCTTTACTAATGTGCAAAACCATGATCGAATCTGTATGAGCCACATCACTTGACTGGCCTGGGCGCTTATCTGCTCCAAGTACTAAAATGTTAGTAGAGCCATCAGAATTTTTGGTGCCCGTAAAAGATTCATTTTTTATCGTTCCACCTTCTTGTTTCACACCACGGTTGTAACCATATACAAAGAACCCTGCCATGACAATAATAATCAGAATAATAAAAGCAAGTATGCCTCTTAGCCAACGTCTTTTCTTGCGAGGCTTATCCTTTTTAGGCTTTTTAGGAAGCTTTATATTTGTATTTCTGGGTGAAGGTGATGCACTTGCATGATTTCTGGACGCTCTTCGAGAAGAGACGCCCTCACTATTTGAGGCACCACTATAAGCGTAGTCAGGTTCTTGCCAATGTTCTTGTGAATCTTCATAAGCGTCTGCTTCAACTTCCTCTTGCATGTCATCGTCAGAATAACCATCATAACGTTTCAACTCATTGAGAAGCTCATAGTACTCTTGGCGCTCTCGGATACTGAGATAATCAATATTATGTCTCAAATATTCCAAGCGTTTATATTTTTTTTCATTCATTTCTTCACTATTATACCAAAGTTTGTATTTTACTGCAAAGCTGGCTCTCTTATTGATTACTGACAGCTCTGTCAGTAAAAAAAAGACTTTAAATAAGTCTTTTTGCTCGCGTTTCAATGAAGGCGACAACGTCAGCAATTGACTTGCCCGTACTATCTAACAAAACAGCATCCTCAGCTTGTTTCAAGGGAGACACTTTGCGCGTACTATCCTTATGATCTCGAGCAGCAATCTCTGATTTTAAGCGCTCCAAGTCTGTTGGAATACCTTTAGATCGATTTTCTTTGTAACGACGTTCTGCACGCTCTTCAACAGAGGCTACCAAGAAAATTTTAAGCTCAGCGTTTGGAAGAACAACTGTACCAATATCACGTCCATCCATAATGATCCCGCCTTCCTTAGCAATCCGCTGTTGCTCAGCTACTAGAAAACTACGAATTTCAGGCATGGCTGAAATTTTTGAAACTGCGTTCGTCACTTCATTAGTTCGAATCACATCCGTCACATTGCGCTCACCTAAGAACACTTCCTGCCCCTTTGGTCCATTCGCAAAAGAAATCGGATTTTCTTCAATAAAATTAATAATAACCTGTGGATCTTGTGTCTGTTCTTGCATGGCCACCAATGTCGCCACACGGTACATAGCGCCCGTATCTAAATAAATTAAATCAAGATCCCGCGCTACAATTTTAGCCACCGTTGATTTCCCACTTGAAGCAGGACCGTCTACAGCAATTTGGATTTTTTTCATCACTTTTAAATTTTCTACCTTATCTTTTAAATCTTTTTCTGACAAACTTTAAAAAATTTACTGACCAAACTGTCAGTAAATTTTTATTTCAATTTGAGGACTTGTCCTGCGTGAATAGCACTACCATCAGCATTATATCCATCGGAAGAGATATTATTCAAGCTAGCAATCTGATCCCATGACAGCCCTGTTTTAGCAGCAATGGTGCTTGGGTAATCGCCCGCCACGATTGTGTAAGTCGTACCAGCTTCTGCGCTGCTTGACGAAGAGGAGGCAGGGGTACTACTTGATGAAGCTTCCGTTTGACTAGTCGCCGTCGATGAAGAGGATGAGGCAGGCGTGCTACTGCTTGACTGTGTTGCAGCCGTTGAAGTGCTTGAAGATTGATGGAAATTTTTGGCGATTGCTTCATTACTTTGATTTTGGCTGTTCCAAAGAATAAACACAATTGCAAAACCAACAATAATAAACATTAATGCAACGAGAAAGGTCAGAAAACGCGTTGTCAAAGGACGTTTATGTTCATCTTTAGTACGGACTTTGCGTTTAAGTTCCGTAGGCTCTTCTTTCATTGCACGATAAATTTCGTTATTCCAGGGTTCTTTTGTTGCCACGACCTTTTCCTTTCATTTTTAGTCTTTTTTTATTATCATTCTTTATATGAAGATAAAAATAATTCCTGATAAATGCATTGCCTGTGGCTTATGCCATATTCATGCACCAGAGGCTTTTGACTATCATGATAATGGGATTGTAAAATTTTATGATACTCAAGACCAAGAAAAGACTTTTCCTGATGCTCCGTCGCTTCGCACAGCGGTCAAATCGTGTCCTACTGGAGCCCTCAAAATTGATAAAGACATCTAGATATTTTATCACTTTCTATTTTACCATAAGTTTTCAATTTCAAGGTATTTTTCAATAAAAAAACTTTTTTATTTATGAAAATTTGTGAAAAAAATTGTGAAAGCTTGACCTAAAGCTATCTATACAGTTTGTTTTATAAAAGGGTTTCCATAAGCGTGGGAACCCTTATTATTATTCTATGAAAACATTTGCAAATGTGGAATGAAAATAGTATAATAACTAGGTAATAATTTTTATTATAATCTTATATAGGAGGTTACTCACATTGAGTATCGGAATTGTTATTGCGAGCCATGGTGAATTCGCCGCAGGCATCAAACAATCTGGTTCTATGATTTTCGGAGAGCAAGAAAAAGTACAAGTAGTTACTTTTATGCCTAACGAAGGACCAACTGATTTGCATGCTAAAATCGAAGCTGCCATCGCAACATTTGATGCTGAAGATGAAGTTCTTGTCCTTGCTGACTTGTGGAGCGGTTCTCCATTTAACCAAGCAAGTGCAGTGATGGGTGAAAACCCTGATCGCAAGATTGCTATCATCACAGGCCTCAACCTGCCTATGCTTATTCAAGCCTACACAGAACGCATGATGGATGCATCTGCTGGCGTTGAACAAGTTGCGGCTAACATTATGAAAGAAGCGAAAGGTGGTATTAAAGTACTCCCTGAGGAACTTCAACCTGCAGAGGAAACTGCTGTTGCAGCCGCTCCTGCTGCTGTACAAGGCGCAATTCCTGAAGGAACTGTCATTGGCGATGGGAAAATTAAAATCAACCTTGCGCGTATTGACTCTCGTTTGCTTCACGGTCAAGTTGCGACTGCTTGGACTCCAGATTCAAAAGCCAACCGTATCATTGTAGTTTCTGACACTGTCTCAAAAGACGAATTGCGTAAGAAACTCATTGAACAAGCAGCTCCAACTGGTGTAAAAGCTAACGTTGTTCCAATCAAGAAAATGATTGAAGTAGCTAAAGATCCACGTTTTGGTGAAACTAGAGCACTTCTTCTTTTCGAAACTCCGCAAGACGCTCTTGCAACTATCGAAGGTGGCGTACCAATTGATACCTTGAACGTTGGTTCTATGGCTCACTCAACTGGTAAAACAATGCTCAACAAAGTTCTTTCTATGGACAAAGATGACGTTGCTACTTTTGAAAAATTGCGTGACCTCGGAGTTAAATTCGACGTACGTAAAGTTCCAGCTGATTCTAAAGCTGACCTCTTTGGCTTAATCAACAAAGCTGACGTACAATAATCAGAATATGAGCTTGTCTGATATTCCGATTATTATTTAAAATTGAATATTAGGCAGCCAAATTATTAAGGAGATATATTAAACATGGAATACGGTGTTTTATCTGTAATCTTGGTCATTATCGTTGCCTTCCTTGCTGGACTTGAAGGTATCCTTGACCAATGGCAATTCCACCAACCAATTATCGCCTGCTCGCTTATCGGTATCGTTACCGGTCACGCTTCTGCAGGGATTATCCTTGGTGGTTCGCTTCAATTGATCGCTCTTGGTTGGGCTAACGTTGGTGCCGCTGTCGCACCCGATGCTGCCCTTGCCTCTATCGCTTCATCTATCTTGATGGTTCAATCAAATAACTTTGACTTAAACCATATCATGGGTACAATCGTTCCTGCTGCTATCTTGCTTGCAACTGCTGGTCTTGTCTTGACTACTCTTGTACGTATGCTCTCAGTTGTGCTCGTTCACCAAGCTGACCGTGCTGCTGAAAATGGATCATACTCAGGTGTTGAAATGTGGCACTTTATCGCACTTATCTGTCAAGGTTTGCGTATTGCTATCCCTGCTGGACTTCTTTTGGTTATCTCACCACAAGTTATCCAAGATGCTTTGAACGCTATTCCTCCAGTTATCTCTGGTGGACTTGCCGTTGGTGGTGGTATGGTTGTTGCCGTTGGTTATGCAATGGTTATCAACCTTATGGCTACACGTGAAGTATGGCCATTCTTCTTCCTTGGTTTCGCTATCGCCCCAATCTCAGAATTGACTTTGATTGCAACTGGTGTCCTCGGTGTTGTTATCGCTGTTGTTTACCTTAACCTCCAAGCTTCTGGTGGTTCTGGAAATGGCGCTGCAGCTTCATCAGGTGACCCAATCGGCGACATCTTGAACGACTACTAAGAAAGGAGGATCTAAAAAATGTCTGAAAATAAAATAACTCTTGATAAGAAAATCCGTCGTAGCGTTATGTGGCGTTCAATGTTCCTCCAAGGTTCTTGGAACTACGAACGTATGCAAAATGGTGGTTGGGCTTACTCGCTCATTCCAGCATTGAAAAAACTCTACCCTTCTGGCGAAGAAGCTAAAGAAGCTTTGAAACGTCACTTGGAATTCTTTAATACTCACCCATACGTTGCCGCTCCAATCATCGGTGTAACGCTTGCCCTTGAAGAAGAACGTGCTAACGGTGCTGAAATCGACGATGCCGCTATTCAAGGGGTTAAAGTTGGTATGATGGGTCCTCTTGCCGGTATTGGTGACCCTGTCTTCTGGTTCACAGTACGTCCTATCGTTGGTGCGATTGCAGCTTCATTGGCTACTGGTGGATCAATCATCGCTCCACTCTTCTTCTTCATCGTGTGGAATGCTATCCGTATCGCTTTCTTGTGGTACACTCAAGAATTTGGTTACAAATCAGGTTCTGCAATCACTAAAGACCTCGGTGGAGGACTCCTCCAAACCGTTACTAAAGGTGCTTCTATCCTTGGTATGTTTGTCCTTGGTGTGTTAATCCAACGTTGGGTAACCATTAACTTTAACGGTGCGAATGCAGTCGTTTCAAGAATTCCTTTGCAAAAAGGTGCTTATGTAGAATTCCCTAAAGGCAATGTATCTGGTACACAACTCCACGATATTCTTGGTCAAGTCGGCAGCAACCTTCCACTTGATTCTACAAAAGTCACTTACCTTCAAGATAACTTGAATCAATTGATTCCTGGTCTTGCTGGTTTGCTTATCACATTCCTTTGCATGTGGTTGCTTAAGAAAAAGGTTTCTCCAATCGTTATCATCTTCGGTCTCTTCATCGTGGGTATCCTCGGTCGTTGGGCACAAATCATGTAATCGATTAGCGATGTTTAAAGTCAATCTTCGGATTGGCTTTTTTGTTTATTCTTTTTCTGATGATTAAGGAAAATAAAGCGTTTTTATGCTATAATTAAATAGTTATTATGAGGTTTTCATCACTGCTAAGTTAGTGATAAAATACTATTTTTTAATCTAAACTATGAAATGGAGTAACTTGCGTGGCTCAATCACTAAATACTAAAGCTGATTTTTCAACAGAAGGGATTGCTTACCTCGGTTTTGCTGAATATGGCAAAATCTTAATTGGCGATGTTGCCTTTGAATTTTATAATGATCGAAATGTAGAAAAAAATATGACCTTCCCTTGGTCTTCGATTTTACGTGTGGAGGGTGATGTCACAAAAACCCTCAAAGGACAAGTCAAGGTCGGTCGTCAATTTTCCATCGTACTGCAAAATGGCTCCAAGGTTCGCTTTTCTTCTAAAGAATCCGGAACTGTTTTACGCTGGATGCGCGATTATTTAGGAAATGAGAAGGTAGTGAAATCGCCAAGCTTTCTGGGAACATTTAAAAATGCCTTTAAGCGTAAAAAAAAGAAATGAGCAAGTCGTTAAAAAAACAGTAAAAATCAACGTTTTACTGTTTTTTTATTAACATAACTCTCTCTCATGATAAGATATCCTTTTGAATGTCAATTAGCGATGGGGGCATGGAGATGACGAACAGCTACAAGTTTGAGTTTTCTTTGGAAAGCCAAACTTTTGTAACGTTTTTGCCCGATATTCCGCACGTCCCACAAATCTGGTAACTTTACTAAAGATAAAGCAGGACAAAAGGGTTACTAAAAAGTTTGGCAAGGCCAAATAAGTGATGACCGCTAGTAACATCACCCCTACATCAATCCCAAAAAGTGTACGGTCAATACTAATATGCCACTTATTTTCAAACAGACGTGCCAGTAAGATTGAACCACCAAACGTTCCTTGAGAAAGGACCACAAGCCCCGCACCAAGTCCCGAAAGTAAACCATCTAGTAGCCCGACAACAACCAGTGAAGGAATCTGAAAACCAGTGACACCAAGTGCTTCATAAACCATCATCCAACCACTCATGGCAAGCGCACCAGGAATTGTGAGCAAAAGTTCTCGCTTATTGAGAAGTTTCCAGCTCAGGAAAAAGAGTGGGATGTTTACTGCAAAAAATGTCAAAGCTGGATTAACTCCAAAGACAAATTGGATAAAAACTGAAAACCCTGCAATGCCATTGCTTGCCATCGCATTGGGTACAACAAAAAGCTGTATAGAGAGGATATAGAGCCCTACTCCCAAAAGTAAAAGGATGAGATCTCTCATAAATTTCTTATCTATTTTTACACCTAATAGGGCCATGCTGCCTCCTTTAATTAAAATAACATTAAAATATTCTTCTATTATAATGATAACATTTTTTAGAGCATTTCTTAAATCATGTCCTCGTTGCCACGTTAATTTATTGATGAAAATGTATCCGTTTTTATGGTATAATAACTTAATGATTAGAAAAGAGGACATTGCTTTGACAACTCATCCGACGGAGCATTTTTATGAAACAAAAGGGACGGCGTATTTAGGTTCTGTAGAAAATGGCACTTTGAAAATTAGTGATGAAGGAGTCACTTTTACTTATAAAAATCCTCGGCGTGGGCAACCCCTTGTTTTTTCGTGGGAAGATATTTTACAAGCAGAGGTTGATGTAAAAATGAATGGAAAATTAGGTCAACAATTTGCATTAATCCTACGTACTCAGGCAAAGGTTCGTTTTGGTTCTAAGGAAGCAGGTCATCTCGTAAAAATGATTTCAGAACGTATTGGCAAAGAAAATGTGGTGCGTGCGCCGAGTATTCTTGATCCCTTGCGCCGTGCCATCCGTAAATCTTGAAAAAATACTGACGGAATGGTCAGTTTTTTTACAAGGTGAATATTGCTTTGTAAGCCACCTTTTTTACTGATAATTTTTTGACAAATGCCTTCTTAAAATGGTAAAATGGGCTTAAGGAGCTGGTCTTGTAAGGTTTTTTTAAGAGAACTTGTGGTGCTGCGAACAAGTAAAACTGATCGATGACTTTCTACTTCTTTCTGATTTTCTCATGAAAGTGAGAGCGCTTGGCTAGCGTTACAAGCTACCAAAGTTCTACTCTACTGCTGACTTCTCAGTCAGTAAAGTGAGGTAGATAATTTAGGTGGAACCGTGCAATGACAGCGCCCTAATTCTTCGGAAATAGGGCGTTTTTTTGTGATTACACGGTCAGAATATGCTAAAAATTTGTAATTGAAAAAGGAGAGCTTATGCTTGATATTAAAAAAATTCGTGCTGATTTTGACGGTGTTGCTGCAAAATTAGCCACTCGTGGTGTTGAAAAAGAGAAACTTGAAAAACTTCATGACTTAGACATTAAACGTCGTGAACTCATTGTAAAATCTGAGGCTTTGAAAGCTGAACGTAATAGCGTTTCTGATGAAATTTCTCAAGTAAAACGTGCAAAAGGTGATGCCAGCGCACAAATTGCTGCAATGCAAAAAGTTTCTGCCGAAATCAAAGCCATTGATGCTGAACTTGCTGAAATCGAAGAAAACTTGAATGAAATCATTATCATGTTGCCAAATCTTCCTCATGAAAGTACACCTATTGGTGCTGATGAAGAGGATAATGTTGAGGTTCGTCGTGTTGGTCAAACTCCAACTTTCAATTTTGAACCTAAAGCTCACTGGGATTTGGGTGAAGATTTAGGAATTTTGGATTGGGAACGTGCTGGTAAAGTCACTGGTTCACGCTTCCTATTCTACAAAGGTGCTGGCGCAAGACTTGAACGTGCCCTTTATAACTTCATGCTTGATGAGCACGGTAAAGAAGGTTATACTGAAATGATCACTCCTTATATGGTTAATCAAGAGTCAATGTTTGGCACTGGTCAATATCCGAAGTTTAAAGAAGACACTTTTGAATTGAAAGATGACCGTGGTTTTGTTTTAATTCCAACTGCTGAAGTGCCTTTAACTAACTACTACCGTGGGGAAATTTTGGATGGCGCAGAATTGCCAATCAAATTCACAGCAATGAGTCCTTCTTTCCGTTCTGAAGCTGGTTCTGCTGGTCGTGATACGCGTGGTTTGATTCGTTTGCACCAATTCCATAAAGTTGAAATGGTTAAATTTACTAAACCTGACCAATCTTATGATGAACTTGAAAAAATGACAGCAAACGCTGAAAATATTCTGCAAAAATTGGGCCTTGCTTACCGTGTTGTGGCTTTGTCAACTGGTGACATGGGCTTCTCTGCGGCTAAAACTTATGATTTAGAAGTTTGGATTCCTGCGCAAAATACTTACCGTGAAATTTCTTCATGTTCAAACTGTGAAGATTTCCAAGCCCGTCGTGCCCAAATTCGTTATCGTGGCGAAGATGGTAAAGTTCAACTTGTTCACACTTTGAACGGTTCTGGACTGGCTGTTGGACGTACTGTGGCTGCTATTCTTGAAAATTATCAAAATGAAGATGGTTCAATCACTGTTCCTGAAGTGCTTCGTCCTTATATGGGTGGACTTGAAGTAATTAAATAACTAATAAAAAAGATACTGACAGAGCGGTCAGTATTTTTTTGTGAATGAATGACACAGTTCTTTGAGGTAAGGTAAGCTGACAAAGCCGTCAGTAAATGCTATAATAGGTTCAATTTAGGAGTGGAGGTTTGGATGACTAAAATTTTTCCCCATAAACTTAAAAAAGGTGATGAAATTCGCGTGATTTCCCCAAGTTCTTCTCTTTTGCGAACTGGCCGTTTCGAAGATAAACTTAAAGCAAAAACACGACTTGAAAAGCTTGGCTATAAGGTCACTTTTGGTGCCCATATTTTAGAAAATGATTTACTCTCTTCAAGTTCAATTGCTTCACGTGTCAGTGACTTTCATGCGGCATTTGCTGATCCCAATGTCAAGGCTGTGCTTTGCACTATCGGCGGTTTCAACAGCAATGAATTGCTGCCTTATATTGACTGGGAAATTGTGCGACAAAACCCTAAAATTTTCTGTGGATTTTCGGACATTACAGTCCTTCATCAGGCCATTTTTTCTAAAACGGGTTTGGTCACTTACTATGGTCCAGGCTATATTGCCTTCTTGATGGATGAATTACAAGATTTTCAAACGGCGGAATGGTTAAAAGCAGTCGCAGGTCGAACGTCTTATTCTCTAAGTGCCAGTAAGGTTTATACCAGCGATGCTTGGTATGATCCAACGCAAGCACGACATCCTCTCCCGGCAAGTTGGAAAATATACAATCACGGCACGGCTACTGGAACAAGCTTTGGTGGCAATCTCAATACCTTGATGCTCGTGACAGGAACTTCTGCACAAGTCAAGCTTACAAGTCCGATTGCCTTTTTAGAAAATGCTGAAGAGGAAGATTTTTATGCTTGGGACCGTGAACTTGCTCATTTCCTACAAGTTTATCCTGATATTGCAGGATTAGTCATTGGCCGTTTTCCCAAAGAAGAGGGGATGACTGAGGAGATATTGTGGTTTATTCTCGATAAATATCCCCTTTTACAGCACATCCCCGTCATTTATGATGTTGACTTTGGTCACACCCAACCTATTTTTACTTTTCCTTTAGGGGGTGAAATTCAACTCACGACCAAACCTTTAAAACTAGAAATCCTGAAAGGATAAGCATTTATACGGAGTTTACTATGACAGAAATTTATTTTATTCGCCACTCATTACGCGACTCAGCAGCCTATGACGATATGGACGTTCCTCTTACCGATGAAGGGGAAAAAAGAGCCCTGGTCTTAGCAGAGGCTTTTGAACCAGTTGCGCTTGATCAGATCTATTCAAGTCCTTTTTTGCGCTCTGTTCGAACCGTCCAGCCTCTAGCCGAGGCTAAAGCACTTGAAATACAGCTTCTAAGCGCGCTACGAGAAAGAAACGTCGGTCCATGGATTGATGATTTTTGGAGTTTTGCCCAAATGCAGTGGCAAGATTTTGACTATAAACTTGAGCAAGGGGAATCTTTGCGCGAGGTTCAAGAACGAAATATTCAGGCAGTGCAGCAGATTCTTAAAAATGCTAGCGGTCAAAAAGTAGCGGTCGGAACACATGGAACCTCCCTCTCGACCATCCTTAATTATTATCAACCGGACTTTCAATTTAATGATTTTAAAGTCTTAGCAGGAAAGATGCCCTATGTTATCAAAATGAATTTCGATGGACACCACTATCTCTCACATGAGGAAATTCCGATTGATTATGAATAAAAAAGTTACTGACAGCTTGGTCAGTAACTTTTTTACTTAAAGTTCGATGATATTTCCAGAATTAAGATAAACAATCCATTCGCAAAGATTGACAGCGTAGCCCGTAATTCGCTCTAAGTAAACTAAAGTTAAAAGATACTCTTTTCCTGTCGTCACTGTTTCAGAATTCTCTTTCATTCCTTCAAGCACTTTTTCTTGAATTTCGTGGCTCATGCTTTTAATAACATTTTGCTGTTCTGCCACTTCATGCGCACGTAAATCATCGCCTTGAATATAAGCATTCAAAGAGGCGTCAACGATGGATTTAACTTTTTCTCCAAGCAAACTAATATCTTCTTCAACGATGTGAATCCGTTCCTCACCCTTCAAAGAAATTGTCGCTTTGGCAATCGAAGCGACATGGTCACCCATGCGTTCGATATCTGATGAGGCTTTGAGCACCGTAATAATAGTTCTCAAATCACTAGATACAGGTTGTTGGAGCGCGATCATTTCTAGAGATTGGTTCTCAAGACTTTTTTCTTGTTCATTGATGGCATGATCACCTTCAATAACTTGTTCAGCCAAATCACGGTCGTGACTTACGAAGGCTCGAACTGCTTTATTTAATTGAGCAGAAACTTGCGTGCCCATCGAGTAAAATTGATTGTGAAGTTTATTAAGATCTTCTTCAAATTGTGTACGCAACATTAAACACTCCTCTAATTTTTTATTGAAAATTTATTCTGTTATTATAGCATATTTCCCACTGCTGAGGGGAAATAGCTAAGTTTTACATGTTTTGTGGCCAGTTGATTAACCAAATTTACCTGAAATATAATCAGAAGTTTCTTGTTTTTCTGGATTAAGGAAGATGCTCTTGGTATCATTATATTCCACCAAATTTCCGTCTAGCATAAAGGCCGTACGATCAGAAATCCGTGAGGCTTGTTGCATACTGTGCGTCACTATGGCGATGGTATAGTCTTCTTTTAACTCTAACATCGTTTCCTCTACACGAGCAGCTGAGATCGGGTCTAAGGCCGATGTCGGCTCGTCCATCAGGATAATTTCAGGATTGACGGCAAGGACACGTGCGATACAAACTCTTTGTTGCTGACCACCTGATAAGCCTAGTGCTGAACTGTGCAAAATATCTTTGACCTCATCCCAGATGTTTGCCGCTTTGAGTGAATTTTCTACCACTTCATCAAGCAAGGCTTTATCTTTGACGCCTTTTAATCTTAGGCCATATACGACATTTTCATAGATTGAAAAGGGGAAGGGATTGGGTTGTTGGAACACCATTCCAATTTCTTTACGTAAATCAACCGTATCGATTTTCGGACTATAGATATTTTTCCCTTTATAATCAATCGCACCTGTGATCGTCACTGTTGGGATCAAATCATTCATTCGGTTAATTGAACGTAAAAGTGTAGATTTCCCACAGCCGGATGGACCAATCAGTGCGGTGATTTCATTTTTATAAAATGTCATGTTAATGGTATTCAGCGCCTTTTTCTTACCATAATAGAGTGAAAGGTCACTGACTGTTAAAACTGCTTCTTTTTCCATATTTTCCCTTTTTATCAGTTACTGACCAACTGGTCAGTCATCTTCTTTTCTTATGTCAGCGGGCTTTAGGGCAAAACCCTTAGCACGGGCAAAGTCGAACTTTAGTTCTAGCCAAAATGCCCTGACACATAGTCTTCAGTTGATTTTAGGCTAGGTTGTGTAAAGATTGTACTTGTCTTATCATATTCAATCAAATCACCAGAGTAGAAAAAGGCGGTGTTATCAGAGGCACGTGAAGCCTGTGCCATATTGTGAGTGACGATGATAATCGTATAATTCTTTTTCAATTCCATCATTGTTTCTTCAATCTGCATTGTTGAAATCGGATCAAGAGCTGATGCGGGTTCATCCATCAAGATGATTTCTGGTTTTACAGATAGAGCACGAGCGATACAAAGCCGTTGTGCTTGTCCTCCAGACATTGCCAGCGCAGATTTATTAAGATTGTCTTTCACTTGGTCCCACAAAGCAGCCTGCTTCAAAGAAGTTTCGACAATTTCATCTAATTTCTTCTTATCCTTAACTCCTTCACGACGATGGATAAAAGCGATGTTTTCATAGATAGATTTTGGGAAGGGATTAGGTCGTTGAAAAACCATTCCGATTTGCTTACGGACTTCAAATACGTTTACTTTAGCGTCATTAATATTGACCCCTTCATAATTAATTTCACCTGTCACACGTGCACCATCAATTGTATCATTCATCCGATTGAGCGCACGCAAATAGGTAGATTTACCAGATCCCGAAGGTCCAATCAATGCCGTAATTTCATTTTTTGGAAAAGCCATGGTAACCCCATGGATTGCTTCTTTTGTGCCATTATAGAATACGCGTAAATCAGTGGTAGATAATGCAATTTCTTCTTGCTCAGGCACCATTATTTTGCGCTGAGTCCAGTCATAAGTTGTTGCCATAATATTCCTTTTAACTAAAAGTTCAGCGGTTTTTCTTATCACTTTTATAAGTGACAAAGCCGCCTATTCTATTTACCGTCATTAATTTGATGAGGTTAATTTCTTGTGGATTCGATTACCAAGGAAACGTGCGCCTAAGTTGAAAAGTAAGACAAAGATAATCAATACCGCAGATGCACCTGCAGAGATTTGCTGAGCAGTCGCAATCGTTCCCTCTGTGTTCAAAGCCCAGATATGTACAGCCAAGGTTTCCGCTGGTCTAAAAAGTGAGAGAGGAGAGGTTAAACTCATTGGATTCCAGTTGGCCCAATTGATTGGAAGGTTCGTCTGACCCGCAGTATAGATTAACGCAGCGGCTTCACCAAATACCCGTCCAGAAGATAAGATTACTCCTGTAATAATCCCTGGTACAGCGGCCGGTAAGATAACTTGAGTAGCCGTTTCCCAGCGGGACATTCCAAGCGCCAAGCCACCTTCGCGTTGAGACGTTGGAATTGCGCGTAATGACTCTTCCACATTACGTGTCATCAAAGGAAGATTAAAGACCGTCAAGGCCAAAGCTCCAGACAGAACGGAAAAGCCAAGGTCAAATTGGAGTACAAAGATTAACATCCCAAAAAGCCCTACCACGATAGAAGGTAAAGACGAAAGCACTTCAATCGCAGAACGCACCACACCAGTCAACCAGTGTTTTTGATTGGCGTATTCAGAAAGATAAATACCAGCACCCAGTGACAAAGGAATGGAAATAATTAGTGTCACAATCAAAAGATAGACCGAATTGAAAAGCTGTACAGCAATCCCTCCCCCTGTTAAAGGATTAGAAGCTGTCGTGATAAATTTCCATGAAATATGAGGAATCCCTTTAGCTAAGATATAAATCAGCAAAAAGGCTAGAATAGCAACGATAATGCCAGAAAGGACGTAGAGCACGCCAGTGGCAATCTTGTCAGAGCGTTTAGCGTTCATTATTTCAGACTTCCTTTCTTAGCAATTGCACGCATTGCGAGGTTAAAGATAAGCGACATGATCAAGAGCAACAAGGCTAATGACCATAGGGCATTAAGTTGGATACCAGGTGTTGCATTTGGAATACCTGAAGTCAAGATTGAAGTCAACGTTGACGCTGGGGAAATCAAGTCCTTAGGCATGGTCACCGCATTACCAACCACCATCTGAATCGCTAAAGCTTCACCAAAAGCTCGAGCCATCCCAAAGATAACGGCCGTCAAGATACCAGGGGCGGCAGCACGTAAAAGCACTCGCCAAATTGTTTGCCAGCGCGTTGCTCCAAGCCCAAGAGAAGCTTCTTTGTAGTAACCCGGCACAGATTTAAGCGCATCAACAGTCATTGAAGTGACTGTTGGTAAGATCATAACAAAGAGAACAAAAACACCAGAAAGGAGTCCTAAACCAGTCCCCCCAAAGATACCACGGATAAAAGGAACGACCACCGTTAAACCAATAAATCCATAGACTACTGATGGAATCCCAACCAAAAGTTCAATAACAGGCTGCAAGATTTTCTTTCCGTATTTCGGTGAAATCTCTGTCATATAGATCCCCGCACCAATAGCAAATGGTGTCGCAACAAGCGCTGCAAGAATCGTTACAATCAGCGAACCTGTAAACATTGGCAGCGCACCTACAGCTGGCTTACCATCGGGACCAAGATTTCCTGGTGACCAATCTGTACCAAAAAGGAAGCGCAATGGATTAACCCCATCTGAATAAAAAGTGGACAAACCTTTTTGAGCCACAAATACTAAGATAGCGCCAACTACAAAAACGATGAGAGCGATACACAAGAATGTCAAACTCTTACCAAATTTTTCGAGTTTAGAATTTTTATTGCTTGAGAGCAATTTTTCTTTGATTTTTGAATTTTCCATAGGGACCTAACTATATTTATTCATTTTGCATTTTGCTTGACAAATGCCGTTTTTTTATTTTGAAAAAAAGGCAATCGGACACAAATTAAAGCTGACTTGCGCCAGTTTTAACTGTACGAACTTACTGACAGCTTGGTCAGTAAAGTTTACTTAATTTTAGTAACATTTCCATCAGCGTCTCGATCAACTTTCATTTCAGACACGCGAATATAACCTAACTCTTCAAGCGTTTTTTTATCATTTTGAACATACTCAATGAATTTATTTTCAATCGTATTGTCCTTTGATTTATTGGTGTACATGTGCTCGTAAGACCAAATCTTCCAAGCATTTGTTTTAACATTATCGTAAGTAGGTTTAACCCCATCAACCGTGACTGCTTTTACTCCAGGTTTTTCAGTATAACTGAAAGCAACATACGAGATGGCACCGGGCGTTTGTCCAACCAATTGCACAACAGAACCAGAGGCATCTTGTGTAGGACCATTTACTTCTGTCGCTCCATTCAAACCATACTTGTCAAAGTTAACTCGTGTACCCGATCCAGCAGCACGTCCAATGACCGTAATTTTTTGGTCTTGTCCACCTACTTCTTTCCAGTTGGTAATTTTGCCACTGAAAATATCAATCATTTGCTCTTGAGTCAAATTTGAAACTTTAATATTTTTGTTAATAATCGGAGCAAAGCCAATTACAGCAACTTTGTGATCAATAATTTTATCTGCATCAATCCCTGATTTTTCTTCAGCAAAGATGTCAGAGTTCCCAATTTGAAAAGAACCTGCCACAACTTGAGCTAATCCAACACCGGATCCTCCGCCTTGCACCATAATAATGTCATCAGGATTTTGTTTCATATAGGCCATCGAGGCATGCTCAACCATCGGCTGAAGTGCGGTAGAACCTCCCGCCGTCACTTGTTTGTTTCCAGCACCACAGGCGGTCAAAACAAACAAGCCCAAACTTGCCATCAAAGCGATAAAAATTTTCTTCTTCATGCCTTAATTATACCATAATGAAGGGACAATTTAAGAAAAATCACAGGTTTTCTATGTAAATGTTTTGTAAATAACAGCGTAAAATGCTCAACTTCACAAGAGGTTGAGCATCATCAGCCGACTTCGATGAGGGAAATCATGAAATCTAAATTTTGTAAGTTTTTTACAGCACCTTTTTATCAGTTTTCCTGTTGCCTTACTGACAGGCTGGTCAGCTGTACTGGTGGCTCTTTTTTTGAAATTTTCTTATCTTAAATAACTTATCAAGCGGTCAGTACTAAAAAAATTAATTTATGAAGAAGAATTTTAATATCACTTCCGTTGAACAAAGTAAGAACCGTCAGCACAACCGACCACTTGGTTGGCTGCAGCTATAAAGTAACAACGCCTACATTTCTTTTTATTTTTGGGTAATGTTCCCCTCTGCATCGCGCTCTACTTTCATATCACTGATGGGGATGTAACCTAATTTTTTGATGTCTTTTTCATTATTGGCTACATATTTGATGAAAGCTTTATCAGCGGCTGTTTCCCTTTTACTGTTAGTGTACATATGCTCATAAGACCAAACTTTGTAATCGTTGGTTACGACATTTTTTTCTGTGGGTGCCACGCCATCAATCGAAACGGATTTGATTTCTTTGCTCGTCTCAACGTAGGAGAGTGCGACATAAGAGATGGCACCAGGAGTTTGTCCAACCATTTGTACAACAGATCCGGAAGCATCTTGTGTAGGACCTTTAACTTCTGTCGCTCCACCTAGTGCAAATTGATCAAAGTTAACCCGTGTACCAGAGCCTTCTGTACGACCGATGACGGTAATTTTTTGATCTGACCCGCCCACTTCTTTCCAGTTTGTTACTTTACCTGTAAAGACGTCTTGCAGTTGTTGAGAGGTCAAATTTTTCACATCTAATTTCGCATTTACTATTGGTGCAAAGCCGACAACAGCGACTTTATGATCGGTGATCGCCGAGGCATCAATCCCTGATTTTTCTTCTGCGAAAATATCAGAGTTCCCAATTTGGAAGGAACCTGCCGCAACTTGCGTCAACCCTACACCTGAACCACCGCCCTGGACAGTGACTTGTACGCTAGGATTTTTTGCCATAAACTCTGTAGAAGATTGTTGTGCTAAAGGTTGTAGCGCTGTCGAGCCTCCGGCAATGATTTTACCTGACAAGTTCTTGCTTGACGAAGAACTTGATGAAGCATCGTTTGAGCCGCAAGCCGCAAGTGTCAAGAGTGCTCCAGCAGCGATCATACCAACAAGAAATTTCTTTTTCATAAAAGAGGTCTCCAATAATTTTTCTATTGATTTGTTAAGCACTTTTGCTTACAAAACTATTTTATCACTGAAAACCTTTCTTGCTTGTAAACACTTCGTAAATACTAAGTAAACGCTATGTAAATTCTATAATATTTGCTGTTTTGTTCACTTCAGGACAATAATAAAAGTTACTGACCCACTGGTCAGTAACTTTTTAACGATTATAGGCCTTTAATTGGCGTGCAATATCTCGATTTTGTTCTTTACGTTTAAGACTTTCTCGTTTATCATAGTCTTTTTTACCCCGCGCTAGCCCCATCAAAACTTTGGCAAAGCCGTTTTTAAGATAAACTTTTAAAGGAATTAAAGTTACACCAGAACCTGAAAGTTCTTTTTCAATCTTATTGATTTCAGCTTTTTTTAATAATAATTTACGTGTACGCAGCTCATCAACATTAAAGATATTTCCCTGTTCAAAAGGAGAAATATGGACATTTGAAAGCCAAACTTCTCCATTTCTCACCCGTGCAAAGCCGTCTTTAAGCTGAATTTTTGCCTGACGAACCGACTTGATTTCCGTCCCCGTAAGCACCATCCCCGCTTCAAAAGTTTCATAAATTTCATAATCATGCCGCGCTTTTTTATTTTGAGCTAACGGCTTATCTACTGTATTTTTTACCATATCTATTATTCTCCCTGAATCTCTTAATTCTATTTTACCACAAAGTCTCAAGCAATCAGAAGAAGATTAAGCTATTTTTAATTTGCTCTCTCCAAGAAACCCACTATTTTATCTGTTAAAAGAAGGTAGGCTGCTTCAGTGAAATGTAAACCATCAGCTCTTAACAATCCCTTTGTATTTTCATGATTAATCATCACTTGATAGAAATCAAGTAACTGAATTCCTTTCCAATTTGCTAAATCAAGCATTGCTTTCCTAAAGAGCTGTACCTCAGAAAGTCGACTATAATGCATCGGTGCATCATCATTATAAAACGGAGGAGTAACAAGCACCGTCTTTTGCTTTCCAAGCTCGCTGACGATTCTTAATAGGTTTTCCTGAAATTCCCAAGGTCTTATAAGATGATACGGCGAGGCATCATTTGCTCCAAAAAATACAAAGTTTAAATCCGCCGCTTCTTCCACGACATACTTTAGACGTAGCAAAGCCCCATAAGTATCATCTCCATTCATTCCGTGAAGTACAACTTCAACACCTGATTTTTTCTTTTCAATTAATCTTGCTAAAATATTTGACGAACCCCCTTCATCCATTCCAAAACCATTGGTAATTGAATCTCCAAAAATTGTAATCTTCATCTTAGGCATCTCTTTCAAGTATTTTCATCATTTTACCATAAATATTTATTGACTCATATCCAGAAAATAAAAAAATATCGTAGAAAATCTACGATATTTATTTTTTTAAGCTAATTTTTCAGCAACCGCGGCCAAAAGTTCAGGAATTCCTGCTGCTTTTGAACCACCAGCCATGGCCATATCTGGTTTTCCACCACCACGACCATCAACAAAAGGTGCTAATTCTTTAACCAAATTACCTGCTTTTACATCTGATGACTTAGAAGCCACTAAAAGACTTACTTTTTCACCAATTTTAGCAACTAAAACAAGAACATCTGAAAGCTCTTTTTGTTTCCAAATATCTGCCAAATTACGCAAACCATTAGCGTCAGGAACAGTGACTTCACTGGCGATAAAGTTGAGAGAACCAGCTGTTTGCACATTTTTGAAAATTTCATCTGATTGACTTGCTGCAAGTTTTCCAGCCAAAGCATCATTTTCTTTTTGAGCTGTTTTAAGCTCATCTTGTAAGCTCGTAACTTTTGCTAAAACTTGTGAAGTTTGCGGCGCTTTAACCATTGTTGCCACTTCATTCAAAGTATTTTCAGCATCTTTAAAGGCTTCATAAGCTTTTTGACCTGTCACAGCAATAATCCGGCGAACACCAGAACCAATTCCTTCTTCTTTAACAATCTTGAATAAACCAATTTCAGAAGTTGTTTGTGTATGTGTTCCACCACAAAGTTCGATAGAGTAGTCACCAATTTTTACAACGCGAACGTTTTTCCCATATTTCTCACCAAAGAGGGCCATAGCACCCATTTCTTTGGCTGTAGTAATATCAGTTTCAACTATTTCAACTTTTAATGATTGCCAAATTACTTCATTAACTTGACGTTCAATCTCAGCCAATTCTTCTTTAGTCACTTGTGCAAAGTGCGTAAAGTCAAAACGTAAGAATTCAACCTCATTAAGTGAACCGGCTTGTAGTGCATGATTCCCAACAATATTATGCAAAGCAGCATGAAGTAAGTGAGTCGCTGTGTGATTTTTCACAACAGCAGCTCGGCGTTCTTGGTCAATCTCTAAAGTATAGCTTTCGCCAACTTGAAGTGGTGAAACTGTTTCAACGGAATGAAGATTTTGGCCATGAGGCGCATGTTGTACATCTAATACATTAGCCACAACTTGTCCCTCAGCATCTTTAATGACACCATGGTCAGCCACTTGACCACCCATTTCAGCATAAAAAGGAGTCACATCAAAAACAAGTTGAGCTTTCCCAGAAACTTCATCAACAATTTCATCATCTTGTATAGCTACAAGTAATTTTCCTTGCGCAGTCTTATCTTCATAAAGGAATTCTGATTCTACTTCGATAGATGACAAGGTTTCATTTTGAGCACCCATTGAACCCCCTTTGACAACAGCAGCACGTGCACGCTCTTGTTGAGCTTTCATGGCAACTTTGAATCCTTCATGGTCAATTTTGAATCCTTCATCTTCTGCCAATTCTTCTGTCAATTCCACAGGGAAACCATAAGTATCGTAGAGGCGGAAAATATCTGCCCCGTCAAGTCTATCTTTTCCTTCAGCTTTAAGATTTACCAAAAGTTCATCAATCAATTTTTGACCCGCATCAATCGTGCGGTTGAACGTTTCTTCTTCACGATCAATGATTTGCATGATGAAATCTTGTTTTTCAAGCACTTCTGGATAATAGGATTGCATGATTTTCCCAACAGTCGGAACGAGTGAAGCCAAGAATTTCCCTTGAATTCCCAATTTTTTACCATGCATAACCGCGCGACGAAGTAAGCGACGTAAAACATAACCACGTCCTTCATTTCCTGGCAAAGCACCATCACCAATAGCAAACGAGAGTGAGCGAATATGGTCAGCAATCACTTTGAAACTCATATTTTCGCTGTCTGGACTATACGTTTTTCCAGATAGTTTTTCAATTTCACGAATGATTGGTAAGAATAAGTCTGTATCAAAGTTTGTTTTTCCGCCTTGAATAATGCAAACCATTCGTTCAAGTCCCATTCCCGTATCAATATTTTTTTGTGGCAATTCAGGGTATTCTGAACGCGGGATTGATGGATCAGCATTAAATTGTGAAAGCACAATGTTCCAGATTTCAATATAACGGTCATTTTCAATATCTTCAGCCAACAATTTTAAGCCCACATGTTCTGGGTCATAAACTTCTCCACGGTCAAAGAAAATTTCTGTATCTGGACCAGAAGGACCAGCACCAATTTCCCAGAAGTTGTCTTCAATTGGCACAAGATGTGTTGGATCTACCCCAACTTCAACCCAACGATTATAAGTATCCTTATCAGCTGGGTAATAAGTGATGTAAAGTTTTTCTGCGGGGAATTCAAACCATTCAGAACTTGTCAATAATTCCCAAGCAAAAGCAATCGCTTCTTTACGGAAATAATCACCAATTGAGAAGTTACCAAGCATTTCAAACATGGTATGGTGACGTGCTGTTTTACCGACATTTTCAATATCGTTAGTTCGAATCGCTTTTTGAGCGTTGGTAATCCGTGGATTTTCTGGAACGACTGACCCGTCAAAATATTTTTTGAGTGTTGCTACCCCAGAGTTAATCCAAAGCAAAGTTGGATCATTGACAGGGACAAGACTTTGTGAAGGTTCAATGGCATGGCCTTTTGATTTAAAAAAGTCAAGAAACATTTGGCGAACTTCTGCGGATGTCATGGTTTTCATTATTTTTCTCCTTTTATGAAAGTTTAAAATTGAGGTTAAACTTTTCTCACAATCTTTGTTAATACATTCACAATAAAACAATAAAATTCCACCGTAAACAAAGGGGCGTATACAGTTATACCGCGGTACCACCCTTATTCACGATAGAATTTCTATCATCTTAGTTCGGTTGTTAAAGCAGTTATCGCTGCTTTTAAGCACAACATTGACCTACCCATTTTCACCACTCTGAGCTCTCTTTAAAGTCAATTTTTATTCTCTAAATTATTTAGAGGATGAAGAAGTTGATGAAGTTTGTGTAAATTGAGAGAAGAGTGTTGAGAATGCTTCTTCTTTCACTGTTACATTGTATTTCTTCAAGTATTTAGCAATGACACTACTTACGTAAGTTGTGTCTTGTTCTTTTTCTGATTTGATAACAGACTGAAGTTCTTTCTTGTACTTATTCATGTCTTTTCCTTTATCAGAAGTTTTTACCATTTCAACAATATAATAAGAACTTGCACCAGTTGAAGAATTTGTTGCTTCGATTACATTTGAAAACTCACCATTTTTAAGTTTAAAGGCAGCGGTTTGAACTTCACTTGGTACAGTTGTAGAAGTAGAATTAAACGTTACCTTGCTAGATGCATTTGTTTTCTCAAAGCTTGCTTTACCAGCATCATCTTTCTTAGCAGCTGCTAAAGCTTTGTCTGCAGCGTCTTTTGACGTTTCTGCTACAACATAAGCAGTTACGTCCGGATGATAAGTTTTCCACGCTGCTTCAAGATTGGCTTTTGTATATTGTGTTGACTTGATTTCATGGTCAATTGCAGCTTGCTCTAACATTTGAGTACGCATGTAAGGAGTAAAGCTAGCTTCTGTCAACCCTTGTTGTTGAAGCACTGAAGAAAATTGATCTCCATATTGAGTTTTAATCTCTTTAACTTGCTTACTGACGTCCTTGTCAGTGACTTCTTTTCCAAAATCTTTTGCAAAAATCTTATCAAAAGTCATGTTTTGGAGCAAGGTTGTTGTAGGCATAGATGGAAATTGTTTTGCTTCTTTATACAAATCAGAAACACGTATGGTATCACCCTTCATTGTAATGATATCCTTACTTGCAGAATCATCGTTTGAGCATCCAGACAGGGTAACAAGTGCTGCGCCGGCAAAAACTGTTGCCATAACTAATCCGAGTTTTTTGAGTTTCAAAATATTCTCCTTCGAATAATGTTCTTATAAACATACTGGTTAAAATAGCGGTATATTTCTAACTTGTTGTAATTATAACATAAAAAGTTAAATAAAACTTTAATTATGCAAATTCAACCACATCATCCTTTTGGATTTCTCTGACGGTATCGTCAGTAACTTATTCTGCCCGCTTAATCATTAACAACCCATCCCCTAAGGGTAAAACGCTTGTCAGGTATTTTGGATTATCGAAAACTTCATCAAATAACCGTCTCAGCCCTCTCTCTAACGCCCGTTGATTCCTTTTTATTTCCATAATTGGAATTAAAATCTCTCCTGCTTGGAAAATGTCATCCATCAAAATGACCCCATTTGGAGCAAGGAGCTCCATTGCTCTAGGAAGAAACTCTACGTATTTTGATTTGGCAGAGTCCATAAAAATAATATCAAAAGCTCCTGACAGCTCTGTCAGTACTTCTTGTGCATCACCCTCTTTTAAAATAATTTGTTGACGATGGTCATATTTAGACAGGTTTTCTTTTGCGAGTTCAATCATTTCCGGATTTCGATCGATGGTAACAATCTCAGCTTCTGGTGACGCTTGGGCCATCACTAAAGCCGAAAAACCTATCGCTGTTCCAATTTCAAGAATTCTCTTAGGACGCAACAAACTTAAAAGCATTTGAAAATACAGTACCGTTTCGTGAGGAATTACTGGAATATTATTATTTTTAGCAAATGAGAGTACCTCTGTAATCTCTCCTGAAAGTTGTGTTTGACTTTCACGCATCCATTTCACCAGCTCTGGTTTTACAACAGGACGATGCATCATAGGATTACTTGTGCGTTTATAGGTGTCAACCATACTTATAAATGTACTCCTTTTTCTACTAATTTTTCTAGTTCAGTTAAACGACGTTCGAATAAATCAAAAGCTGCGGTTAGATATTCTCCTGAAGCCATATTAACGCCGGCCTTTGAGATGACATCAAGGGGATAAGCAGATGACCCTGCTTTCAAATAATCAATATATTTTTCACGATCTCCTTCATTACCGTGCACAACTTTTTCTGCTAAGTAACTTGCAGCTGCAAATCCCGTTGCATATTGAAAAACGTAAAAATCATAGTAAAAGTGCGGAATTCTAGCCCACTCATACTGTATTTCTTTATTTTCATCAGCTAAAAGACCGTAATATTTCTCATTAAGTTCTGCGTAACAACGGTTAAGATATTCACTCGTAAGCACTTCTCCACTTGCATCTTGTTCATGAATAAGTTGCTCAAACTCTGCAAACTGACTTTGACGAAATACTGTTCCTTTAAAACTATCTAGCCAGTGGTTAAGTAAAGCAAAACGTTCTTTATCGTCTTTGCTTTCTTTCAGTAGAGTCTCTGTTAAAATATTTTCATTAGTAGTTGATGCTATCTCCGCAAGAAAGATTGGATATTCTCCATATACATAAGGTTGATTTTCTCGAGTAAAAGTACTGTGCATTGAATGGCCCATTTCATGAACTAAGGTGAACAGATCATCTAATGTTTCTTGCCAATTCAATAACATAAAAGCCTTGGTATCATAAGAACCTCCAGAATAAGCACCTGAACGCTTGCCGATATTTTCTTCGACATCAATCCATCGTTCTTTGAAGGCACTTTCTACACGTCTACGATATTCGTTACCAAAAATCGCTAGAACTTCTTTTGCCTTTTCTACCCCTTCCTTGTAATTAAATTTATAGTCCAATTTGGACAGCGGTGTATAAACATCATACATTTTAAGGTCTGGTAGTTGCAGAACGGTTTGGCGGAGTTTCATATATCGATGCAGTAGTGGAAGAGCTTGATTTATCGCTTTAATAAGAACATCATATACGCGCTCAGGGATAAAATCACGCGCTAAAGCAGCTTCACGTGCAGAATGATAACCTCTAATTTGAGCATTAAAATTATGAACTTTCACGTTTGTTTGTAGTGTTTTTGCATAGGTGTGTTGAAATTGTTCATAATGGCTGTATAGTGCCTGGTAAGCGGCTTTACGAACTGATCTATCTTTGCTCTCCATTAAAGTAATGAAGTTGCCATGTGTTAATTGAACTTGTTCACCCTCTTCGTTTTTCACCTTAGGAAAGGTAATGTCAGCATTATCAAAGATTTCGAAAGTTTCTGAAGCACTCCCAAAAATTTCACTCGCAGAAGCCAACAATTTTTCTTCCTTAGGGCTAAGAATATGTTGTTTTTTAGCAAATAGGCGTTCAAACATATGTTGATAAGCTTGTAAAGCTGGTACTATCCCCATCATTTCATCCAATTGACTGGGTTGTAAAGTCAAAAATTCAGGTTCGTAAAAAGCGAAGGCTTCCCCAAACTTCGCATATAAATTTGATGCCTTGGATTGATATTCTTGATATTTCGCTACACGTGTATCCTGATCATTCTTCATAGAGGCATAAACATATAGTTTCTCAACCTTTTGAGACAATTCTAGCATAACTTCTGTTATCTTTAAAAGACTCTGTGCCGAATCAAGCAAATGTCCCGAAAAGCGTTCCCCAGAATTTTCGACACTCTGTTTCACATGTTCTAATTCTTTTTCCCAAGCTTCGTCAGTCGCAAAAATGGTGGATAAGTCCCATGTATGCGCTTCTTGAATTTCACTTCTTTCTTTAGCCATCGTCACTTCTCCTTTTAGCCATAGGATACTCGTTAATTAATAAGAAAGGTCTCAATCTCTCCCCTATTTTTAGTTGCCAAGTTTTCCTTATTTTTGTTTCTTCATTATAGCATAGAACCGCGGTGGATAGAGTATCTCAATTTTCTTCTTTTGGAACACATCCAGAAAATTTTGATAATAGCTTACAGGAATTTTAGAGAGTTGTTCAAATGAGGATCCTGTTAGGTTATCCTTAAAAGGAACAAGAAGATTTAATCCAGGTGGGGCAATGTAAGGGCGCATAAAGTCCAGATCTAAGATATTTTTACCTTTCTGATAGTATAACGATTGGAGATGTAACCATTTCGGGGATTTGTGGAAAAGCTGCTTGTGGATAAAGTGTTGCAATTGATTATCCGGGTAAACAGCCATTTTTAAAAGCTCTTGCTGAACAAATGGAGTTCTCAAGCAGTCCAAAAGTGGTTTTTCTTTAAACGAAAAGGAATGTGTCACATAAAACAACCGTCCCCTTAAGTCTTCATGAATCAGGGACTGTAGTCTTAATACACGTTTAGTTAGATCCAATTCCCAGTAATGAAAACCGTGATTTTCGGAATAACAAAGCAGTTGTTTTTTCAATTCCGTTAAACGATTACCTAACCATAAATCCCTCCCCATTAACCACACCACCTTAAAACCGTGTAAGCGATAATTCATTGTACGCTCATGCAGCCGTTTCAAGGAGAGGGGGGAACATTGAATTTCTAGGGCAACTTTCCCATTGATTAATAGATCTGGGGTCTGCCTAAGCTCTGGTAAGTAATGCTCAATTTCCACTGATTCTGTTTCTTTCAACCATTCATAAAGTTCTTTTTTAAGCATCAGATGTTGCTCTGACTCATTTTCGTTCCCTAACGTACATGTTTTCAACTGCTTATGCGCAAAATGAGGTAACTTGATTGGGCCATTTTTAAAAACCACCTCACTATGACAGAATGGACAAAAATATTGTTTACTTCGTGAGGCGGGAAGGGTTTCTAGCAAGTTAATCAGGCAATTTTTTTCATCTACGGCAGTCAGCATATTATTGTATACGTAAAAAAGGAGACTTTGTCACAAAAAAAGTCACTGACAGCTCTGTCAGCAACTTATTTTCACTAATTGATGTTAATTTGGTAGAGGACTGCTGTGAAGATAGAAAGAAAGGCAAATAAAGCTACAATAAGACTCACCCAAATGATATGCTTTTTCTTCTCATAATTCATTACCGCAATAAATTCACGAAGAAAGGCAGGAACCCGATAGTACATGGCGGTCTTTCCTCCTCGTCCCCCTTGAGCATTCAGACCTAACTTGGCAGCAAAGAGTGCTGCTCGGAAAACGTGATAATCTGAGGTGAAAAATATAAATTTTGTTTGAATCAAACGAGAAGAAAATACAAGATTCTCATAGGTTGTGCGTGACTGATCCTCAACCATCGTGCGCTCATATGGAAACCCCAATTCCTCTACAGCATAGCGTTGCATTGCTAAACCCTCAGGAATTTTTTCATCTTCTCCTTGACCTCCTGAAAATACGAGTATTGTCTCTTCATCACGCACAGCTTTTACTGCAGCCTTTATCCGATTTCCTAAAAGCTTACCCACGTTTTCACCTTGAATAAGTCCAGCCCCTAGCACCACATAATAAGGAGCCTTTTCCTTACGAACCCGCCTTCCATAGACCCAACTTGACAAAAAGAAAATACCAAATTGCCAAGCAAGATAAACAGAGAGTGCAGGATAAACCATACTCAAAATTTTCAACCAAGTCCAGCTGTCAGGCAATCTTCCCATAGACAAATAAATCCAGTCAATAATTAAAAAGGCAAACACGACAATTGGCAGCAAGAGGTTACTGATGGATTTAGATTCACGGCGCCACATTTTTACTGTTAAGACAACAATACTAATCGGAACCACAATACCAATCACAAAAGGTAAAAAAAGCAAAACAAATACTTCAAATGCTAGTAAGCTAAGTAGGACGCTTTGATGCAGCTCTGTTAAGACCAAACCACTCCCAATAATCCCATTAACCGTAATCCACAAACTGATTAGATAAAAAAAAGAGAGTCGCCCTAAGCGAAGGGTTCTAATATCTCTTAATTGGCGCATTTCCCACCAAAACAGAAAAGTTATCCCGGCAAAAAATAAGGTTAAAATTACCCCAATAATAAATATTCCATAATCTTCCATGAGCTTATTTTATCATATTTTCTAGCTGCTTCAAACTAGCCAGCCTCTTCCTTTTTAAAAATCTCAAACTGTGAATAACTCAGATAGAAATATATTTTTCTCGATATAAAAAAACTTATCCCATTTGGATAAGTTTTTGAGGTTATAAAACAGCAAGTACGGCGAAATTAATAATAAACAATATCGCAACCACCCAAATAACAGGTTTGACTTCTTTTACTTTACCCGTAAAGAGTTTTACAAAGATGTAAGTAATGAATCCTGCTGCAATCCCGTAGGAAATTGAGTAAGCAAGTCCCATAAATACTGAGGCAAAGAAAGCAGGAATCGCTTCAGTCAAATCACCCCATTTAATTTCTTTAAATGATCCAAGCATCATCATCCCAACAATAATCAAGATTGGTGCCGTTGCTTGTGTTGGAACAATTGCAAGTAGTGGTAAGAATAAACTTGAGATAGCAAACATAATCGCTGTTACAACAGAGGCAAGACCAGTACGTCCTCCTGCTCCGATACCGGCTGCAGATTCAACATAAACGGTTGTGTTTGATGTTCCGAAAATGGCTCCGATTGGAGTAGCAATCATATCAGCAAACAAAGCTTTATCCATTTTAGAAGAGAAACCATGGCTTGTTTCCATATCTTTCAGATCTTCATCCGTAAAGATTCCTGTTGCACGTCCTGTTCCAATGAAGGTACCAATTGGATCAAAAACAGAGGTCAATGAAAAGGCAAGGATAGTCATCAATACTTCTATATAACGTGAAGAATCGGAAAAGAGTGTTCCAAAACCTTTAGGACCAAAAGCAGCTCCAAATGTTGTTCCCATCTGATTTATCGCTGTACCCAAGTTGTTTTCTGCAAACAAAGTGTGAACATCTACTTTAACTACACCAGTAAGAAGAGCTAATATCGTCGTAATCAAAATAGACAGTAAAATTCCCGCTTTCCACTTCCGGATAACAAAGAACATGGTAACGACTATACCAACTAAGGCAATAAGAACAGCCGGATCATTGAAAGTCACAAGCTCTGGTACAATTGAGGAATTAGCAGTAATTGTTCCATGATTGTTCACGTAAGTCCCTGGATCTGCAAGAAAACGGAGCAAACCAGCATTTTTAATTCCGATATAGGCGATGAAGATCCCAATCCCACCACCAATTGCGTGCTGGAGACTTTCTGGAATACCTAGGATAATGGCCTTCCGAATGGAAGTAAAAGTGATAATAATATTGATCACACCACAGATGAAGACCATCGCCAATGCTTCTTGCCAGGTATAACCCAGAGAAAGGACAACGGTATAGGCAAAGAAGGCATTTAACCCCATACCTGGAGCGAGCGCATAAGGGACGTTCGCAATTAGCGCAATGGCCAATGTCCCAACAATTGAAGCTAAAATTGTCGCCAAGAATACTGCTTGGACAGGCATACCCGTTGTACTTAACACTTGTGGGTTGACAAAGAGGATGTAGCTCATGGCAAAGAAGGTTGTCACCCCAGCCATTATCTCACGGCCAACTGTAGTGCCGTTTTCTTCAAGTTTAAAGAACTTGTTCACAAATAATTTCTCCTTTTTAGGGGTAAGATTTTACCCCTTTTGATAAAAAGTTGGACATCGTTCAACAACATCCGTCATAAAATTTAAAAAGATTATATTATTATTCTAATCAGTTTTAGTTAAGGAAACAAGATTTAACTCAGTCTTTTTCTCAAAAAAGTGCTCATCGTTCGGAAATATCGAACTTGTTTTAGGATTCAGTGGTTATTGTTCGCTGTATTTTAAGAAGGACTGAGGTATCCAAGTATGTTATAATAGTTAAATTGAGAGAATACGATATGAAAGGGCGTTTCGATGAAAAATGTTAAGGAAAGAAAACTTATTGCTATAGACCTTGATGGGACAACTTTACAATCAGACGGACGGACAATAAGTCGGTATACAAAATATGTTTTTAAACGAGTAGAAGCTTTAGGTCATATTATTTGCATTACAACGGGTAGACCTTTTCGGATGTCGCTTGAGGTTTATCGCGAACTGGAATTAAAAAGCCCAGTCATTAACTTTAATGGAGCACTCATTTCCATGCCCAATGATCGTAACTGGCCTTATACCAAAGCTCATTATATTGACCGCTCCTTTATCTTTGATCTTTTGCGTCACCAACAAAATTTCAATCTTAATTTTTTCGCGGTTGAATACCGTAGAAAATTTTTCTTAAACACCTTCAAAAATGTTGAACCCCAGCTTTTTGGTGTGGAACGTTTTCAACCCTATAACCGTCTAAGGGCTGACCGAGTAACTGATAACCCACATGCAGTTCTGCTTTCAACACGACAAAAAGATAAACTGGCGCTTGCTGCTGAAATGAAACGGCATTATAATGGCAAGATTGATGTCGGAGTTTGGGGTGGCCCGAACGGTATTCTTGAAGTTGTCCCTAAAGGAATCAGCAAAGCATCTGGCCTGAAATATTTACTCAAAATTTTAGATATTTCAGTGGAAAACCTGATTGCTTTTGGTGATGAACATAATGATATCGAAATGTTCAAACTCGCCCCCAATGCTTTTGCCATGAAAAATGCTTCAGCTCGCTTAACACCATATGCCACCGAAATTTTACCATGGACGAATGATGAGGATGGAGTGGCACGCCAACTCGAAAAACTCTTCCTCATGCCAGAACAAAACACTCCTCTATGAGACTCAAACATCACTTCAGGCTTCATCTTCAAAAGAACTGACCTTCTTGTCAGTTCTTTTTTCTAGTCATGTGAACGGGTCTACCCACTAGCAAACAAGAAACATGACTCACTAGTAACTTCCCTCTCTTAAAAGGCCCCTTTTCATAGCATTAAAAAAACCTAAGCATTTGCTCAGGTTTCTTATTTTTAATCACGATTGTTTCCACCTGCAATACCGAAAATGCGAAGTAAGAAAAGGAACATATTGAGGAAGTCAAGGTAGAGAGCCAAGGCCATAGAGATAGCCCAACCATCACTCACTTGTCCATTATTATGATTGTAGACTTGGGTAATTTTTTGATTATCCCAAGCAATTAAACCAGCGAAAATCACTACCCCAGCAATGCTCGTCACGAACATTAAAGCAGTCCCACCAACAAAAATGTTGAGTATCATAGCAACGATAATCCCCCAAACAGCAACTCCCAGAGCTTTACCCATTGCAGAGAGGTTACGTTTTGTTAGACGTCCATAGAGCGAAAGGCCAAAGAACATAGCCGCCGCTGTAACAAAAGCTAAAGTAATACTTGTTGCTGTGTACATAAGCAAAGTAAAGCTAATCAAAAATCCCATAAATGCTGCATAACCGATAAAGATGGGTAGTGCCATTTTAGAATTCTTCATCGCTAAGCTTTGCAACGAAACAACCATCACAAGCGGGATAATCCAAAGCACTAAAAAGAATAAGCTTCCACTTTGGAGAATTGCAGTCATGTTATCTAGAAAAAATGTTATCATTATCCAAGAAACCAGCGCAGAAACGAGCACTCCTACTCCCATCAGCGCATAAATCTTGCTGAAAAAGGCGTTCAAGCCATCTCTTTGTTGGTCAAAGATAATATCGTTATCATTCATATTTTGCATTAAATTTGGCCTCCTATTTTTAATTTAATTCTAAGTTTATTCTATCAAAAAATCGTCGCCTTGTCATCCGACTTAAGGCTGATTTTTCCCTCAACTCAAAACGCAACTCATACTTCTTTTGGGGTGATGGTCGTTAAGGTTTTGTGATAAACCTTGATTTCAAGTGGAAGTGGGTCACTTTTGTCTCCATCAATTCGTGAATAAGGGATATCTTTCTTACGCTGTGAGCGTGTCGCCATCTTCAAATGTGCGGTGTCAAAATGATTCATTTCTGTGAAATTTTCAAATTGACCTTTTCTTAACTTACGGAGATGTAAGAGAATCTTTAAAAGATTAATTTCTTTCAAAGAATAAACACGCATGAGTCCATCATCAACTTTAGCTTCAGGCGAGAGGGCTTGCATCCCACCAATCGTGTTTGTCATGGTGATCAGTAATAATTTTGTCTTAAGATGCTCTGTCTTACCATTATATGTGACCTCAATATGATACGTTTTATTATAACGCAAAACTTTATAGGCATCTTTGAGATAAGCTAATGGTCCAAATTTTTTCTTTTCAGACGTCCGAACATTTGCTGCGATATCAGCAAGTATTCCTAAAGTCAGACTTGACATCATATAGTCTTCATTCACTTTTGCAATATCAATCTTCCGAACTTCCCCCTCTTTTAGATTTTCAAGGGCTTCTTCTAATTTTTGCGGAATCTGAAGAGATTTGGACAAATTATTTACTGTACCATTGGGAACAATTCCAAGCAGACTCTTGCCTCCTCCTTCGAAAACACCACCGCAAATTTTATTGATGGTACCGTCCCCTCCTAAGGCTATAACCAAATTTGTTTCTTCTTCACTGGCTTTTTTAGCCAGTGCCACTGCCTCTTTAGGACTCTCTGGATTGACAAATTCAAGTTCAAATTCTTTATTATCATCACGTTCAAAGAAGTCTTTAATAGTTTGCAATACTTTTTCTTGATCATTATTTCCTGACTTTTTATTGTAGAAAACTTTTACTTTTTTCATACGAGACTCCTTACATTTGACACCTTTTTTCCTAAAAATAATGCCAGCTCTTCCTTCTATATTATAACATAGCCTCTAAAAAATACACTTTCGCCTGTTTTTGACTTCTTTTTTATCCTTCATAAGTTACTGACAGCAGGGTCAGTAAAATAAAAAGAGCCTATCAATAACTGACAAGCTCCTCTAATATACATTTTTAAAAAATTTTAATCCAAGCTGAAAGAAGGTAAACGTTTGAAATGTTTACGTTTGTTCCATTTGTATTTAAGATTGGCTGACCCTTCTAAGGTTGCCACATATTTATCTACTGCTGTCACAATCCAACTTTCTTTATAGCGTGGCGGATTGATTGTTGCACCGAACATATGTTTGATAATGATATCTTTTTCAAGCTCTGACAAAGTGGTCAGCTTGCGCGCATTACGGTAGGCGATATGCGGGTGGACATAAGCATGACTTTTAGCAAATTTTGTTTCGCGCCAGTCATAGTAGAAAAGGTCGTGCAAAAGACCTGCTCTCGCTGTCGCTTTAGCATTAAGGCCTCGTTTTTTTGCAATAACATAGCTCACATAGCTTACTCTCAAGCAGTGTTGCAAGCGGGTTGAAGTGTAGTGATGTGTGATTTCATCAAGTTTTTTTAGTTCATCCATTTCCAATAGATGACCTACATAACTCATATATTCTGCATCGTTGAACCACGGTTTTTCATCTAAATTCATGATTCGATTATAACACTAAATTTCCTATTGTCAATACAATATGCCCTTTTTTTTAATTAAAATTTTCTTTTATAACCCTTAGTTTGTTAAATTAAACTCTTATGATTACTCCCCCCCTAGCCTAAAAGTTGATTTCCCATATTTATTTGTTTATTATTTTCAAGGTCATTTCCCACTATTTTTTCAAAAAAATAGACCAGTAATAGTTTACAAAAAAGTATTTTTCCTGTATAATTGATAGGTATTAGAAAAATCTTGGAGGGTGTAGTGTGCCCACCTGGGACATTAAATCAACCACTTTTCTATGAAAAGTAATAAAGGAGATAAAAAATGGCTAACATCAAATCTGCAATCAAACGTGCTGAATTGAATAAAATCGCAAACGAACGTAACGCTCAACAAAAATCTGCAATGCGTACTGCTATCAAAAAATTTGAAGTAGCACCTTCAGAAGAGCTTTTCAAAGTTGCATCTTCATCAATCGATAAAGCTGCATCAAAAGGCCTTATTCATGCTAACAAAGCTGCACGTGATAAATCACGTCTTGCTGCTAAACTTGGCTAATTAAAATTTCTGTCAGCTCTGACAGATTTTTTTTTTACAAAAAAACCTTCCTTTGGAAGGCTTTTTTATTTAAAAATAGCGACATCTTGTGCAGTCAAGCCAATAAGTGGATCAATACTACCGGCTAAAATGGCGCGTTCGCTTAAGCCCTCCGTAGGATTTGCAACCTCATTTTCATCTTCGAAGAGCGAAATTTCTTGAGTGTCACTGATGGGATCATCAGTACGTTTTTGCGTAAAAGTTTGTGCGCCAGTTATGCTAGAGTCCTTTTGGAGGTCAGCAGACAAATCAGCCTCTTTATCCATTAATTCGGTAGTGATTGGTTGGCTTGACTTCTCAGAAATTTCAGTGAAGCGTTCAATCAAATAGGTTTGACGATTAGCACCTTCACGTGCAACAGCTTGTGCAAAAGCTTGTTGTTCCCCAAGTAAAATTAAACTCTGTTTAGCCCTAGTGACGGCAGTATAGAGAAGATTACGTTCCAACATTCTTGAATAGGAACGAACCATCGGTACAATTACTGTAGAAAATTCTGAGCCTTGGGATTTATGAATGGACATGGCGTAAGCCAAAGTAATTTTGTACCATTCTGCACGAGGATAGGACAATTCTTGCCCGTCAAAATCCATGACAAGCTCATCTTGTTTACTTTCTGTGTATTTAGCTGGGATCAACTCAGTGATCTTACCCAAATCTCCATTGAAAACATTGGCCTGCGCGTCGTTGACAAGATGTAATACTTTATCTCCTTCACGAAAATGCAATTCTCCAAGGTTAAACTCTAAGCGTTCTTCTAAAGGATTAAAAAGATTTTGCAAGAGGACATTCATCGCGTTGATTCCCGCCAACCCTTTATACATCGGAGCTAAGACTTGTAACTCAAAAGGATCATTCCCTTTTTTTTGCCAAGCTGAAGCGATTTGCTCGACCATTTTTGGTACAAGATTGGCTCCAACTTCAAAGTAAGATCGATCTGTTTTTTTCATTGTAAAGTCAGTGGGCAAATGACCATCTTTGATGTGATGTGCTAAGTCGGTGATGGTCGAATCATCCCCTTGTCGAAAAATTTTATCCAACTTAATTGAGGGGAGAGCTTCGATTTTCAACAAATCTGCAAAAACTTGCCCAGGACCTACTGAAGGAAGCTGATCACTATCCCCTACTAACAAGACCTTCATCGAACCCGGTATCGCTTGAAAAAGTTTATGAGCAAGCCACGTATCGACCATTGAAAATTCATCTACAATCAATAAAGCACCAGATAATTCATTTCCCATTGCTTCTTCTGACTCATCCTGTCCTAAGCCAAGATGACGGTGAATAGTCGCAGCGGGTAAGCCTGTTAATTCATTCATGCGCCGAGAGGCTCGCCCTGTTGGTGCTGCTAACAATATCGGAAAAATATCATCATTGTAGTGCATCGGATCTAGATCAAGCTGATGAACACGGGCGTAAGTTTCAATGAACCCATTAATAATTGTCGTTTTACCTGTACCGGGGCCTCCTGTGAGGATGAAAAATTGCTCATTCATTGCGCCTAGGATAGCTTGCTTCTGCAAGGAATCATACGTTATTCCGAGGTCCTTTTCAACCTCTGACACCACAGTCAGTAATTTTTCTTCTGAGACTTGGTCCCCTTGCCGTCTTGTCAGCGCCGTCAAAGATTGACGGATGCCATCTTCGGCAAAGTAAAGGGAATTTTCAAAAATTTTGGTTCCCTCTTGTTGTACCTTCCCATCAATAATTAATTCATTAATCGCCTCAGCAACCTTTACCGGATCGACCTCCCGATTTCTCGATTCTTCAAGCAATTCGACCGTTTGTTCCAATAAATTTTTGGCTTCGATATAAGTATCACCAGTCGTTGCTGAGTGAGTATTTACGATGTGTATAAGTGCTGCGCGAAAACGGTTTGCACTATCTGCTTCAATGCCTAGCCGTTTTGCAATGCCATCTGCTGTTTTGAAGCCCACCCCTTTAACATCTTCTACCAGTTGATAGGGGTTTTCTTCAATCGTCACTAGTGTTTTATCCTTGTAAAGCTCGTAAATTTGGAAAGTTACTTTACTAGGCAGACCATACTCGGCGAGTTTTGCCAAGATTTTTTCCATGCCATGATTTTCTCGTAATCGTTTCACAAATGAGTTTTTGCGTGCTAAAGACAAGATACCATCCAATTGCTCAGGCGCTTCTAAAATCTGATCCACAGTATTTTCTGGGAAAGTTTCAACGATTTTCTCAGCTGTTTTTCTACCAATACCAGGAAATTTATCTGAAGAAAAATACTTGATAAGGCCAGCTCCAGAAGTGGGGAGGGCTTTTTCGTACTGACTGACCTGTAATTGTTCACCATATTTTGGATGTTGAGTCAACTGACCATAAAAGGTGTAGGCATCTCCTTCTACCACATCACCGATAGTACCATTTACCACAATTTCAAGGTCATCGTAGTTTGCATTTGTTTCTTCAATTTCTACTAGTAAGACTTTGTAAAAATTACTTGGATTAGAAAAAAAGATTGCCTCGATTGTCCCCGTCACATAAGTTTTTTCGGTCATAACTTTTCATCCCAAACTTTTAATTCAAAACCATGCGCCACATTTTCTAAAATGGTTATTGTATTATTGGCGAGTCCCCCCACAGCCCGAAGTTCGGAAATGCTATAACCTGCTAAATGGCGCATTCCTGCTGTACCAGATGCCCCGTGTCCTACAAGTAAAACATTTTCAGCATCAGATTGGAGAAGCTCCTCAGCGAGTGAATCAAAACGTCTCAAAACCGACGCAACAGATTCTGCTCCAAAAGCAGATCCATCAAACTGGTCCAGCTGAAATCGTGAATCATGCATTGCTTTAGGATATTTGGCGATAGCATCTTGAATATACCAGCCTTCCAACTCGCCAAAATTCCACTCTGACAAACGTTGATCAGAGCTGACAGGAGCATCAGTTAACAAATGAGCCGTCGTCAATGCGCGAGGTTGAGGGCTAGATAAAACTTGATCAAATTTGATGACAGACAGATGTTTACGGACACGTGCTATCGCTTCATAAGACTCTGGCAATAATGGTGAATCTCCTTTTTGTCCCTGTAAACGTCGTGCCAAGTTCCACTCCGTCCTACCATGTCGTACAAAATAAATTTTCACTTCTTACACCTCATCTACTGCATATACTAAATAATCCCCTAATACCCGTACTTGTACCCCTAAGGTCACAAGTTCTTCAATAGCAAAGGGGATTTTGGATCGATTTTCTTTATTATTGACGACATCAATCACAAAGAAATATTGTCCCAATTGTGTTTTCAAAGGACGTGATTCAATTTTTGTCATATCAATATCACGCCAGGCAAATACTGAAATTGCTTTATGTAAGGCCCCCGGTAAGTTATGGGGTAAAGTCAAAGCTAAACTGACTTTTTGGCCTTGCACAGGTAAATCAAATCTCTGCTTATCTTTTCCTAATAACCAAAATCTCGTAGTATTTTGTGCGCTATCTTGGATATTTTCAGCTAATATTTCTAAGTCAAACATCTCAGCTGCTTGATAATTAGCTACCGCAGCAATTGGTCGCTCTGGATGTTGCTGGACAAACTCTGCTGCTGCTGAAGTCGACGGCATCACCTGTACTTGGGCATAGGGGTAATGTGCGCGAAGATAGTTTCTTGTTTGAGCTAAGGCCTGCGGATGCGAATAAATCAGCTCAAGAGGTTGTTTCGAGGCGTGTCCCAATAAATTTTGAGAAATGGGTAGGGTAAACTCTCCCACTACATCTGCTTTAGAATCATGAAAAAGCTTATCAATACTCATAGTGACAGAGCCTTCTGTAGAGTTTTCAATAGGAATCAATGCAAAATCACAGCAGGCTTGCTCATATGCTTCAATAACTTCTATAATCGAATCATAGGCACACCGCTTATCCGTGGGGAAGGCGTATTCTGCAACAACTGAACAAAATGAGCCGCGCGGCCCCAAATAAGCTACTTTCATTTATTCATTCCTCCACTTATTTTGTATCTCAGCTACTATTTCTTCTGGGGACTTTTGGGCAACTTCAACCACTAAATCAGCAACCGCCTCATAATATTTTTGGCGTTGTTCAAACAAATCTTTTGCTTTAGTTTTATCTTGAGCTAAAGGTCGATTCGTCAGGTCATCATTGATAATTCTCTGCCAGAGTGTATCAAAATCTGAGGTTAAATAAACGACTTGTGAGTGGGCTGCCAAGGCTGTTCTATTTTTTTCATTTTCAACGATTCCACCACCAGTGGCGATAATCCAATCTTTTTCGATCACTTCTTGAAAAATTTCATTTTCCACTTTACGGAATTCTAGTTCGCTAAATTCTGCAAAAAAATCAGCGATAGGCATTCCAATACGTGATTCAATCAATTGATCTAAATCTACCACCTTTTTTCCTAAACGTTTAGCAATGGTAGATTTTCCAGCACCCATAAAACCTATTAAGATGATACTCATTTTAGCCTTTTCCTTTAGATTTCTTATTGTGACTTCTTCATCAAGTGATTCAGATCTTCAAAGAATTGAGGATAACTGGTTTTGATTGCTTCAGCGCGTTCCAATTCCATTTTCCCTTCTTCTACCAAGAGGGCTGCAATGGCTGCCATCATTCCGATACGATGGTCCCCCAAAGTATTGATGGCACGCTGAGGAGCATGTAACTTTGTTTTTCCCTCAATGATCATTCCATCATCAGTTGGCGTAATCTTTGCACCCATCGCATTTAATACATCAGCCACCACTGCAATACGATCCGTTTCTTTCACTTTTAACTCAGCAGCATCTCGAATAATCGTTTGCCCATTCGCTTGGGTAGCTAGTAAGGCAATGATAGGGAGCTCATCAATTAAGCGAGGAATCAAATCACCCGAAATCTCCGTTCCTTGGAGCCTGCTTGTATGCACAGTTACGGTGGCTGATTTTGCTGACTCATCAACTTCAGAAATTTCTAGCAGCCCTTGCATAGCTGTAATGACTTCCAAAATTCCTGTTCTCGTCTCATTAATCCCCACATTTTTTAAGGTTACCTTAGAATGTTCGACAATTAAAGCGGCAACCAACCAAAAAGCGGCCGAGCTGATATCTCCAGGCACTGTCACTTCCTGTCCCTTAAGCTCTTGCTGTCCTGGAATATAAATTGTTTTTCCTATGACTTTGATTTCTCCACCAAACTGAGCTAACATTTCTTCTGTGTGAGATCGGGTATGCTCTTTCTCAACAATTATTGAGTCCCCTTCAGCTTGTAATGCTGCAAAAATAAGCGCTGATTTTACTTGAGCAGAGGCTACTGGTAGAGTATACTCTATCTTCTGGAGAGGGGAGCGTCCTTGAATCGTCATTGGAAGTTTAACCCGTGACGTTTCCCCTGTAATGCTCGCCCCCATCAATCGCAATGGAATTGCCACACGATCCATCGGACGTTTAGATAAGCTATCATCCCCCAGTAGGGTAGTCTCAAAAGGCAAGCCAGCTAGGATACCTGATAATAGACGAGTTGATGTCCCAGAATTGCCCATGTCTAATGCTTTTTGGGGTTTCTTTAGTGCTTTAAAGCCTTGACCTAAAACACGTATATCCTGTCCGTCATCTTCAATTTGCACACCCATCGCTCTGAAAGCTTCTATCGTAGAATATACGTCTTCACCACGCAAAATATCATGAATCAGAGTTTCACCATGAGCAATTGCCCCAAACATAATACTCCGATGGGAAATTGATTTATCGCCAGGGACACTCAGCACCCCATTTAATCCTTTTGAATGTATTGTTAATTTCATTTTCTATCCTAAACGTTTTTAGTATTTATTATAACATAAAAGGGCGCTAAGCACCCTTACTGCTAATAGGTCCATCTTGTGAAGCGCTCACGCTCTGACTTCAAAATCTGTCGCTAACTGTATGATTTGATAAGCACGCTCCAAATCTGTTTCCGTTTTAAAGCTAATTTGAAGTTGCCCATGCGTATCTTCACGATTTTCCTCATTTATTTTAATATTTGTGATAGAAAAATCTTGGAGTAAGGCGAGAATACGCAGAACTACACCTTTTTCATCGGGGATAGCTACAAATAAATCATAAAAGTTCGGAATCGCTCCACGATGGATTTCCATGTTTTGTCGGATGGATTTGCCTTCGTCAAAAAAATGCTTCAACCCTTTTTCATCTTGTGCTTTTATTTTGACACTTAAAGCGTCCAATTGTTCTTTGAAGGTTTCTATTCGCTCTATAATAACATCTGGATTTGATAAAAGTATTCCTGTCCACATCGTGCTATCGGCTTCTGCAATTCGAGTCATGTCTCGAAAACCACCAGCCCCTAATTGTCTAACCAAGGGATGAGTTACGGCATATTCTTCTGCTTGAAGTACTAAACTCGAAGCGAGGATATGAGGAAAATGAGAAACCTGTCCCGTGACCTGATCGTGTTCTTTAGGATTAACGATAATGAACTTTGCTCCTAAACCTTTTAATAAATCTCGGAGTGCTACGTTTTCTTCCGTCAAGACATAATAGGCATTTTCAAAAAGATGCACATCCGCTGCTCTTACACCTGATTTATGTGAACCAGCCATTGGATGCCCTCCGACAAAAATTATTTTTTTGGACTCAAATAACTCTTGTGCGAGTTGAATTATCGACTGTTTAGTTGAACCTGTATCGGTAATTAAAACTTGCTCTTTTAGTTCAAGCTCGGCCAATTCACGCAGCGTCTCTAGGGTCGCTTCAAGGGGGAGGGCGATGAGGATGATATCAGCTTGTTCAGCTGAACAAAGGTTAGGTGCTGCATGATCAATAATCGTTTGCTCTAAAGCAATCGTTTGAACTTCTGGTCGATCATAGCCCCATATTTCATAGTGTGGATGTGCACGCTTAATGCCAAGGGCTATGGAGCCTCCAATTAAGCCCAAACCAATAATCAGTATTTTCTTCATCTTTTTATTCTTTCGTTATAGTAACAGTAGTTCCTTGACCAATGTCTGAATGGATAGTAATTTGAAATTCTAACTTATCTAAGATTAATTTTGATAAATAGAGGCCTAAGCCTGTTGATTTCTGCTGAATCCGACCATTAAAACCTGTAAAGCCATGTTCAAAAAGTCGGGGGATATCTTCTTTGAGAATACCGATACCCGTATCTCTAATCTCAAGTTTTCCTGGCTCTATCTGAATAAAAATCCCACCAGAGTTGGTATACTTGACCGCATTATTCAAAAGTTGTTCAATAGCTAATGTCAACCAACGTTGATCAGAGGTCACCACCCACTCTCCTTCAATGTTTAGGCTAAGCTCCTTTTGGATAAAAAAAGTGCTGTACTTTTTTATAAGTTCTCGCATAATGTCGGCCATACTTACCTTATCAAAGCGGAAATCCGTAGCTAAATTGTTAATACGTTGATATTCAAGCAACATCTTAAGGTAATTTTCAAGCGAAAAAACCTGATTTTTTAATTCTTTGGGATCCACTTCTGTTTGAGTCATCAGATCAATTGCGGAAAGTGGAATTTTCATTTGATGGGACCAAACACGGATAATATCTTCTAACTCTCGTTCTGCTAAGTTCTGCTGATCGAGTTTTTTTTGTAAGGTTTGATTATCTTGGACAACAGAACAAATGGCTTGTTGGACTCCTTTCCATCGAAAATAAGAAGAAATAAGATAGATAACAAAGATAATCAGAGCAAATAAACTACTGTTGAAAAATGCCATCATCGGTAAGCGCCAAAGCCAAAAATTGACGATATAGATTGCCAGCATGAGCAAAAACACACCAATTTGGGGGATTTTTGCTTTTAAAAATTTAAACCAAAGCATAGCCACATCCTCGTTTTGTCATAATGTGTTGATCAAAGCCAATTTCAGAAAGTTTTTTACGCAGGCGAGTCATTTTTACATTCAGCGTGTTCGTATCAATGAACTCATCTGTTTGCCAAAGCTCTTGCAATATTTTTTCTTTCGTAACGACTTGTCCATTTGCTCGAAAAAGTAAGGTTAAAATCTTGTTTTCAGAACTGGTCAACTCTACTTCTAACTGTTCGTTCTCCTCTTTTAAAATCAGTGTATTTTCAGTTAGAAAATAATCCGCAAACTCTAATTTTTCAGCACCAGCGAAGGCATAAGTTCTGCGAAGGAGGGCTTTAATTTTAGCAGTGAGAATTTCTAGGGAAAATGGTTTAGTGACAAAATCATCAGCCCCTTGATTCATTGCTGTAATTTGATTCATGTCATCCGAGGAAGAGGAAATAAAAATAATGGGGATTTGTGAAACTTTGCGAAGCTCATTTGTCCAATAAAAGCCACTGTAAAACGGAAGCCCGATATCCATCAAAACAAGATCAGCATTGAATTCCAAAATTTCCTGCTTTACCGCTCTAAAATTAGCCACACTCCGAACTTGGAATTCATTTTTTAGTGCGGAGGTGATGGCTTTGACGATAATTTGGTCATCTTCTACAATAAATATTTTTGCCATGATCTAGTCTTCCTTTCTTAGATTTATTTGTGAAATTATCTGTGTTCCACTAATACGTTCATACCAGAGTCTTCTTGTTTTTGAAAAACTTGCTACAAGTAAATCAAATAAAGGAAGAATCATCAGCGCAAGAAAAAGTAGAATGAGGAGGTAATTCTGTGCTAACTGCTCATGCGGAATCGTTCCTGAACGTTCCAAAAAATACCCTTCTAAGCCAACCGGTATAAAACTAACACAAAACAAAATTTGTCTTATCAAAACTCGAAAACGATTTTTTCCATCAATCTTAATTTTGAGCACCATTTGTCCTAGGGTCGCTTTGAAAAGAATTGGGATGAGAAGGAGAAGGACTGCTTGTGCCACATAAGGTTGAGGTAAAAATATTCCAACAATCGAGATGAGAAAAACGTCCACCAATAATGCCGTAAAGCGTCTCAAAAGACTGACTCTAGAAGAAGGAAAATAGGTTGCTTCTAAATCGGGCAAAAAGCGGCTAAAGAGGACAGCAAAACCAAAGCCAACCAAGCTCCCTAACGTATTAATCATTAAATCGTCAACATCAAATAAGCGATAAGGACGCGGGTAAAGACCGAGCAAAGCTGAACGTTGCAATAACTCAAAGGATAATGTCAAAAGAAAGCTTAATATCAAGGTTTGTTTGAATGTTCTTTTAAATAAATAGCGAAGATAAAGCCCAAATGGGAGCGTCAGTAATAAATTAAAAAAGGGCTGAATAAACGTGAAGTTTTTAAGTCCTGCAAGCCATGTTGAAGGATCATCCCATCTAAATGGACTATATAACATAAACTGTTTGACAAACTCGAAAGGGATTAAATTTTGCTTAGGCCCCGTCATCTGCGCTACTTCTTCTACGGGCGGAAGCGGAAAAATCGTCATGGCATAGGCGCAAATAAGATATAAAACGAAAGAAAAATTAACAAAAAAGCGCCAAGAATTGACGTGACCATAGCGTCGATACTGGATAATCAGATAAGGGATAAGGGCAAGTAATAAAAAAACAAAAAAAAGGAGTACTCCAATTTGGATGGAGTGAAGATAGATAGACATGGGTTCCTCTCATGTAAGCTAATTAGAATCTAAGACCCACAACCAAATAAAAAAATTTTCTGGAAAGGTGGTCTTTTGTTACTATCATTATAACAAAAACTCGTCCCTTCCTCCTTTTTCTACTTTCATAAAAGCAAACAAAAAACTGACAGAACTGTCAGAGCTTACGTCAATTGTTTTAACAACTTTTCGATAAGTTCAGTGGTCCGTCAGTTAATTTTTAGCGTTCAACGATATGATAATAAACACGACTCGTTGCTTTGTAAATCAGATAGTAGATTGCTGCTAACAAGGCAATCGTTGCAAGTCCAATCATGAAAATCAAACTGCGATTAGTAATCCCAAAGAGCATGACTATTTTTTCAATCATCAGATAAGCCCCAGCATAGTGCAAAATCGTAATTACAAGTGGGAGGAAGAAAATCATACGTACTTGCGATTTAATTGTTTTTTGAACTTCATCCTTAGATAGTCCAACTTCTTGTAAAATCTTGAACGAGCGTTTATCTTGTGCTCCTTCAGAGAGCTGCTTATAGTAGATAATTAAAGCTGCACCAAGAATAAAGCTCATTCCCAAAACGAAACCAACAAAGACAAATCCGCCAATTTGTGCGCGTTGATCTTGTAAAGCTTCACTCCGGTAAGAAAGACTCAGATTATTATCAGCTCCAAACGTTTGTTTGAAAGCCTTATTCATTGCTTTTTTATCCGCAGCAGGGAGATCAAAAAGTGTTAAAGTCATCGGCGATTGGCTATAACCTTGATCTTTATTAATCACATTGTTATAGTTATCCAAAGCCTTTTCTAAGGCTTGGTTATTTGCAAAAATAATCATCATTGAGTTGGTCAAGCTCACATCTTCTGGAAAGTTCTTCACATCTTTTAGAATATCTTTAACTTGATAATCTTTGCCATACCAGTGAACTGTCTTTAACCCAGTAGCTAATGAGCCATCTTTACTGGCTGACGAGCCTGTCAGTAAAATTTCTTGATCGTCCAAAGCTGGTAAGTCTTTATTTCCGATTGCATCCAAACTATCGCGCGTGGTCAACGTCACTGTATAATTATTTTTATCAATCATACTTCCCAATTCATTTGAAGTGATGAATTGATCGTTGGAGGAAGCTTTACGTTGCGCAGACAAACTGGACGCCATATAAATGCTTGATAAGTGACTAATTTTGATCCCATGATCTGTAGCCATTTTTTGTGTCGTTTGACGCAATTGATCTGGCGTTTCTTTGGTATCAACTGAGAAAATTTGCGCTTCACGAGGGTACTGGGTCTGTACGACATTTTCCGTACCAATGAAAACTCCCAAACTCACCACAACCGTCACAATCGTCATGGAAAGTAAAATAGTAATATTTCCCAATCCAACTGCATTGGCTTTCATGCGATAAAGCATTGAGCTTGTGGTAATAAAATTATGGGGTTTGTAATAACTGGCTCTTTTTTTCTTTCGTTTGAGATACCAGACAGTAAAACTTACATAGAAGAAATAAGTTCCAAAGATAACCAGCAAGACAGCAATGAAGAAATTAGTCAGAGCAGAAATCGGATTATCCACACTCAAGGCGATATAGTATCCAATCGCAAGAAGAATCACAGCAAGCCCTGCTAAAAAGATATTGGCTTTAGGTTCCTTTTCACCTTTGGACTCTTCACGGAGTAAGTCAAGGCTTGAAGAACGCCAAATGATCCACATCCCAATAAACATTAAAATAATGAAAAAGATGAGATAAAGGGCAGCCACCAATAAAATAGAACTAGGATTGATTTCGAGATTGAAATAATTTCCCCCAATCATATTAACAAAAATAAGATAAAGGAATTTAGAAAAGGCAATCCCACAGATGGATCCCACAACGACTGTAATCAAATAACTCAATAACAATTCGAGAAAGGCGACACCTGCGATCCGTGTTTTGCCAAAACCGAGTATATCGTAAAGCCCAAATTCACGAGAACGTTGAAGTTGTAAGAAACGATAACTATAAATTAATATCAAGACTGAAAAGATTGCGAGTACAACTAAAGCAAAACTCATCACTTCAGAGAGTGCAGCACCGCCGCGAAGTTTATCGATAGAAGGCGAGAGTGCGATAGATGCTGTGACAAAAATCATCACAAACATCGTGATACAAGCCATTAAAAAAGGAGCAAAACTTTTAAAGCCCTTTTTCAGATTTCTTGTGGCAAGCTTGAAACTAAGCATTTGCCGTCACCTCCTCATCATCTTGCGCACCAAGAAATGCGGTCATAGAGAGTGTAATTTCTTTGGCAAATTCTGTAGAAGATTTGTCCCCTCGATAAAGCTGATGATAAAGCACACCATCTTTGATGAATAACACGCGTTTGGCATGGCTAGCTGCTAGGCTAGAGTGAGTTACCATAATAATGGTTTGACCAGCATCGTTGATTTCTTCAAAAAGATTGAGTAAGTCTTCTGAATTTTTATAGTCGAGCGCAGCAGTTGGCTCATCTGCAAGAATTAAGTCCGGTTGGCTAATTAATGCACGCGCTACGGCAACCCGTTGCTTTTGTCCCCCTGAGAGCTCAAACGGTTGTTTGTCCAACAAATTTTCAATATTTAATTTTGGGGCAAGTTGGGCCAATCGTTCTTTCATAAGCTTGACATTAGCTTTAGAAAGCACTAGCGGTAGATAGATATTATCCCGAACGCTCAATGTATCTAATAAGTTAAAGTCTTGAAAGACAAAGCCCAAGTGGTCTCTGCGAAAGGCAGAGATTTCTTTATCTTTAATAGCTGTTATGTCTTCTTGGTTCAATAAGACTTGACCTGAGGTAGGTTTCTCAAGTGTCGAGAGAATATTTAGAAGTGTGGTTTTCCCTGAACCAGATTCACCCATAATAGCGATGTATTCCCCCTCTTCGACCCCAAAATCGATATCGACAAGCGCAGTCGTTTCTTCTTTTGAAAATCGTGTTTTAAAAATTTTTTTGAGATGTTTAACTTCGAGTAACATAAATCTTCCTTTTCTAGTTGTGCGTTTCTTTCATATCTTCAAGTTTCATTAGGCGTTTCTTAACGGCTCTCATCGTATAAAGTAAGCAGCCTCCCATTAGTGAAGCAAGAATGATGGTAAGGGTCATCAAAGCGATGTTAATTTGCAAAAATGTCATGAGGGTTCCTCCTATTTTCGGATTTAAGTCTTACGGAAAGTTCTGATTTACTGACCGCTTGGTCAGTAACTGATGAAGACTTTAGGGATTTTGAGCGGTAATCTTGGCGAGTGCTTTTTCTGGTACGTCAGCTTTTTTTACTTCTTCCCAGCTTGTCACGCCTTTACGGTTATTGTAGGTGATTTCTAAATAAGCTTGGTGGCGCAAATTATGTGTGGCAGTAAAATCTAAGTGCTTTGCTTTACCTGCTTTTTGATAAGCAACGGTTTTATATTCATAATCAGTATAGCTTTTTCCGCTATCATCTTTAGATTTTACTTTCTCACCATCTTGAGTAACCTGCATATAGTAGTTTTCACCACCATAGCTTATATGATACCAAGTATAAGCTCCTCCTACAACGACAAGCAATAATGCAACTAAACCAATTAAAATTTTCTTCATGTTATTTTCCTTTATCCTTTTTGTTGATAAATTCATTTTAACAAGAAAGACAATAATTAAAACTTACAAATTCGTAAGTTATTTTTTTAAAGCCAAACATTTGAGTCGCTAAAAAACGAGTAAACAAAAAACCTCTTTGCGTCCAAGAGGTTTTGAAAAGTTTTTTTACTTTTATTTTATCGTTTAATAAGCTTGTAGATGTTTTTTATAGCGCTGTAAGTCTTCTTTTAGTTTAGAAAAAGAGTCCGCATTGAACTGTTGACAGAGTTCCTGAGCAAGCACTGTGGCGATCACATTCTCCATCACCACACCCGCAGCAGGAAGTGCTGTAGGATCAGAGCGTTCGACACTCGCTTTATAAGGTTTATGCGTTTCCTTATCAACAGACATCAAAGGTTTATAAAGGGTTGGAATGGGTTTCATCACCCCCCGGATGATCAATTGTTCCCCGTTCGTCATTCCCCCTTCAAAACCACCTAACTGATTAGTCGAGCGCGCATAGCCTTGCTCTTTAGACCAAACGATTTCATCCATGACCTGACTGCCGGGACGTTTTCCAGCTTCAAACCCTAAACCAAATTCTACTCCCTTAAAGGCATTAATCGATACGACAGCTCCCGCGATTTTGGCATCTAATTTTCGGTCATATTGAACATAAGAGCCTAGACCAGCGGGGACGCCTTCTACCCGAGTCTCAATGATACCACCAATGGTATCGCCCGCCTTTTTGATCTGATCAATATAAGTGCGCAACTCCTCCGCTTGACGCTCATCATAGATAGATAAGTCGCTGGCACCAGCCTTTTCTCGGATTTCTGACACGCTCAGCTGACTCGGACTATCAATTGGTTTTCCCCCAAAGTTGACAATATGATTAGCAACTTCGATACCAAGTTCGTGCAACAGTTTTTTGGCTACAGCCCCAACCGCTACACGCATCGTTGTTTCCCGAGCGGAAGAGCGCTCTAATACATTGCGCAAATCTTCAAAATCGTACTTCATCCCCCCTACAAGATCTGCATGACCAGGACGTGGTTTTGTGAGACGACGCTGAGATTTGATTTTATCCTCTACATCTTCTACTGCCATAATTTTTTCCCAATTTTTGAAATCGCGGTTTACCACGCTCAAAGTGATAGGGCTTCCCATCGTTAAACCATGACGCACACCAGAGGTGATTTCGACTTGGTCTGACTCTATTTTCATTCTTCCACCACGCCCGTAGCCACCTTGGCGGCGTTTGAGTTCGTAATTAATATCAGCTGCAGTGAGGGGTAAGCCTGCAGGGATTCCCTCAATAATGGCTGTCAGTTTTGGTCCGTGTGACTCTCCTGCTGTAAAATAGCGCATAGTTGTTCCTCCAATAGTTGATTTAGTCTTCGCCTATTTTAAAGTTTTTTTTCTTCAAAAAGGGAAATGATGTCCGTAAGTTTGTCGATTTTTTGCGATGTTTTGGCTTCTAAGAAATTGATGGATTGAATTCCGCTGTTCATTGCGACTTCTACATCTAGCTTGCGATCTCCAATATAATATGTTGCTTTAGGATCTAAAGCGTATTTATTCAATAAATAATGAATTCCTGCCGGATGAGGTTTGCGTTCAAATCCATTTTGACTAGTGATGACTTCTGTAAAATAATTTAAGATATCAAGTGCTTCTAGTAATACATAAGCATTTTGTCCTTTATGGGTATAGATAAAATTACGAATGTGGCGTCCTTGAGCCCATTCAAGCACTTCCCTTGCTCCTGGCATTAGGTTGACTTCCTTATTAAGCATCACACAAGCCTGATTGAATTCATCCTTGAGTAGGCCTTCATCAACAGGTTGAGCTTTCAGTAGCTCATTGACCGAACGCTCCTTAATAAATCGATAAATTTCTTCACGCTCAAAAGGCAAATCATGTTTTTCAAAGGTGGTTTCAAGCGCTTTTATAAAAACGCCATAAGAATCAATCAATGTCCCATCTAAATCCCAAATAAAAGTCACCATTTTAGACCTCCATCAATTGTTGATAAATTGGCATAAGTTGTTTGAGAGTGGCCATCATTTCTGAAAAGATGACCTCACTAGATTGGTTTTCGAAACGCTCAGCAGGCCATACCCTTCCAAGTTCGAATTCAGCTTTTTTAACTTTTCCTAGACGTTCTACTGCTGCTGACCAGTCTGTCAGCGGGAAGAATTCAGCTTTCGTGTGATCTTTAGAGAGCACAAAGTCTTTTGGGACAATATTTCTAAGGGAAGGCTCCGCCAAAAGCTCAGCATAGCGCTGTTGATTTTTAGGCTGATCAATAATAGACAGATAGAGAAAGACATAATCTTGCCAGATACCCAGTTGAAAATGAACTTCCATTTTATAACCACGAGGCTTCGTTGAAAGAGCACACCAGGTATTTTCGGGTGCATTTGTCGTACGACGCAAGTGCTTTGCAATGTGCAAGTAAAAATTTTCCGATGGAAAGTTTACTGACAGCTCTGTCAGTAACTTATTTCCTAATTGAGCAAACTCCGGTTGGATTATTGAGCGAATAGCTGCCATACGAGGTGTCAATCCCGCGATTTCAAAAACTTCAAATGATTTTTTTGTGAACATAGTTATTGTTGTAATCCTCAATCACTTTTAAGTGGTTCTTATTAAAGAGTGTAACATCTAAGTGCGCTAAATCAATCCAGCGCAACTCAAGTGTTTCCTCATCCGTGTAGGTCAAGTCTACTTCCGCTCCAGCATCGCAGACAAACCAATGTTCGATAGGTTGTGCTTGATCGCCGTTGGGATAGACAAAGTCAGACCAAGTATAGGTGCCAAATTTTTCAATATTGAGCAGTTGTTTTAGACCTGTTTCTTCATAGATTTCACGGCGAAGTGTTTCTTCAAAATCCTCACCCAACTCCATACAGCCGCCGATAAATCCCCAAAGATTGGAGTCCCCGCGACGATTCATTAAAACTTTACCTTCTTTATTTCGAATGATTCCTACCGAAAAATTTAAAAAAACAGTTTCGTGACCAACTTTTGAGCGTAACCATTTGATATAATCTGCCATCTTTTCCTCCTCGTTTTTATAAAAATTTGATAAATACTATCCCTACTAACATGACCAATACCCCAATAATTTGCCAAATTTGAATCCGATAGCGGCTTGAGCGCCACCAACCAAATTGTTGGACCAACATACTCCCAAGAATTTGTCCGATTAGACCCATCATGATTGTCAAACCAGCACCAATTTGGGGAACGGCTAATACAGTAGCAAAAACAAACATCGCGCCCAAAAATCCGCCAATTCCATTCCAAACTTTAGCATTTTTGAGGTCATTCCTACGAGGCAAACGACGATCGACTACTAAAGAGACAATAAAAATAGCTAAAAAACCAATGAAAAATGAGACAAAAGCAGCCTGTGCTGAATTATGCAATAAAACACCCAGTCGGCCATTGATAGCCTGTTGCGCAGCTGACATCGCTCCAACCGTGATTGCCCAGAGGCGCCACCCCAGTAAGTTTGCTGTCTTTTTGGCTTGATCCTTTTCCTTTAAACTTGGCAAAACCACGGCAATTATCACACCCAATAAAGTAATCACAATCCCCACTGCTCTAATGAGCGAAAGTGGCAAATGCATGGCTCCGAACCAGCCGAAATTGTCGATTAAACTTCCCATTAAAATTTGTCCAAGAATCGGTAAAATAACAGTCTGTACTGCACCTAAACGTGGAAAGAGGAGAACATTAGAGGTAAGAAAAATCCCACCAAGCAGCCCCCCGAGCCAAATCCAAGCCGGATGCGAGCTGACAAATCCCCAACTAGGAAAAAGGGTTTGGGTCGTCACAAGCGTGATGACTCCTAAAAAGACCGAACCCACAAAATTTGAAATTCCTGATGCCAAAAAAGGGGAGCCCACGATACGTCGTAAATCAGCATTGATCGGATTTTGATTGGCTAATAAGAAGCCTCCAAGCAAAGCAAAACCTAGATAAAGATACATTGTTTTTCTCCTTTAGAATTATTTTAGCAACTCCAATGAGTTGGGAGTTTTTCAATGCTACCACATTTTATAAACGAGATTGGCGCTTACCAATCACTTATTTTTTGAGATAAGTTTTCATCTCCTCAAGCGCTATCTCATTAACTTTTGCTTGACCAATTTCAGGGACAATGATCATCTTGATTCGTTTTCCTCTTGCCTTTTTATCATGGGTTAACGCTGCATATAAGGCAGTCTCGTCCCAGGGTTCATAAGTCGTAGGAAGACCAAATTTTTGAACCATCTGCTGGATTTGTAAAGTAATCCCTTCTGGCATCAACCCTTTTTCTTCTGCGACTTGACTGATTTGTACCATGCCGATTGCGACGGCTTCGCCGTGCATGACCTTTCCATAGCCAGCTGTCGCTTCGATCGCGTGACCAATGGTATGCCCAAAGTTCAGATAAAGACGCACGCCATTATCTAATTCATCATCCACTACTACTTTGCGTTTAACTTCGCAAGAGCGTGCAATGATTTCATCAATATGCTGCCACTTTTTCAATAAATCTTCTGCTGACAGGTCTGTCAGCAATTCCCAAAGGGTCTTGTCAGCAATGAGGGCACATTTTATGACTTCTCCCATTCCTTCTCGCAATTCCCGATCTCCTAAGGTTTTTAAAACATTAGGATCAATCAAAACACCGTCAGGTTGAGCAAATGTACCAATCATATTTTTAGCCATGCGTGAATTAATCCCTGTTTTTCCGCCAATCGAGCTATCTACTTGTGCCGTTAAACTCGTAGGAATTTGCAGAAAATGAATACCGCGCATATAAGTTGAAGCTACAAAAGCGGCTAAATCACCTGTCACACCCCCACCCAATGCAAGAATTCCATCTGACCTTGTTAAGCCAAAGTGAGCACAAAAATCCCAAGCTTGTTCAGCCGTAGTGAGATTTTTGCTGGCCTCACCTGCCGGAAATTCAAAGAGGGCCACCTCAAAGCCAACGTTTGATAAGGCATTAAGAACCTTTTGACTGTAGAGTGCACTGACCTTGTCGTCCGAAATAAGCACGATTTTTTGTGGTTGCCACTGGGCTGCTACCCACTGTCCTACTTGGTCAAGTGCCCCCTTTTCAACCCAAACCTCATACGGCTGATGAGGTAAATTAACCTTTATTCTCATTTTCAATCTCCCTTAACAAAGCTTCTTTAACTTGCGAAGTGGGCATCACTTTTCCAGTCCATAAGCGAAAGCTCTCCGCTGCTTGACCAATTAACATGCCCAAACCATTTTCTGTCTGCGCCCCTTGCCGTTTGGCCCACTTTAAAAACGGCGTCTCTTTAACTTTATAGATGATATCAATAACTAACGTACTTGAAAGAATTCGTACCTCTTCATCCAGCGGCATTCCAACTCCATCCATGCCCACAGAAGTCGCATTGACTAAGAGAGCTGATTCATCCAGTAGACTTTGCAAGCGAAAGCGTTCTGACAGACTAATCAGCTCAATCCTTATACCAGTATGTACTGACAGTGTTGTCAGTCGGTGCTGCAAGGGCTCAAAGGAAGCTGACGGACGAGCTAGGACGTTAATTTTTTTAGCTCCCAATAACGCTGCTTGTGCAATAATCGCAATTGCGGCACCACCGCCACCAATAATCGTCAAGATTTCCCCCCTCATCTGAAAATCATAGGGCTTGAGGCTCTCAAAAAAACCACGGCCATCTGTATTATAAGCCACTAACTTTCCTTGGCTGTTGACAATTGTATTGGCAGCACCAATCAAGCGCACTTCCTCGCTCTGCTCATCCACAAAATCAAGGACAGCGCTCTTAAAGGGCATTGAGAGGTTGATGCCATACATGTCCAAATTACGCACATTTGCAACACATTCGGCGAGATGCTCCGCCGGAATTTCCCAGGCCAAATACACTCCATTTTCTTCTGTCCAATCAAACGTAAAGTTATGAATAAAAGGAGATAAGCTGTGCTTAATGGGATTAGCGACCACAGCAGCCATCCGTGTATGTCCATTTATTTTCATTAAAAGTGCTCCCAACATTTACTGACCAAGCTGTCAGCTAATTTTTGAATAAAAAAAGAGGACTGACAGATTCGTAAGTCCTATTTTATCATAAAATTATGAAGCCTTGCGCCCTGCGAGTATGCGTTTTAATACCCCGATGAGTGCGGGAAGCAAGGAAACCACGACAATAGCAATCATAATGATTTCAAAATGCTGCTTCACAAAAGGAATACCGCCAAAGAGATAGCCTGCCCCTAGAGCGACAATTACCCAAGCAAAACCTCCTAAAAAGTTAAAGAATACAAATTTTTTGTGCGACATTTTTCCTGCTCCAGCAGTAAAAGGAACAACCGTCCGGATGATCGGCATGAACCTCCCTAAAAATATCGCCCACGCACCCCATTTATCAAAGAAATGATGTGCCTCTTTCATATATTCTGGCTTCAAAAACCGCGATAACGTTTTATGTTTGGGGATAACATCTCCAAACCGTCGTCCAATCTCATAGTTGAGCAAATTAGCAATAAAAGCAGTTAGACCCATTGAAAGAATTAACAAGCCCAAAGAAAGTTTCCCATTGGACATTGCGGCAAGCGAACCCACAAAGAACAAAATCGAATCACCAGGTAAAAAGGGGAAAATGACTAGACCTGTTTCTATGAAAATAATGGCGCCAAGAACCAGATAAATCCAAATATGACCATTCGGCATCTGTGCAAAATTAGCCATCCATTCATTAAAAAATCCAAAAATCGAAAGTTGTATAAACATAATGTTCCTTTTCAATCTCAGCTGACCCTATTCAAGAACGGCTGAGCATCTTTTTTACTTGTTTTAAGCATATACAAGCACTCGTACAATTTTACACTAAAAAGCCTTTTTTGACAACAACAGTTCCGTGACAAACCCTCAGAAAGCTAACAAAATCACAAAATGTAAGAAAACCTTACATGAGCTTGAAACCTTTTCATTTTTGTGATATAATTTTTCCAGAAATAAAATATACTGAGCTCGCCTCTTAAAAATCCAGAAAATAAATCGTGTGTTCTTTAGGTTTAACTAGCACGATTTTCTAATTTCCTTGATTTTTAATAGTCGAGTTCAAATCTTATAATAGGGGGACGAAATGAAGAAATTCTTTCTTGCTCTGGCAGTTCTCATTGCCACCGTCACAGGCTTTTCAGCACTATCTACAAAGGTACAGGCTGAAACAACCGTAAAAATTGCATCTGATAGTGCTTATGCACCCTTCGAATTTCAGAATGATCAGAAAAAATGGGTAGGGATTGATGTCGACATCATGAACGAGGTCGCTAAAATCAACGACTGGAAAGTTGAAATGACCTATCCAGGATTTGATGCCGCGCTTCAAAACCTTAAAGCGGGTAAAGTGGATGGAGTCATCGCAGGGATGACAATCACTGACGAACGTAAAGAAACTTTTGATTTTTCAAATCCTTACTATACTTCTGCTTTGACTATCGCCACAGCAAAAAACTCAGATATCAAAGACTATAGCCAGTTAAAAGGAAAAGCAGTCGGTGCGAAAAACGGCACTGCAGCTCAAACATGGCTACAAGAAAACCAGAAGAAATATGGTTATACCATCAAAACCTATGCTGACGGCGTTCACATGTTTGCCGCTCTCACTTCTGGTAACATCGCAGGAGCGATGGACGAAGTTCCTGTCATCTCATACGCAATCAAACAAGGGCAAGATTTAGCAATGAACTTCCCTTCTATCTCTCTTTCTGGTGGCTATGGTTTTGCTGTAATGAAGGGTGAAAATAAAAACCTCATTGACGGCTTTAATAAAGCACTCGCTCAAATGAAATCAAATGGCGAGTATGATAAAATCTTAGAAAAATATGGTGTCACTTCTTCTAAAAAAGCTACGCCTAAAAAGGCGGTCTATACTATCGCCTCAGATAATAGTTTTGCACCCTTTGAGTTTCAAAATGAAGACAAAAAATTCACAGGGATTGACGTTGATCTCCTGACTGCCATCGCTAAAGATCAAGGATTTAAACTGAAATGGAATTTCGTTGGGTTCCAAGCCGCTGTAGATTCTATTCAGGCAGGACACGCTGATGGGATGATGTCTGGAATGTCCATTACCGATGCCCGTAAAGAAGTATTCAACTTCGGTGATCCTTACTTCTCATCCAACTTAACACTCGCCGTTTCAAGTACTGACGACAGCATCAAAGCTTGGAAAGACCTCAAAGGTAAGACCTTAGGGGCCAAAAATGGGACAGCTTCATTTGATTATCTCAACAAGCATGCTAAAGAATATGGCTATACCGTCAAAACTTTCTCTGATGCTACAACAATGTACTCCTCATTAAATAACGGTTCCATTAATGCTTTGATGGATGATGAACCTGTCATTCAATATGCCATTAAACAAGGCCAAAAATTCGCTACACCTCTCAAAGCTATTCCTGATGGACAGTATGGTTTTGCTGTTAAAAAAGGCTCTAATCCTGAACTTATCGAAATGTTTAACAATGGCTTAGCTAATCTTCGGGCAAATGGACAGTACGACAAAATCATCAATAAATATCTCGCCAATGACGCCAAAACCGTTAAAGCAGGAACCAAAGAAAATACAGTCCTTGGGATTTTAAAAAATAACTGGGACCAAATTGGACATGGCTTACTTGTTACTCTTGAGTTGGCACTCCTTTCCTTTATACTTGCAATGATTGTCGGTGTAATCTTTGGTTTATTCTCTGTATCACCAAGCAAGATTTTGCGTACTATCGCACGGATTTATGTCGATCTTAATCGTTCAGTACCCCTTCTAGTATTGACAATCTTCATTTTCTATGGCATACCAAACCTTCTTCAGATGATTACCGGACACCAATCACCGCTCAATGAATTCACTGCTGGTGTTATCGCACTGACTCTTAATTCTTCAGCTTATATCTCTGAAATCGTCCGCTCTGGTGTACAAGCTGTACCGGCTGGGCAAATGGAAGCCAGTCGTTCACTAGGACTTCCTTACGCTACTTCAATGCGTAAAGTCATCCTACCTCAAGCCATTAAAATTACAATCCCTAGTTTGATTAACCAATTCATCATTACATTAAAAGATACCACACTGGTTTCCGTTATCGGACTGGTTGAATTGCTCCAAACAGGGCAAATTATCGTCGCACGTAACTTCCAAGCCTTCCGTGTTTATGGATTAATTGGTTTAGTTTACATGATTGTCCTCCTCTTCTTGATGTGGGTTGGTCGTCGTGTAGAAAAAAGAATGAAATAAGGAGAACATACTAAATATGGGAATCAATACTCAAATCGAAGTCACTGATCTTCACAAATCTTTTGGAAAAAACGAAGTTCTAAAAGGAATTACAACAAAATTTGAAAAAGGTGATGTCGTCTGCATCATTGGCCCTTCAGGTTCTGGAAAATCAACTTTTCTTAGAGCTTTAAACGGCCTTGAAATAGCTACATCTGGCGACATTATTATTGATGGCTTTAACCTTACTGACAAAAATACAAACCTTAATCTTGTTCGTCAAAACGTTGGAATGGTTTTCCAACATTTCAATCTTTTCCCAAACATGACTGTTTTAGAAAACATTACTTATGCTCCCACAGAATTGAAGAAAATGACGAAAGATGAGGCAAATAAAAAAGCCCTCGAGTTACTCGAAACTGTAGGATTGTCGGATAAAAAAGATGCTATGCCAGAAATGCTTTCCGGTGGTCAAAAACAACGCGTAGCGATAGCACGAGCTCTTGCTATGAATCCTGATGTCATGCTCTTTGACGAGCCTACATCTGCACTGGATCCGGAAATGGTCGGCGATGTGCTTGCTGTTATGCAAAAATTGGCTGAAGAAGGGATGACCATGCTGATTGTAACCCATGAAATGGGATTTGCTCGTAAGGTCGCTAACCGGGTGATCTTTACTGATGGTGGCGTAATCCTAGAGGATGGTACTCCAGAGGAACTTTTTGATCATCCAAAGCATCCCCGTTTACAAGATTTTCTATCTAAAGTTCTAAATGCCTAAAAAAGCACCTCTAAGAGGTGCTTTTTTACTAACCCTCAAGCTGCTTTCTGAGTATCAGAAGTTTAATGCTATGATGCGTTAAATTTTAGTCCATTCACCCTAGAGAATGAGTGGATTTTTAATTAGCCTTTGAGCTTTTGTAATAGTGTCTTCTTCTGTCACCACTACATCATGCACTTGTATATCTTTGGATTCTAAAACTAGCAGGTGTGTGGCTTCAGAGAGTGTATTTGCTTCTTTCGCCTCCAAGCAACCGATAATATAACTCAGGCTTCGTGTGTTCAGATATATTTGGGGAAGTTCTGTAGTTTCAAGGATTTCATCATTAAGATATACTTTTATCTTAAGAAAAATGTCAGTCTGTTTCCTTAAATATCCCTTTCGTAAAAGATGAGCAATATGTTTTTGTCCAACGGGTAAATAATCATGTTTCCAACACCAATGTGAAATAAGCTGTGCGCCATAACCAATAATCAAAGCAATGAAGGTTATAGCAAACATTTTAAAAAAGATATCAAAGGAACCTGCACCAGGAACGAGATCGCTGAAGAACTCTTCTCGACTGGGCAATATTAGAATAATGAGAACAAGAGCAATCAAAGAACCCGTAATAACTGACTGTCGCTCAATATTTTTCATTACTCGTTCCTCATACTCACTCTTTAACTCTTCCACTTGCTGTATAAGTACTTCTAGTTTCTCCAATAATCTAAAAATTTTCCAACAATCATCCAGTACCAATGCAGTTCTCTCCCTTAATGCTTCTTTTATACTTCCAAAAACTTTCCTTAGTTTAACATGTTCACAGCCTTTTGGCAATAAAAATAAAAAACACCAGATGGTGTTTTTTATTTTTATTATTTATGGGATGAAACATTCAAACGGTTCAGAGCACGATGAAGCGCTACTTGTGCACGTTTGATCTCATCTGTTTTCTTCTCAGCTTTAGCCGCTTCAAGTGCTTTTTCAGCACGTATTTTCGCCCGTTCAGCACGAGAAACATCAATGTCTCGATTACGTTCAGCAGAGTCAGCAACTATCGTTACTAAACTGTCCTTAATCTCAATAATACCTCCATTTACAGCGATATAATCGACATGTGTTTCATCATCTGGACGACGCACTTTTAACTCATCAATTTCAAGACCAGCAATCGTTGAAATCATGTTAGGCAAGATACCGATCTCACCGTTTGTTGTACGAGCAGTAATATAAGAGGCGTGATGATCATAGACCATACCAGCCGGCGTAATCACTTGAAGTGTCATGACGTTTTCAGACATTCGAATCCTCCAATTTATCTATGAAAATCTCACTTACAAAGAGAGGTCTTTCTCTAATAAGTCGCTTTTAACACGTTGTCATCTCTCCGACAAAAATATCAGAAACAGAGACACTCAGTATAAAGCGTACTTTTTAAGATGTCTCACTCTTTTTCAATCCATAAAAAATTGAATTAGTAACCCATTGATTTTGCTTTTTCAAGGACGTCTTCAATAGGACCTACGCCACGGAAAGCATCTTCAGGGATTTCGTCATATTTACCTTCCAAGATTTCCTTGAAGTCATGAACAGTTTTATCAATTGGTACATATGAACCAGGTTGACCAGTAAATTGTTCAGCAACGTGGAAGTTTTGTGAAAGGAAGAATTGGATACGACGTGCACGTCCAACGAGAACTTTTTCATCGTCAGACAATTCATCCATACCAAGAATGGCAATGATATCTTGCAATTCTTTATAACGTTGGAGGACACGTTGAACTTCCATTGCCACTTCATAGTGCTCTTCACCAACAATTTCAGGTGTAAGCGCACGTGATGATGAAGCAAGTGGGTCAACGGCTGGATAAATACCCATTTGTGTCAAGCGACGTTCCAAGTTAGTTGTTGCATCCAAGTGAGCGAAGGCTGTAGCTGGCGCTGGGTCAGTATAGTCATCGGCAGGGACATAAATCGCTTGGATAGATGTAACAGAACCCTTCTTAGTAGAAGTGATACGTTCTTGCAATTGCCCCATTTCAGTAGCAAGTGTTGGTTGGTAACCAACGGCAGAAGGCATACGTCCCAAAAGGGCAGAAACTTCTGAACCAGCTTGTGTGAAACGGAAGATATTGTCAATGAAAAGCAATACGTCTTGACCTTGGACATCACGGAAATATTCCGCAATTGTCAAACCAGTAAGGGCAACACGCATACGTGCTCCTGGTGGTTCATTCATTTGACCAAAGACCATGGCAGTTTTTTCAATAACGCCTGATTCTTTCATTTCCCAGTAAAGGTCATTTCCTTCACGAGTACGTTCCCCAACACCGGTAAACACAGAAATACCTCCGTGTTCTTGGGCGATGTTGTGAATCAATTCTTGAATAAGGACAGTTTTACCAACTCCGGCACCACCGAAAAGTCCAACTTTACCACCTTTAAGGTAAGGTGCAAGCAAATCGACAACTTTAATCCCAGTTACAAGTACTTCATTTGCAGTTGACAATTCATCAAATGTTGGAGCTTTTTTATGGATAGGATTACGTTCTGCATCAACAGCAAACTCTTCCCCACCGTCAATGACATCACCAAGGACGTTAAAAACACGACCAAGAGTAGCTTCACCAACAGGGACGCTGACTGCTTTACCTGTATCAAGGACTTCAAGTCCACGAGTCAAACCATCAGTAGATTCCATAGCGATTGTACGTACTGCACCATCACCAAGTTCCAAAGCGACTTCAAGCGTAATTTTTGTTTTTACACCATTGACATCTTTATAGACAATCAAGGCATTGTTAATCTCAGGCAATTTGGCATCAGAGCCAAATTCCACGTCAACGACGGGACCGATAACCTGAGTAATTTTACCAGAACTCAATGTTTTTCCTCCTGTTTTTATTTTCTGTAAAAACACAGAATTTCTATTCTTTTATTTTTGCCAGTAAAAAATTACTGACGAAGACAATTAAGATTCTTAGCCATTACTGACAAAGCCGTCAGTAATTAAAGCGCTGAAGCACCTGCCACGATTTCCGTAATTTCTTGAGTAATCGAAGCTTGGCGGGCACGGTTATATTGAATCGTCAAATCATTGATAACAGAGTGTGCATTGTCTGTTGCAGTACGCATAGCTGTCATACCTGCCGCATGTTCTGCTGTCTTAGCATCAACAATTGATCCATAAATCATGCTCTCAGCATATTGTGGCAACAATTGGTTTAAGATTGTTTCACGATCTGGTTCTAATTCAAATGTTTCAAGAGAAGGTTTTTGGTCTCCCTTAGCCTCAAAAGAGATTGGTAACATTTTTTCCATACGTGCATCACTGACTAATGAATTCACATGGTGATTATAGCAAACATAGAGTTCATCAAATTCACCAGCTTGATATTCAGTCACGGCTTCTGTTACAATCGCGCGAACTTCTTCAAAAGTAGGTTGATCTGAAAGCCCACGTAAAACGTAGGATACTTTCACATTACGTGCTTTAAAGAAGTCTGCACCAGTACCACCAAGAGCAAGGATCGTATATTCACTTTCACTTGCATGACGACTTCGAATGGTATTCATAACAGATTTTAAAATATTTGAATTATAACCACCGACAAGTCCCCTATCCGATGTAATCACTAAATAGCCCGTTTTTTTAACTTCGCGCTTAATCATCATTGGATTTTTGGCAGGTTCTTTGTCTGAAGAAACCAAGTCAGTAGTAATCTTGCGAACTTTTTCAGCATAAGTCTGAAAAGCTTTTGCATGAGATTCTGCTTTTTGAAGTTTCGCAGCGGAAACCATTTGCATGGCTCCTGTGATTTGACTTGTTTTCTTCGTTGAGGCAATCTTTGTTTTAATTTCGTTAAGTGAAGCTCCCATTAGTTAGCCTCCTTATCAATAATTCGTTGTATTTTTGAATGCTTTAATTGCTTCGTCGAGTTTTGCTTCTTCAGGCAAATCTTTAGTTTCAGTAATTACGTTCAAGAGTTCTGCATAATTTGCATCGAAGAAATCGAACATTTTAGTTTCAAAATCAAGAATATCATCAACTGGAACATCATCAAGATGACCATGAGTCAGTGCATAAAGTACCAAAACTTGTTTTTCCACAGCCAAAGGTTTGTGCAATGGTTGTTTCAAAACTTCAACAGTACGACGACCACGGTTCAATTTTGCTTGAGTTGCTTCATCAAGGTCAGATCCAAATTGCGTGAAGGCTTCAAGCTCACGGAATGACGCAAGGTCAAGACGTAAAGTACCAGCAACTTTCTTCATGGCTTTGATTTGTGCAGCACCACCAACCCGAGAGACTGAAGAACCAGCATCGATGGCAGGACGTACACCTGAATAGAATAAGTCATTTTCGAGGAAAATTTGACCGTCAGTAATAGAAATAACGTTGGTTGCAATATAAGCTGAGATATCTCCGGCTTGTGTTTCAATGAAAGGCAATGCAGTCATTGAACCACCACCAAGATCATCAGACAACTTAGCTGCACGTTCCAAGAGGCGTGAGTGTAAATAGAATACGTCACCCGGGTAAGCTTCACGTCCTGGTGGACGACGAAGCAAGAGTGAAAGTTCACGATAAGCTACCGCTTGTTTTGATAAATCATCGTAAACTACCAAGACATGCTTACCGTTGTACATGAATTCTTCACCCATTGCAGCTCCAGCATAAGGAGCGATGTAAAGGAGTGGAGAAGGTTGAGATGCTGACGCGGTTACAACGATTGTATAATCCATGGCACCGAGCTTACGGAGCGTTTCAACTTGTGTACGTACTGTTGACTCTTTTTGACCAATCGCAACATAGATACAAATCATATCTTGCCCTTTTTGGTTCAAGATTGCATCAATTGCGACCGAAGTTTTACCTGTTTGACGGTCTCCGATAATTAATTCACGTTGTCCACGTCCAATTGGAACGAGGGCATCAATCGCTTTAAGACCTGTTTGTAAAGGTTCAGAGACTGATTTACGTTGCATAACACCAGGAGCTTTTGCTTCTACAGGACGAGTTTTCCCAGTATTGAGTTCCCCAAGTCCATCTACAGGTTGTCCCAAAGGATTTACTACACGTCCAATAAGTTCTTCCCCAACTTGGATTTCCATGATTTTACCTGTACGTTTTACAGTGTCACCTTCACGAATCGAGAGGAAATCACCAAGTACAATAATACCAACGTCAGTAGCATCCAAGTTTTGCGCCATACCAAGTACGCCATTTGAAAATTCAACAAGCTCACCGCTCATCGCATTTTCAAGGCCATAGGCACGCGCGATACCGTCACCAACATAGGTAACGACACCAGTTTCAGCAACTTCGAAATCTGGTGTAAAATTTTCAATTTGTTTTTTAATCAGTGAGCTGATTTCATTAGCTTTAATTGCCAAAAATATGCTCCCTTCTATAAGATTTCAGCGGCGATTTTAGCCAGTTGTGTTTTAAGTGAAGCGTCAATGATTTTACCTCGTGAGTTTACAATAAAACCACCAAGTATTTTTTCATTGACAGTATTGATTACTTTCACTTCATTCAAATCAAATTTTGATTTTGCGAGTCTAATAAATTTTTCGATTTGTGTCTCTGTAAGAGGAATACTTGATACGACCTCAACATCAGCAATTTTAAACATATCATCCGCTGTATTTTTGATCTCATCAAGTATTTCTGCCAAATCACTCAAACGCCCGTTTGAACGCACCGTATTAAGAAAATTTGACATCAGTTCTGAACCAGATTGAATAAGGGTATCAATTAATTCAGATTTTACAGAATATGAATAGACGTCACTGCTTAAGAAATGATTGATTTGATTTTCTTTAAAGAGCTGTATCATTTCACTCACTTCAGCGAGAACCGCTTCAAGTTGTCCTTTTTCTTGAGCAACTTCAAGCAAAGCTTTACTATATTTTTGAGAGTTGACTTTAGTCATGCGGTCGCCTCCCTTACTCGCCAAGTTTTGCTAAATAGCTATCAATGAGTTCTGATTGTTCGTTCGTGTCAAGAGATTGCCCAATCAACTTTTCAGCAATTTGAACTGAAATGTTCGCCACTTCCCCTTTAACAGAGTTAAGCGCTTCTTTACGTTCTTGTTCAATGTCTTCTTGAGCGCGTTTTTTCAAGCTACTAGCTTCTTCATTCGCGGTCGCAAGTACTTTTGCACGATTTTGTGAAGCAGTATCGTTCGCAACTTGAATGATGTTAGCAGCTTCTTCTTTCGAACCAGCAAGTTCCGCTTGACGTTGTTTTACCAAGTCAGCAGCTTGTTTGTTATTCGCTTCTGCTGCATCGATATCATCAGATATTTTTTTTGCACGATTTGCAAACACACTTGTGATTGCATTCCAAGCAAAGAGGCGCAACAATATCAGCAAAATGATAAAGGCACCTGAAACAACGATGATGTTACCGAGAACGGTATTTGGAGCAGCTTCTAATAATAATGTTGACAATTTCTACTCCTTTCTTAATGTTCTGCTATGATTTTATGGCTAATGTACAAGTTTGTCAAAAGGACAAAGACATAAGCTTGGAGGGCTGAAATAAATAATGAGAAGCCGATCCATGCAATTTCCAAGATCCAAGCCACAGGAAGCATCCACATCGTAGATTGAATCATACCTGCAATAAGGCCAAGCATGATTTCACCTGCAAAGATATTCCCGTAAAGCCGGAGTCCCAAGGAGAGCGCATTTGTGAATTCTTCCAAAATATTCATTGGAAGAAGCCCTTTTGGATCTTTCCAAAAAGCGACTTTCAGATAACCTTTAAAACCAAATTTTTGAACACCTAAAGTGTTTGACAAGACGACTACAAGAAGCGCAAGCGTCAAATCGACTGTGGGATTCGCTGTTGGTGATTTCCACAGTGAAACATCTCCTGGTGTGCTAATTTTGGTTACCAGCCCGATGCAGTTGGCAATAAGAAGGAAAGAAAAGAGGGTAAAGTTCAAGAGCGCAAAGCGTGGCGCTTCATGGGGCCCGACATTGTCTTTGGAAACACCATTGACAAAATCAACCACCCACTCAAGAACATTTTGTTTACCTTTGGGTTTGAGCTGCATATTACGGCTCGCCCAAAATACCAGACCGAACACAATGAGGACAGTCACAAATGTCATCACAGTGATTGTTCCATCAAATGGAATTGGCCCAATATTAAAGGTCCATGTTGATTCCATATCTGTTCTTCCTTTCTGTTTTTAAAATTTCTTTGAGAAAAATTTTAACGGAAAAGGAATGCCATAGCAAGGGCGATGAAGAATGTACCTTCGACGAAGGCGATACCCATGAACATTGAACCACGAAGTTTTCCTTCAAGTTCTGGTTGGCGTGCAACGGCTTGGAGGAAGTTTGAGACGATAAGTCCATCACCGATAGCGGCTCCGAGTGCTGCAAGACCGATAGCAATTGCTCCAAGAGCGGCAAGTGTAATTGTCATTATAGACCTCTTTCTATATTGCGATTTTCGCAAATTTATTTTACTAAGAAATTCTACTACTATTAGTAGTTTTTGTCAAAGACTAGCATGTAATTTTCATAGATTTTCATCATATTTTACATTTTTGTCTTTGTAAGCGGTTGATGTTTGATAATGTTTGCATGAAAAGGTTCTCCTCGTACTGAGCAGAATTTATTTTTAGCTAAGGCGTTCCTCTTGCACATAATCAATAGGAAGCCACTGTAAAATGCTTTCGATTTTTTGAGACCAATAATACCATTCATGTGTTCCGGGAGCAGTCTCATAAGTCAAATCATAGCCCAATTTTTTTAAACGTGAGGCAACAAACTCGTTTCCTGGAAAGAGTTCATCCTGTTCACCACACCACGCATAAAGTTTAGGACGTTTTCCTGTGAAGCTTTCAGCAAGAGTAAGGATTTCATTTGGAGAGCCTTTAAATTGCTCCCAACTTCCAAATAAACCTCCCCAAAAAGCTGCATTTTCATCAAAACGATCTTGCATGCCCTCAAAGGTTAAGACACCTGATAAACTTGCAACATAACTAAACTGTTCTGTACCCAACCCAATGCGATAGGCCCCATAACCACCCATTGATAGGCCAGCAATAAAGTTTTTCTCTCGTTTGTTTGACAAGTTGGGAAAGAAATTATGGATGACTTTAGGTAATTCATGAGCCGTTGCCTCAAAATAATTCATACCATAAGTGGTATTGACATAGAAGCCTAACTCCGTAGCTGGCATAACAATTGCAAGATTGGTATGTCGCACAAGCCGCTCTATTCCTGAGCGTATGAGCCATGAATTCTCATTCCCAGACATACCATGTAAAAGATAAAGAACTGGAATATCTGTTTCCGTAAGCGCATCAACCTTGCTGGCTTCAGGATAAATTACTTTAACATTCCGGTTCATCCCAAGCGTTTCGGAATAATATTCCAAATTAATGAGTGCCATATTTACTCCCTACTGCTCTTTTCAAGCAGTACTCATCGGTTAAAGCCGATGTTCCTTTCATTAAATTTTCACCGCTTTCCTTTACAGTCAAAATCTTTATCGTACTGTTTTTGGTATGTAAATGAAATTGCGGTGGGCGCCGTTTTACAAACAATCAACGTCTAGTTTATTGTACCATTTTATTGGGTACTTAGATATGTTTTTTCATTGAAATTTTATGTATTATCTTACAGTTTTTACTTGCCATTTTTGGTGATATATGAGTTGAACTGCACCTACTTGATCTGTACGTAAGATTTTGATCTGAGCTTTTTTCAGCGTAGCAAGTGTCTCTTGATTGGGATGACCATATCGATTCTTCTTTCCAACAGAAATAAGAGCCAATTGCGGGTCAATTTGTCTAATAAAGTAGGGATTAGAACTCGTTTTACTTCCATGATGTCCGACTTTTAAGACATCTACTTTTAGTCGAGGGTATGCTTTTAAAAGTTTAAGCTCTCCTTCTTTTTCTAAATCTCCCGTAAATAAAAATTTTTTATTAAAAAAATCGCCATAAGTAACAATAGAATCGTCGTTATCCCCTTTATGCGTATAGCCATTGGAAAGAATTTCTAACTGACCATTAAAAATAGGAAGCTTATCCCCGCTCTTCACAATATGAATTGGAAGCTGAGCTCTTTTAAGCTGGTGAACAAAAGTGGGTACTGTCAACTCTCCTGGACTTACCCAAACATCCCTTATTTTTATAGTTCGTGCCAACGTTAAAAAATCGCCAACATGATCCGCATCAGTATGCGTTAAAATCAGGTGATCAAGTGTTGAAATTCCCTCAGCTTTTAAATAAGGAATAAGTGTGTTATCTGCATTTGTAGAGATGTGTGCCTTTTTCCATTTTGGCTGAGGTAAGGTAAGACGTCCACCTGTATCAATAAGTACCGTTTCTTGATTCCACCGATCCTGCAATAAAATACTATCACCCTGGCCCACATCTATCATCGTGATAGTCGGCGCTACAGGATGTTTGACAAAAAATAAAATCAACAAGAGAGAAAAAGCACAAAAAAATCGTAATTTTTTCTTTCGCAGGGCATCGACTAAAAGTCCAGCTGTCAAGAATAAACCTAAAAGTCCAATGAGACTCGGTTTGCCAAAAACTGGTGTATAGGAGAACCACTGGTAAAGGTGACGCATCATTTTCTCTAGTAGTAAAAATAGTACGTTCAAATTCACTGACAGACCTGTCAGAGATAATAAAAAGGTGATCAATAATAGAGGAAGCATGATCTTATCAAAAATTAAGCCAAAACCAATTGTCAAAATAATTGAGAGAGGTTGAAAACTAAAAAAATCAAAGATCAGTAGGGGGAAGGCAATTAGATTTAATGCAAACGTTTTAAATAAAGCTTCTCGGATGTTACTTTTTGTAAATGAAAATTGCTGGAGCATACTTATAGCAAAAGCATACAAAAGTGTTAGTTGCCCGCCTTTATCTAACAGAAATCCTGGGTAAACTAAAAGTAAGCCCATTGTGGTAATTGCCATATTGTCCAAACCTTTAGCAGGGATATTTTTTTGAAAGAGCGCACGAAGTACTGAGAGTGAAAAACCTGTCAGAATAGCATAAAAGATAGAAAATGAGAATTTAAAGAAGGGAATAAATTCAAGCCTTATTCCAATTTTTAGCAAAATTTTACGCAATACTTCTACAAAAAAATTGACTTGCATACCGGAAAGGGCAAAGAGGTGAATAATTCCAAGGGCACTGTAAATCGTAGTCATCTGACTAAAGTCCTTCCCTAAATAACCAAAAAGAAGACCAGTCATATAGCTGGACATCGGGCGAGGAAAATGGGATTGTGCCCAGACAATCCCCTTACGTCTTAGGAGCCAAATGTTAAAATTATGCGTTAACTTTACAGCGTTAATTTGTCTGATTTTAATCTGTCTGTAGATGTTCTGATTGGAATAGTATTTTTGTTCATCAAACCCTTCAAAATTGCGTTGCGATGCCGGTTTTTCAAGGTTTCCTGTGAAATTGATCCGACAATTTTGAGCTAAATTTTTAAAGAAAGTTTGTTCTTTTTTAGATTGAAGTGTGGCATAGACTTGGTAATTTCGATCGTGAACTCTCCCACGAAAACTAAGCAAATCACCATTGACTTGAATGGTATCTATACGAGGGGTTATTTGATGAAAAGCAACCTCAGGAAGGGCCATTTTTTGACTATGGTAAGTATTGAATAAATAAAAATAGATACCAAAGATTAAAAGAAGAGGAAAAAGCACATAAAATTTCCGCCAAAAGGCGATTCCTAAACTGAGTAAAAAAATACAACCAATAATAATATTGTTACTAAAAATACAGAAATATAAAAGGACAGTCAAATAGGCTAAAAAAATTAAGGGCACTTTAATCAATACAAATACTATCTTTCAATTTTTCTAAAGTCTTCACACCAAATCCTGATACATTGCCGAGCTCTTCTAATTTCTGAAAATTACCGTTTTTAGTACGGTAATCAATAATATCCTGAGCTTTCTTCTCACCAATCCCGCTTAAGGTCTCCAGACTTGCTAGGTCGGCAGTATTAATGTTGACTTTTGCTGCTGATGATGTGGTAAGCGGTTGGTCCGTTGCATCTAAAGTATTTGTCACTCCTTCTGGACTATTCTCACCTTTTTTACTGACGTACACCACTTCCTCATCTTTGAGTTTAGCTGCAAGATTAACTCTCCGTTGATCTGCATCTGCGGTAAATCCACCTGCCAACTGTATCAAGTCATCAACACGCTCGTCAGCTGCTATCCTATAGACTTTGGGGTATTTGACCGCACCTTTTAAATCCACAACAATCTGGCTAGTGCTTATCAGGTTTTCACTTTTACTGACAGACTGGTCAGTATCACTTGAAGCTGGCTGATTTTCAAGCTGAGTGACAGCTACTGGCTGATCCGACGTTCTAGGCTGAGTAAGGACATAGCCAATCCCACCTGCTATTACTCCCACCAGGATTAACACCATCATTTTCCAATTTTCTTTGATTATTTCAACTATTTTTTCCATACTCTTCTATACGCAAATGTTGTTATTTTGTAACAAAAAAACACTTGGTTAACCAAGTGCCATAATCTATTTATTTTGCTAAAAATCGGTAAAGTAGCACGATAATAATGATAACTCCTGCAATCGCTATTCTTAAATAAAGTTTTTTGACATCTCTTTTTTTACTGACCGCTCTGTCAGTAACTTTTTTACTCCGCTCACGCCCTGTGATATTCATCCAGAGTTGTATCATAATCTTTTCGTCACTGTAAGATAAGACATTTCGGGCATAAATTTTCTCACCCACCTTCGCAACCGCTATGGTGGCGAGCGCTTGGAGGGCGAGAGCTATCCAAGCTTCGGTCGTGGTAGAGTATTGAATGGCAAAGCGGCTTGTCATCAATGTAGGACTGATGAATGGAAGAAAACTAAGCACTTTAAGTATGAAATTCCCCGGTACAGCAGCTCCAGCAATCCCCCCAATATAACCAATCATGGATAAAAATGCAATCGGCTGGGTAGCTTGCTGAACTTGCGCCTGCTCATTAACAAGGGAAGCAACGATAGACGCCAAGAATAAATAACCTAAAATCCCTACAATTGCCATTAGAATGAGATAAACTCCAAAACCAAAGGTAATACCAGACAGCATTGCACTAATCGTTTTAACCTGATCCAAATCCTTCACAAAAGGATAAGCAAGACCAAAACCAAAAATATAAATGCCAATCTGTGTGGCCGCAAGCATGATTACACCGAGTATTTTTCCATAGTATTGAACGTTGGTATTTGTTGCCGCTAAGAGCGTCTCCATAATCCGACTTGATTTCTCGTTTCCAATCTCTTGTCCAATAATGCCGACATACATCATTAAAAGAACGAATATTAAGATGGAGGCAATGGTTCCAATAGCAATATTAGCCCCTACACGTGCATCCCCTCCCTGAGTTTCACCAGTGGTTGTTTGTGTTTTCATGGTCAGCTGAGCAGGGCTTAGTAGCGCTTTGACATCAGCAGCTGTCAAGCCTAGGCGCTGGGCTGTTTTAGAAAGGTTAACCTGACTGAGCGCTGTCTGAAAAGTTGTCTGATCAAATTTCATCCCTGATCGTGCATCCGTCACTAGTGTATATTTTCCCGCTTGCTCGATTAAAAAACCGTCAATTTTACCCGAATCAAGTTTGCTCTGTGCACTTGCTAGACTTGGTGTGTTACTCACTTCAGCATCTAAATCCTTATCTACGCTCAGTACCTCGGTTAAAGCTGGATTATTAACCACAGCCATCTTTGGAACCTGGTTAATCCCATTGCTAACGACGAGTCCAATAATTAGATAAACAGCTGCCACTAAAAACGGAGAGATTACTAAGGCCCAAAAGCCTGCTCCTTTGATGCGATTCCGATATATATTTTTGGCAACAAGCCATGTTTGATGTGTCATCGCTACTCTCCTTTTTGCTGTTCTAGTGCATTATTTTCTGAGACTTCCATACGAAAAATTTCATCCAAAGATGGCGGCGCTTGCATAAAGGCTTGGACATAGCCTTGCTGCGTAACAAGCTTAAAAAGGACCCGTCCAACTTCTTCTTGTGCAAGTTTAATTGTACGTCCTGATCCCTGTTTTCTAACATTCAGCACTCCTGGTACAGCTAATAGTTCTTCGTCAGAAAGAGGGGACTCTAGATATACACGAGTTCGCCCATAGCTTTCACGGATTGCTCCTATTGTACCCTGCAAAATCGTTTTTCCTCCTTTGAGCATCAATAAATGATCAGATAACTGCTCCACATCACTCATATTATGGTTAGAAAAAATCACTGCGGCCCCATTGTCGCGACACCGTTTTATTTCATTTCGCAAAAGTTCAGTATTTACTGGATCTAGACCGGTAAAAGGCTCATCAAGAATTAAAAATTCGGGTTCATGAAGTAAAGTCGCAATGAACTGGATTTTTTGTGCGTTACCTTTAGACAAGGTCTGGACCTTATCCGTAACCTTGCCCACCACTTCAAGGCGCTTCATCCACTCTTGAAGCTTTAAACGCGCATCAGAACGTTTCATCCCATGCAACTCTGCAAAAAATAGAATTTGATTTTCTACAGTCATTTTTTGATAAAGGCCGCGTTCTTCAGGAAGAAAGCCGATTTTTTGTTTAACTTGCTGAGTGATCGGTCCACCCTGCCAAGTAATTTTCCCTTGATCCGCCTTGATGAAATCAAGAATCATCCGAAAAGTTGTTGTTTTCCCCGCTCCATTTTGTCCGATAAGCCCCATTACTTCACCGGGTTGGACAACCATATTAAGATGATCTACAGCTGTTTTTTCACCAAAATGCTTGCTCACCTTGTCAATTATTAATGTCATAATTCCCCTTTTTCTGTTTTTTCTAATTATATCATTTTATTTTTAATAAAAAACACTTTTTTAGCACTATTCCAACAAAAAAATCACATTTTATTGTGATTTTACGCGTGCTAGTCGAATCTGTGTTCGTAATCCAATAAAAGCAAAAGTCAGTAATATCAAACTCCCCATAAATGCTGCTCCTGCAGGACTAATTTGTCTGTTCTCCCATAATAAGCCCTGCCCTGATAACAAATAGAGTGTGGTATTACTTACGTCAGTAGCAAATACTACAAATAGAAGGCCAAAGAGGACCCTCAATTCCTTAATGCTACGAAATTGCACTCCCATTCGCCATAGTCTAAAACCAATAAAAGTGAGAATTAACGTGCTGTAAAGGTAAAGCATCTCAAAATTTTGAAACCAAAAAAATACATGTGTTTCAACGAGAAAACCTGCGGTCAATAAAAGACCTGCGAAGATGAGTGTGGGAATAAAAATGCACCAGATAATTTTGTTCATTTTTTTCTCCTTTCAAACTTATTTTATTCTAATACTATTTTAATACTTTCTCCTTTTTCTACAAAATAATACGCTTACTTTTATCTTAATAGCAACAAGAAAAGCTATGAGCTCCTCATAGCTTTTTTATTATTTAAACTCTCAGTTTATATTAGTGAATCAAGAAATCCACAACCCAATACCCGACATAGGCCCAACTCATCAGACCATGAAGGACAGCGGTGAGAAGTTGCCCACCACTTTCTGCATACTTCATCCCTGAAGCTAGAAGAAAGCCAGTAAAATAAAGTCCTGAGGAGACATCAATATTAATCTTGTTCTTTTGCATAACTCTCCCTCCTTTATTTCATCATAACAAAAAAGTTGGCCAAGACCAACTTCTTTCACTACTAACCAATAATCGTTACAATAATCAGTCCAATCACAATTAGGATTGCGAAAAACGAAGCATTAACGATAGAAAAATATTTGACAAAGCCGCGCGTTTCACCACGTGCATTCATTCGTATGACTTTATATGCAATCAAAGTAGCCATTGAGGAAACAATTGTACCAATCCCACCAATATCCGCTCCCAAGATAACAGGGACGGCATGAGGCGTAAAAGGAGAAATCAAAATAGGTGAAGCAATATTTGAAATGACTTGGCTTAAAATAGCTGTACCTAAAAAGGCTGCCTGTGGTCCTACTAACGTTTGACTAATAAAATCTGTCAGCGCATGAATATTAGCGATATTTCCTACAATCAAAAAGAAGAAAACAAAAGTTAACAAAAGGTGATAGTCCACTCCTTTAAAAAGATGAGGACGGTAGAAAAGAACGATAACTGCTACGATAGCTCCCGCTAAGTAGAAGTTAATATAACCAAACACAGAAGCCGCCATAAGTAACATCAATACGACGAAAATAGATGTTTCTAGTTTATTAAACTTTGTCACATGAGTTTTAATGACTAAAGGTTCATTATCAATAAACTGACAAGCAATCATCAGAATCAATAGCCCTAACAGCCACAAAGCACCTGTACCTTTGAAAAATTCCAAATTAGTAAGTGCAGCACCATTATGATTTGCCGCAACTTTATAGAAAGAATACAAATACAGATTATGCGGATTGCCCTGCGGAAGTAAACCCGAACCGATATGACAAGCTGGAACGATTAGGGCAGCACCTATATAGACTGATTTACGATTTTTTATCTCTCTTGTAATGGCGAGATAAAGTGGGAGGATTGTTAATATTGTTAAATCATTTGTAAAGAAAATGGCTAAGAAGAAAGTAAGTAAAGTTGTTGCACGAACCAATTGACGCGTGGTAGTACTTCTCTTGACTAAGGTCTGACCGAGAAACTGGAGTAAGCCTGTTTCTTTAAAACCACCAATGACTAGCATTAATCCAGCTACTGTGACAATCACGTGATAATTAAAGAATCGTGTCGTAAACCCACCAAAACTGATTGCAATAATTGCAATAATGAACGAAACAAGAAAAACCTTGTCTACCAAAAACCAATTCATAATGGCTGACCAGATTTTTTTTGATTCGTTATGAGTAGCTGAATGTTCCACTACTTCTCCTAACTAGCATGTATAAAATTTTTGCACCTTTTAAATTATAACATCAAAAAATAGGACTGACAAGCTTTTTTTCAGCATTTCATTACTTTCTTCGAATTCTGACATTTTCATTTATTTGTTACTGACAGAGCTGTCAGCCTAATTTATTCAATCCCTCTTTTTTGACTCACTCAATCGTGGCTCTTTTAGCTTTTAAACTGGGAACTGCATAAAACAAACTTTTTTTGTTGTTTATTTTCTCACTTATTTTTGCACTTTTTAAGTTCACTTTCTGACCTCAATTCTTTTCTTGTCATAAGTTAGCTTATTGAGGGGGTTAGGCTCCTTTTTGCGCCCAAAATGCTTCTTCTTTCTTCCTACCTATTCTTTAGTGCCTGTATTAAATAAATGTTATAATAGAAAGAATAATCGTACTTTTTCTTAATTAATAAATTATTATGGAGGAGAAATGAAAGTTAAATTACATCAAATTGCCTACGAATTTGGTAAATCCACGCTGTTAGTTTTATCAAATACGGTCATTATGGTTCCTTTTCTATTGTTTTTAGGATTAAGTGATGGACGTACGGAAACCTCAGTCCTCCCATTTGCCCTTTATTACGCCTGTCGAATTCTTGGCGTTTTCTTAATCCGAGCAATAAAAAATACCATTTCCAGCCTAGAACTTCTAGTCGCTGCGCTTAGCGTCGGGCTACTAGGATCAATATTAGCATTATTTGGTCCCCTTCTCCCCATTTTCTACCTCTTTTCCGGGATCTTAATCGGCCTAAGTGCTTCTTGGCTCCCCTCTGCCAATGTGACACTCAATCATTTTCAGCCGAATAAAGAAAAGAAAGTTTACTATCCTGTTGTTCTAGTCGGTTTACTTGCTCTTTTCTGGGGGCTCTCCCTTTCTGGAAATGCGGGCGTTTGGTTAAGTTTTGGGGTTTATACTGTTTTTTATATCATTGCGCTCTTATATGCAAGAGAGGCCACATTGAGGCAAATCTTGATCAACCGCACAATGCCTAAAGAGTCTTCTGTTCTCTTCTCCAAACGAGAATTTTGGATTTTTACAGGCTTATGTCTCTTATTGATTGTATTGCGTTCGGGACGTCTTTTAGATTCAGCGCTCTCTATCAATATTGCCCTCATTGGTTTTTGTATCTTTTTCCTCTTATTAATTTATAAAACTGGGAAAGAATACCGAAATTATCAAGTACCGCTTCCTCTTAATATTTTAACTTTCTTAAATGGTGCCATAGGAAATTTCCTCTTTCTCTTTGGCTCATTATATGTTGTGAATATTTTTGGTAAAGGATCAGAAACCTTACTTTTATATGTTCCCTATGCCCTAGGAATGGTGATTGCTTTAGGTACCTTTGGAAAATTATCAAAAATGGTCTCGAAGAATTTTGAACACTATATTCTTATCGGCCTCTTTATCGGTTTTATCGCGATGCTTTTTCCTGTAGCACTTAGTGTCGGTTTTTTCCTTCTTAGCTACACACATTTTTTACTGAACCGCTGGCTAAATAATCAATATTTCTTAGAAAATCATATACCTGAAGATCAGCGCATTCTTTTAAAAAACACCACCCAAAAGAAAGGATCTTTAATCCATCAGTTTTTCTTAGTTATTCTTATGTTTATAATTACAGAAAAGCAGACAACCTCACAGTCCCTCTTTTTACAACTCATGAATCCTCAGTCAGCGCATCTTAGCGCTTCAACAATCTTCCATCTGATGTCAGAGATTTCAATCATCGGATTTCTAATTCTTATTGTCAGTTATTTCTATCTCAAATACCGAAAGCATCATTAAAAAAAAGGAGCATATGCTCCTTTTTTTAGTGATGCTTTTCTTATCCTATAGAACCTTCCATCGAATAAGAAATTAAACGATTTAGCTCGACTGCATATTCCATCGGAAGTTCTTTTGTGAAGGGTTCAATAAAGCCCATGACGATCATATCAGTTGCTTCTTTTTCTGTTAAACCACGACTCATCAAATAATAAAGTTGTTCTTCAGAAATTTTTGAAACTTTTGCTTCATGTTCTAAGGCAACTTGAGAGTTATGAATTTCATTAAAAGGTACCGTATCTGATTTGGATAAGTCATCCATTAAGATGGTATCACATTCAATATGCGATGCTGATTTTTTGGAATTTTTGTTAAAAGTAACTTGTCCTCGATAGTTGACAGCTCCCCCATTTTTGGCAATGGATTTAGAGATGATAGAACTCGAGGTATTGGGTGCGTTATGAATCATTTTAGCACCTGTATCTTGATTCTGATTAGCCCCAGCAAAGGCAATCGAGAGCATTGTGCCACGAGCTCCAGGCCCATTTAAGTGAACCGCAGGATATTTCATTGATACCTTAGAGCCTAAATTACCATCTACCCACTCAACTGTCGCATTTGCTGCTGCACTGGCACGTTTCGTTACAAGGTTATAAACATTATCCGACCAATTTTGAATCGTAGAATAACGCATATAGCCTCCTTCTTCAACAAAGATTTCGACTACTGCTGCATGCAAGCTTGAAGCACTATAAGTCGGAGCTGTACACCCTTCTACATATTGAATTGATGCTCCTTCTTCAACAATAATCAAAGTCCGTTCAAACTGTCCAGATTTTTCATTGTTGATCCGGAAGTAAGCTTGAATAGGGATTTCACATTTTACACCTTTTGGGACATAAACAAATGAGCCACCTGACCAAACCGCAGAATTTAAAGCTGCCAACTTATTATCTGTTGGTGGTACTAATTTACTGAAATATTTTTTAAAAAGTTCTGGATACTCACGTAAAGCCGTATCTGTATCCGTAAACACAATACCCAGCTTTTCAAATTCTTCTTTCATGTTGTGGTAAACAACTTCTGATTCATATTGAGCTGAAGCACCAGCCAAATAGGAGCGTTCAGCTTCAGGAATCCCGATTTTTTCAAAGGTATTCTTAATCTCATCAGGGACATCATCCCAATCGCGTGCTGCTTTTGCAGAGGGTTTTTGGTAATAGACAATATCATTAAAATCTATTTCTGAAAGATCTGGTCCCCACTTTGGCATATCTAATTTTTTAAATGCTTCAAAAGATTTCAGACGAAATTCTAACATCCATTCCGGCTCTTTTTTTGTTGCTGAGATTTCTCGGATGACCTCCTCAGTCAAGCCCAATCCTGTAGTGAACTCGAGTTCCGCATCATCGTGGAAACCGTATTTATATTCCTCGAGGTCTTTGACGACTTCTTGTGTACTATTTTCTGTCATTTTTTCCTCTTTAAAACTCTTATTTTTATCTCAACCTAAACCCATCAGAGAGCTGACAGGTTGGTCAGTACATTTTATTGACCATGCACTAAGTTATTTTCTGCGTATCCTTCATCCAATGCTTTTTTCAGCGCATTCCAGGCTAAGGTTGAACATTTTACCCGTGCTGGGAACTTACTGACCCCTGCTAAAAACTGGGCATCTCCCAAAGCTTCTTGACGTTCGTCTTCTTCTCCGGTCACCATCGCTGAAAAGAGTTTGGCTAACTCTAGAGCTTGTGCTTTTGTCTTTCCTAATACGGCGACGGTCATCATTGAAGCAGAGGCAGTGGAAATGGTACAACCGTGACCACTAAACGCAATATTTGAAATCTTATCTCCATCCAACTCAACAGTCAGACGAATGACATCCCCACAAGTGGGATTATTCAAATCTACCATGCAACCAGTCTGCAGCTCTCCAGCATGTCGCGGGTTTGAGGAATGGTCAAGGATCACTGCACGATATAAATTATCTAATTTAGATAAAGCCATTCTTTTACACTTTCTTATCAATTTAATTGAAACTAGAGCAATTGCTCCAATTTAAGAGGGGTCATTTCCAAAGCTTGACGTGCAAAGGGATATTTTTGGTGAACTGTTTCAAACGTACTGCCTTGGCCAATGAGTTTTGCTTTAACAGTCAGACGAAAGCCAATGCCTTGATAACCATTACGCCCCTCAACTTCCCGTACCCCAAGCATTAGGAACAATTTGTCATTTTTTGCGATATCAGCTTCTAAATGATGCATTCCTGCTGCTGGTGCCAAAAGTTTCTCATCTTCGGACAAAGTTAAGTAAGAAATCCACGTCCCCGTTGCATGAGGTTCTGCTTCAGCTCCCCATGAAATCAAACTTACGGCTCCTTCATATTTGAGCGTTTCCAAAAATTTATCAGTTAAGATTGTCACGTTTTCTCTTTTCGTTCTCTTTTTTCTTCTTTTCTTGCTCTTTTAATGCTTGTTCAAGCTGGAGATCTCCTATAGAAGAAAAATCCAATAGTCCTTGAAATATTTGACCAATCGTTCCACTATCCTTGATTGTTTTAGACATTAAAAAATTCTTTTGTTACCCAAAGTGCTTTGATCAACTTATCGCAATCCGCCTTGGTATTATAGAGATAAAAACTTGCACGTGCTGTCGCAGCAACCTTCAAGTCGTGAAGTAAAGGTTGAGCACAGTGGTGGCCTGCTCTCACCGCAATCCCTTCCATATCAAGTGCTGTTGCTAAATCATGGGGGTGAAGGCCTTGCAAATTAAAAGCAATAACTCCTGCTCTCTGACGAGGCTCAGCAGGACCGTAAAGTGTTAATCCTGGAATCTCCTTGAGTTTGGGCAAGAGGTATTCTACCAGCTCACGTTCATGCTGTTGGATGTTTTCTATACCGATACTGTTGATATAATCAATTGCTGCACCCAAACCAATTGCACCTGCGATATTTGGTGTGCCGGCTTCGAATTTCCAAGGTAATTCAGTCCAAGTAGAATGGCTTTTATAAACAAAGTCAATCATCTCTCCTCCGAATTCTACGGGTTCAAAGCGTTGCAGTAACTCTTCCTTTCCGTAGAGAACGCCAATTCCTGTCGGTCCCATCATCTTATGACCAGAAAAGGCAAAAAAGTCTACATCCAACTCTTGGACATCTACTGCCATGTGAGGAACAGATTGTGCCCCATCTACTACAACATAAGCACCATGAGCATGTGCAAGGGCCGCAATTTCTTTTATAGGATTAATACAACCCAGCACATTAGAGACATGAGCAACAGATACAAATTTCGTTTTTGTAGAAATTTTTTCATTCAAGTCAGTCCAATCAAGTGCTCCATCCTTAAGATAGACGAACTTTAACGTTGCGCCTGTACGCTGTGCAATTTCTTGCCAAGGTACAATGTTGGAATGGTGTTCCATAATTGTAATGATGACTTCGTCAGCCGGTGTAAGTATTTGTCCAGCAAACTGAGCGACCCAATTGAGAGAAGTGGTGGTACCGCGCGTAAATAAGATTTCTTTAGTGGACTGCGCATTGATAAAAGCACGAACTTTTTCACGAGCAGCTTCATAGTATGCAGTAGCTCGTTCAGCTAAGGTATGTACCCCCCGATGGACATTAGCATTATCTTGCTGATAAAAATCATTGATTGCTGACAGAACGGTCAGAGGTTTTTGAGTTGTAGCAGCATTATCCAGATAGACTAAAGGCTCATCATTGACCTTTTGATTTAATATTGGAAAATCTTCTCTCAGTTTTTCAATCTCAAGCATCACATGCCCAGCTTTCTTTCAATAGTCGCGATAAACTCATCTCTCACTGATTTGACGGGAATTTCACTGACCACTGATCCCAGAAAGCCACGAATAACCAAGCGTTTTGCTGTTTCCTCATCAATTCCCCGAGATTGTATGTAGAACAAATCTTCTTCATCAACCTGACCCACAGAAGCTGCGTGTCCTGCCGTCACGTCGTTCTCATCAATGAGTAGGATAGGATTGGCATCGCCACGCCCTTTATCTGAGAGCATCAAGACATGCGAAGATTGTTGAGCATCCGCATTTTTGGCTCCTTTTATAATATGCCCAATAGCATTAAAAGTGAGCGTCCCCTTATCAAGGATAACACCATTTTGCATAATATGACCCATGGAACTTTTCCCAAAGTTAGTGACACGTGTATCAATTCCTTGGGTTTGATGTCCTGTTGAAATTCCTACGACTTTAATTTGGGAATGTGAACCATTTCCTTTGAGGTCACTGTCAAAATCTGCTACAACATTACCATCATTCATCACTCCAACAGACCAATCTATTGTAGCATTTTCACCAATTAAACCACGGCGGATAACTGATGCTGTGACGTTTTCACCGAGTCGATCGATAGCTGAAAATTTAACTTGAGCTCCTGCTTCAGCAATCACTTCGACCACTAAATTTGCCGTCGCTTTTGCCGTTTGAGCTCCCGTTGTCTCTAAGCGCTCTAAGTATTCCACCTTAGCATTTTTACCAACGATAAGTAAAATACGCTTATTGAAAGGAACCTCTGAGCTACCTTCTTGCATCAAAAGGCTCTCAACTGGTTCATCAACCTCCACACCATCTGGAACGTAGAGCACTAAACCAGAATTAAAAGTCGCTGTACTAGCTGCCGTTAGGCTACTCTCTGTAAAAGGAACTACACGTCCTAATTGATTCTTGACTACCTCGGGAAGCTCTACCAAAGCATTCGCAAAATCAGTGAAAATCACTCCTTTATCCGCTAAGGTGGGTGTAATCTGCTCCACAACCGTTTGAGAGCCTACCTGAACCAAAAACGGATGAGAAGGAAGTTCAGTAAAGTCAGGAACATTTCCTACTTCTTCCGTTTCAGATATTTTTAGGTGATCCAGTCCCCAGCGATTAATTTTAACGCGTTCAATATTAGGTAATTCCAATTGTGCAGCTTGTTGAGCAGCTTCCTGACGTAATTCAGATAACCATTCAGGTTCAGCATGCATTTGTGAAAAGTTTAAGATTTCTTGATTCATTCTATTCTTGGTAAGTATTTTACAAAAGCACTGACCAGCCTGTCAGGAGAAGGGTGAAACGTAGCTTACAGCTTTTTCCTTCCTCACTTTTACTGACAGAGCTGTCAGGAGATAAAACCTCTTACCTTCTCCTTTCCTTAAACTTCTTCGACATATTCAATGCCAAGTTCGGCAGCAATATTGACATAACCTTCAGTTTCAAGACGTTTTGCAAGTTCTGCTCCACCTGTTTTAACAACGCGTCCATCCATCATAATATGTACTACATCGGGCGTAATATAATCAAGTAATCGTTGATAGTGGGTGATAATGAGTGCACCAAATTTATCGCCACGCATTGAATTAACACCTTTTGCTACTACTTTAAGGGCATCAATATCAAGTCCTGAATCAATTTCGTCTAAAATAGCAAAAGTAGGTTCGAGCATCAAAAGCTGAAGAATTTCATTACGTTTCTTTTCACCACCTGAAAAACCTTCATTAAGGTAGCGTTCTGCCATTTCTTCTTTCATGCTCAAAAGTTCCATGTTTTGGTCTAATTTTTTGATAAACTCCATGACAGAAATCTTATCTGCTTCACCACGCTTAGCATTGATGGCTGCGCGCAAAAATTCTGCATTAGTAATACCTGGAATTTCTGATGGATACTGCATAGCTAAGAAAAGTCCCAGTCGAGCACGTTCATCAACGTCTAACTCTAGAACATTTTTCCCATCAAAAAGTACTTCTCCTTCAGTCACTGTATAGTTTGGATTTCCCATAATAGCCGCAGATAAAGTAGATTTTCCTGTACCATTTGGGCCCATAATTGCATGGATTTCTCCCGTATTTATAGTCATATCCACGCCTTTAAGAATCTCTTTATCCTCAATTGCTACGTGAAGATTTTTAATTTCAAGTGTAGCCATTTTTCACTCCTTTGAATTGTCAATTATTTTTGACATTTATAATGTCTATTTTAACAAATTTTTGACAAGATGTGTATTTCTTGAGGATATTTCTTTTCAAGAAAAAACCACTATCCAAAGGATTGTGGTTCATCAATTTTTTATTTTTTATCTCGCCGTCTTAACCTTGTTACAGGGAACTCCTGCGTGGGCTCATCTATCTCTTCTCTACTTTCTTGGCTATCAGCGTCATCTTTTGCTTTTTGTCCATGGATTACTGTTTCTCGATAACTAGAATTTCCTACAAACTTCAAAGCTTTTAAGACAGGTTGTCGATTTTCACCAAGTATCCCTACTAATTCAATAAAAATCTCTAAACCAAAGATACAAGCAACAATGAGAAGAATCCCCCCGATACGGCTTGAAAATTGTAAAAGAAGAGAAATAAAAGCAAAGATAAAGGCAATCCCGTAAATGACTAAAACTGCCCCGCGATGCGTAAATCCTAGAGCCATCAAGCGGTGGTGAAGATGCCGCTTATCAGCAGTAGCAATAGATTGACGATTCAATTTTCGCCTAATCATAGCAACCACTGTGTCTGTTATGGGAACTCCTAAAATAAGAAGAGGTGTTAATACAGCAACAGCAGTTGCATTTTTTAGTCCTTGCAAAGAAGTCACAGCTATTATAAATCCGAGAAACAGAGCTCCCGTATCTCCTAAGTAAATAATAGCTGGATGGTAGTTATAAGGGAAAAACCCCATGATAGCTGCCACTACGATAAAAATCGTAATCGGTAAAAAGACGTTCGGACTAGGCAAAAAGAAGTAAGAAACCACACCCATTGTTGTTAAGGATATGATAGAGACTCCACTAGCTAAACCATCTAAGCCATCAATTAAATTAATCGCATTGGTTATTGCCAAAATCCAAAAAACAGTAAATATAAAAGATAACCAGGCTGGGAAAATAAGAAGAGGTCCCCCAAATGGAATCTTCAAATTATCAAAACGTGCATTGGTAAAGAACCAAATAAAGCTTGCCGCAACAATCAGACCCAAGAGTTTCATTTTTGGAGAAATCTCTTTTATATCATCAATTAGACCTGTACATACGACAATAGCGCCTCCTGCCACAAAAGGCCAAATATAATCTAAATAGCTTTGAACTTGTGGAGGATGAGGTCCTGTGCCCGGACCGCCCCCAGCAGGAGGTTGACCCGCATGTAATAATGGTTGGTTATGCACAATATGGGGCAAAATCAATAATGTAGCAATGGCAAATGCTATAAAAATCACTACTCCACCTGCGGAAGGCATTGGCTTCTTATTGACCCGCCGTTCATTAGGATTATCCACCGCTCCGATAATTTTTGACACAAATGTCATGACTGGCGTCAAAATAACCGAGATCCCAAAAGTCATAATGGCTACAACTAAAAATTTGAGTGCAAACGGAATTTCTTTTAATGTATCAACCATATTCAAATTTTTCTAAGAACGTCTAAAGCGCGCGTTGCAATCAAACACTCCCCATACTCCTGCAAAAATTCTCGGCTTATTTTTGAAGCTTCACCGTATTCCATCATTCGAGCACGCGTACTTTCTACATGCATCTTCCCTTTGGCTTTTTGATTATCTAAAACTACTAAATAAAAATCACCCTCATAGCGATAAAACTCAGATTCTTCATCAGCAAACTTAACGTTCTTAACACCCGCGAGCGCTGACATCATGTCGTCATACCGAACAGAATAATAGATAAAATCAGGTTCTTGGTCTGTTTCTTCCTTTTGCGAACCTGGAAGTTCCAAGCCTGGTTTAAAATCTGTAATTCCACGCTCACGCGCCATATCTGCACCTATTTCATTAAGTTTATTATAAAAACCTGTCATGAGTTCTTCAAATTCTTCTGGGTCATCAGGGATTTCACCTCCCTCATTCAACAACGCTTCTTCGTGTACAATCATATGTACCCCTTGTGGGAAAGGTTGAATTTGGAAAGTCAACATCCCTACATTACCAAAACGGTTTTCCAACCCCAGTTCATCTACTAATTCATAGAAGAACTGTTCAATGACTTCTTGGTTACCAAAAAAGTCTGATAATTTAATATCATAATCTGTTAAGTCATCGAAAGAGAGGGTAATTTTTATCGTGTTTTCATTGATATCTTCAAATTTCATCTTCTTCTCTTTTCTATATTATTCTAGCACATTTCATTTTCTTATTTAATATTATACCACACCAATAAAAAAAAGCAGCATGACTACTGCTTTTTTTAAGCTCACCATACCGACCCAGACTTAAGCATTCAAGCTTAAAGTACTTTAGCGAGAAACTCTTGCGTTCTTTTTTCTTTTGGATGGTCAAAGAGTTCTTCGGGAGTTCCTTCCTCTACGATATTTCCATCTGCCATAAATAAGACACGATCTGCAACATTTTTTGCAAAACCCATCTCATGTGTCACCACCACCATTGTCATTCCTTCCTGTGCTAATTCTTGCATTACTGCAAGTACTTCTCCCACCATTTCTGGATCCAAAGCAGAGGTTGGCTCATCAAAAAGCATCACATCAGGATTCATAGCCAATGCTCGCGCAATGGCCACCCTTTGTTGTTGTCCGCCTGATAAAGCTTGTGGATAAGCTTCTGATTTTTCAGAGAGACCCACTCGGCTTAAAAGTTGGTCAGCTACCTTACTTGCTTGTATTTTAGATAATTTTTCAGTTTTTATGGGCGCTAACATCAAGTTATCTTTGACAGTCATATGAGGGAAGAGATTAAACTGCTGAAAAACCATCCCCATTTTTTCACGATGTTTAAAAACATCTACAGATTTATCAGCAAGATTTGTTCCTTCAAAATAAACCTGTCCTCGAGTCGGTTTTTCAAGTAGATTCATCGTTCGTAAAAATGTTGATTTGCCAGATCCAGAAGGACCAATCATGACAACCACTTCACCTTTTTTTATTTGTATGTCCAGCCCTTTTAAAACTTCATTACTTCCAAAATTTTTATACAATTTTTTTACTTCTATTAAATAATTACTCATTATTTTGCATATCCTTTCCTAAGGCGTTTTTCTAATCTTGCCAACAAGCGACTCACCACAAAAGTTACTACGAAATAATAGAGGGCTACAACCAAGAGAGGAGAAATGGTCTGGTAAGTTAAGCTCACTACTGTTTGAGCACCACTAAATACTTCCATGACACCGATCGTGTAAAGGAGTGAACTATCTTTGATAATCGTTACAAATTCATTCCCTACTGCAGGTAATATGTTTCGTATCGCCTGCGGTAAAATTACATGAACCATCGTCTTTCTAGGGCGTATCCCTAAAGAATAAGCTGCTTCTTGCTGACCGATGGGGACAGCTTCAATTCCTGCTCGAACAATCTCAGCCATATAAGCACCAGAATTGAGTGCAAGTACAATAATCCCTGGGACTAAACGCCCTAAATCTTGTTGTAAAATTCCTATATGAAAAGTAGGAAAATTCAAATTACCAGCAAGAGCAAAGCCAAGCATGATTTGAACAAGCATGGGCGTCCCCCTAAATATTTCAATATATGCTTTTGCAAGCCAACGCAATGGGGGGAAACTCGAAAGTTTTCCGAGAGCTACAATAATTCCTAAACACGTTCCTATCAGTACCACAAATGCGGATATAATAAGCGTTACTAACATGCCATCATTAAAATAGGAAAAGTACTTGGGTAAAAAATTAAAATTCATTTTTTCTCTTTTCTTTTATATTTATTAATAATAATAGCATAATTATAATATAAAAAGTATTTTAATACAATAATAAATGAATAATAATAAAAAACCACCAAGTGGTGGTCATTTACTTTATATTTTATAAGTCCTAATAAAAAATTTTTCTTTTTTCTGGCTGAATGAAAAGAATTTCTCCTGCCTGAAGATGATAAATTTCACCATCTATCTGGACAGGTTGTTCCTCAGAAAGTTTTACCGTAAAATATTTTCTTACCTTATGCAAGAAAAGTGGATGTTGTAAATGCGTGCCTTTTAAAACACTTGGAATTAAAGAAAAAGTGCGCAATAGTCTGTGCTTATCATACTCTACAAGGTGAATTTCACTATTTTTATTAGAGGCCGTAGGTGAAATTTTTACACCTCCACCAAAATAGGGGTGTTTAGTAAACGTCATCAGAAAAGCTTTATTTTTTTCAAGCACTTCCTCACCACTCGTGATTACTGTTCCAAAAGATTTTTTAGTGATTAAAACTTGCAGCGCAGTTGCAACATAAGATAAACTACCTAACTTCAAGCGGTTAAGAACATTCTTTAACTTTCCACCATTTGCCGCTTGGACAATTGTCGCATCGAGTCCAATGCCAATATTGTTTAATGAATAACCACTTAAATCTTTCGATTGATAGCGCATGACATAAATTTCGTGCGGTTGAGTGCGCTGACGCGCTGCTTCAAAGGCTTCAATCGGGTCAAGACTCAAATTTAAACTACGTGCAAAATCATTGCCAGAACCAGAAGGGATATAAGAAAAAGACTCTGATGCTGGAAGTTCATTGATAACTAGCGAAAGCGTCCCATCGCCTCCAATAATAACCAGCCGGTCTTCTTTTGTCTTTTGCGTCAATATTTTATCCACTAATGCAGCTTCATTGGAAGTATGATTTTGAAATTTTTTAGTGGTATAAAGTTGATAATCAAATTCATGTTCTTCCAAATAAGGAAGAAGGATCTCTAATGTCCGTGCTCCTTTACCTGAACCAGAATTTGGATTTGCCAGGAGATAATATTTCATGTTATTATTTTACCAAAAATTACAGTTTTTTAAAATCATTACTGACTCACCTAATTCATAAAAAAAAGTTACTGACAGCTCTGTCAGTAACTTTTTTATTTGTAAATGGAAATATTAGCTTTCCACAGTTTCTGTTTCAACCTCTTTAACTTCAGGTGCATTTGATAAATCAGCCAAAGGTTCAATGTTACGGTAACGGAACATACCGGTACCAGCAGGAATAATCTTACCGATGATAACATTTTCCTTCAAACCAAGCAAGTGATCTTCTTTACCACGAATTGCAGCATCAGTAAGGACACGAGTTGTTTCTTGGAATGATGCAGCTGACAAGAATGAATTGGTTTCAAGAGAGGCTTTAGTAATCCCCATCAAGACTGGACGTCCTGTTGCAGGCATTTCACCTTTCAAGAGTGCTTCTTCATTTGCTTTTTCGAAATCTGAAATATCCATCAAAGTACCTGGCAAGATATCAACTGAACCATTATCCATGATACGAACTTTACGAAGCATTTGACGAACCATCACTTCGATGTGCTTATCTCCGATTTCAACCCCTTGTGAACGGTAAGTTTTTTGAACTTCACCGAGTAAGTAAGTTTCAACTGATAAAGCATCACGAACTTGAAGCAAGTGTTTAGGTTCGATAGAACCTTGAATCAAAGGTGCACCACGGTGAATGAATTCACCTTCTTCAACCATCAAGACATCAGCCATACCTACAGTGTAGCTACGAGTGTCTGTTTTACCTTTAACAGTAATTTCACGAGTACGTGTAGCAGGATCTTCAATGATTGATTCAACTGTACCAGTTACTTCAGTGATGATTGCTTCCCCTTTAGGGTTACGTGCTTCAAAGATTTCTTGAACACGAGGCAAACCTTGAGTGATATCTGAACTTGACGCAACACCACCCGTGTGGAATGTACGCATTGTCAACTGAGTACCAGGTTCACCGATTGATTGAGCAGCGATGGTACCAACAGCTTCACCAACTTCAACCGCATCCCCAGTAGCCAAGTTGATACCGTAACAGTGTTTACATACACCATGTGGCGTTTTACATGTAAATACTGAGCGGATGGTTACTTCTTTAACACCAGCATCAACGATTTGACGTGCTACATCTTCGGAAATCAAGGTATCATCAGCGATAATCATTTCACCAGTTTCTGGATGGAAGACTGATTTACGGGTATAACGACCAACCAAGCGTTCAAACAAAGGTTCAACCATTTCTTTACCAGTAGCGATGTCTGAAATCACAAGTCCACGGTCAGTTCCACAGTCGTCTTCACGAATGATAACATCTTGGGCAACGTCAACCAAACGACGAGTAAGATAACCAGAGTCGGCTGTCTTAAGGGCCGTATCGGTCATCCCCTTACGAGCACCGTGAGTTGAGAAGAACATTTCCAAGACAGAAAGCCCTTCACGGAAGTTGGAGATGATAGGCAATTCCATAATTTTACCATTAGGAGCAGCCATCAAACCACGCATACCAGCAAGTTGAGAGAAGTTAGAGATGTTACCACGGGCTCCAGAGTCCATCATCATAACGATTGGGTTAGTCAAATCTTGTTCTTCAATCAGACGTTTTTCAAGTGACTCTTTAGCATCACGCCAAACACCGGTCACTGCGTTATAACGTTCATCATCAGTAATCAAACCACGACGGAATTGTTTCGTGATTTGTTCCACACGTTTGTGTGCAGCATCGATGATTTCATGTTTATCTTCAACAACAGGGATATCGGCGATACCCACAGTCAAACCAGCCAAAGTAGATTGGTGGTAGCCAAGGTCTTTCAAGCGGTCAAGGTACTCAGACGTTGCTGTCGTACGGTAACGTTTGAAGACTTCAGCGATGATATTTCCAAGATATCCTTTTTTGAATGGACGAACAGTATCAAGATTAGCCAAGACTTCTTGGATATCTTGTCCTGGTTCCATAAAGAACCGGTCATCTGTTTTACCTGTCAAGTTGATGTCAGTAGGTTCATTAAGGTAAGGCATTCCTTCTGGAATGATTGAATTAAAGATCACTTTACCAACTGTTGTAATCAAGATTTTATCTTGATGTTCAGGCGTCCAAGGTTTGTTGATAGATTTAGTAGCAATACCAATACGTGTATGTAAATGTACATAACCATTGCGCATTGCAATCTCAACTTCTTCAGGAGTTGAGAAAATCATTCCTTCACCCTCACGACCTTTTTCTTCCATCGTAAGGTAGTAGTTACCAAGGACCATATCTTGAGATGGTGTAACGACTGGTTTACCATCTTTAGGGTTCAAGATATGTTCAGCAGCAAGCATCAAAAGACGTGCTTCAGCTTGAGCTTCTTCAGACAATGGCAAGTGAATCGCCATTTGGTCACCGTCAAAGTCGGCGTTGTAGGCTTCACAAGCAAGTGGGTGAAGACGCATCGCTTTACCATCAATCAAGACTGGCTCAAACGCTTGAATACCCAAACGGTGAAGCGTAGGTGCGCGGTTAAGGAGAACAGGGTGTTCTTTAACAACTTCTTCAAGTACATCCCAAACATCTGAATCTTGACGTTCCACTTTACGTTTAGCCGCACGAATGTTCGCAGCCAACTCACGTTTCACGAGTTCAGACATGACGAATGGCTTGAACAATTCAATCGCCATTTCACGTGGTACACCGCATTGGTACATCTTCAAAGTAGGACCAACAGCGATAACCGAACGTCCAGAATAGTCAACCCGTTTACCAAGCAAGTTTTGACGGAAACGTCCTTGTTTCCCTTTCAACATATGTGAAAGAGACTTCAATGGACGGTTACCGGCACCAGTGATTGGACGACCACGACGACCATTGTCAATCAAAGTATCCACGGCTTCTTGCAGCATCCGTTTTTCATTTTGAACGATAATATTTGGTGCGTTAAGCTCCATCAATCGTTTCAAACGGTTGTTACGGTTAATAACACGACGATACAAGTCATTCAAGTCAGATGTGGCAAAACGTCCACCATCCAACTGTACCATTGGACGTAAATCTGGTGGAATGACTGGCAATACGTTCAAGACCATCCAAGAAAGGGAATTCCCTGACTTTTTGAAGGCTGTCAAAACATCTAAACGACGAATGATTTTAACACGACGTTGTCCAGTGACTGCTTTTAACTCTTCCTTAAGTTCTGATACTTCTTTATCAATATCAACATCGTTCAACAAATCTTGAATCGCTTCTGCACCCATTTTCGCAACGAATGAACCAAAACCATTTTTCAAAAGTTGTTCACGATATTCACGTTCTGTTAAGAGTTGTTTTTTCTCAAGATCTGTTTCTTTAGGATCAATGACCACATAACTTGCAAAGTAAATCACTTCTTCAAGCGCACGTGGGCTCATATCAAGCGCAAGTCCCATCCGTGACGGAATACCTTTGAAATACCAGATATGTGAAGTTGGCGCAGCCAATTCAATGTGCCCCATCCGTTCGCGACGCGCTTTTGCAGTTGTTACTTGAACTCCACAAAGTTCACAGACTTGATTCTTGTAGAAAACACCTTTGAGTTTTCCACAGGCACATTCCCAGTCTTTTTGAGGACCGAAGATACGTTCATCAAAGAGTCCTTCACGTTCAGGCTTTTGTGTACGATAGTTGATTGTTTCTGGTTTTTTAACTTCGCCAAATGACCAGTAACGAATTTTTTGTGGAGATGCGATACCAATTCGCATGCTCTCAAATTTATTTACATCGACCAATTCTTTCTCCACTTCTAATCAATTTAACACAGGATACTTTTGCACATTTTTTCACTGATAACCGATATTGACTCACTGACTGCTCTGTCAGCAGCATTAAATCTTCGTCAGTTGTTTCAGCAAAAATATTTTTCAAAAGTTTTATTTTTCTATTACTGACAGCTCTGTCAGTAATATTATTCTTCATTTCCAGCGTTAATCAGAGCTTCTTCTTCAGCTTCTGCTTGGGCAACAATTGCTTCCTGTGCTTCAAGCATTTCAGGAGTAATTTCTGTATTGTCTGGACGCGTCATGACTTCATCTTCGTCCAACTCACGTAAGTCAAGAACATTGCTATCTGCATCGAGCACTTTCATATCAAGACCCAATGATTGCAATTCTTTAACTAATACACGGAATGATTCAGGAAGACCTGGTTTAGGAATACGTTCACCTTTAACGATTGCTTCATAAGCACGTGTACGTCCAATCACGTCATCTGACTTGTATGTCAAGATTTCTTGAAGGACATTGGCCGCACCATAAGCTTCCAGTGCCCAAACTTCCATTTCCCCGAAACGTTGTCCACCGAACTGTGCTTTACCACCGAGCGGTTGTTGTGTAACGAGTGAGTAAGGACCTACTGAACGAGCATGGAGTTTATCATCAACCATGTGGTGAAGTTTAATCATGTACATGACACCGACTGAAATTCGGTTATCAAATGGTTCACCAGTACGACCATCATAAAGGACAGTCTTAGCATCAGCAGCCATACCAGCTTCTTTAACGGTATCCCAGATATCTTCATCAGATGCTCCATCAAAGACTGGTGTCGCGATGTGGATACCTAAAGTACGAGCCGCCATCCCTAAATGAAGCTCCATAACTTGTCCGATATTCATCCGTGATGGCACCCCAAGTGGGTTCAACATGATATCAATAGGTGTTCCATCTGGTAAGTAAGGCATATCTTCCACAGGCACAATGTTTGAAACAACCCCTTTGTTACCATGGCGTCCGGCCATTTTATCCCCAACGTGAATCTTACGTTTTTGAGCGATAAAGACACGAACCAATTTATTCACACCTGAAGGTAATTCATCACCATTTTCGCGTGTAAACACACGAACGTCATGAACAATACCGCCACCTCCGTGAGGTACCCGAAGGGATGTATCACGCACTTCACGAGCTTTTTCACCGAAGATTGCACGAAGCAAACGTTCTTCTGGTGTTGGATCAGTTTCACCTTTAGGAGTTACTTTACCAACAAGCAAGTCACCGTCTTTCACTTCGGCACCAATACGGATAATACCCGCTTCGTCAAGGTTTTTGAGTGCTTCATCCCCAACGTTTGGAATTTCACGCGTAATTTCTTCAGGGCCAAGTTTTGTATCGCGTGTTTCTGATTCATATTCTTCGATAGCAATAGAGGTATAAACGTCGTCTTTAATCAAACGTTCTGACATGATTACCGCATCCTCGAAGTTGTAACCTTCCCAAGTCATATAAGCAACAAGTGGATTTTGACCAAGGGCCATTTCCCCATTTTCCATTGAAGGACCATCAGCAATGATGTCTCCTTTTTCAACTTTTTCTCCAAGTTGAGCCAATGGACGTTGATTATAAGAAGTTCCTGAGTTTGAACGACGATATTTAGTGATGTGGTAAATATCCAGCTCACCAGAAGTACGACGAACGCGAATTTCATTTCCGTCTACATATTCGACTACTCCGTCATGTTTAGCAAGCAAAGCTGCACCAGAGTCACGGGCAGTTTGATGTTCCATCCCAGTACCAATCCAAGGAGCATGTGGGTCAATCAGTGGCACTGCTTGACGTTGCATGTTGGCTCCCATGAGGGCACGGTTGGAGTCATCGTTTTCCAAGAATGGAATACATGCAGCAGCAACGGCGATAACCTGTTTAGGTGAAACGTCCATATAGTCTGCTGTTGAAGCTTCAACTTCAATATTGTTACCCGTATGACGAGCCATAACTGTTTCATTAGCAAAGCGGCTATCTTCCGTCAATGGTGAGTTGGCTTGGGCAACAGTATAGTTGTCTTCTTCATCGGCAGTCAAATATTCAACTTCGTCAGTAACAATACCATTTACACGGTCAACACGACGATATGGTGACATAATGAAACCATATTCGTTTACTTTGGCGTATGATGACAAGTTGTTAATCAAACCGATGTTTGGTCCTTCAGGTGTTTCAATAGGACACATACGGCCATAGTGAGTATAGTGAACGTCACGTACTTCATATGAAGCACGGTCACGTGAGATACCCCCAGGTCCTAAGGCAGAAAAACGACGTTTGTGTGAAAGCTCAGACAAAGGATTGTGTTGGTCCATGAACTGTGAAAGTTGTGAAGAACCAAAGAATTCTTTGATTGAAGCTGTTACAGGACGAATGTTAATCAAACCTTGTGGTGTGATATTTTCATTTTCTGAAGATGACATCCGTTCGCGAATGACACGCTCCATACGTGAAAGTCCGATACGTACTTGGTTTTGGAGTAATTCACCTACTGAACGGATACGACGGTTACCTAAGTGGTCAATATCGTCCACTTTACCAATACCTTCAGCAAGACCCAGCCAATAACTAATATTCGCAATTACATCTGCTGGTGTCAAAACACGGCACTCAGCGTCTGGTGTACCATTTGACAATAATGTAACCACACGTTCTGGATCTTTAGGTGAGTAAACTTTGATGCTTTGCAAAGTGATAGGTTCTGGAATAACAGCATCATCAGAAGGTTCAACTACAAAGTTTCCAAGACCGTTATCAAGCAATGGTTCAATCAAATCAAGCACATCACGAGTAACAAGCGTATCAGTATTTACAAGAATTTCACCAGTCTCTGGATCAACAATTGGTTCAGCCAAAGTCAAGCCAAGCAAACGATTTTTAAGTGCTAATTTCTTGTTAAATTTATAACGTCCAACAGGGGCAAAATCATAACGTTTTGGATCAAAGAAACGCGCAACAAGCAAACCACGTGAACTATCCGCTGTTTTTGGTTCCCCTGGGCGCAAGCGGTCATAAATGTCTTTGAGTGCTTCTTCTACACGAGTATCCGCTGGATTTTTATGCACATCTTTGCCCAAAGTATCCGTCAAGAGTTGAGTTTCACCCAACAATTCAAGAATTTCTTCATCTGAGCCAAAACCAAGCGCACGCAACATTGTTGTAAAGGTTAATTTACGTGTGCGGTCAATACGAACATAACCAATGCCTTTGGCATCAGTGTCTAACTCAAACCATGCCCCACGGTTAGGAATAGTGGTATGACCGAAGCTTTCCAGACCATTTTTATCCGTTTTGAGGTGGAAATAAGAACCTGGGCTACGTACCAATTGGCTGACGATCAAACGTTCTGAACCATTGTTGATAAATGTACCCATTTCAGTCATGAGTGGGAAGTCCCCAAAGAAGACTTCTTGTGTTTTCAGCTCGCCCGTTTCTTTATTCACCAGACGGAAGGTTACATAGATAGGTGCTGAATAGTTTGCATCATGAGCGCGAGCTTCTTCAACAGTGTATTTAGGTGTCTTCATTTCATAACCGACAAATTCAAGCTCCATAGTGCCTGCGAAGTTGTCGATTGGGAACATTTCTTTAAAGACATTTGCTAGACCTTCATCGAGAAAGTTCTTATAACTTAATGTTTGAACTTCGATAAGGTTTGGCAAACCGATTACTTCTTTAATACGTGAAAAGCTGCGTCTTGTACGGTGTTTACCGTATTTTACGTCATGTCCTGCCAAGTGTTTTCTCCTCTATTTTTTAGATTAGATTAAAAAAGTCTGTGTTTTTGGTGAATTTATGATGAAAAACACTGAAAAGTCTGTAGTTTGTCTTTTTCATAACTTTCGTATTTTTCACTGTAAAAGACGCCAAAAAAGCAACGAAAACATCATGTGTTCCGTTGCTTACAAAGCCTATGGGGACAAGAGATCCCACAGATTTTGCTGACAAACCATTATTTCTATTATACCTTATTCTTCGAGTTTTGGCAAGAGAAATTTAGGGGAGAAAAAGGAGTCAGCTCTCTAAAAATTTATAAATCTATTTTCTCGATAATAGTTTTGAAGGATTCCAGTTCTGGACGTGAAAGTGTTTGGATCAATGCTTGAAATGTGCTATTTCGCCGCTTTTCTTCAAGGGCATCGAGCATCATATAGGACAATTGATTTCCGATAAATGTCGCAAAAATATCCAAAAGAATCATTTGTTCTTCATTTAAGGGTTTAGAGCTTAAGACAAATAATGTCCCTAAACGTAAATCACTTCCTTCGATAGGTATAGAAGTTAGCAAATGCTCTGAGAAGTTAGAAAGGAGTTCTTTTACTAAAGCTAATGATGAATCTTGGAGCGCAACATTTGCTTGGCTCTGGTATTGTGAAAGAATCTGCTCAGAAACCTCTTCTGAAAGTTTCTGATGTGTAAAAAAATTTTTAAGGGTAAGATTGCTTGTCAAATCTTCACTGAAATAGCCATAGCCTAGACAGCTTCTCTTGGTATCAACCATAAATAGTTCACCAGAAATGATGCGCGCTACCTGCTCAAACATTTTTTGATACGGAAGTTGTTCGGAGAAATCAACTGATGTCTTTCTTAAGATGGCATTCAATTGTTTTGTCTTTTTGATGATTTTTTCCACATTTTCTCCTTTTTTATTGTATTGTTTAAAACACTATCGTAATTTTTCAATTACCTTTATCCTATCACATGACCTTTCACGTGTCAAATGTCATATACTATTGGGAAAAATTAAGTTTTTATCCAAAATATTTCTAGATGACGTTAGTTTTTCCTTTTATATCATAAACACATGTGATATAATATAAAGATTACAAATATATTAAAGATGACGTATTTATACGCCGAGAGGTGAGCCTTGTTATTTTATGATCGTTTAAAAAATCTAGTTATTGATGCTCAAAAATCTTTCAACCAGGTCGAAAGAGAGTTGGGCTATCCAAGAAATGCACTTGCCAACTATCGTTTAGGCAAGGAACCTAGTGCAAAGCGTTTAGCAGAGATTGCAGATTACTTCGGTGTCACCACCGAGTATTTGATGGGCAAAGGGGAAGATTACAACTTAAAGAAAGCTGAACTTTTATTTGATTACTTAAGTACTGAGAAAAAGCAAGTTTTGCTTGATTATGTCCAACAACGTATTGATGACTTGAAAAGGCAAGAAAAGAATTACACGCCTTTAAAGGTTCAACAATATGTTTATTGCGGTAATCAAACCTGGACTTTACGCACAAGCGATGCTGCTTTAGATGTTTTATCTGAACAGCTTCCAGAAGACTATGATATAGTATTTGAGCTGCTTAAAGAAGAACACGAGCACTCAAATTCTTTTGCACAAGGTAAGCTTGTTTTTATCAAGTACACTACTTCCATCCCTAAAGAAACCATCTATTCTTTTGTGGTCGAGAATCATCAAGTCGCAAAAGTACTAACTAAGGATGAGGGAGGCTATACGCTAAAAGAGTACGATCTCACTGAAGAAGAATTTTATGGAAAAGTGGTTAAGATTACTGACCATTAGTACCTCTACTTCTAAATAAAAAGAGCGGTTCATAATAAACCACTCTTTTTATTTTTACCGTTCCCTATTACTTACCAAATCTTTAATCGTTGGCTTGGTTTACGATACATTTTATCATTAGGCTGAATATCAAAAGCCTCATAAAACTCTTCTAGATTAGTAGGAGGGATATTTGCACGGAGTTTCGCAGGGGCGTGTACGTCCATTGAAAGAAGCATTTGCTGAAACTCGGTGCTGGCTTTCATGCGCCAAATTTTTGCCCATTGGCTAAAGAAAGCTTGCAAATCAACATCTTTTTCTCGTTTAGCAGCAGTTAGAGCCGCTGTGATGCCCCCTTGATCGGCAATATTTTCAGAGACAATGAGTTTACCGTTAGCGGGACCAGCATCGGTTTCTACGCCATCAAATAGGGCAATCATTTCTTGTTGTTTTTCTTCAAAGGCTTTGTAATCTTCATCACGCCACCATTTATTAAGATTTCCATATTGGTCAAATTGCGCACCATTATTATCAAAGGCATGAGAAATCTCATGGGCAATCACAGCACCAATTCCTCCATAGTTTTGAGAAGCAGATTGATTCAAATCATAGAAAGGAGCCTGAAGAATCGCTGCTGGAAAAACAATTGTATTGCTATCTGGGCTATAGTAAGCATTGACCATATGCGCAGGCATGTGCCATGTCGTTTTATCTACATCCTCATTGAATTTTTCATACAAACGAGCAGTTAAGACTTCATCAAAGTATACGGCGTCTTCATATAATGTCCCTTCACCCACTTTGAGTTTTCGGTAAACTTCTGGTAGATGATCAGGATAACCGATAAAGGGGGTAATGGCATCGAGTTTTTCAATGGCTTTTGCTGCTGTTTCCTGACTGAGCCAGTCATTGTTACGCAAACGTTCCTGATAGACTTTGATCATCGCAAAAACCATATGCTCTACATCTGCTTTTGCTGCTGCACCAAAATATTTTTCCCCATAAAAACGACCAATAACTTGACTAAAGTATGTTTCTGTGAGATCTAACTGATGTTTTTCTTGACTGCGAGCTTCTTGAACATTTGATAGAAGGCGACTATAGGCACCTCCAAGTACACGTAGCTCTTCGGTAAGAAAGGAGGTTGCACGACGTGCAGCTTTGGTAAGCATCCAAGCTTTAATTAAAGCCCAATTCTCTTCGTTCACTAACTGATTAAAAGTTTCATAAAAACGGTCTTCGTAAACGATAATCTTTTGTGGCTCGGCTTGAACAAGTTCTTTAATAAAACCTTTAAATTCGATCGTGTTGATGTGGCTGACGAACGCGTCAGTAGCCACAGGGTGGTATAATTCTGCATATTTGGCCCATTCTTCAGATGTATTTGCTGATGGGACCAAAAGTGCATCAAATTTCACTGCGTCAGCAGCAATTTGCTCTGCTTCCTCTACTCCGAAGACCTTTAAGATTTCTGCTGAGTTTTTAGCCCAGAAATCCAAGAGTTCACTGCGGCGTGGATGCTCTTTTGCATAATAGGTCGTATCTGGCAAAATCAACCCAGGGCTTGAAAAACCTAAGGCATAATGGACGGCGTCTTTCATATCAGGCTCAACACCAAAAGCAAAGGGCAAGGGAGCTTGTGAATGAAAGACGAGGTTGATCAGTTGTTCTTGGAAATCCTCAAAGTTTGATAAATTTTGTATCTTAGCCAACTCGGCTTTGACTGCTGTAAAGTCCGCCTGCTCACGTGCTGCCCAATCTCCTGCTTTATTATAAAACTTGATTGCTTCACGTAATTCAGCATTATCTGTCGGTAAGTTTGCTGACAGCTCCGTCAAATCTGCTGCAAGATTTTTTTCATTTTTTAAAACGAGTTCATCAAAAGCAGAAATCCGCGGTTTATCCGATGGGATTTTAGCGTTTTCTAGCCATTCAGCATTTACTGCAGCAAAGAGATCATCTTGAATTCTTACCATATCATTCCTCCAGAATTTTTTATTTTCTACATTATAACACAGTCTGGTAATTTTGGTTATACAAATTTAATAGAAAATTCAGAAAAAAAGTACTGATCAGCTGGTCAGTACTTTTCAGATATTTTAGATGTGTAATTTCTTTCGGAGTGTCAGGCCTCTGGGACCAAACCATTTTTCTAAAAGGCCGAGCTGTGCAGCAAACCAAAGATAAGTGTAGAATCCTGCTCCCCCAGCAATCAAGGTAATAATTGCTGAGCCGGTGCGACCTGGGGTCTTTCCAAAAATCAAGCCCAAAATAACTTCTACAAGGATGACCACTACACTCATGAAAAGTGTTAATAAAGCCGCACCTTGTATACCTCGTACTGTGTTTTTAATTGAAAAATGAGTGATTTCATGGAGTTTTCTAATGAAGAGGATAACTCCTACCAAGAATGAAATTGTTGTCGCAAGAAGCGGACCGTAACTATGGAAGAGCAAAATCATTGGGGTCTGCAAGACAACTTTCACAATCAAAGTAATTGTAAAGAAGCGCATCGCTAGACGTTTATGATCCATCACTGTTAGTGGTGGATAGACAAGCATATACAGCCCTAACAAGAAGCTTTGCAAGATAGCAAAGACAAATAGATGTGATTGCAAACTAGAAGGGACCTGATAAAAAAGTGTATAGATAGGCTTTGTCAGTAAGGCCATCCCAATAACAGCTGGCAACATAAAGCCCACATAAAGTTGAAAATTATAGCCAATCAACGTCGCCAGCTCACGCCGGTTCCCCTTTACATAGTGCTCAGTGATAAGGGGATCAGATACAGACCCTAAGGTTAAAGCCACACCCAACAAAACCATCGTCAACTTATCGGTGTTGGCAGAAAAATAACTCATTAGCGCCAGTAATTCGTTATGGCTATAGTCTGTGACCCAAGGCATCATGTTCATGAAGGTTGAGTTATCAATAATCTTAAATATTTGAATGGCTGATCCTATGACGATGAAAGGAATCGCTGTATGCATCGTCGTTTTCAATATCTCTAAGGCATTAATTTTCGATTTGGCAGGGCCTGGGTGCAGGAGTTCCTTCATATTACCAGATTTGTAAAGGTAAAAGAATAAAACAGCATAAGAACCAAGCATCCCAACAAAAGCCGCAGTTGTCGACTGAGTAACGGCGTGTTGCCAGTTATGGGAGCCAAGTTTCATGATAGCAAAAGTTGCCCCAAGCATCCAGATTACACGGACCACTTGCTCAAGCAATTGACTCATGGCATAAGCTTTGACCTGATTGAGACCTTGGAAATAACCTCGAATGACCGACATCGAAGGGAATATTAAAACAGCAAGCGCAAGGCTCTTCATCACTGGAATTAAATCTGCGCTGTCCTTTCCGCCAACCAAAGTGGAGAGGGGACCAGATAGGAAAAACATTAAACCAGCAGCAACCACTCCCAATATTGCCATCACTCCTAGCATTTGTCGCACGAGACGATAAGCCATATTAGGATCTTCCAAAGTATTATAACGCGCTACCTCGCGAGCAACTGCTGCAGGAATCCCGACAGTTGAGATAAGTAAAAAGAGCGCATAGATGTTATACCCCATGCTAAAGAGAGAGTTGGCTTCGTTACCAAACTTCCCCATCCAAGCATACCATGGGATAATATAGATAACACCCAAAATCTTACCAATCATATCTGCACCTGTACGCCATGCAGTACCTGAGAGCATCTGATCTTTCGACTTTGCAGCCGTCTTACCAGGCTGTAAGCCCGGGTTCATTATTTTTTCTGAATCTTCCATTGTTCCATTTTACCCTAACTTGGCTTTTTTGACAATAATATAACGATATTTGTCCTTTAACTTTAGCACTTTATTGAATTATTCTAAAGTAAAATACCTAAGCGAGCCTAAAACAAAGATGCGGCTATTGCTGGCTTATGCTATAATAAGAGAGATAGGGCAACAGCCCTTTAACTCCTTCTCCATTAGAAAGGCATCGTGTGCGCCACGATAGAGGGCAATTTTGATCATGATTAAACTTGAACAGATTTTAGAAATCCTTAAAAAAGATAACAATTTTCGTGAAATTTCCGCAGCTGGTGAATATTATTTTAACTGGGACAAAGAGGTCGTGTTTGAACAGCTCTCCTACGATTCACGTCAAACCACAGCAGATACACTCTTCTTTGCAAAAGGCCTCAACTTTAAAAAAGAATATTTGACCAACCTATCCGCCCCTTTTTATGTTTCAGAGTTCGACTACGAAATGTCTATTCCAGCAATTATTGTGACCGACGTCAAAAGAGCAATGGCACTTATTGCTGCAGCTTTCTTTGACTATCCGCAAGAAAAGCTCAAAATCCTCGCACTGACTGGGACAAAAGGTAAAACTACCTCGGCATATTTTGGCAAGGCCATCCTTGATGAAATGAATGGTGGCAAAACAGCCCTTCTCTCTACTGCTCAAACAACGCTAGACGGTCATAATTATTTCAAATCTGAATTAACCACTCCTGAAAGTCTTGATTTGCTAGAGATGATGGCCAAGGCAGTCGAAAATGGCATGTCCCATCTCGTGATGGAAGTTTCCAGTCAAGCTTATAAAACAGAGCGTGTCTACGGTTTAACCTTTGATGTAGGTGTCTTTTTAAACATTTTCCCCGATCATATCGGACCAGTTGAGCATCCAACTTTAGAGGATTACTTCTATTGTAAACGACAACTTTTACGCAACTCCCGCTATTTTGTAGCCAATCATGAGATGAAACACTTTGGCATCATTCAAGAGGAATTGCTCGCACGGGCTATACCTCACGTTTTTTACGGTGAAGGCTCAGAAAATGTTATTACCGCCTCATCAGGCTTACATTTTGTTACTGACGGAGCTGTCAGTGGTGAATTTGATATTCGTTTACTTGGACGATTCAATCAGGAAAATGCTTTGGCAACTGCCTTAGCTACTCAAGCCCTTGGCGCTAGCCCAGCACAAATCCGACGTGGTTTACAAAACGCTATCGTTCCTGGTCGGATGGAATTGCTGACTGCCTCAAATGGCGCACATATTTATATTGATTATGCTCATAATGGTGTTTCGCTTGAAAATCTTGTCCAAGTCGTAGAGCGTCATCATACAGGGCGCCTCCTTATGGTCCTTGGTTCGACAGGAAATAAAGGCGAAAGTCGTCGTCAGGATTTTGGTCAAGTTATTGAGCATCACCCTCGGCTTGAAGTGATATTGACGACCGACGATGCCAATTATGAAGATCCCCAAAATATTGCTGACGAAATCGCAAGCCAGGTCAGTCGCAAACTAGAATTTGAGCGTGATCGGGCCCTTGCCATCGCCAAAGCGATAAAAGCAACAAAAAACAGTGATGATGCAGTCATTATTCCCGGCAAGGGAGCTGATCAGTTTCAACTCCTTAATGGTAAGCGTGAACCTTATATTGGTGATCGAAAAGCTGCTGAGCAAGCTCTATAAAGTCACTGACGGTGTGGTCAGTAAGCACAAAGCAAAAAAGAGCAACTTTCAAACACTTCTTTATAAAAAAAGGACTCCTTAAGGAGCCTTTTTTTAACTTAAAAGTTATTTGACAAAATGATTCACCACTACGAGAAGCCGCTGAAGTTCCGCATGGGTCTCATAATTGACTGTGTCAGAGTTCAAAAGTGCCGACAAATCATGTGCAGTATAACCTGCTTCTTCACTAATTTCATCAATATTGAGCTTTTTTTCTTTCATTTTATACAAGATCGCTTGTTTAAAATTATTCGTAATTTCTTCTTGTTGAAATTGGGAAAGGGTGTCAAATTCTTCGCTAGAATAATTCACTAAATGTTCTGCATCCATAGGATCGCCTCTTTTTTAAATTATTTTATTTTGTAAAATCAATGACCATGCGGCCTTCAATTTTTCCTGCTTTCATCTCATCAATAATAGCATTCACTTCTTCAAGTCGACGTGTCGCAACGATAGGTTTCACTTTCCCTTCAGCTGCAAATTGGAAAGCTTCAGCTAAATCCAACCGAGTTCCCACCAAAGAACCCGCAACTTCAACACCATCAAAAACAGTGGTTGGGACAGACAACGTCATGTCTGTATTAGGCAAGGCAACCGCCACCATTTTACCCATGGGTTTCAAACAAGCAACAGCTTGTTCAAAAGCCACGCGTGCAACAGCACATACGATAGAAGATCGAGCACCCAATCCTCCAGTGACTTCTTTAATCGCAGCTATAGGATCTTTCTCTCCTGAATTGATTATGACATCTGCTCCAATCGCTTTAGCCAAGTTCAATTTATCTTGATTGATATCTACGGCAATCACTTTTGCACCAAAAACATTTTTAGCGTATTGAATGGCTAAATTTCCAAGACCACCAGCACCAAAGATAACTTGCCATTCTCCTGGTTTCACGCCTGAAACTTTGATGGCTTTATAAGTGGTTACACCAGCGCAAGTAATCGAGCTGGCTTCAATCGGACTTAAATTTTGAGGAACTTTCACCGCATAATCAGCCACGACAATAGCTTGCTCAGCCATACCACCATCGACTGAGTAGCCAGCATTTTTAACTTCACGACAGAATGTTTCATTACCAGATACGCAGTATTCACAGTGTCCGCAACCTTCAAAGAACCAAGCAACAGACACGCGATCCCCAACTTTGAGAGAAGTGACATCACTTCCAATTGCTTTCACAATACCAATTCCTTCATGCCCAAGGACGGTACCTGCTTTATTTCCATAATCCCCTGCGGCAACATGGAGATCAGTATGGCAAACCCCACAATATTCCATATCAAGAAGTGCCTCATTCGCACGAATTGGGCGAAGTTCTTTTTCGATAACATCTGCATATCCATCTGGATTTTGACGTACTACTGCTGCTTTCATCTGAAAGTCTCCTTTTGTCTTTGTATAATGCAAGCGCATTCATTTTCACTCATTTATTATATCATCTTAATAAATGTAATACAAGTATTTTTGTGTATTTTTTCACATAAATTAAATTAGCTTAATTTTTTATTTCTACAACTTTTCACGTATAATAGAAACAAGATGAATTTAGAAGTAAAATTAAAAGAAGTCTTTGGCTATGAAAAATTTCGTGCTGGTCAAAAACAAATTATTGAACAAGTCCTATCGAACCGCGACACTTTAGGCATTCTCCCCACTGGAGCTGGCAAGTCTATCTGTTATCAACTTCCAGCTGTAATTCAATCTGGAATAACGCTTGTGATCTCTCCGTTGATTAGTCTAATGAAAGATCAGGTGGACCAACTCAATATCACGGGTATTCCAGCGACGTTTATTAACTCTACACTCAACGAACAAGAAAGCAAAGAACGCATGCAACAAGTTCTCCAAGGTCACATCAAGATTCTCTTTGTTGCCCCGGAACGTTTTGAACTTGAAACCTTTAATCACTTTGTAAAAAGTCTTCCCCTTGACCTGATTGCCATCGATGAGGCTCATTGTATCTCGCAGTGGGGGCATGATTTTCGTCCCAGTTATCTCAATTTTGCTCACCATCTAAGGAGTCTGCCCACTCAGCCCACTGTGCTAGCTTTAACAGCAACGGCTACACCTCAAGTAACAAGCGATATCCAAACGCTATTATCAATTTCTGCTAACCACACCGTCAAAACAGGATTTCTCAGAGAAAATCTGCATTTTGAAGTAGTCAAGGGAATAGAAAAACGCTCTTTTTTAAAAAAATATCTTCACGCGCAGGAAGCTTTGAGTGCTGGTATTATCTATGCCAGCACACGTAAAGAAGTAGATGAAGTTTACACTTGGCTCAACAACCAAAATTTTCCTGCTGTACGTTATCATGCAGGCCTTAGTGAAAGCGAACGTCAACATAACCAAGAGCAATTTCTGTTTGATGAAATTCCACTGATGGTTGCGACCAATGCTTTTGGAATGGGAATAAATAAACCAAATGTTCGATTTGTTATCCATTATGGTATGCCTGCTACGATTGAAAGTTACTATCAAGAAGCTGGGCGGGCAGGGCGTGATGGTTTGGAAGCCGACGCTATCCTCCTCTACTCTCCTAATGATTTAAGGATTCGTAACTTCTTGATCGAGCAGGGTGATGGGGATGAGCAACACAAGGAACAGGCCTATGAAAAACTACGTCAAATGCAAGCTTATACTCATTCTGAAACTTGTCTTCAACGTTATATTCTCCAATATTTTGGTGATGAAGGTAAAAATTGTGGAAAATGTACGAATTGCTTAGACGACCGTGAACAATTAGATATTACGGTAGACGCCCAAAAAGTACTTTCCTGTGTTATAAGGATGGGTGAGCGCTTTGGAAAAACAATGGTTGCACAAGTTCTCGTTGGTTCTAAAAATAAAAATTTAACCAAATGGAAGTTTGAACAACTTTCTACCTTTGGGATTATGAAACAACACTCACAAAAAAATGTAGGAGAGTTGATCGACTTCTTGGTAGCCGAAGGTTATCTCCAAGTCACACCTGGAAAATTTCCTCTATTATTTGTGTCAACTGAGGGTCATCAGGTTTTACGAGGCCATTTGACTGTTTTTAGACGTGCTCCCTTTGTCACAGTTGCTCAGAATGAAACTGGGGACAACTTTAATTCCAAACTTTTTGATCACTTGCGTACCCTTCGTCTAGAAGTTGCAAAGGACGAGGGAGTACCTCCTTTTATGATTTTCTCTGACAGTAGTCTGAAAGATATGGCAGAAAAATCGCCTCAAGACGAAACAAGTTTTTTATCTATCAGTGGAGTGGGCCCTATCAAGCTCAAAAAATATGGGCAAGAATTTATCCAAGTAATTCAAAATTTTAATAACAAAAAATGAGATATTTCTATCTCATTTTTTCTTTTCAAAGCTTATCAATCGCCTGACAAGATCGTTTCATCTACCTCAAAGCTACATGTTTGAGAAACTTCTTTAAACCAATATGCAGATTTTTTTAATTTTTTTTCTTGCGTATGAATATTTGTAGAAATAAGTCCATATCGATTGCGATAGGCATTTAACCAGCTCCAACAATCAATTGGAGTCCACAAATGATAGCCTAGACAGTTGCTTCCCTCCTCCATAGCACGATTGAGCCAATAGAGATGCTCTTTAATAAATTGAATCCGATAGTCATCTTCAATGACCCCTTGCTCATTTACATAGCGTTCTTCGTTGGATACACCCATACCATTTTCAGAGACAAACCAATCAATATTCCCATAATTTTCTTGAATATCCTTTGCAATATCATAGAGGGCTTTCGGATAAATTTCCCAGCCTTTATCCACATTCATACGGCAAGCTGGCATTTCATAGGGTTGCCAAAATTTATCCGGTACAAAGTCAACGGCTAAAGAATTAGCAGAATAGCGCGGACGCTGTACCCGATTAGGATGATAAAAATTAACTCCTAACAAGTCCACTCTATTAGCTTTTATAATTTCAAGTTCTTCCTCACTAGTTTCCCAAAGGACACCTTCTTTTTCTAGAAGTTTTATTAATTTTACAGGGAAACTTCCCTTGACGGAGGCATCCAAATACATGCGATTAAGCCATAAATCTGCAATCTCACTGGCCTGGACATCTTCGGCTTCTTGCGTGGCTGGGTAAGGAGGGGTAAGGTTCAAAATCATCCCAATTTGACCATCAAGTTTCAAAGCTCTGTACTTTTCAATTGCCTTGCTTGATGCTAATTGCAAGTTATAAGCGACTTGTACCGCCGTTTTCCCCTCAATTTTCATCGGATAATGAAATTGTTTGTAGTAGCCTCCTTCCACTACTACGAGTGGTTCATTGTGAGTAAACCATGTTTTGACACGATCACCAAAAAGTCTAAAAGCCTGCTCAGCAAAACCTGCATACAAATCTACAACGGTTTTTGATGCCCAACCACCATAACGATGATAAAGTTCAACGGGTAAATCAAAGTGATGAAGATTCATCATGGGGGTGATACCTTGAGCAATAAACTCATCGATAACCGCATTGTAAAAAGCCACCGCTTCTTCGTTAAGGGTATTAAGCTCTAAATCATCAATTAAGCGAGACCACTGAATCGAAGTTCGGACCGTTTTTAATCCTGCTTCTTTCATCAAGCGTATATCTTTTTTGTAGTCATTATAAAAGTTACTAGCGGTATCTGGCCCTTGATGTTTATAAAATCTTTCTGGCTGTATTTCATAGAAATAATCAAACATATTGGCATGTTTTTTTTGAAAACGTCCTTCAGTTTGTGGGCCACTTGTCGCTGCGCCCCACCAAAAATTTTTTGGAAATTGTACTCTCATTTCACTCTCCTTTAATAAAATAGTTTTTCCAAGTCCTACTGGAAAAACTAACTTTTTTTATTTTTAAGCTATTTCTTGGTTATCAATCGCCTTTAAGAATGGGAACCAAATTAAACCAATAATTAAGAATTGAACCAGTTGTAATACTGCTCCCATCACAGAGTTTGTGGCTAAAAAGCCAGAGATAAAGATAGGCATGGTCCATGGAACTTGCGCACCAGTGGTTAGTGGTACAAGTCCAGAAGCAAAACCAAGATAAGCAATGACTACCGAAACAATTGGTGCTAAAAGCCAAGGAATAAAGAGTGATACGTTCATTACCATTGGTAGACCAAAAATTACTGGTTCATTCACGTTGAAAAGTCCTGGAGCTAAAGCTAATCTAGCCACTTCTTTATATTGTTTTCGCTTCATCACAAAAGCCATGAGCAGGACCACAACGAGCGTCGATCCAGATCCACCTAATCCCACTGTGAAGGTATCCATAAAGGATTTTGTAACAATATGGCCATGTTCTGCCAAGGCATTAGTCCCCTGTTGAGTAAGACTTGCGTTATCAAGCATGTTCGTTTGCCAAAAAGGTTCAAAGACTGAGTTAACAATAACCTGACCATGCAGGCCGAAAAACCACAGAAATTGAACGAGGAAAATAGCAATAATTGTCGCTGGTAATCCTGTGCCTAGCCCTGTTAAAGGTTTTTGAATCAGATTATAAATGACATCATGAAGATTTGTGGTGAACACGCCCACCATAATTGCATTAATGATTAGAAACACAAAGAGGGTTCCGAGGGCAGGAATCAAAGAGGCAAAAGATTTAGATACAGCAGGTGGCACTCCATCGGGCATTTTGATGACGTAGCCCTTTTTTGTCAACCACACAAAAATCTTTGCAGCAAGGAAGGCTGAAAGAATTCCCAGAAACATTCCTTTTGCTCCGAGACGATCTAGACTCAGTAAACCCGTGCCTTCGATTGATTTCCCATTGGCACCGGTCACTAATACCGTAAATGGGGTTAGAATAAGGAAAGAAGCCAGGGCAACTACTCCGCCAAATATTCTTTCAACTTCTTCGGTTTTCGCCCAGTAATATCCAATAGCTAAAGTGACAAAAACGGTCATGATGGACATCGTTGCACTTTGCCCATTACCAAATAAGTTAGCAAAATTATTCTTTAGCGTGTCTGGCCAGAAGGGGAGATTATTGAAAACCACAATCAAGGAACCAAACATCGTTAACGGAAAAGAAACCATAAAGGCGTCACGCAACGTGATGAGATACTTATTTGCCCCAATCTTTGTAGCGACAGGCAAAACTTTTTCCGATAAAACCTCCATAAACTTATTCATGGAAATCCTCCTTTTATAAAATATATAAATTACTCTACAAAAGAAGTATATCATAAACAGAAATATATTTCAATGTCTATTTTAAATTTGAAATATATTTCATCAATCGAGTTCTCCATTGTCAATATAGGCAGCTAACATGGAGGAAAAAATATAAAATGCGAAACGATTATCTAATTGTTGGAGGTGATGAGAAACTGAAAAATCCGTGATATTTGATGGTAGAACTACCACTACTTCTGCGGCTTCTTTTAATTTTTTATCATGATTCATGGTAATAAACACAAGTTTTGCTCCCGTTTTTTGAGAGCGTTCAATAATCTCTGAATAAGCTTCACTATTACCAGAAACCGAAAAAATGATAAGAACATCATCGGCGGTAAGAATCCTTGATAAGTAAAAGATCTTGGTACGACTGGTCACAGCTTCCATATAATGATCTTGATAAAGTAATGAATAAACAAATTGTTCGGCAGAAAGTCCAGATGAGCCTATCCCCAAGGCGCGCGTCACTTTTGCTTTTTTTACCAAATCGACGATTTTTTCTAAGTCTTTTTCAGATACACTTTTTTCGATGGCATCAAGTTGACTCTTAAAGCCGGAGATTACTGATTTTGAAAAGTTATGAGTTTCATTTTTCTCTTCTTTATTTTGCATTTCCGACTGATAGATTTCTAGAGATTGTTTAAACTCAGCTAAGCCTCTATATTTTAATTTCTTAGCGACACGCATGATGGCAGCAGGGGACACTTCCAAAAGGTTGGCTGCTTCTTGCACAGAATGTTGAATAAGAATTTCAGGTTTTTCAATTAGCTGTCCGGTAATTTTTCGGTCTGTTTTGGTCAGTTCAGTAAAATGAATCGAAATTTTTTCTTGTAATCGCATCTTTCATCCTTTGTTTTTTTGAATGGTATCTTCCTCTCATTATAACAAAAACAAAACTCTGGTGCTTATGAACTCTTATTTAAGAGAAGAATAAAAAGCTGGACCTAAAGTCCAACTTTTTATTCTTTATTGTTTTTTTGGTAATGATGCATCATGAAGTAAGCAATGATACCGAAAATAACTGGTCCACCAATCATTGAAACGACTGATGTAACGGTCTCTCTTACAGCTTGAGCGGTCTGAGCTGCAGCTGGCAACTGCACGTAATTAACAATCGGTTGGATAATGGTAAAGAAATTGGCCCCAATAACGACAATCAACACAAGAATAGTTAAACAAGTCGCCACAAGATGAGATTTGAAAAATTCAATAGGTTTATTGATGCTCTTATTTCGCTTGAAGAACCAATAAGCAATGACAATAAAGATATAAGGCAGTGTCATTGATACATTCGCCATGTAAGTCAAAATCAAGAAGAATTCACTTGCACCACCTTGAGAGGTCAAAAAGTTCAAAATGATAATTAGCGTTACGATAGCAAATTGGATCCACATTGCAAATTTTGGCATACCGTCTTTGTCAAGTTTTCCAAGTTTACCTGGCCAAAGTTTTTCTGGTGTTCCTGCAATAATTTGTTTGATTGGGCTGTAAGTAAGAGTGAAGAATGCACCCATATAAGCGAGTAACATTGATAAGCCAATGTAACGCGCAAAAATGCCTCCAAGAAGATCTGCTCCTGAGCTGGACATACCAAAGGCTTGACCCACAGCTTGTCCGAGATTTTGTAAGAGCATATAAGGGACAGTTCCAAGATTCATCGTTCCAGCTTTAATTGCTGGAATCCATTGGTTGTAGTCCACAAAGAATCCAACACTCAAAATGGCAACGGAGTACCCGACAGCGATAACGAGAGCTGAGGTAATAATCCCACGAGGAAAGTTTTTTTCTGGTTCATGTGTTTGATCGACCAAACCTGCAATAGATTCTACACCACCATAAGCAAAGATGGCAAAGACAAGAAAGGCAATAAAGGCTACTGCGCTACCATCAAATGTTGGATTAGGCGAGGAAGCAAAGGCCGAAAGCGTAATTGGAGTTGCGGGATGACCATTGGCAATAAGAACAATAATAGCGCCAAGAATCAAAATAATATTCAAAGAAAGGACGGCAATCCCAGCGACAGAAGTGAATTTTTTAATCGTATCTACCCCTTTAGAAACCATAAAGGTTACTAAAGCCATCCAGATTACAGCAGCTACTGAAATCCACAGTAGGGAAGGAGTATGATCAGAGTTACCAAAAATAAGATTTACCAAAGGAATTAATATTTTATTTGCAACGGTAACCATCCAGATTACGTAAGAGGCATACCACATGAAAGTACCAACAAAAGCAAAAGTTGGATTGACTGCTTTACTCATCCAAGAGTAGATACCGCCTTTTTCGTCCTTAAAAGCAGAGCCCATCTCGGTTGCCATAAAGGCAAAGGGAAGGAAAAAGAGCAGAGCACCGATAATATACCACGGTATGGCACCATATCCCATTTGATAGAAGGCTACTGGAATATTTCCAAAGCCAAAGACAGTCGTAAAGATCATGAGCGACAGACCTACGAGCGAGAGTTTACCTTTTGTATCTTTTGACATAAGGTTTCCTTTCTTATTTGAGAACGCCCAAACGTTCTTCTTAATTTTTAAATGTTATAAGCAATATATTTATTACTGACGACTCTGTCAGTAATAAATATGCTGATAGTGCGTTCTAAAAAATCATCTTTTGATTTTACGATTTAGAAAAATAATTATGACAGTAACAGAACTATAGCGAAAAGTAGGGATTAGTCTGAATTTTTCAGATTAACAACAAAGCAAGCCGCTAGGTAGGAATTTGGTGTACAAAATCCGACCGAGCGACTTGTTTTAATCTCTGTATGAGCTTCAATGCTCAAATTTTTTTCGTTTATTATTTTGAAACTTCGTTGTTCAAGCGAATGATTTCAAGAAGTGTATCCACTGCTTTTTCCATGGTTTGAAGTGACACAAACTCAAAACGTCCGTGCATATTTTCACCACCGGCAAAAAGGTTAGGTGTTGGAAGACCCATAAATGAAATTTTTGAGCCATCCGTACCGCCCCGAATTGGTTCAATCACAGGCGTGATGTCCAGATTTTCCATAGCTGTCTTGGCAATATCAATAATGGACATGTCTTTTTCGATGACTTGTGCCATATTGTAATATTGGTCTTTAATCACAGGTTTGACACGAATTTGTCCAAGTTCAGCATTCATTTTATCTGCAATCTCTTGCATCAACGCTTTACGTTCGTTGAATTTACCTTCTTCATGGTCACGAATGATATATTGAGCGCGTGCTTCTTCTGGTGTTCCTTCAAGTTTCAAAAGATGGAAGAAGCCTTCACGCCCTTCTGTTTTTTCAGGACGGTCAAATTCTGGAAGTGCATTGTGGTAATCAATAGCCAATTGCAAAGCATTGACCATCATATTCTTAGCTGTACCTGGGTGAACATTTTTACCTTGAAATTCAATCACTGCACCAGCTGCTGAGAAAGTTTCGTATTGAAGTTCTCCAAGAGGTCCACCGTCTACAGTATAAGCAAAGTCAACATCAAAGTCAGCGACGTCAAATTTATCAGCACCTACACCAATTTCTTCATCAGGACCAAATCCCACACGAATTTCCCCATGTTCAAAATCAGGATTGATATTCAAAAGATAGTCGGCCAAAGTCATGATTTCAGCCACACCCGATTTATCATCTGAACCAAGCAAAGTTGTGCCATCAGTATGAATCAAAGTTTGACCTTTGTAGTTTTTCAGATTTGGGAAATCTTTTGGATCAAGTGTAAACTCAGTATCGCCGAGTTTAATCACAGATTCACCATCATAATTTTCCAAAATTTGTGGGTTAACACCCTCTGCGTTGAAATCAGCGGTATCTAAGTGAGCCAGAAGTCCAATTTTACGGACATTTTTATCAGTATTTGAAGGAATAGTCCCAATAATATAACCATTGGACTCCAGATAATGAACATCTTTAAGTCCAAGTGCTTTCATGTCTTCGCCCATTTTGTGAGCAAATTCAACGAGCGCTTGAGTTGAAGGTGTTGTTGTGCTGTTTTCATCTGAACGTGTATTTACTTTAACATATTCAAGAAAACGTGGTAACAGTTTTTCGTACTTCATTGATTCTCCTTAAATTTATTCTAATAGCCTATTTTTCTCCAAGTGAGATAAATGGCTCAATAGCTTTATTTTGTTGAATTTGAGCAATTATAAAAGATTTAGCATCAGTAAATTTCTGCTCTGGAATCACTTGTTCTGAAAATTTCAAAAGACATTTGTATTCTTTTTCTGAAATTTTTTCAATAACCTTATATTTCTCCAGCACATTGACAAAAATATCTGGTTTAGATTTGACAACCTCTTTACGCATAAATTTCAAGAGAAAAGTCGTCATATACTTAAGCGCATATTCTGGGTCAACATCGCCAATCATTTGATAAACCTCTTTTTCCAAGGGAGTCAAAGGTAAATTCTTAGCTACTTTATCAAAATAATTGGCAAGTGTCTGTGGAATTTCAGTATTTTGTGGATCTTCTTTGTAAGAAAAAGAGGTCACGAAATTCAAGATAACTTGATTCGTTTGATTAGGTAAAGCTTGATAAAGCATGCTTTGAGCTAATAACTTTTCAATCCGTGACGCTTTTTCAATAAAAATTGGAGCTTCGTAGCTGTTTTTCTGCGGTTCAGCAATTTTGTCTTTTAAAGTTTCCCAATCAAACTCACTATCATTAAAAATATGAAAGCCTAGTGAATAACGTTTATCAGAACGTAAGATTAATCCAGCAGCAATAAATGAGTCAATCTGCCGATCAATATTTTTTACATCAGCAAAATCTTTATGGATCTGTCTGAGCATGACTTCATCATGTTTTGCTAAATATTCTATCAAAGCTTTGAAAAAAGGCTGGCGGGTCAGGCGATTTTCATTGTAGACTTTAATCGTCATTAAGCGTTGAAGCTTTCTGTCAATTGTGGTACTACTTGTTTTTTACGTGAAACAGCACCAGCGAGAAAGGCATGGTCATCAACCAAAGTGAAGTTAAAGGCTGCTTCTGATTTTTCAGGATGTGCACCCAAGGCAATGATTTCAGAATTTGAGTTAACGATGTCAGTAATCATAAAGACAAAGTCATCATATCCATTTGCAACCATTGAATCTTTAATAGCAGCTTTAATATCTGAAAGGCGTTCTAAAACTTCAGGAATATCCACTGTATTAACTTGAGCAATCCGTACTTTTGAACCATTTAACTCGAAAGTTTTAGCATCAATGTCAATCAATTCTTCAGCTGATTTATTAGACAAGTTTGTACCAGCTTTAAGCATCGCAAGGCCGTATTCTTCAAGGTTTACACCAGCAATTTTAGCCAATTCTTCAGCCACTTTGTGGTCTGTCACGTGAGTCGTTGGTGATTTCAAAAGTAAAGTATCAGAAATCAAACCTGAAAGTAAAAGTCCAGCAACATCTTTTGGAATTTCAACACCAGCCTCAAGGAATTTACGGTAAACAATAGATGATGCCGAACCAACAGGCTCAACAGTCATAAACAAAGGTGCTGCTGTATTAAAGTTAGCTACACGGTGATGATCAACCACACCAAAAATCGTAACTTCTTCAATATCAGAAATTGATTGTTGAAACTCATTATGGTCAGTCAAAATCACTGTGTCCACGCCTTCTTCTTTAGCAGATTTGACAACACGTGGTGCTTCAACTCCAAAATAGTCTAAGACAAATTGCGTTTCTTCATTAGGCGTACCTAAAGCTACAACTTCGGTATTGAGCGCACCATTTGGACGGTGATTACTCAAGTATGAGAAACCATAAGATGAGCCAATTGCATCAGTATCGGGTTTTTGGTGACCGAAGACGAGAATTTTATCAGACATTTTTTTACCTCATTTGTTAAAAATTTTTATAAAACACCAAGTCATTACTTAATGTTCGACATTGTTCGCATAAAGCGGACGATATTCTTTTAAATTATACCAAAAAAAGCGCCAACACGCACGCTTTCTTTATATTTATGGACAAACTGATGCCCCTTGTTTTGCTGACAGAGCCGTCAGTAAATCTAGAATCCTGTTTTTAAGCCTCTACCGCGTTGACTGCTTCCTTCTCGTTATCTCGGACAGGATGCTTTTCATCACATATCAGCTCATCATGATTGCTTAAGACTTCATGGAGTTCAAAAAGTTCTTCACGCCGTTTTTCTAACATTTTCTTTCCTTTTCTTCTGCAAATTTTATTTACAGGAGCCCTTTCTTTTTGTATTATTATCATTATCTCATTTTTATGAGAGCGCTTCAAATAATATGGGTCAAGAAAATAGAAAAAGAGCAAGCTCAAAAAGCTGCTCTCTTTAACGGATCCGCTCAAGATAAGCTTGATAGGATTCGGTATCCATTAATGTTTTGGCATTCTTAACGCGATCTTTAGTTGGTGGTTTAACCCCTTCAAGCGGGTACTTCCAACCAAGTTCTCGCCATTTAAATTCGCCCATCGTATGATAAGGTAGAATTTCAAATTTCAAAACATTCTTCAAGGTTTTTACAAAGGCACCCAGTTTTATTAAGTCTTCGTCGTGGTCAGATTCACCAGGAACAAGGACATGTCGAATCCATACTGCAGTTCCGCGGTCAGATAAATATTGTGCAAAAGCCAAGATGTTATCATTTTTATGAGCAGTCAACTCTTTATGACGCTCCGGATTGATTTCTTTAATATCTAGCAATACTAAATCCGTATAGTCCAGTAATTCTGAAATCCGTTCGGTAACGTGCTTATCCGTAAGGTAGGGTTGGGCGGCAGTATCTAGCGTTGTATGAATCCCCAATAATTTAGCATACTTAAAGAGGGCTGTCACAAAATCAATTTGCAAGAGGGCTTCACCACCAGAAACAGTGATTCCCCCTTTTTCACCCCAAAAACCTCTAAAACGAAGCGCCTCTTCCATGACCTCTTCAACCGTGCGTTCTGTTGCCTTATCAGATTTTAAAGCCCATGTATCAGGATTGTGACAGTATTTGCACCTCATCCGACATCCTTGCATAAAGATAATAAAACGCACACCCGGACCATCAACAGAACCAAAGGACTCTGTTGAATGAATCAAGCCCGTTACTTTCTTTAATTCTTCTATATTTTCACCCATTTTATTCTCCAATTTCAAGCACTTTTTTCCCCTCTATCATACCGCAATTCACTTGATTTGGCAACTTAAATTAAGAAAACCTATCCTGATTAGAGCAGCAATGGTAACCCTATCATTTTTCAAATTTCTGCGCTAATAAAAAAGTTACTGACAGATCTGTCAGTAACTTCTATTTACTTTTTAATTTCTTCTTCGATCTCTTCAGGTGTAATCTCAAACTCAACACGCAGTTTCACCACGCGTTTGCCTGAAACTTCCAAACTAGTCAGTGAAAAATGGTCTTCCTCATTATCCACTTTGCAAACAATTTGTTGACCTTTTTCAGGAATCTGTCCTGTTTCTGAAAGAAAATATCCAGCGATGGTATCAACATCATTGCTTTCCAGATGTGTTTCAAACTCTTCGTTGAAATCATTCAGTGTCATTTTTCCTTGGACAACATAAAGATTTTCACCGATTTTGAAAACTTCTTTTTCAGCAATATCTGTTTCATCGTCGATTTCCCCGACAATTTCTTCAAGTAAATCTTCAAGTGTGACTAAACCTTCAACACCGCCATACTCATTCAGTAGCACGGCCATTTGATTTTGCGTTTTCCGCATTTGACGCATTAAATCATCTACAAAAATTGTCTCTGGAACAAATAAAGGCTCTTGCAAAATTTCACGTAAATCAATTTCTTCAAATCCATGTTCAAATCCATATCTCAAGAGTTTTTTTACATGGAGAATTCCCAAAATATTATCCTTATCATCATCATAGACAGGAATACGCGAATACGATTCACTCAGCATCGCAGTAATATTTTCATGAGCATCATCATTAATATCAATCATGAACGCATCTGTTCTTGGCACCATGATTTCGCGTGCGACAAGCTCATCTAAGCTGAACACCCCAGTAATCATTTCCCGCTCACTATCGTCAAGCGCTTCGTCATTCGTATTAAGAAGATACTCAATCTCATCACGGGTCATTCCTTCATCAGCATCATCAAATTTCATTGGTGTGATGCGACTCAGGAGGTTGGTTGAACTTGCCAAAAACCAGACGAAAGGCTTCATAATGACCCCTAAAAACTGAATAGGAGGTGCCACACGCAAGGCCATCTTTTCTTTGAGATTTTGTGCAATACGTTTTGGATAAAGCTCTCCGAAAACTAAAGATACATAAGTCAAGATTGCTAAAACGATGATTTGTGCCAAAGTTTTAGCAAAAGTCGTCCCACCTAAAAGAGGCGCCAAACGTGAAGCTAAGGCATCTGCTAAACTTGCCCCGGCTAAGATATTAATTAAGGTAATCCCAATTTGAATCGTTGAGAGGAAATTACTAGGTTGATTAAGAATACGAACAAGATTGATGTATTTTTTATCTCCCTCGCTCGCCTTTTGTTCAACTTTTGTTCGACTGAGACTGACCATTGCCATCTCACTCGCTGAGAAAAAGGCATTTAAAGCCGTCAAGAAAATAAGTAAGAGAATCTGCAAGAGTATCGATACACTCTCGGGATCAGGGTTTGACATTATTGCTCCTTGAATTTAAGATATGAGTACAACGCGTAAAAAGGATAAAAGACAGAGAAAAATTTCTCCACCTTATCACCAGTTTCACCCATTGTGCTCTTGTTATTAGCCCTATTTAGAAACAGCGCAAGATAAAAAATCAGGCTTGTATCAAAAGGGGCTTAGATAGCATCTATTATAACATATTTTTACTATTATTTTGAAATAATTTTCTTCTGTTGAGCCTTATGGTTACGATATAAACCATTCAAGAATTTTACAATTTCTTTGACTAGACAGTAAGCTGGTACAGCGATAATCATCCCCAAGATACCATATAAACTTCCTGAAATCAGCATAAGGATCATAACCGTAACAGGATGGACTTTCACTGCAGAACCGACAATTTTGGGATAAACAAGATTTCCATCCAATTGTTGTAAAACCAACACATAAATCACTGCAATCAAGGCTGTGATGGGATGGTTGAAAGCCACAGTAACCACCATCGGTAGTACGCCGATATATGGTCCAGCATAAGGAATCAAGTTGGTCACTCCCGCAAAAAGGGCAAACAAGAACGCATACGGAATTCCTAAAATAAGATAGCCAATAAATACAACAACAAAAACTAATAAAGCATCGAGCGCCACACCAGAAATATAACGTGAGATTGTATGATTCATGTTCTCTAGGAGTTCAAAAATATTGAGTTTATCTTCCGTTAAGACATTTTCTTTAAGAAAAGGAATAATTTTTTCTCCATCTTTGAGCATATAATAAAGTAAAATAGGAACTAAAATCATGACCATTACAATACTGGTGACAATACTAACGATACTCCCCAAACTGACAGTGATACTGTTGAGGAGGTTATGGAGAATATCCGTGTAAGAAATATTCAATTTCTCAACGAGACTGTTCACATCAATCTGTTTATAAAGTTCTGCAAAACGGGGGTCATGCTGAAGGCTCTCTATCCAGTGACGCACCTCCGGATAGGCCTTAGCAGTCGCATTAATCAGGTCTGTTAATTGCGAAATGAGGCTTGGAATAACTGATGCCATCGCAAAAATAATCAGTCCCAGTATCACAAGTAATACAATAAAAATTCCCAGTGTTTTTTTAATCTTTAGTTTCTTCTCCATAAAGATGACCACAGGATTAAAAATATAGTACAAAAACCCTGCGATGATAAATGGGATAAAGAGTAAGGCCAGTAAAGTTTTAATGGGTTGGAATACAAACTGGATTTGAGTCAATAGATAAATTAGCAAAGCAACCGCTAGAATCTCTATCGTCCAGAAAAATAATTTGCTTTTTTTGAACATAAATTTCCTTTGTCTATAGAAGATAGCCTCCATTAGGAGAAGGTCATCATCAATTAATCTGGTCTTATTTTTAGTTACTGGTGATTTGCGTATCAATTCACATCTAGAGTTTTTCAGTATCGTTTTAAGACTATTTATATTATAATAAATCCAGAGCTTTTAAGCAAACTAAGCCATAGGAGGATAAAATGGAAATTAGAGTCACACGCGATACAATGTCCGATATTTATTTTGATGCTTTACGCATTCGCAATCAAGTTTTTGTAAAAGAACAAGGTGTTCCTTATGAGCTTGAAGTAGGAAATGCTTTGGAAGAAGCTTCGGCTGTACATTTCGTTCTCTACGATGGGGGTGTTGCACAAGGGACTGTCCGTCTCCTGCCTCATTTAGATGAGCATTCCGCACTTATTCAACGTATGGCCATTCTTAAAGAGGGACGTAATAAGGGGTATGGCACGCTTTTAATGGAACGCTTGCTTGAGTTTTCCAAAGCCTCTCATATTGATAAGTTAGAACTCCATGCCCAAGTTTCTGCCAAAGCTTTCTATCATAAGTATCTGTTTACGGAGGTGGGAGCAATCTTTGAAGAAGCTGGAATTGCTCATATTCAAATGGAACGAACAGGCTTAGCTGAATAAATGTTAGAAGCCACTTTTTGATCAAATCTACTGAAACTTAAGGAGGGATTATATGTTGTTAGTTACCATGCTTGATGGACCAGTCAGCCAGATAGTTTTCAAAAGCTTATGGTTTGGTATTCTTTCCGGAATGGTTTCTGGTATGGTTAAAATTGGATGGGAAGCTCTCTTACCTCCACGTACTCTTGAGAGGAATTCGACCAATCCCCCACAGCGGCTCATGGAACAAATGGGGGTCCCAAAATCTCTAACCCATGCCTTTATTTTCTATTCACGGAATCAAAAAGTTTACTGGTTTTCGCTGATTTTACATTTTAGTTTCTCTATTTTTTTTGCCTTTCTTTTTATTTTAGTTGGCCAGTTCTGGCCACTAATAGGACTTTGGCAAGGGATGGCTTACGGACTTTTAATCTGGATCATCTGGCACCTTCTCTTACTCCCCCTTTTAGGAACGGTACCACCTGCCTGGCAACAACCTTTTGCTGAACATTTTTCCGAATGTTTCGGTCACATTGTTTGGGCCTGGACAATAGCTGCATGTGCCTATTACCTGATTAGTAAGGACACGAGTGGTATTTTATGCACACTTTAGGAAAGAAGTTAAGTTAGCTTCTTTTTTTATGCGAACGAGGACTTAAGGTAAGTTCTAAATTAGTTCCTTTGTTGTAAAACAAAATACTTGACTTTTCTCAAGAAGATTGTAAAATTAAATTGTACATAATAATGTACACGATTAAAAGGAGGACCGCACCATGAACTATGTAATCAATAAAAATGGAGACTTCGATAGTGCACACGAGGTCCACAAAGAGACATGTCCCCACCGCCCTCACTTCGCAGACGCTTTTGTAATTAATGATGCATTCGATAGTGACCTTAGCGCAGTCAACCATACGCAAATGACCTATCCGACCTTTAAGCTCCGACCATGTACTGCTTGCATGGATATGTCTGCTCGCTAATATCTAATGATCCCTCAGGGTCCTTGTCAAAGACAAGGGCTTTTGTCATCATCGGTTATCCTCTCTATAGGCTGAAAATGATAAAATAACTCTGGCTAAATTATTAATGGATATGACTTACACCTTTTAAACTCGAACCTTGCCAGTTCGAGTTTTTTTAGTGCAACCTCTCATGAGCAATGCAAAGCGTCCAAAGTTTAAGAGTTTCATTGGATTTTTTCCTTTTCATCGGGCTTGAGCGTGAAACCAACCCGATAGCTTTCCCGCTGCTCCATTGCTCCAAGTTATAAAAATGTTTTTTTTGCAACTCTAACCTAAAAAAGTTACTGACAGCTCTGTCAGTAACTTTTTTTAATCTTTCATTAGCTCTGCCACTCTTTTTTTCAAAGCAGGTAAAACTTCTGGTTCGAACCATGGATTCTTTGCCAACCAAATATTATTTCTTGGGCTCGGATGCACCAAAGGAAAATAGTGGGGAAGATAAGCTTCATAATCCCGAATTATCTCAGTAGTTTTGGTAGAAGATTTTAAGTTTAGATAATATTTCATGGCATAAGAACCGACCAAAACAAATAATTCAATATGCGGCATTTCTTTAAGAAGTGGCTCGTGCCATTTCTGCGCAAACCCCTTACGAGGGGGGAGGTCTCCCGATTTTCCCTTACCAGGAAAATAAAAATCTAGAGGTAAAATAGAGAGCTTATCAGATTGATAAAAAATTGTCCGATCAATCCCTAACCAATCACGCAACCGGTCACCAGAGGGATCATTCCAAAATAAGCGTGAAACCTCAGCACGTATCCCAGGGGCTTGCCCCACAATACAAATCTTTGCTGCCCTGTGTGCAGAGTAAAGTGGCTCGATTCCTCTTTTAGTATAAGCTTCATTTTGAGGATCGGCTTTGATTTCTTCAAAAATTTCTTCTAATCTGTCCATTTTCTGTCCTCAGCTAGGAGTAATAAGCCAAATCATACTTTCCTAAAGTACTGACCAGTCTGTCAGTACTTACCGATTCAGTTTGTCTTTCAAATATTGCCCCGTATAACTTTCAGCTACCTTAGCGACTTCTTCAGGGGTACCTTTGGCAAGGATGGTCCCACCACCAGCGCCACCTTCTGGTCCAAGGTCAATGATGTAATCAGCTGTTTTGATAACATCCAAATTATGCTCGATAACCACAATGGTGTTTCCTTGATCAACGAGACGGTCGAGTACTTGGATAAGCGTTGCAATATCCTCACTATGTAAGCCAGTCGTTGGCTCATCCAAAATGTAAAAAGCTTTCCCATTTGAACGTTTTTGTAATTCACTGGCTAATTTCATCCGTTGAGCTTCCCCACCAGACAGGGTCGTGGCAGGTTGACCAAGCGTCACATAGCCCAAACCTACGTCAACAATAGTCTGTAATTTTCGCTCAATTTTTGGGATATGACGGAAGAATTCTAATGCTTCGGCAACGCGCATATCCAATACTTCTGAAATATTCTTACCTTTGTAGTGAACCTCCAAAGTTTCCGAATTATAACGTCTACCGTGACACACTTCACAAGGCACATAGACATCTGGCAAGAAATGCATTTCAATCTTGATAATCCCATCGCCAGAACAAGCTTCACAACGTCCACCTTTAACGTTAAATGAGAAACGTCCCTTTTTATAACCACGAATTTTGGCTTCGTTGGTATTGGCAAATAAATCACGAATATCATCAAATACACTGGTATAAGTGGCGGGGTTGGAGCGTGGAGTTCGCCCAATTGGACTTTGGTCAATGTCAATCAACCGCTCAATACCTTCATAACCTGCAATTTTCTTATATTTACCTGGTTTTTCTGAGTTGTGGTTGAGTTTTTGCGCTAAAGCCTTCTTCAAGATGGTATTCACTAAGGTTGATTTTCCAGAACCGGAAACCCCAGTTACAGCCGTCATAACTCCCATTGGAAACTCAACGTCAAGATTTTGCAAGTTGTTCTCACTTGCACCCGTAATCTTGACCATTTTTTTCTTATCAATGGAGCGTCGTTTTTCAGGTACAGGAATCGCACGTTTACCTGATAAATATTGGCCAGTCAGTGATTTTTTATTTTTCATGACCTGTTTTGGCGTACCACTAGCGATAATCTCGCCTCCCAAGTCACCCGCCCCAGGACCCACGTCAATTAGCCAGTCTGCTGCCATCATCGTATCTTCGTCATGTTCCACTACAATCAATGTATTGCCCAAATCGCGCATTTTCTGTAAGGAAGCAATCAAGCGGTCATTATCCCTTTGATGCAAGCCAATCGAAGGTTCATCCAAAATGTAAAGCACTCCTGATAAGTTTGAACCAATCTGTGTCGCCAAACGAATCCGTTGAGATTCGCCACCTGACAAAGTCCCACTTGAACGCGACAAAGTCAGGTAGTCTAGCCCAACATTTTTGAGGAAGGTTAAGCGATCTTTGATTTCTTTCAAAATGGGCTTTGCAATGATCTCATTATTTTCGGATAGGGTTAAAGACGCGACATAATCAAGCGTATCTCCGATGGACAAAATTGAAAACTCAGCAATATTTTTATCGCCTACTTTGACCGAGAGTGCTTGATCATTCAAACGATAGCCATGACAAGTTGTACAAGGAAGTTCAGTCATATAGCTACGCGCCATTTCCCGGGAAGATTCACTCATTCCTGAACGATAACGGCGCCACAAGTTGGGAATGACTCCTACAAAGGCCATATCTTTATCCTGTAGACCAAAATCGCCTTGATGATAAAAGTGGAAAAGTTTATTGCCATTTCCATAAAGCACAATGTTTTGCGCCTTTTGAGATAATTTTTCCCAAGGTGTGTCCATGTCAATTCCAAACTGTTTCATCGCTTGTTCTAACAAGGCAGGATAATAATTTGAAGCTTTGCCATACCAATAGACAATTGCTCCTTCACGTAATGTCTTACTTGGGTCTGGAATCAATAAATCGACATCTGGTTCTAACTTGACCCCTAAACCATCACAATCTGGACATGAACCAAATGGTGCATTAAAGGAGAAAAGGCGGGGTTCGAGTTCAGGGACAGTGAACCCACAGACGGGGCAAGCATAAAACTCACTAAAGAGGAGCTCAGAACCGTCCATTTTGTCCACAATCACATAACCTTCTGCTTGATGAAGTGCTGCCTCAACCGAATCAAACAAGCGCGAACGAATTCCCTCTTTAACAACAATCCGGTCAATCACAATTTCAATCGTGTGATTTTTATTTTTATCTAATTCTGGTGCTTCGGAAATATCATAGACTTCTCCATCAACACGAACACGAACATAGCCATCTTTTTGGATGCGTTCAAACATTTTGACGTGCGTTCCTTTTTTTCTGCGCACGACAGGTGCCAAAATTTGCAGGCGTGTTTTTTCTGGTAATTCGAGAATTTGCTCCACAATTTCTTCAACAGATTGTGCCGAAATTTTACCATGTCCATTGATACAATAAGGCGTTCCCACCCGAGCATACAAAAGGCGCAGATAATCATTGATTTCTGTGACCGTTCCCACCGTTGAACGTGGATTTTTTGAAGTGGTTTTTTGGTCAATGGAAATTGCGGGTGAAAGCCCATCAATCGAGTCAACATCAGGCTTGTCCATATTTCCCAAAAACTGTCTGGCATAGGCAGAGAGGGATTCTACGTAACGACGTTGCCCTTCGGCATACAACGTTTCAAAAGCAAGTGATGACTTACCTGAGCCTGATACTCCAGTAACCACGACCAATTTGTCGCGAGGAATCTCGACATCGATATTTTTTAAATTGTGCTCACGCGCACCATGAATAACTATTTTTTCTTGTGGCATCTTTTTTCCTTATTATCCTTCTACACAAGAGTAGAAGCTTTTATTTTAAAAGGGCTCAATCCAATTTGAGCCTTTGAAGACTAGCTCTTCTTCACATCATATTACCTCTATTATATCACGAACAGGAAGGCAATTCTTAACATTGAGCACCCGAAATGGTATAATCTTACTATAAAATTTTTTCTTTTCCTTCTACGCTCAAACAGCTAAAAATTGAAAACGCAACCTCTTACTGACAGCTCTGTCAGTAATTTCAAATCTAGAAACGACTTAAAAATAAAACTTATGACGAAAGATTACTTTACCTATGTTTTACAATGTGCTGATCAAACCCTTTATTGTGGCTACACTACAGATTTAGAAAAACGAATTGCTGCCCATAATAACGGAAAAGGAGCAAAGTACACTAAAACAAGAGGGCCAGTCCAGCTCGTTACCGCCATTCACTTTGATACCAAAAGTGAAGCCATGCAGTGCGAATGGTGGTTTAAACATAAACTTCGGCGTACGCAAAAACTTGAGCTCATCGCCACTCATAGTGTCAAGCACCATTTCCAAAATTATCAAAAAGCCCGTCAAAAATGACGGACTTTTTTACTGACGGAGCTGTCAGCACTTTTTATGCGATAAAAGTTCCTGTTTTCCCTTTACCAGCTGCTTACTTTTCTCGAAAACTCAAAAAGCTGATGAGCCCGACTACGATAGCAAATATCGTGATGCCCCATGGATTTGATATAACCAAGTTATAACCCACAATCAGTAAAACAATCAAGGTAAGCCACGCCATCCCTTTTTTCAAAAGCGAAGCTTTCGTCCTATAATAAAATACAAGCGAAGCAATTAAGAGCATCAACCATGTCATCAAAACAGTATAAGAAATCGATCCCGCCATATAACTAAACAAACGGTTACCGAAAATATACGAGAGAATCACGCCAATAAACAAGACGCCGGCACAAAAAGCAATTGCTCGAATAGGTGCCTGATGTTTTGATAACTTTCCAAGGTAGCCCCCCAAACCATGTTGAGTATTTTGTACTCGCGCATACAAAGAGCGCGACGTTGCATAAATCATAGAATTAATCACCGAAAATAAAGCGAGAACAATTACAAAATTCACAAGGACTGCTGCATAAGGAATTCCAAATTTATCAAAAATCAAAACAAAAGGACTTGCTTTGGTGGTGCTTAAAAATTTCCAAGAAAAAAGCTCCAAAAAAATAAAAATTGGAATAACGTAGAAGCTGACGATACGTAACATCAGCCCACGTATCGCTTTAGGAATCGCCTTTTTGGGATTTTCAACTTCTGAAATGGTCAATGCAATCATTTCTGATCCTCCATAAGAGTAGATGACCATGAGCATTGCTGCAAATACACCACTCATCCCATGAGGCATAAAGCCTCCGTAGGTATTCATCTGATTCAACCCATTTGCAATTCCGAGTTGTAAAATTTGAGTCATCAAAAACCAAAAACCAAGAATAATTAATAAAATAATCACCGCAATTTTTGCGATAGCTAGCCAATACTCAGTTTCCGCAAAAGCGCGCACGGAATAGAGATTAATTCCCAATGCCAAAATAGCCACGACCAGCACAAAAATCCAGTTGGGAACCATAGGCCACCACGCATGTAGAAATTGCGCAATAGCTGCTGCCTCTGCGACCATAACCGCCATGGAGTCCGCCCAGTAGACCCAATCAGTAAAATGTCCGAGACGTTCTCCAACAAATGGTGCGATTAAACCTGACATCCCTACCAATTTTTCTTGTTGTTGCAAGACAATTTGACCGATCCCATAAATCACAACAAATAAAATTAAGCCCGCTAAAATATAGGCCAACATAACCGATGGCCCTGCCGCAGCAATTGCTGTCCCTGATCCTGCAAATAAGCCAGCCCCAATTGCTCCACCGAGTGAGAGCATGACCACATGCCGCGTCTTCATTGCTGATTTTAAGTGCTTTGTTTCTTTTTCTTCTTCCAATTTTTCCCCCTTATGTTTGTTCTAACAAACAAAACTATTATTTTTAAGATACAGTTTTTGGGTTCAAAAAAGAAAAAATGACCAAACGTCACGCGTCGGTCATTTTAGAGAATCACCGGCACAGATACTTTTTGAGTATACCCAAAAGCTGTATCTATGCCCTTTGCATACACACAACTATCCATGTCGATAATAATAATAGACTGTAATTGTTGGTGTATTCATTGTGTTCTCCTTTCTGGTCAGAAACATCGAAACAACATTTCTGCAATTATTTTTATCTATTATAGCATTTCTCTAAAAAATTGCAATTATTTTATCATGAGCCCTGCTTCTTTCGGTAAGAAAAGAAACTCACTAAACAGATAATGATGGCAAAGCCAGTTAAACCGAGTGGATTAGAAATTACTGTGAAGTAACCTACCACAAATAAGGCAATCAATGTTAAAATCGAAATTATTTTGATAAACATTGAAGCATGCCCCTCCTTAAAGTAAAAGATTAAACTTGATATCAAAAGCATAATCCATACTACCAAGAGCGTGTAAGAGATGGAGCCTGCCAAATAATTAAATAATTTAGCTCCAAAAATATAAGATAAGATAACGCCCACAAACAAAAGGCCCGAGCAAAAACCAATCGCACGTAATGGAACATTTTTGTGAGAGAGAGTACTCAACCATTTTGCTGCACCACTCTTAGAGTCTTTAGTCCGTGAATAGAGCGAACGTGATGTCGCATAAATAGCAGAATTAATGACAGAAAACAAGGCCAAGATAATGATAAAGTTAATAATATTCGCGGCTCCTGGGATCCCAAACTTTTTGAAGATCAAGGCAAAAGGACTTTCTTGTGTCGTGCTCAAAAATTTCCATGAATAAAGTTCAATAAAAAGAAACATCGGGATAAAGTAAAAGGCCACGATCCGCATCATTACCCCACGAATTGCTTTAGGTATCGCCTTCTTAGGATCTTCAACCTCAGATACTGTGATGGCCACAAGCTCTGAGCCACCGTAAGAATAGATGACCATTAACATGGCGTTAAAGAAACCTTTCATTCCATGCGGAGCAAAGCCACCATAACTGTTCATTTTTCCTAAGCCTTGAGCTACACCGAGATGAAGAACTTGAACCAGTAAGAACCATATCCCTAAAACAATCAGTGCTATGATGACGGCAATTTTAGCAATAGCTAGCCAATATTCAGTCTCTGCAAAAGCGCGAACGGAATAGAGATTGATTCCCAATGTAATGAGAGCGACAATCAAGACAAAAATCCAGTCTGGTATCATCGGCCACCATACCCCTAAAAATTGTGCTATCGCAGAAGCTTCGGCCACCATCACACACATCCAAGTGGACCAATACACCCAGTCCGTAAAATGAGCAAAACGTTTGCCCACATATGGCTCAATCAGCTCGGCCATTCCCACAGATTTTGTTTTTTGGTGCAGAACAATTTGTCCCACCCCATGCATAATAACAAATAAGATCAAACCAGCAATCAAATACGTAAAGATTACTGAAGGACCTGCCGATGCGATGGCCTGTCCTGAGCCGGCAAAAAGCCCTGCTCCAATCGCTCCCCCAAGTGAGAGCATTACGACGTGGCGAGTCTTAAGTGAAGACTTCAGCCCTGTTCCAGAATTTTCCATGAAATTCCCCTTTTCTTTTAAATTTGAAAGCAAAGCTTTCAAGTAGTTACTCCTTTAATTCATCACGTAAAACCCTGCTTGGAGTCGGTCGCTGTCGCTTTTATTGTATAAGAGACACGAAACAATCTCAGTAAGAGATTGAAACGCGATTAATTTTACTTTTGAATTGAACTAAAGGTCAAAAATTAAAAAAAGAAAGACCGAATAGTTAGCCTATCCGGTCTTGTTTAAGTCGCCGGCGTAGAATTTTGAGGTTACTCAAAAGTTGTATCTACGCCAAATGCATAAACACAAACTATCTGCGCCAAAAATAAAAGACTGTGAATGGTTTAGTGTTCATGAGGACTCCTTTTCGAATTTTTTATAATTATACTTCTTTCCTATCATAATTGCAAGAATTTACCAAATTTTCAACAAAAAAAGTTACTGACAGCTTGGTCAGTAACTTTTCACATTATTTTCTTCTAACATTTGGGCAATAATTTCATGCGACTTCAAAATGTTATGTTGTTTCATCTTATCCAAAAGCACATCACGGTTGCTACCATCAAAAGCTGCGACTGCCTCTACCATACCTGAGATTAAATGATCAAAGCCTCGATTATAAGTCGCCGACTGCCAGCCATTGATGCCATAAGTTTGACAAGCTGTACCACTCCGCTTTTCAAGTTCGGTCAACTCTGATAGACGCAGTGTTGCTGTCGGCGCTTCCACTACAAACTCTTCACTATAAGCGCCTGCTACAAGATTCATTGTCGCTAGTGCAGTCGTTGTCGCGGTTTCAACCATGACTGTTGCTCGGGTTAGTTTACCTTCATCATCTAATTTGAGTGAGTGATGAATGTCTTCAATCTCGTCATCTAAAAGGTAAATCATTGTATCTAACGGATGGATAAAAATATCATACATTGTAAAACTCACATCATCACTCGCATTATTTGCCAAATTTTTACTCACTTTAATCATATTTTTGTGAGCGAGTGCTTTAAGTGGCGCAGTTTGCGGTGCAAAGCGGCGATTAAAAGCCACCACGAAAAGTACATTTTTTTCGGCTGCTAATTTCTGAAGAGCCCTTACCTCTTCTAAATTCTCAGAGACCGGTTTATCCATTAAAACAGGTACACCAGCACTAAGGTAACGTTTTGCTAATTCAAAGTGCTGAGCTGTAGCTGCATGGATAATGACTAAATCAACAGTCTCCAAAGCCGCCAAATCCTCTGTCGCATATTCAAATTTATATTGAGCTCTTATTTTTTCTGCACGCGCCCATTCTCTTGAATAAAGCACAAAACGATGCTGAGCTTGCATGCTTGCGTAGACAGGAAGGTAAGCTTTACTGGCAATGTTAGATGTTGCACCAATTACTCCGATTATCATTTTAGGGCCTCTTCATTCTAATATAACTCATTCTATTTTATCATTTTCTTAGGCAAAAAAGACAAATAAGCAAGCGTTATCAAAAAAGCTTTTCTCTAATTAGAATTTTCTTCCATCACCCGAATAGATGACCATGACCATCCCACGCTCCAACGAAACCGTCATTTGTGAGCTGGTAAATTCATTACTAGCATAGATCGGGCTAAAATTTTCCTCCGGCTTTAAGGGATATTTAGCCCCTTCAATGGCTAATGTGTCCTCACTCCCCATCTGTACAAAGCCAATATACTTATAACGCTCGATTTTAGGAAGTTGATGTTTCCCCGGCAAAAGATAACGGACCAAGTTCTGTTGATCAAATAATGTAATATGGGGAGCAAGACTTTGATATTTAGGACGTTGCACCAAAAAAACATTCGTTAATAAATGATCCAACCGCCCCCCTAGCGCTCCCATAATCGTCAACTCGGCCTTACTAAAATGCTCTAAAACATAATCTAACGCTACTTCTAAATCTGTTTCATCTTTTTCAGCGGGTAATTTAATAAGTGCTTTTGTATCTTGCACAATGCGCTCATATTCCTTTTGATCAACCGAATCAAAATCTCCCACAGCAAGATCAACTTGAATACCTTGTTTTATCAAAAAAAGGCTGCCGCGATCGACACCGATATATTTGTCATAAGTTTCTTCGATAACACAATCGGGTAAGCCTGCTACGATTAGTACTTTCATTACTGCCCTTATTTCCTCTACTCTATTTCGTCTTAAGACTCAACTTCACCTCTAAGTGAACTTCTTTAAGAATATTTTGAACCATTTTAAGATATTCTCGGTCCTGATACAGCGCTTCTTGCAAATATCCCTTCTCATAGTAGTGTTCACAAAGTTGGGTAAAGATCTGATGATACTGTTTGACTTCATGCATAGCCCCTGTCATATAGGCGTGCGCATGATCTACAAATGAAACAATCATCAGCTCATCATCGATAGTAGCCTCTGCCGTTTGTATTTTATCATGGCTTTCCATGACAAACTCACTAACAAAACCTTCAATAAAGGTACACTCAAAAGTCCGATAATCGCTGGAATTATAACGTTCACGAAATTTATCGATCAATTCTTCTGCAAAGTGGGCCAGTTCTTGATTTTCATTGCCTGCTTCTTTCAATCCAATCATGCTATTTCTCCCTTTTCTTAATTATACCAAAAAGAACATCTTAAAAAGAAAAACTCCTCTTACTTAAAAGAGAAGTTATAAGCTTAAGGATGAATACGATTAATCATACGTGGGAATGGAATAGCTTCACGGATATGTTCTGTCCCTGCCACGAAAGTAACCATACGTTCTAATCCAAGACCAAAGCCTGCATGAGGAACTGAACCGAATTTTCGTAGCTCCAAATACCACTCATAATCCTTTGGATCTAAACCAAAATCAACAATTTTTTGCAAGAGCACTTCATAGTCTGTTTCCCGCTCAGAACCACCGATAATTTCACCATAACCTTCTGGCGCCAAAAGGTCTGCACAGAGTACACGCTCTGGATTACCTGGTACTGGGCGCATGTAGAAGGCTTTAAAGCTTGCAGGATAGTTAACAACAAAAGTTGGTACGCCATAGAAGTTAGAGAGCCATGTTTCATGAGGGCTACCAAAATCATCCCCATGTTCTACGTGCTCATAATCCGTATCTTCATCATTTTCATGCGCCTGTAATAAATCAATCGCATCATCATAAGACACGCGCATAAATGGAGTATCAACATATTTTTGTAACTTGCTGATATCACGTTCCAAAGTTTCAAGGGCATAAGCAGCATTATCCAAAACTCCTTGAATCATATGTTTTACATAGGCTTCTTGAATATCCAAAGATTCATCATGCGTTACAAAAGGATACTCAGCATCCATCATCCAAAACTCTGTCAAATGACGACGTGTTTTTGATTTTTCAGCACGGAAGACAGGTCCAAAGTCAAAGACACGACCAAGTGCCATTGCACCAGCTTCAAGATAGAGCTGACCTGATTGTGACAAGAAAGCAGGGTTGCCAAAATAATCCGTTTCAAAAAGTTCTGTAGTATTTTCCGCAGCATTTCCAGAAAGGATTGGGCTGTCAAATTTGATGAAACCATTCTTATCAAAGAAGTCATAGCTAGCATAAATAATCGCATTACGGATTTGCATGATAGCCATTTGGCGTTTTGAGCGCAACCAAAGATGACGGTTATCTAGCAAAAACTCTACGCCGTGTTCCTTCGGAGTGATTGGATAATCATGAGAATGACCAATCACTTCTAAGTCAGTCACATCAAGTTCATAACCAAACTTAGAGCGAGCGTCTTCTTTGACCACACCAGTCACATAAACAGATGTTTCTTGAGAAAGGTGTTTAATTTCATCAAACTTAGCTGTTCCTGCTTCTTCACCAAACTTTTCAATCATATTTGGTTTGAAAACCACTGCTTGGAAAAAAGCAGTTCCATCACGGAGCTGAAGAAATTGGAGTTTACCTTTACCTGATTTATCGGCAAGCCATGCACCGATTTTTACCGTTTCACCAACATGTTTTTTCACATCGATGATAGAGATTAAGTCTTTCATAAATAAGTCCTTCTATAATTTTTTTGATTTCATAATAGCTATAATAAAAAATGAAAAAATACCAAGGTACTGTCCATAAGAGGTTGGAACGCCATTTTTGACAGACCTATCACTCCTTTTTACCTTGCTCATCTTCTATTGCATGAGTAGCGAAAGTATTTTTTCTTGGGATATGCCCATGTCTAACGTTTATCAGTCGTCAACTTTTCTTCCCAGATTTCTTTTAAGGTTTTCAAATCTTCCTTGAATGCTTGGGGACTTTGTAACTCATCTTTTTTGAGTTCTTCGAGTACTTCTAACTCGAAATCAGCGGTCTTGGCTGCTTTTTCAATCGCATAAGGCAAACCAAGTCCCGTTTTTTTAGCAAATTGAAAGCGATTTTTGATTCCTGCCAAATCTGGGGCAATGTCAAGATAGCGCTCGTTGGTCCTTAAATTTTTATAAGCAACCACTGCTCCAATTTTTTCTGAGTGTTTATAGTTAGCTTTAGCTTCTTTTTTATCAACCATTATTCATCCAATCTTTCAAGCGTTGCACTGCCTTTTCCAGATTTTCTAAACTAGTAGCATAGCTCAAGCGTACATTCTCGGGTGAACCAAAGCCTTCCCCCGTTACTAAAGCCACACCCGCTTCTTCTAAAATCGCTGTGGTAAAAGCAGTGACATCACTGAACCCTTTAAGTTCCATTGCTTTGGTGACTTTAGGAAAGAGGTAGAAAGCGCCATTCGGTTTAACCACTTCAAAACCTGGGACTTCTAAGAGCTGATTATAAATTTTATTGAGCCGTTCTTCAAAAGCCCTGTGCATTTGATCAAAAGCCGTATCACTACCTCGGAAAGCTTCGATAGCCGCATATTGAGCAACTGCTGTCGGATTAGAAGTGGTTTGACTAGCAGTTTTAGTCATCGCAGCAATGATTTCAGGATCCCCCACAGCTACACCGATACGCCACCCTGTCATTGCAAATGTTTTTGACACCCCATTGATGATGGTCGTGCGCTGACGAATAGCTTTGGACAAGCTTGAAATAGCTGTAAATTCAGCTCCATTGTAAACGAGTCGATGATAGATATCATCTGCTAAAATCAGAAGATCATTTTCTACCGCCCACTCCCCTATTTCTTCCAGTTCTTTTTTAGTATAGATCATTCCTGTAGGATTAGAAGGTGAATTCAGCAGTAAAATCTTAGTTTTAGCTGTACGCGCTTGTTCAAGTTGCGCCACCGTGACTTTAAAATGGTTCTCTTGCTTTGCTTCTACGATTACTGGTGTCCCTTGAGCCATCTTGACTTGATCGACATAGGAGACCCAATAAGGTGCTGGGATAATCACTTCATCTCCGGGATCTATCGTTGCCATAAAGTAGGCATAGAGCGCAAATTTCGCCCCTGCTGTTACCAAAATTTGCGGTGTGTCAATCGAATAACCATAAAAATTTTCCCAATACTTTTGTACTGCTGTTTTGAGAGCAGGAAGCCCTCCCACCTGTGTATAAAAGCTTGCCGAACCATTCTTGATTGCTTCTATTGCTGCCTCACCAATTTTTTTAGGCGTTGGGAAATCAGGCTGTCCAAGGGTTAAATCGATAATATCTCGCCCTTGGGCTTTCAATTTTTTGGCCCGGTTGGCCGCCGCCAAGGTGACCGACTCATCCATCTTTAATACAAAATCAGAACTCTTTTTCATAGTAACTCTTTTCCTGACTTAAAGTCATACACTTTAAAACCATCGCTATTATTCACTTCCCAAGCTGGTTGACCTTGATAGAGGGCGAGAACTACCGACTGCGTCTTTTGACTAGTCAAAGTCGTTGGTGAAACGCCATCTGCTAATCTTACTACCGTGATTTTTCCCGATTTTTTAGGAATCAGCACCCCAATCTCTTGCTTTGAGCTATCTAACCCTACGACCGAGTAGGTTGTCGTGTCAGTAGTCGCAATATCAAAAGCCGTTGCCGTTTTTAAGTCTGTTTTTTGTTGAGCAATGGCAATGGCTTGCTTACGGCCTGATTGGTAGGGCGTCAAACTTCTCCAAAAGAAAAAGGCAATCGCCAAATAAAGCGCCACTATAACTGTTAGAATCCCGATAATGATCTGCGAATGACGTGTCATTTTTCGCTTTCTCATATTTTTTCTTCTTTCAAGCTTTGCACAGCATATAAAAGCTGCGCTTTTTTCCACTTTTTATAGGCTGTGGTATTACGTATCATTATATCAAAAATTTCTTGATTTCGCTGACTGTATCAAGCAAGTTTAGCATTTTTACAGGGAGCGCTTCAGCGAGATTTCTGCGCATGCGTTTAGCGTAAGATTTTCCTGCCAAACGATTATCTAAAACAATCACACTAGAATATTGATTGCGTCTACGATTGACACGACCAATAGCTTGTCTCAACTTTAAAGTAGCCATGGGAACATTGAAATCATAGAAAGGATTCTCAAATTTTTGAGCATATTTCTTCGTTAAAATGTCATCTGGTGTGGCAAAAGGGAGACGTGGAATAACGAGCAAAAGCTGATTCTGCTTATCAAAATCTACTCCTTCCCAGAAGGAGCCTAAGCCAAGAAGAATTTTACTTTCTCCCTTATCAAATTTTTTCTTGAGCTGAGCTGGTGTGCCATTGATATCTTGCGCTAAAATTTCGAACCCATCGGCAGACATTTTTTCCGCTACAAAAGTTAGAGCAATCTTTGAGGTAAAAAGTACAACCATTGGTAACTCAAGGCGCGCAAGCTCAGCTAAGGTCGATGCAGTGTAGTCTGCATAATCCACTACACTTAAATTTTTGATATTTGGTGCATCCGTCAAGGCGATTAATTCTTGATTGGGTACGGGATGTCCATCAATTTTGAAAAAGCGATAATCCGCGAAACCAAGCAACTCAGGAAAAGAAGGCTTATCTTTTGAAAGAGATAGTGTAGCCCCAATCATCATCAACTTGATTGCTTGTGGAATCAGCTGAGCAAAATTATAAAAATCTCTCGTACTGGCAAAAAGCTGTCCGTTTTCTCGCCAGACAATCTGTTGCTCATCCTCTAAAAATGCTGACAGCTCTGTCAGTCCTAATTCTTGAGCATCCATTTTAATTTTAGGCAAATCAAGCTCTTTCTTATTGAGCTGGTAAACTAAACTTTCTTGCAAACGTTTGATCAGTTGAGGGTTTTCACTGACGGCTGCATCAATTTTGACCAGTTCGTCAGCGATTTTTAGACTACGCTGGCCCGCGCTTTCCATGATTGGAAACAATTGCTGCGCCTCATCGACCACAAGCACCCGCTCCTCAAGGAATGTCTCGGGATAATCCGCCAGACGCTCAATTAGATAAGCGTGGTTGACCACTTTTATTGGAGCAACCTCCGCTTCTTTCTGGGCTTTCAGCCAAAAATCTTGCTCATAATGAAATTGTTTAGGGTTAACATAGCCATCATGACAAATGCTTGCAAAATAATCAGCATTCGTCATGACTTTAGAGAGTTCATCAAGTTCTCCCGTACTTGTCTGGGTCAACCAAATCAGTACCTTCATTTTGAAAATCTCAAAATTTTTCCCATCCGTGTCATTGAGTAAAAGCTTGGAAAATTTTGTGAGCGAAATATAATTCTGCGTCCCAACGATTTTGGCCATCTTCACACCAAAAACTTCTTCTAACCGCGGGGCAACATCGTGCAGAAGTTGTTTCTGCAAAACCTTTGTCGCTGTGGAAATTACAATTTTTTTACCCTGCGCCAAGAGAGGCAGCAGATAACCATAAGTTTTCCCCAGCCCCGTTGGTGCTTCCAAAAAAGATGGCTGTGGAAAAGCGAGTTCTTTTTGGATCAAGTGGGCTAATTTTTCTTGTTTGGTCCGTGGACTAAGTCCTAGCTTGTGGATATTTTCAGAAAAATCTGCTGACAGCTCTGTCAGTAGCGGGCTTTGGCTAGCGAGAGTGCCTTTTTTTCTGACCAGCTCCCCTTTAGGAACACATTTTGTAGCAATATTGTGGACAATCTTTAAACCCGCTGGAGCCAGCTCCGTTTTTTCCAACTGCTCTTGTAAAAATAATTTGGTTTCAAAAAGTAAGTTATCCGCATGCCGCAATAATTCTTCAAGTACAACACGTGGAAGCGCACGAATTTTTTCTTGAATCTTTAATAAAAGCTCAGCTGTTGCGTAAGCATCAGATAGGGCCGCGTGAGGATGTTCATGAGAGAGATGTAAATGCTCACTCAGCGCTTCTAAGCCATATTTATCAAAAGTTGGAAAAAAGACCCGCGCTAAATCGACTGTATCCACCCGAGGCATCTCGTTAAACTCCAAGCCTGCCATAAAAAAACTTTTTTCTAAAAGCCCATAGTCAAAACGGGCATTGTGCGCAACAAAAACACAGTCCGTTAAAATCTCCCGGACTTCGCCCGCAATCTCAGAAAAATCAGGAGCAACACTTAGGCGCTTATCTGACAGCCCCGTCAGCTCACTGATTCTTGGTAGTAAAGTTTCATGAGGGTTCACATCAGTCGAAAAAGTCCCCACAATCCGGCCTTCTTCCACCAAGGCAATCCCTATCTGAATAATTTTATTTTCACTACTATGAGCATCGGTCGCTTCCAGATCCACCACAGCATATCGAGTCATATTTTCTCACCTATTTCTTACAGTTTTCTAAAGTCCTCATGATTCGCATGTCAAAGTGCTGTAAGCTAAAGCTTTAAGCTGGCACACCTTGTCATTTTTTTACTGACAGATTCGTCAGTAAAATTTTATTCGTAACCTTCAGAAATTCACTCTAACAATTATACCATATTCCACCAAAGCAGCAGTTTTCTTTTTACAAATGAACAAAATAAGAGTAAAATTAAAATATAAACAAATGAATTGATGGAGGAGTCGCCTATGTTAGACAACTATAAAAAAATCCTTGTTGGTCTTGATGGTTCCGTAGAAGCTACTAAAGCCTTTGATAAAGCTGTTGCTACTGCTATTCGTAACGATGCTGAACTGGTCATTGCCAATATTATTGACCTCCGTGCCTTCCAATCGATCTCAGCTTATGACTCTGTTGTAGCTGATGACACGCATAAAGGTGCTGAAAATCTCATCCGCGACTTTGCAGAAGAAGCAAAAAAAGCGGGTGTGAAAAACGTTAAAACACGTGTGGAATTTGGTTCACCAAAAATCATGCTTGGTCAAACCCTACCAAAAGAAGAAAACATTAACCTTATTGTTCTTGGAGCAACTGGTCTTTCTTACATTGAAAGAATTTTCATTGGATCCGTTGCCGATTACATCATTAAGAATGCACCGTGCGACGTCCTCGTAGTTCGCGACTAAAACGAAAAAAAGGAGCCTTAAACTGCTCCTTTTTTATTTGTTATGATTTTTGATTTAAATAAAGCGCTTGAAAATACTCCACGTAATCCTTCTCAAGCGCAAGCCCTTCTCTTAAGTAACCCTCAAAAGACCCAAAATGTTTGTTCATAATTTCTCTCGCATGAAGCAAATAATTCTTATCAACAGTAAGTGCAATCTGTAAGCCCGCAATTTGATCTTCAGTGAGCGTTGCTTTCACTGCATTAATGATTTCTTGATTGACCTCTTTGCGAGCACTGTTTGTTTTGAGATAATCTTTCATTATTTCCTCATCAGAAGCTCCTGATAATCTTAAAAGCAAGGCGGCAGCAAATCCTGTTCTATCTTTTCCAGCAAAACAATGAAAATAAACAGCTTGTTTTTGGTCTAAAAGATCAAGTAAAAAGGTGCGATAACCTTCTAAGGCAGACTCGCTGATAACAATACTTTCATAAGTTTTCATCATCGCTTCACGAATATCTGTGGCATTAATAATCATGTCCTGCAAGGAGCCGCTATTTCCTGAAGTCGCAGAAGCCAGAATATCTATATTTTCATAATTCACACCATCGAGGGAGACATCTGGTTGAGTAGTGACTTCTTCTTGCCCCCTAAAATCATAAATCTTCCCAATTCGAAACTTATCAGTAAGAATTTTTTTATCCTCAGCTGTTAAATCAGTCAACTGGCCTCCTCTAAAAAATAGATTCTTTTTTAGTCGAGATTCTTTTGAATTTTGTGTCTGAATATCTCTAAAATTTACTAACATATCTTCCCCTTCTATCCACCATCAGTTCCCTTTATTATATCATTTTTAAAAGCGTTAATTTTTTATTCATCATGCTAAATTTTAAACATCAGTGCACAAAAGAAGCTCAAATCCTAGATTTGAGCTTCTTTTGTGCGGTATCATAATTTAAAAAAATAGCTTCAAAATAAAAAATCTATCGAAGGATAGATTTTAATGTAATTATTTAGCCAAAGCTTTCTTAGCTTCTTCTGCAAGTGAAGTGAATGCAGCTGCATCAGCAACAGCCAAGTCAGCAAGCATTTTACGGTTCACTTCGATTTCAGCTAATTTCAAACCGTGCATCATTTTGCTGTATGAAAGTCCATTCATACGTGCAGCTGCATTGATACGTGCAATCCACAATTTACGGAAGTCGCGTTTCTTTTGACGACGGTCGCGGAAAGCGTAGTAGTATGAGTTCATGACTTGCTCTTTAGCAGTCTTGAAGAGTTTATGTTTAGCTCCGTAGTAACCTTTTGCAAGTTTCAATACGCGTTTGCGACGTTTACGTGTAGCAACACTATTTTTAACACGTGCCATGTGTGTTCTCCTTTAATTCTTAGTAGATTTCAATTTTGTCTTCAAAGACAAATTTATTTTTAATTTTAATTGAAGCAAGAAAATTTAAAGTTCAACTGTCTAGATGGATTTCTAAAATCAGATGAGTTATTTCATAGTCCCTTTAGTCGCTACGCTCCTGCAGGGCTTGCTCCTACCGTAACAGTCTCCCAGACTGTTACTTGAAATAATTCCTTTGGAAATTATTTCATAGTCGCAACCATGCGACGGATACGTTTGAAGTCACCTTTAGAAACCATAGAAGCTTTACGAAGTTGACGACGTTGTTTCACAGTTTTACCGTGGAAACGGTGAGAAGTGTAAGCGCGGAAGCGTTTAAGACCGCCTGAACCAGTACGTTTGAAACGTTTAGCAGATGCGCGGTGAGTTTTTTGTTTTGGCATTATAATTCTCCTTAATTTATATCAATACATGAAAGCTCACTTCCATGTCCTTTCTATCAAGACCTAGCAAGAAAGAAAGGGCGAAGGGCGATTTTCCCTTCTTGATGGCTCCAATGGCAAAGCTTCCTATTTTTTGATAGGAGCAAGTTGCAAGAACATTTGGCGTCCATCCATTTTGGCTCTTTGTTCAACAACAGCAACATCTTTTGTTGCTTGCGCGAACTTGTCCATCACTTGACGACCCACATCTTGGTGAGTAATCATCCGACCTTTGAATCGAATTGAAACCTTAACTTTGTCCCCTTTTTCAAGGAACTTGATAGCTTGACGAAGTTTTGTGTCAAAGTCATTTTGGTCAATCACTGGTGATAAACGTACTTCTTTGACAGAAACAACAGCTTGTTTCTTCTTCGCTTCTTTTTGCTTTTTCTTTTGCTCAAACATGAATTTTGTATAATCCATGATTTTTGCAACAGGTGGTTCTTGATTTGAAATCAAAACCAAATCCATGTTAAGATTTTCAGCTTGCATCAGCGCCTCAGACGTTGGTGTGACACCTAATTGTTCACCCTCAGCGCCGATGAGACGAACCTCACGAGCACGGATTGCACCGTTCATCATAGGTTTTCTATTGTCTTGTTTAGCTATATTCGTTCTCCTTCTAAATATGATATTTAAGAAAAACAAAAGCGGAACGACAATCTCGCCCCGCTCATGAAAACATTCGTTTTTGAATAATTCCATTCGTTTGCCCAGGGCTATAACCACTAAGGCGAGAAGCGGGTGCTTCTGCTTTTCAACTCTATTATTCTATCAGTTATTTTAAATCTTGTCAAGCTTTTTTTCTTGATTTCCTTGTTTTTTCTGTAAGCCTTCATTCTCTGATTGGAGCACTTGCTCTATTGGTAGGGCATCTTTGTTATATTTTGTGTGGCGCAAATCAAGTTCCATCATATAAATGGCTTCTTCCAAAAAGCCAGCGTGTCTTTTGTTAAGATAAGCGATAATTTGCCGCACCATTTCTGGTGTAAGATACTGCTGGGGCAGGCGAGGATTGGCGAGAGGTTCGCTCGTGGTTAAACGTTGCGAAAACTGATCAATTTTCGAGCGCTCGGTGCGAAACATTATCTCTTTGTGTAATGCGAGCCTTTTTTTACCTCTGTATTTCCACCATAAGAGGTCCAGCAGATAAAGCAAAGCACCGCCACTTAAAATCAAAAATTGTGTCTTCCCAAAGCTTGACTTTAGTAAGCTCAAGCTAAGCAATAAGAGTGTAAAAAGAGGGACGAAGCACACACTTCCACAAGCAAAAAGTCGGCTTTTAACTTGCATTTGCTTTTGAAATTTTTCTTTCAATTTTGCCCGCGTGTTTTTATTTTGCTCAAGTTGTTCCAAAGCCGAGAGTAGTTGGTGACAATAGGCTAAGTCATCATACTTGGTATCTTCAACTTGAATCATATGCTCCTCCTTTACTCCTTTATTTTTTTAAATGAGTGGATCTTTATCGCGGACAAGTTCCGCTAAGGTATTGATCATTCCTTCAGGATTTTTATAACCGTGTTTAAAATAAAAATCACTAAACTCCAGGTCTTCGGTTCGCAGGTCATTTTGGATAGCTAAAGAGAATAAATCAGCATAACTTGCAATCCCGACTGTGGTTCCTTCAACCTGAGCACCAAAAATTTTATGGCTACTTTTTTCATAGGTTAACCAGATATTCGTATAACTTTTTCCTGTAAGAGAGGCGTTTTTATAATGCACTTGGTCACAGTCAAAGCCTGCTTCTTGAGCTTTTTTCCGTGTAAGACCTGTCGCACATACGGTGTGTTCCTCAAGGTTCATACTATAAGTTCCTTGTGTTGGACGGATTTTTTGTCGTGGTGCTACCAAGTTAAGTGCAGCGATTTGGCCTTGCCGGATTGCTTCACTCGCATGGGGGAGATATTTATTCTCCTTCAGATGGGCCACTTTTGAAGTGGCACAATCACCAATTGCAAAAACATCTGGCTGACTACTGCGCATGTACTCATCTACTTCAATAGCCCCCATATCTCCAAGAATAACCTGATTAGCTAGCAGAAAAGAATTGGGACGAAAGCCCACTGAATAAATAATCGCGTCTGCTTCAATTTTATCATATTGATCTGTATAAAGATGAAGTTGACCATTCTCCTGCCGAATATCAATCGGAAAAGTAGAAAGGTGAAGTTGAACGCCTTCGCGTTGCAAGTTATCTTCAATGCAGCGTGCTGCTGGTTCATCTAAGTAACGATCCAGAAGATAATGATGGGCTTGGATGAGCGCCACTCCTATCTGACGTGCTGCAAAAATTCGGGCAATTTCAACGCCGATAAACCCGCCACCAACAACAATCACTTTTTTGGCGGTCTCAAATAAAGCTTTCACACGCTGCGCATCTTCCATATTTTTGATGACAATCACACGCTCTTGATTCTCTGCGCTAAACATTGGTAACAAGGGATAAGAGCCTGTTGCCAGCACTAATTTATCATAGGAGATAGCCTCAATATTTTGACTGTTTTCCTTTGTGATAAAAAGTTGTTTTTGCTTCGTGTCAATCGTCCGTACTGTGGTTTCGGTAAAAGTCGTAATCCCTTGGGCTTGAAGTTCTTCGACAGTGGTATAGGTGGCATGCTCAAGTAAATCTTCTCTTCCCATCAAATACCAAGGAATACTCTGAGCAATAAATCCTAACTGCTTTTGTTTTTCATAGAGGACAATTTCTGCATCGGGATAGTTCTTACGGGCGTGGCGTGCACAGGCAATACCGGCATGAGATCCCCCAACGATGACTACTTTCATGCGTTTCTCCTTATCATTCGTTTTATTAATAAACCGGACTTGACTTAACTTTATTTTACACTAAGCCCACTGGCTTTTCTATAAATGTTGTCTTCTTTTTATAACCGTTTGAATCACTCCTACCGTAAATCATGGAACATATCGTTTCGTCAAATGATAAAAAAATGATAAAATTATTATAAATAACTAAAAAGGAGAGACTTATGAACAACAATAGCTACGTAACGATCATCACGATAAAGCATCAGCATCCGAATTCGGATAAAATCGAACGCCCCTATCAAGTGATGGACGATCTCACCCTGCAGCCTCTCCCTACTCCCACGTCCTATTGAGGAAAGCGCAGAAAAATGATTAATTTTAAATACTTAAAAAACTTGATTGAAAGGAGATTATACATGACCCCGATTGACTTAAGCCACCTCTCAGAAGAAATCAAAAAAACGCAAAACTGGTCCAATCATCGAAAACAAATGTTTGGTATGGGTTTGATGAATGAACTCTATATTACTGACGGATCGGTCAGTAAAACTTCGCCAGTAATTATTCCTGCCAGTGACCGGGCAATGACCACTCAACTTGTCAGCGACGTCTTAGATGACTTGATTGCTTATGATGAGATTGATCCTATGGTCTATCCTTTAGAAGGAGAACCTGTCAGTGGTACGGAGTTAGACTTTCCGCATCTCTTAATTTTAAACAACGAACCTGGCATTCAGTACATTCTTAATACTCACCTTTGGTTAAAGGTCATGGATGACCCAGAACGCACCCTCGCTCTTGTTGTAACGGGCAATCTTAGCGGCGCCTTTACTTTTTATATTGAGCAGGTATCTGGTCAATTTGAAAAGATGGTGGTTAATTTTGATAAGAATGGTATTTATCTGCTGACCAAGCTGTCAGTAGATGTCCTTCATCTCACGGATCAGCCCCTAACACTTCACTAAAAAATTTTTATAAGGGTCCTTAGGCCCCTTTTTTATTTGAGGAAAGCTTTAAAAAATTGTGCCAATGTCCTGTATTCAAAGTCTGCTCCTGTACCTTTTTTTGGACCAAGATAAGCTGTTTTTAAACCTAAAGATTGAGCAGGTAAGATATCATGTTCTACTAAATCACCAACCATTAAAGTTTCTGATGCCTCGAAGCCTTCTTTTTCAAGAAGGTGTGTAAAAGCACGGGGGTCAGGTTTCAAGAAACCCGTCTCTCCCGAAATATAAGTAGGAAAAAGTCCATCAAAACCTGCGCGTCGTAATTTTTCTCGTTGTTCCACATATCCACCATTACTTAATAGCGCAATATTGTAGTTTTTTGAGAGCTGTTGCATTGTCTCAAGTAATACTGGATCAGGACAAATCTCATCAAATAAAGTTAAGAGGAACTTCGCAAAGAAGCCTTTCACTTCTGATTCATCGATGGGTTTTCCAAAGTGTTTTAAAGTCAGGCGCAAGCGCTCTTCGCGTAACTCAGCAATAGTCAGTTGATGCGCATGAACTTTCGGCCAAAGTTGCTCATCAAATTCATGATATTTTACCATGAACTGATCTAGCGCTTCTTCTTCAAAATCATAGGTCGCTTTAAAGAGTTTGCGGTGAGCACTCTCCCAATACTTTTCTTTGAAGGGAAAAAGGGTATTGTCCCAATCGAAGATGATGTTTTTTATGTCCGTCATACCTTAGCAACTCCTTATTTAAGCTCATTTTAACAACTTTCTCATCAATGCACAAGAAAAAAGCGTTACTGACAGCTCTGTCAGTAACGCTTTTACTCTGTTTTTATCTGCCTTCGAGATAAACCATCAGAATACTAATATCGGCAGGATTAACTCCCGAAATCCGACTTGCTTGTCCCAAAGTTTCAGGGTTAATTTTTTTAAATTTTTGACGCGCCTCTGTCGCAATAGAATCAAGTTTATCCCAGTCCATATTCTTAGGAATACGTTTTGCTTCTAAACGGTGCATCTTTTCAACCTGATCCATGGCTTTCTTGATATAACCTTCATAAGTAATTTCAGTTTCAATCAGCTCAATGACCGTGCGGTCAATTTTTTCTGGGGCTGCGCCAATGAAATTAATGACATCATCATAATGAACCTCAGGACGTTTCAAAAATTCTGCTCCTGTTAGAGCATCCTTAATTGGACCAAATCCCATCGCACCTAACTTTTCTTGCGTTTCAGGTAATGGTTTTAATTTTTCAGCTGATAACCGTTTCATTTCTCGATCAAATTGAGCCATCTTTTGTTCATAAATTTCCCATTGTTGATCGGATACCAAACCAACTTCTCGCCCCATTTTTGTCAAACGGCGATCCGCATTGTCGTGACGGAGAATCAGGCGGTATTCTGCACGCGATGTCAGCAAGCGGTAAGGCTCAAGCGTCCCTTTAGTGACCAAGTCATCGATCATTACGCCAATATATGCTTCACTCCGTTTTAAAATAAACTCAGGTTTTCCTTGAACTTTAAGCGCAGCATTGATTCCCGCTACCAAGCCTTGACCAGCAGCTTCTTCATAACCTGACGTCCCATTGGTTTGTCCCGCAGTAAAGAGGCCAGCGATGAGTTTAGTTTCTAAAGTTGGGCGAAGTTGATGAGGCATGACGACATCATATTCTATCGCATAACCGGTCCGCATCATTTGTGCATTTTCAAGCCCTGGGATAGAGCGTACCAGATCAAATTGGACATCTTCTGGCATTGATGTTGAAAGTCCACCAATATAAACTTCTTCGGTGTTGCGTCCTTCTGGTTCAAGGAACAATTGGTGCCGTGGTTTATCAGCAAAGCGGGTAATTTTATCTTCAATAGATGGACAATAACGAGGGCCAACACCTTTGACCATTCCTGAAAAGAGCGGTGCACGATGGAGGTTTTCTCGCAAGATGGTGTGACTATTTTCTGTTGTATAAGTCAACCAACAAGGAATTTGATCTTTGAGGTAATCTTCATCACGGCTCATAAAGCTGAAATGATTGGGTGCAGTGTCGCCAGGTTGAATCTCCGTTTTATCGTAATCAATCGAGCTGGCCAACACACGTGGAGGTGTACCCGTTTTAAAACGCCCAATTTCAAAACCAAGTTGGCGCAAATGATCTGCCAAGCCGATTGAAGAGAGCGAATTATTGGGACCTGAGGCATATTTCAACTCTCCAATGATGATTTCTCCACGTAGCGCCGTCCCGGTCGTGATCACGACTGTTTTAGCCCCATAACGTGTCCCAGTCGCAGTCTTTACACCTACCACTTCGTTTTGCGCTTCATTTACCAACAGTTCTTCTACCATTCCCTGACGAAGGGTTAAATTTTCTTGGTCAGAAACGGTATTTTTCATTGATAACGCATATTCATTTTTATCCGCTTGAGCTCTTAAGGCTCGAACCGCTGGTCCCTTACCTGTGTTGAGCATTTTCATTTGGATATAGGTCTTGTCAATATTGCGACCCATTTCACCACCTAAGGCATCAATTTCTCGTACGACGATTCCCTTGGCTGAACCACCAATAGAAGGGTTGCAAGGCATAAAAGCAACCATATCTAAGTTGATGGTCAAAAGTAAGGTTTTACAGCCCATTCGCGCTGCAGCAAGACTAGCTTCTACACCCGCATGCCCGGCTCCTACAACAATGACATCATAATTTTCTTGAACGTCCATTTTTTTGCTTCGAATTTTACAAAATTCGTCCTTTTCTTTTAGATTTTTCTAATCATAACTAAACAATTCTTTGTGCTTTATTTTTTTCAAACAAAAAAGCCAAAGCTGTGAAAAATACGACAAAAACTCACTCCGAAAATTACTGACCGAGCGGTCAGTGACTTCCAGTGACTTTCGCATATTTTCCCGAGCTTTGACCATCGAGTTCTTACTAAGATATTGATATTTTACCCTATTTCAGATTATATTTCAAGAGGATTTTCTCAAAAAAGAACTTTCTTTCCCATACTATTTTTATTTTAGATTGTTTCTTCCATCTGACGATAGAAAACCTTTTGTTCAGTTTGTTGAGCATTCAAGTAACCTTGCCCGACAATCAGCCGATCTTGCTCCATATCCGTAGGATCACTTTCGCCTGTATAATCCACTTCACCTTGGGCTGTCCTTACGGGGATAGCACTGCCACGTGGATAAATGGCGATAATTACTTCTTCCTTTTCTTTAAGCCCTAGCCGGATCAATCCAGTATCACTATTTTTTTCCCGAAAAACGAGCTCATCAGAAGCACCATCACGCGTCAGTAATGGACCTGTGATTACCACTTCTTGTGCAGAATTTGCTTCCAGATGCTCATTTTTCCACAAGCCAGCTAAAGAATCAAATTTCCCTTCCACTAGCTCATCGGCAACAATTCTCAAAGCACGTTCAGAACTTTGACTAGAAGTACGTTGGGTCGTCGTGATGGAACGCTCATCGCGCTGATTTTGTACGCTGAAAAAAAGGGCAATGCCAAGAATCACAATTAAAGAGAGCAATAAACCGTCTAATATAATTAATGTTCTTTTCATCTCGCCCTCCTTTACTAAGAAATTTATTATAAAATTATTATAATACTTTTCTTAGTAAATGGCTAGTAAAATGCTTAGATAGAAAAAAGTCCCTCCAGAAGAGCAACTTTTTTCTTAGGCTTCACCACGCAGGGCACAAAATCGACCTGGAAGTTCGGCTGACTTTTTACTGTAGCCAGATCGTTTCTTCTCAAGCGGTATCGCATGCCAATCCTCAAGGAGCGCAATGCTATGATAGCGTTGGAGATATCCAACACATTCTTCACACCACTCCTCATCACCAGATTGCCAAAAGGCGGTTTGTAAACCTTCCTTGCTTGTGTATTCTTTAAACTTGCTGGCCATTTTTAACCATTCTTTTTTATAGCATTTTAAAGCTTTATAAAAATCATCAAATTCATCAACTGAAACAATATCTTCTTTCCAGCCATCGAAGAACCACCATGGCTCGTCGGTGCCGTACATCGTTACTACTCTATACATTTCTTCTTCTTTCCGCTGTTTTATACGCATACCTATTCTAGCGGATTATTTTTCTTTTTGAAAATAATTTGCTTAATACTTTCATTTTTCCTAAATAAAGGTGGTCAAAAGGCTGATGGCTTGTGGCTTTGCAAGCTTTTCATACCTTTGATGCTCTAGTAATTTTATGATTCCACTAGTTGAATAAAACGTATTCTAAAAATAACTTTATTTTTCTTCAGGTGTTGGATTTTCAATAACTTTAACACAAAATTTCCATAATTCTTGGAGACGTTCTTCTTGGTGGGTCAAATGTAAAATCCCAATGACCGCTTCGAATCCTGTAGAGATTCGATAAGTGACTACATCCGTATTTTTAGCTGTAGTTTTCGAATGAGCATTGCGCCCGCGCTTAAAATAATTCAACTCTTCTTCAGTGAGAAAACCCACCGCTTCCATAGCTGCAAATATTTTTGCCTGTGCTTTGGCAGAAACAAACTGTGTCGCATGTTTTTGGAGTTGAGCTGGTTTGGTCAAGCCTTTGCTCAAGAGATAGTCTCTGACAAAGACCTCATAGACTCCATCTCCTATGTAGGCCAATGCGATTCCATTTAGTAATGCTGCTTGTTGTTTATTCACGATGCCAACGCACCCCTTCTTTCGTATCCTCCAAAACGATTCCCTCAGCTTTAAGTTGATCACGGATTTCGTCAGCTTTAGCAAAATCACGCACTTCACGCGCTACTTGGCGCGCCTCTATCATTGCTTCAATCTCACTTGCGAGTCGTTCTGCTTTTTCGAAATGAATGCCTAAGATTTCAAGCACTTGATCAAAGAACTCCAGTGTTAGCATTCCGCCATGACCTTTGTTAACCCAGCTGATAAAGTCGTAAAAGACTGTAAGTCCATTTGCAATGTTGAAATCATCGTCCATCGCCTCTTTAAAACTAGTTTGAAATACTGACAGCTCTATCAGCTCCGTTTCAGATAATACAGCAGAGGCGTCAAGGTTACGATAAGCATTTTCAAGCTTTTTAACGTTATTTTCCGCATCTTGTAGCCCTTCTTCAGTAAAATTAACTGGGCGACGATAATGCGTCGTTGCTAGGAAAAATCGAAGAACACGTGGCTCAATAGCCTGTAAAAGCTCATGTACAGTGGTAAAATTTCCCAGTGATTTGGACATTTTTTCACCATCCACATTTACAAATCCATTGTGCATCCAGTAATTCGCAAACTTTTGTCCTGTCTTTGCTTCTGATTGGGCAATTTCATTCGTATGATGTGGGAATTCCAAATCGGCGCCCCCACCATGGATATCAATTGTATCTCCTAAAAGTGACGTACTCATCACTGAACATTCAATATGCCAACCTGGTCTACCCGCACCCCAAGGAGCATCCCAAGAGATTTCTCCTGTTTTTTCTGCCTTCCATAAGGCAAAATCAGCAGCCGATTCTTTACGCGCAGCTTCCTCATCCAAGCGTCCTGAAGCTCCCTCTAAAAGCTCTGCAAGATTCTTGTTTGCTAATTTGGCATAATCTTTAGCTTTTGCTACTCGGAAGTATACATCGCCATCGACGACATAAGCAAATTTTTTATCAATCAAATCTTGAATAAAGACGACCATATCTGAAATATATTCAGTCGCTTTGGGATTGTGCGTTGCCTTTTTCACGCTTAATGCTGCAGTATCCTCATAGAAAGCTCTAATATAGCGCTCTGAGACTTCCTGAGGCGTTGTAGACTCATTGTGCGCTACCTTGATAATCTTATCATCCACATCTGTAAAATTAGAGACATAGTCCACAGTGAAACCACGATACTCCAGATATTTTCTGATCACATCAAACGCAACGACACTTCTTGCATTACCCACGTGGATATAATTGTAGACCGTTGGACCACAAACATACATTTTCACTTTTCCCGGTTCAAGTGGTTGAAATTCCTCTAGATGTCGACTCATCGTATTATAAATTTTCAGCATATTTTTCCATTTCCCTAACTGATGGAGCTGTCAGCTCCTGTTCTCTTTCAAAAAAGAAGCGTTAAGGCCTTCCTCAAAAAATTCTATCTGTTTTTCTTATTCTAGCTCTTTATTGGTCTGAGGGGTGATGAGAGGAATGGTAACTTGCTTCACGGCGCTCTTCTAGGGTCGTGATTTTCTTTATATCTTTCTTGCCATCTACCCTGACCACACGTGCAGGGATACCTACAACCGTTACCCGCTCAGGAACATCACTTACAACCACTGCACTTGCGCCAACTTTAGCATTTGCCCCCACCTCAATAGGTCCGAGCAGTTGAGCATGTGCTGAAATCAAAGCACCATGTCTTACAGTAGGATGCCTTTTTCCTTTATCTTTTCCAGTCCCACCAAGGGTGACGCCGTGATAAAGTTTCACATCATGTTCAACAACAGCCGTTTCTCCTATAACTAAACCAGAGCCATGATCAATAAAGACGCCATAATCAATCTGTGCCCCAGGATGAATCTCTATCTGTGTCCAAAAACGCCAAAATTGAGAATGCATCCTCGCCAAAAGTTTAAAATGGTGTCGCCACAGAAAATGAGAAAGCCGATGTGCCGCTAAAGCTTTAACTCCTGGATAAGTCAATAAGACTTCCAAGGCTGTCCGCGCTGCGGGATCATTTTCTTTGGTTACCCGAATGGCTTCTCGCCAGAAACCTTTCTTTTTTTCGCTCATTATTTCCTACTTCGTTAAAAAATACTTATAGTGATTATACCATAAGTATTCATCTCATTTCTCAGACCAAGGATGACCTAGACCCGTCCAATACAATTACAAGCCTAGTTCTTCCCATGTAATCATTGAATTTTTGACATCTTCTTGTGAATAATCTAAAGGATTAACTGTGATCCCAACCGTTTTGCCAAAATCATTGTCCGCATCATCTGTTGGATGAAGCAACTCTGGCAACTTCATGAACAAAACCTGACCATTATTTTCCTTAAATTCTTTACTAAAATAAGCTTCACCATACCACTTTGAGAGACTATCCAAGTTATCAAAAAGAGGAAGATATTCTTGGTTCGTTTCACTCATTAGATTTGGAAAATGCCGTTTATTGTTCAGCGTCACAAAAGCAGGGACAAAATAGTACTTATCTGCTTGCGGAGCCTGAAGGTTTTCTGGACTGAACGCTTTATTCAAAATCTCTGTATAATGAACCAAAAATTGTATGAATTCAGACTTCCCAAAGTAGACAGTATTCCCCCGATCCTCATCTTGAGGCAATTTGGGGTTAATCGCCACCACATCTATATCTGTAGGCATGAGTTGATCCAAGAGATCGACTAAAGAGTGTAATTCCCACTCTGTCTCGAAATCCTCTAATTCCGATAAGAAAACCTCCAGTTCTTTTTCTGTCGTAAAAACAGGGATTGCTTTATGGTCTTCTAAAGGTACGAAGAATACTTCTTTAGGAACTAAAACGGGGAATTGATGAAATGCATAGACCAATGATAAGTCTTCCATGAATGACCCTGGGTTGTCAAGAGATAAACGCAAGCGCTCATCAAGTTCTGGATTAATAGTATATTTAGCCATATTTTTTGCTGACAGGGCTGTCAGTAACTTTTGTACTCTGATCACCCCATTTTACAGCTTTTCCGTTTATTCAGGTTTTTGATTTGAAAGTTCTGGGAAGTCCTGATCTAGTTGATGATGACGTTCGCGACGCTCAAATTGGTGTGGATAGGTCTTATCAGTCTTGACTTCTTCCTTATCAGCATATTGAGTACGCTCACGGCGTTCAAAATTATGATGACGGTTATTTCCCTTGCGGTAGGAAGAATTTTCCCGTTTCTCCCGCGGCTTACGCTCTGGCTCAACATAGTCCTCTGGTTTTTCAACTAAAGCACGCATAGAGGCATCTACCCGTCCCTTGTCATCAATCTTTAAGATCTTGACTTTGACACTATCGCCTACTTTTAACAAATCTTCCACTTTATCCGTATGCGCCCAAGCCATTTCAGAAATATGCACCATTGCATCTTGCTTACCAAATAGATTTACAAAAGCACCAAAACTTTCGATACGAACTACTTTTGCATCATAAATTTCACCAACTTTTGCTTCACGAACAAGTTCAGTAATCAACGCTTTTGCTTGATCAATTGCTGCTTGATCAGATGAAAAGATTGAACAAAGTCCTTCCTCATCAATATCAATTTTTACGCCCGTTTCAGCAATAATTTTATCGATTTGCTCGCCACCTTTACCGATAACAACTTTAATTTTATCGACAGGAATTGTAATTGTATCAATTTTAGGTGCTGACGGTGCCAACTCTTTCCGAGGTTGTGCAATTGTTGCTTCAATTACATCAAGAATTTGGAAACGTGCAGTTTTTGCTTGTGCAAGAGCTTCGGCAAGAATTTCTGGTGTAATTCCTGAAATTTTAATATCCATTTGCAGCGCAGTAATCCCAGCACGCGTTCCTGCAACCTTAAAGTCCATATCACCAAAATGGTCTTCAAGCCCTTGAATATCTGTCAAAACAGTATAATTTGTTCCATCAGAAATCAAGCCCATCGCAATCCCAGCAACTGGTGCTTTGATTGGCACACCACCAGCCATCAGCGCAAGTGTTCCTGCACAGATTGAAGCTTGTGATGACGAACCATTTGATTCTAAAACTTCAGCGACCAAACGAATGGCATAAGGGAATTCCTCTAGAGAAGGCAATACTTGTTCCAAAGCACGTTCACCGAGCGCTCCGTGACCAATTTCACGACGACCAGGAGCCCCGTAACGTCCTGTTTCCCCAACAGAATACTGCGGGAAATTATAATGATGCATAAAACGTTTTTTATATTCATCATTCAAGCCATCAATGATTTGTGCCTCACTCATTGGTGCCAAAGTCAATGTGGATAATGCTTGGGTTTGACCACGAGTAAATAAACCTGTCCCATGTGTAATATTACGTGGGGTAAAGTCAATTTCAGCATCAAGCGGACGAATTTCATCAATCTTACGACCATCAGGACGGATTTTATCTTCAGTAATCAAGCGACGAACTTCTGCATGTTCCATCTCTTCAAGTATTTCAGCAACATCGCGTAAAATGATAGCAAGATTTTCATCATTTTCATATTTTGCACTGTAAACAGAAATTATCGCCTCTTTAACTGCTTTTGTCGCAGATTCACGCGCCAATTTTTCTTCAATTTGAACTGCTTTTTGCAAATCTGAATTGTAAGCTGCAATCACTTCGGCTTTTAAATCTTCATCAACATGCAAAAGTTCAACTTCAGCTTTTTCTTTTCCAACTTTTGCAACAATTTCATTTTGAAATTCAATTAATTCTTTAACAGCATTATGTCCTGCCAAAAGTGCACCAAGCATTACTTCTTCTGAAAGTTCCTTGGCTCCAGATTCAACCATATTGATTGCGTTGATATTTCCCGCAACAGAGAGCTCCAAACTTGATGCCTCTTTTTCCGCAACAGTTGGATTGATGATATATTCTCCATCAATATAAGCAACTTCAACACCTGCAATTGGTCCATCAAATGGAATATCAGAAATTGCAAGCGCTAAAGAAGAACCAAACATAGCTGCCACGCGACCAGAAGCATTTTCATCGTAAGAAAGAACAGTATTAATGACTTGAACTTCATTACGAAAACCTTCAGCAAACATAGGACGAATAGGGCGGTCAATTAAACGCGCAGTCAATGTCGCATCAGTCGACGGACGTGCTTCACGTTTGTTGAACCCCCCTGGGAATTTACCCGCCGCATACATTTTTTCTTCATAGTTCACTTGAAGTGGAAAGAAATCGCCAGAGGACATCTTACCCATTGTAGCGGCTGTTAAGACAGTTGTATCCCCATAACGTACAACAACGGCTCCATTTGCTTGCTTAGCGACTTGCCCTGTTTCAACAGTTAGCGTTCGCCCTGCAAATTCGATTGAAAATGTTTCTTTTGCCAAATTTTATTTCTCCTCAATCTGAATCTACCAAAAGGTGTTTTGTAGATTCAGTTTACTGCATATTTTATTATTTAAGCTTTAACTCCATGTGTTACTAAACAAAAATCAGTCCATCAACACTGACAGCACTGTCAGTAAATGCATTCAAAAATATCTTTCATTATTGCGCCTTACTATAGCTTATTTTGATAAGCTTAACGTTGACCTACTCATCTTTGTATAGAACTACACGCATGTCTCATTATACAATAATTTGTCAAAGAAAAAAAGGCTCATTCAGAGCCTTTTCCTATTATCTATGACATCTTTTATTTAGCTGTTTTTACACCAACGGTGCCACTTACTTTAAATTGATTTGCAGCATCAAGTGCTTTATAAGTATCAAGTTGATCTTGAGTTGCGAAATAGAGGTTACCATCGATTTCTGATTGGATAGATTTTCCGTCAGTATCTTTCATGTCACGTGCTTTGATTGATGCATTTTCAGCGACGTAAACATCACCTTTGATATTACCACCTTCGAGATCAAATCCTGGTGATTTAATAATCAAACGGTCAACCGTCAAAGTATGTGATTTAGTAACTTGGTGTGAATCATTTTGATCAATCATCGCAAGTGTACGTTGAACCGTTGCATCTTCATTGAGGAATGTACCGTCTACAGTAATATCTTTACCAGAAGCATCCACATCACCATTAGCGGAAACAAGCCAAGCACCATCTTTACCAAGCGCTTTTGTTAATACTGAAACATCTTTTGTACCAGTTGTTGCGCCTGTTTCAGTATCCGTACCATTTCCTTTGAATGAATAAGTTACATTACCATGTGAACCAGCAGTAATTCCACCAGCTTCAAATGAAACAACATCTCCTTTAACTACTGAGGTTGTTCCAGTTACTTTAACTTTTTGAGCATCTGGAAGTTTGTTATAAGCATCCAAGAGGTCTTGACTAGCAAAGGTCAAGTTACCATCAATTGTTGCTTCACCTGCTACAGAACCCGCAACCGTACCATTTTGAGCGTGGAATCCAGGAGCGAAGACATCAACGTTACCTTTGACAGTACCATTTGAAATATAGAAGCCTGGTGATTTCACTTCAATTTTATCGACAGTCAAGGTATAACGATCAGTGATTTTATGGTTATCATCTTGATTATAGATGGCCAATTTACGAGCGACTTGTCCATCTCCTAAGAAAAGACCTTCAACAGTCAAAGTTTTTCCAGAAGCATCCATATCGCCTTTAGTTGCGTTCAACCAAGCTCCATTTTTAGCAAAACCTTTTTGAAGATCGGCAAAGCTATCTGTCCCTTGAGTTGCTCCAGCAAAGACTTCAGCTTTTGAAGATTGTTCTGTTTTATTATCAGAACTTGAGCTTGAGTTGTTATTCCCACAAGCAGCAAGCAAAGATACAGAAAGTACTGATACTGCAAGCAATGAAATGACTTTAGTTTTTTTCATTTTATTTTCCCCTAAAATGGATATTTTGTTCGTAACCGTTTCCTTTAACGAACCTTACAGGATTATTATATCATTTAGAAAATTCAAATGCAAGACTTTGCCGTAAATTTCACAAACTTCACATCGTTTTTCATGAAAATGTTTTCAATGCCTTTATTATCAATATTTAAAGTTCTTTTATTTATTTTTTAGAATACTAAGTTTGTGAAATCTGAATTTTCTAACATTTGAATCTTCATCTTCTTTTTATACTTTTTTAAACTCAGCATTGAATATTTTGACTAAGTTTCTTGCAAAACAGACTATGAAAATTCTCATATTTTTGATAAAATAGTCCTATAAGTATTTCAATAGATAGAAAATGGAGAGAAATCGTGGTTTACTCTGACTCACACTTAAAGCTGTTCGCCTTAAACTCAAATCCTGGTCTTGCTGAGAAAATTAGCCAATTCACAGGTGTCCCTCTAGGAAAATTATCTTCAAAACAATTTTCCGATGGTGAAATCATGATTAACATGGAAGAAAGCGTACGTAGCCAAGACGTTTTTATTGTTCAATCTACGAGTTGCCCTGTTAATGATCATCTTTGGGAACTTTTGATTATGATTGATGCCTGCAAACGCGCTTCTGCTAATACCATCAACGTCGTAATTCCTTATTTTGGCTATGCCCGTCAAGATCGTACAGCAACTTCACGTGAGCCAATCACGGCTAAGCTTGTAGCTGATATGATTGTTAAAGCAGGAGCTGATCGACTCCTTACACTTGACATACATGCCGTTCAAGTCCAAGGCTTCTTTGATATACCTGTCGATAATCTCTTCACTGTTCCGCTTTTTGCGGACTACTATCGCAAGAGCGGGCTTTATGGCGATGATGTAATCGTCGTTGCTCCAAAAAATTCTGGGATTAAACGTGCTCGATCTCTAGCTGAATATCTTGAATCTGCTATCGCCATTGTCGATTATGAAGATGATGATACTAATCGAGAAAATGGCTATGTTATTGGGAATGTTGAGGGTAAAAAAGTTATTCTTATTGATGATATTCTCAATACAGGTAATACTTTTGCTAATGCTGCACAAGTCGTGCGTGAAGCAGGAGCGAGTGAAATCTATGCTGTAGCAAGCCACGGCCTCTTTACCACGAATGCTGCGGAAGCACTGGAAAAAGCTGATATTAAAGAAATCCTGGTGACTGATTCTGTAGTTACTGAACATCGGAAACCTCTGAATGTTAAATACCTGAGTGCTGCTGAGTATCTTGCTAGTGCAATCTTACGTATTCATGAAGGACGCCCTGTCTCTCCTCTTTTTGAGCATGAGAAACCTCAGGACTAATTAACGATTTCTAATCTTCAAAAAAGATATTGTTGTTACAGCAATATCTTTTCTCATCTCACAACTTAATTCCTCCTAAAAACTTATCTTACTTTCTTGACGGATGACAGCCCAAAGGCTATACTAGTAAGATAATGTCCACTTAATTTAATAAAAAATAGTATTTTGAAAGCCTGCATTTTTCCGCTTTCAACCTAACTTAGAAAGAGAGAATAATACTATAATATATCTTGATAATGCTGCAACCACACCACTTCTTCCGGAAGTTGTGACCTCAATGAGTGACAGCTTAACTTTAACTTTTGGAAATCCATCAAGCATCCACGGACTGGGACGTCAAGCAAGCCACGTTGTACGTCAAGTTCGGGAAACAGTCGCACGGGCTTTGGCTGTCAATAGCCGCAATATTCTTTTTACTTCTGGTGCCAGTGAGGCCAACAACCAAGCGTTGATTGGCTACGCTCTAGCCAATAAAGCTAAAGGGAACCATATTATTACCACAGCTATTGAGCATCCTTCTGTCTTAAATACTGTACAATACCTTCATGACCGTTACGGTTTTGATGTTACCTTTGTAAAACCAAAAGCAGATGGGAGTTTCCCAGCTTCACTTATCGAAGAAAATTTACGTGCTGACACAATTTTAGTCAGCATGATGTGGGCTAATAACGAAACAGGTCAACTCCTCCCCGTTACTGAGGTAGGGAAGCTTTTAGTCAATCATCAGGCTGCCTACCACGTAGATGCCACACAGGTGCTTGGGAAAATACCTGTCCATCCCGAGGAAGTTGGAGCAGATTTTCTTTCAGCCTCTGCTCACAAATTTCATGGACCCAAAGGGGTAGGTTTACTTTACTTTAATGAAAAATTACGTTTTGACGCCTTAATCCATGGGGGAGAACAAGAGGAAAAACGACGAGCTGGTACAGAAAATATCCATTCACTCGTTGGGATGGCAACGGCATTAGAATTTGCCATTGAACATATGGATGAAAACTATAAAAAAGTAGAACTCCTCCATAAAACACTTTTAGAAGAACTCGATTCTGACGCAGCACCCCTCACTTTTTATAAGAATCAGTTTGGTAAGAGCATGCCCCATGTCCTCAACATTGCTTTTCCTCATGAAAATCACGACCTCCTCTTAACAAAATTGGATTTGGCTGGTTTTGCTATTTCTACAGGCTCTGCATGTACAGCAGGAACCATTGAACCTTCGCATGTTTTAGAAGCTATCTATGGTAGCGGATCTGAAAAACTAAAAGAAAATATACGAATATCTTTTTCGGAGCTGAATACAATTGATGAAATTAAAAAGTTTGCTGAACATCTTAAATTAATTTTAAAGAAGTAAGGAGAAAATATGGCTTTTGTCACTGAAAAACAACCAGAAGGCTGCAAATACATCTACAGTCTTGCACCTACACTCAAGAAATTTACACTCAAAGATATGACTTTTTCGGAAACAAAACTTGGAAATTACGAATTTAAACGGATGCTTGAGGAAGTACCAAATTCAAACGAAGGTTTTTTACTCAAAATCATTGTTAATAAAGAATTAAATGGTTTTAAACTCTCTCTCACTGATAAATCTGGTTTAAGAAATGTTAATATCTTTCAACATGCCAATAAAATTATTCAAGATAAGTTTTACTTCCAGATGGATACCTTCGTGGATCGTGGAATATTCAACAAGCAAGAAATCTAAAAACTTCCTAAGCCAGGAAGTTTTTCTAATAAGAACTAAAAAAACTGTCATGAATGACAGTTTTTAATATACGTAAAAGTATGATTAAGCTTTGATTTCAGCAACGATACCTGAACCAACAGTACGTCCACCTTCACGGATAGAGAAAGTAGTACCTTGTTCGATCGCAACTGGGTGGATCAATTCAACGTCGATATGCACGTTGTCACCAGGCATTACCATTTCAGTTCCTTCAGGAAGTTTAACTGAACCAGTAACGTCAGTTGTGTGGAAGTAGAATTGAGGACGGTAGTTGTCGAAGAATGGAGTGTGACGTCCGCCTTCTTCTTTGCTCAATACATAAACTTCACCTTCGAATGTTGTGTGAGGTGTGATTGAACCTGGTTTAGCGATAACTTGACCACGTTCGATTTCGTCACGTTGGATACCACGGAGAAGGGCACCGACGTTATCACCAGCAAGTCCTTCAGTAAGTGTTTTACGGAACATTTCGATACCAGTAACAACAGCTTTTTTAGTTTCTTCTTTGATACCAACGATTTCGATTTCGTCACCAACTTTAACAGTACCACGTTCGATACGTCCTGAAGCAACTGTACCACGACCAGTGATAGAGAATACGTCTTCGACTGGAAGAAGGAGTGGTTTGTCAGTGTCGCGTTCTGGAGTTGGGATGTATTCGTCAACGATATCCATCAATTCTTCAACTTTAGCAACCCATTGTGGTTCACCGTTCAAAGCACCAAGTGCTGAACCAGCGATTACAGGGATATCATCACCTGGGAAGTCGTATTCTGAAAGGAGGTCACGGACTTCCATTTCAACGAGTTCCATCAATTCGTCATCATCAACAAGGTCTGCTTTGTTAAGGAAAACGATAAGGTATTTAACACCAACTTGACGTGAAAGCAAGATGTGTTCACGAGTTTGTGGCATTGGTCCATCAGTTGCAGCAACAACGAGGATCGCACCGTCCATTTGGGCAGCACCAGTGATCATGTTTTTAACGTAGTCCGCGTGACCTGGAGCGTCGATGTGAGCGTAGTGACGTTTTTCAGTTTCGTACTCGATGTGAGCAGTGTTGATAGTGATACCACGTTCGCGTTCTTCAGGTGCAGCATCGATAGATGCGAAGTCAGTTGCTTTTGAGTAACCTTTGTCTGACAATACTTTAGAGATTGCAGCTGAGAGGGTAGTTTTACCATGGTCAACGTGTCCGATAGTACCGATATTTACGTGTGGTTTGCTACGGTCGTAAACTTCTTTAGCCATTTTAAAAATGTCTCCTTTGAGAAAATTGTTTTATAATAGGCAGGCTGCATAATCACAATCTACCGTTCCTTAACATTATACTCAAAATAAGCTAGAAATGCAAGCCTCATCAGTCCCATTCTTCTCGTTTTTTCCCTAAGTTTTTTATATACCTAGATTTTTTTCTTGTTAAGTAGTAAAATAAGGTTAAGAATCACTCCTCTTTTTGAGCGTGCTTCAAATAACTACTACTTTTAAGGGGATAAAACGATGGGACTTACATTTAGAAAACGTGATGATTTTGATAAAATGATGGATGATTTAGGTGTATCAACTGTAGACTTGGTAGATGACAATGAAAAAACGTCAGCTGATGAAGAGAAGAAAGTTGATCCTTTCGCCAAATTTTTAACCCCTCAAGTACAAAAAGATACAGATGAACTTAAAGATAAGCATTGAAAAGTCAGCTATTTCTTGTTACAATTAATTTAAAATAAATTTTACTGAGGGGTCTATGGCATATAAAAAACCAGAAAAAAGTACTTTTCAAAAAGTTACCATGGTCGTTGTGATAATTATGGTAATTTTAACACTTTTTAGCGTGCTCGCTTCCGTGTTGACTGTACTTTAAACAAAAATTACTAGTACTTAAATATTAAAAAAGTTACTGACCGAGCGGTCAGTAACTTTTTTAGTTTAAATTTCGAACCCTTCTTCTAAAACTTCGGGAAATTCTGTAGTCACAATTTGCGCACAATTTTCACAAAGCATATGCAATTGTTCATGTTCATTTTTTCCGACGGTTTCGTCTGTTCGACGGCAACGTTCACATACTTCTCCTGCAGCGTGCTCAACCACAATCGCAACATCTTCAAAGACCATTGCATTTTCTGGTGCAGCACTGACAGATCCGTCAGCGATATTAAAGTTTGACACAATTAAAAGTTGGGCGATGTTATCATCAATAACAGTAAGTAAAGTACGAACAACTTCATTTGGATAAACAGTAACAGTAGCTTCTAAAGACTTACCAATCTCTTTGGCTTCTCTGGCATTTTCCAAAGCTTTTAAGACTTTATCACGGAAGTCCAAGAATTCTTGCCAATTGGCCAACAATTCTTGACTGCCAGCGATATCGGCAGCTTCAGGCATTTCTGAAAGATAAGCAAATTCTTCTGCTTCGTGTGTGAGGTAAGACCACGTTTCTTCAGCAGTATGTGGCAAAATCGGAACTAAAAGTTTTACCAAATCTTTCAGAACAACATACATCACAGTCTGCATAGAACGGCGTGCTTTCGAATTAGCTTCTTCGATATAAACAACATCTTTAGCAAAATCAAGATAGAATGCTGATAAATCATTCGTGATGAAATTAATGATTGATTTGTAAACAGTCATAAAGCTATAGTTATCATAAGCTGTACGAATTTGTTTTACAAGTTCATTAAATTTCACAAGCATATATTTGTCTACTGGACGAAGTTCTGCAAAATCAATTGCATCTTCTTTTGGATTAAAGTCCGATGTATTGGCGATTAAGAAGCGCAATGTATTCCGGATTTTACGGTAAACTTCAGAAACTTGACTGAGAATATCCATTGACACACGAACATCTGATTCAGTATCAATTGAGGCCACCCAAAGACGGAGAATGTCAGCACCAAATTTCTTAGTGACATCTTTTGGCACGATTGTATTTCCAATTGATTTAGACATCTTGCGTCCTTTACCGTCTAAAACAAAGCCTTGTGAAAGAACTGCTTTATATGGTGCAACGCCATTAACCGCAACTGAGGTTGTAATTGATGAATTAAACCAACCACGGTATTGGTCTGAACCTTCAAGGTAAAGATCTGCAGGAAAGCTCAGGTAGTCACGTTCGTTAAGAACACCATTCCAAGAAGAACCTGAGTCAAACCAAACGTCCATGATATCTTTTTCTTTTGTGAATTCACCATTTGGTGAAGCTGGATGAGTGAATCCTTCTGGTAAAAGGTCTTTTGCTTCACGTTCAAACCAAACTTTTGAACCAAATTCAGCAAAAAGATTCGCAACATGGTCAATAGTTTCAGGTGTGATGATTGGCTCACCATTTTCACCATAGAAAATTGGCAAAGGAACTCCCCAAGCACGTTGACGTGAGATGACCCAATCTCCGCGGTCACGAACCATATTGAATAAACGAGTTTTCCCCCATGGAATTACCCAATCTACTTTCTCAACTTCATCTAAAATATTTTGACGGAAGTCATCGATTGAAGCAAACCATTGTGGTGTCGCACGGAAAATGACCGGTTTTTTAGTACGCCAGTCATGTGGGTACGAGTGAGTGAAGAATTCGAGTTTCAATAAAGCATCTTTTTCTTCAAGCCATTTACTGACAACTTTATTTCCTTCATCGTAGAAAAGTCCTTCAAGTCCAGGGGCTTCATCAGTATAATAACCACGATTATCAATTGGTGATAAAACAGGCAATTTATACTTACGACTTGCGAAGTAGTCATCTTCACCATGTCCTGGGGCAACGTGTACAAGGCCAGTACCAGAATCAAGCGTAACATAATCCGCATTCATGATGAGAGTTTCACGGTCATAGAATGGATGTTTTGCAACCATATATTCTAATTCAGAACCTTTAATCGTTTGAAGGACTTCTGGATTTTCCCATTCTAATTTTTCAGCAACAGCTTCAAGCATTTCTGAGGCAATCACAAATTTACGACCATTAACTGCTACAACTGAATAATCATAGTCAGGATGAGCAAAGATTCCCAAATTTGATGGAATTGTCCATGGTGTTGTTGTCCAGATTACAAATTCTACATCTTCTGGTAATTTACCTTTAGTATCTTTAGCTTTAAATGCCACAAAAATTGATGCTGAACGAACATCTTGATATTCGATTTCAGCTTCAGCCAGTGAACTTTCTGATGAAGGTGACCAATAAATTGGTTTTTGTCCTTTATAGATATATCCTTTTTCAGCCATTTTACCAAAAACGCGAATTTGAGCTGCCTCATATTCTGGCAATAGTGTCAAATATGGACGGTCCCAATCAGCAAGAACACCAAGGGATTTGAAATCTGAACGTTGCATATCTACTTGTTTCATCGCGTATTTACGACATTCCTCAAGATAATCAAGCAAATCCATTTCTTTACGCTTCATGCCTGCTTTAGCAAGTTGTTGCTCAATTGGCAAACCATGAGTATCCCAACCTGGAACATAAGGAGCACGGAAACCTGCCATTGATTTATAACGAACAATAATATCTTTTGAAATTTTGTTCAAAGAGTGTCCGAGGTGAATATTTCCGTTCGCATAAGGAGGCCCATCATGAAGCATAAATGAGGGTTTTCCTTCATTTAATTCTTGACGTTTCTCATAGAGTGTCGCATCTGCCCAGTCTTTTTGCCAGTTTGGTTCTTTATTTGGCAAGCCTGCACGCATTGGGAAAGCTGTTTTCCCCAAATTCAAAGTATCTTTGATTTTCATATTTTCTTCTTTCTTTCGATTTTGTTTTTATTGAATAAAAAAAACGATTTTTCGCAAAGGACGAAAAACCGTGGTACCACCTTCATTTTTTCTGTCAGTAAAATTTACTGACAGAAACTCTTTTGCGTAACGTGCAAGACGCTTGAGCTTACTTTTAGTTCAGTCCAAGATTTTTCTAAAGCTTCTTTGAGAAAATAAATTCTGGCAGTCACTTTAGAAGTCCAATCAGCTGATAATAAGAAAAATAGGGAATACGAGTCTTCCATCGTCACTCGCTTGCTTGAATTATATTTTTTCTTATCTTGGTCTGATTTTTAATTTTTTAATTCGCTTAAATCAATTGTTTCTTGATTATCGAGCGGATCTGTCTTTTCTGGTGAAGCTTCTAATTCTGGAAAAAGTTCTGCATCTTCACTGGCTGAAGTTTCATCATCAGCCTTTGGAGAAGATTCTGATGGTGTTTCTGTTGGAAGTTCAGCCTGTTCGGCTGTGTCAGCTTGTTTATCAGTGCTGACCGCTTCGTCAGTAACATCTGTCACTTCTTTTTCTGATTCAACAGGAACATTTTCTTGCTCAGTCGCTTCTATTTTGCTTTCATCTTCTGCAGAAGTATCATCAGATGAGTTTTCATCCGTTGAATTCCCAGCCATTTGTTCTTCAGTAAGAGGAGTAATGGCTTGGGTTTTAGCTAAAGTAGTTTCCGCATTTTCCAAATGTTCTTCAATAATTTCTTGAAGTTTTTCCTCAGGATTAATGACATAATCTTGGGTAGGTTTGAATATTTCTGACCAATCATCTGATTGAATTGAGGCCAATTGATTTTCAATAATTGAAGTCATGCGTTGATGATAAAGACGCATCTTGCGTTTCAAATCATCCGTATCGCGGACAAGTTTACGTGCATCATCTGAGGCAGCATTTAAGATGAAACCAGCTTCTTTTTTAGCGGCTTCAATAATTAGTGCACTCTTTTGACCGGCTTTAGCCACCACTTCGGTTGCTTCTTTCTCAGAATTAATTTTCATCGTATCTGCTTCGCTCTTAGCTTGTTCACGGAGGTTATCCGCTGCATCTTGAGCGACAACGATAGACTTATTCAATGAATCTTTCATATCATCGAAATATTTCACGCGTTCGCGCAAAGCTTTTAATTCCCGTTCTTGATCTTTTATTTTTTGTGCAAATTCGTCATAATCTCGAACTACGATATCCAAAAATTCATCAACTTCATGTTTACTGAAGCCACGAAATTGTGGGTTAAAGGTTTTGTTTTGAACGTCCAGACTGTTTAATGTCATCGATCACTCCTTTTTATCTTGAGAAAATCTTTTATTTAAATGAGATTTTCAAGTGCTTCGAATTTACTTCTTATTATTTTTAGTAATTTCTAATTCAACTCTCTGTTTGCCTTTTTTAGTTTGCCCTAAAACTGGGCCAACCTTAAAACGTCCATAACCTCGGACACTGATCAGGTCATCAGTACTTACAGAGAAATCTTTCTTATCTATTTCTAGGTAATTTATCTTAACCTTATTTGATTCTAACATATTTGAAGCGAGATTGCGAGAAATTTTGAAAGCGACTGCAATTAATTTATCAAGCCGTAAGTTATCCACAAGAACAACTTCACTGACCGCTCTGTCAGTAGGTTTTGCAAGCGCTGCGAGCGAAATTTCCTTGATTTTTACCGCTGCTCTTCCAATTTTTTCGATAGCTTTAAATAGTTCAACCAAATGTTTACTGACAAAAACTTGTATTTTTTCTTCAGTGACAATGATATCACCTAACTCTTGTCTTTTGATGCCAGTTTGTCCCAAAAACGTACCTAAGACTTGGGCGTGTGTAAGTTGGATAAACTTAGAGGCATAAGTGACTTCCAGAAGTGCAAGATCAAAATCATCAGGATCTAAAACATAAAATTCAGGAGCCATAATTATCTTGACCGTCTCTGTTTCGGCAAGGCTTCGACTTGAGTAAAGACAAAGGGCACGCCGATTTGAAAGGGCTGATAAGATTTCAGCTTCCCGTGGATTTAGAAAAGGTGTGGTAATCACACTGTAGGTTTCTTCAACTCGACTTATCCAATCCAAACATCGCTCAATAAAGCGACGTTCTTCTGCTTTATAATGCTGAAAAATTTGTTCTGTCAAAATAGAATCCCACGCAGTACAATAACAATGAATCGTTGAATAAATTGAAGCACGATAAGTGCCACAAGAATTGTAAAATCTAACCCAGCAATACGCAAAGGTAAATTTTCAAAGAGACTCAGGTAGGGGCGGGAGATTTTTACAATCACTCGTCCAAACCATGTATTGTATAAATTTGGAATCCAGCTCATCAAAGCATAAATCACTAAGACAAGTGAATAAGCATCTAATAACCAAAAGAGCCATTTAACAAGAGTAAGCGTAATAAACATTAGTATAAATCATAACTTTCAAAATTTTGACCAGCTAAGATAGACATTTCTTTAGCTGCATCGACTGTGATATTCGCAGGAGTCATCAAGAAGATTTGTCCCCCAACATTTTGAATATCACCATCAAGTGTAAAGACCACGCCCGTCATGAAATCAATCGAGCGACGTGCTTGGGCGTCACCCATAAATTTGAAATTAACCAACACACATTCGCCATTTTTGACGATACGTGCAGATTCCATGATGTCCGCGTAGGCACGTGGCTCTTTAATTGCAATAGTTGAAACCGTCGCTGCAAGTGATTGTGATTGCGACGCAGTAGATTGTTGTACGATTTTTTCAGACATAGGTTTTGTGAAAGTTGAAGCAGGACGTTTAGGTGCTGCTGTTTGAGTTTGAGATTTTTGAGGAGGTACAGTACGACGTTGATAGTCATTGTGTACCTTACGCTCTTCGACCTTTTGTTGCGCTGCAGGTGCTACAGTTGGCTTAGATTCTTGCACAGGACGAACAGGTTCATCGAACTCTTCCTCATCCTCTACAAAATAATCGCGCAGATTATTCATCCAATCTTTAAATGCCATATTTTCCTCCGTTGTTTACTTTATCTAGGTTCACAAGTCTTTAAAAATTTCTGTGCCAATTCGTACAAAGGTTGCTCCTTCTTGGATTGCAATCTCGTAGTCCCGGCTCATCCCCATGCTCAATTCAGTACAAGGAATTTTTGGAAGATTCATTTCAGATATTTCAACTTGTAATTTTTTCAGTTGCCCGAAAATGTTATGACATTCTTCTTCAGTCGCTTCAAACGGAGCCATAGTCATCAAACCAACGATTTCAAGATGTGCAAGTTCTGACAATTCTGTCAGAGCTGACAGGAGTTCTGCTTTCGAAAACCCATGCTTGCTTGCCTCACCCGAGATGTTTACCTCAGCAAAACATTTGATAGGATGTTCAGCGCGTTTACTAATTTCTTGCGCCAACTTAACAGAATCTAGTGCATGGAAATAATCAACAAAATTGATAACGTTCTTGACCTTACGTCGTTGCAGATTACCAATAAGATGCCAAGTGAGTTCTCTCTCTTTAAGTGCTTCGTACTTTTCGAGAAAAAGCTCTACTCGATTTTCGGCAAGATGAGAAATACCCTGATCGACCACTTCTTTCGCTTCCTTGACACCTACATACTTTGTCACGGCAATTACTGAAACTGACTGATTAGAATAAGAAGACGCAGCTTTCGCCGCATCCACATTACTCATTATTTTTTTAACATTTTCTTCAATTGTCATTGATTATTTATTACGGAAAAATGGTGGAGTATCAAGATCTTCATCAGTTGAAGTTGGAATGCCACCAAAACTTGTTACAGAAGCTGTATCACGATTGTTATTTACATTTTGGCGTGGTGAGCTTTCGCGACGGATATCCCAATCTCCAAAGGCAGAAGGTTGGTTTTGGGTTTGTGCAGTTGATTGTTGCTGTTGTTGTTGAACTGGGCGATGATTAACTTGCATGTTGGAGTTATGTGTCAAATTAGGTTGACGTCGTGATTCTGGTTGCAAGCCCAATGCCTCATCAGCATCTTCTTTAGCAACGCCTGTTGCGACAACAGTAACACGAATTTCGTCTTTCAAATTAGGATCTATAGCAGTACCCAACATGATATTGACATCATTACCTGCTGCTTGAATAACAATCTCAGAAGCGTCTTGTGCTTCAATCAAGCTCATGTCCATACCACCGGTAACGTTCAAGAGCACATTTTCAGCTCCCTCAATAGTTGTTTCGAGTAAAGGTGAATAGATAGCTTTACGAGTTGCTTCGATAACGCGATCTTCTCCAGAAGCCACACCGATTCCCATAAGGGCATCACCTTTGTTTTCCATGACGGTCTTAACATCGGCAAAGTCAAGGTTAATCATTCCTGGGTTGGTAATCAAATCTGTAACCCCTTGAACACCTTGACGTAAAACATTATCCGCTTCACGCAATGCTTCGGTCAATGGTGTTTTCTTATCAACAATTTCAAGCAAGTTATTATTTGAAATAATGAGAAGGGTATCAACATTGGCACGAAGGGCTTCAATACCTTCAGTAGCAAAGTATGAACGTTTTGAACCTTCAAAACCAAAGGGACGAGTAACAACACCCACAGTCAAAGCGCCAAGTTCTTTTGCAATTTGTGCAATAACTGGTGCAGCACCTGTACCAGTTCCACCACCCATACCAGCAGTGATGAAGATCATATCTGAGCCTTCAAGCGCTTGTGAAACTGTTTCAGCTGATTCTTCAGCCGCACGTTTCCCAACTTCAGGTTGTGCTCCAGCACCTAAACCACGTGTTAATTTAGGCCCAAGTTGAATGACTGTGTCTGCCTTAGAGCTACGTAAAGCTTGTACATCAGTGTTTGCTGCGATAAATTCTACACCAGAAACACCTTCTTCAATCATGCGGTTGATGGCATTACCACCACCGCCTCCAACACCGATGACTTTAATCACAGCACCAGTAGTCAAGTCTGTATCAAATGAAAATTCCATGATTTATATTTCTCCGTTTTTACTTTCAGAATTGAAATAATCCGCTTAGAAAACACCGGATGCTCTGAGTCCATAACCCTTACATCATCCTTTTCAAAGACGGATTGTTTTCTTAATAATTAGTCAAAAAGATTGCCAAAGAAGTTTTTGGCACGATCCATAAGACCTTCCTTATCTTCTTCAGGTTCAGTTGCCTTTTGAGTAGCAACTGGGCGAGCTTGAGGTTCAACGTAGAAGTCATTTTCTACATTCGCTGGCACTGTTGTCGTTTGAGTTGGAACTGTTGTTACAGGAGCAACATAAGCTTCCTCTGCCGCAGTATAAGCATAATCACCTGAAAATGCTTGGGATACTAAAACATCAATATCACTACGATTACCTACATAACTTACAACACTGATTACTTGCGCAAAAGCAGGATTACGTAATCCCATTTCCCCCGGAACAAACAATCGCGCATTCATACCCAGAGCTTTTGTTGCTAAATCGACTACTCCAGGCATTGCAGCCGTTCCACCAACAAGAATCAAACCACCAGGAGTTTCAAAAGTATGCCCATGGTCTAAATCTTGGCGAACACGGTCAAAAATTTGTGTCATTCTCGCTTCGATGATTTGTGATAAATAATACTCTGTCACTTGTTCAGGTTCATCTTTACCTACAACATCAACCAAGAAATACTCATCTTGACTCGCACGCTCTGTACTTGCTTCACCATAATTGACTTTTAAATCTTCTGCAGCTGAGAGTGAAGTGTTCAAGACAGTTGAAATATCTTTGGTAACATAATCACCACCCTCAGGGCTAGTATGGGTAAATCTTAAAGCTTGTTCTTTAACAGCACTTACCGTTGTTTGTCCAGCTCCAAGGTCAACCATAATGGTACCAAATTCACGTTCACCTTCAGTCAGAACATACTGAGCCATGGCAAGTGGGGCAATCACAATATTATCCACGATCAGTCCTGCACGTTCCACAACTTTTCGCACGTTATGTACTAAAGTTTTAGGGCCTGTGTAAACAACACCACGAATTTCTAAGCGAACACCAAACATGCCGCGGGGATCAGATATTCCTGTAAACCCGTCAACTGTAAACTCTTTTGTTTCCAGTGCTATTATTTCACGTTCAGGGACGATGCCACGCATTAAGGCGTTTTGAACGACCTGAATCACATCATTATCTGTAATTTCTTTTGTTTCACTAACAATTGGAACCATTCCTTGGCAAGGTTCCATTTCGAGGGAGTTTGCTGGGATACTCACATTGATTCGATCAATCGTGATTCCTGCACGTTCTTCAGCAGCATTTACGGCTTTACGTAAAGCTTGTGCCACCTTCTCAATATCTACAATGATCCCATTTTTCAATCCGTCAGATTTTGCATTTCCGACGCCTATTATATTCATTTCACCTGAGACGTACTCTGCAACAAGCACTTTAATTGTGTTTGTGCCGATATCTACGCCTGTATAAAGTCCACTTTTGGCCATAAAAGCGACTCCTTTCCCTCACACATCACGATTCATATTTTTTTAATAAATTGGAGAGTGTATAGACAATTTTGTATGCAATTACACTCACTAATTATTTTAACATAAAATCACAGTAAAACAAGAGTTTAGCTGTGATTTTTTGAGTTTTTTATTAAATTAGAGACGATCTTCTCTTGACATTGAGAAAATCGAGATGGTTCCCTCTCCCGTATGGGTTACAATCGTTGAACTAAGGGGGCGAATTTTTATGTCTTGAATGTCACTGTTTTTCATAATTTCTGATTTGATTTCTTGAGCGACTTCATCAGTGCCAGAATAAGAAATAATGAGTCGGGGATAGTTCATGTCCATCCCTTCTAAAGTCTTTTCAACCATTTGATGAAGCGCTTTTTTCTTCCCTCTGACCTTTGTGACTTGACGGAGTTTCCCTTCTGGATCTACATCCAAGAGCGGCTTGATACTAGCCATTGTTCCCACAAGGGCAAGCGCTTTAGGTATCCTTCCCCCACGCGCCAAGTGATTTAGGTCGTCCACCATGAATCGGCTTTGCAACCGTTTAATCATCACCGCTAAAGCAGCAACTGTTTCATCTAAGCTCTTGCCAGCATCTCGTAACTTAACGGCTTCTTCAACCAAAAAACCTTCTCCAGAAGCTGCAGCCAATGTGTCAACAATCGTTATCTTTGCTTCTGGGTCTTCTTCTAAAAGCATTTCTCGAGCAATGACAGCCGACTGATAGGTACCTGAAAGCCCCGATGAAAATGCGAGGTATAAAAGTTCTTCTTTAGTGGCAGCAAAGGTTTTGAAAACCTCTAAAAACTGGCCCGAATTAATTTGTGAGGTATGAACAGCCTCTCCTTTTTTTAAAGCGGCTAGCAAGGTGCTATTATCCAGCGGATGCTCTCCCACAGTTTCATAAGTCTTATCGCCGATGGTTACCGTCATACCAAGGGTTGTGATATCGTGTTCGTCAAGATAAGACTGACTTAAATCGGCGGTAGAGTCTGTCATAATTTGAAAAGTCATAAAATTTTTTCCTTTTTCAGTTTAATCCGTTTACTGACAAAGCTGTCAGTAACTTTTCCAATTCCTTATTTTTTATTTTCGATTTTTAAATATCTCATACATCAAAATACCGGCTGCTACAGAAGCATTCAGACTTTGCACATGCCCAGTCATTGGTATTGTGACCATCTCATCTACTTGCTTTTTGAGATTTTGACCAATCCCATGTCCTTCATTACCAATGATGAGAGCTACCTTGCCAGAAGTATTCCATTGGTTATAGGGCGTGCCGTCCATATCCGTCCCAAAAATCCAAAATCCAGCTGCTTTGAGCTTATCTAACGCTTGTGACAGGTTGGTTACACGTACTACAGGAACGTGTTGGAGTGCACCTGTAGAAGCTTTTACGGCTGTTGGCGTAATCCCAACAGCACGATGTTTAGGGATGATAATGGCATCAACACCTGTAGCATCCGCAGTCCGTGCAATTGAACCCAGATTATGAGGATCAGTTAATTCATCTAAAAGCAATATCGTAGCTTCTGACCGGTCTGTCAGCCCATCCAAAATGGTTGTCAACTCAGCGTAAGCAAACTCTGACACTCGGGCCATGAAACCTTGATGAACTCCATTTTCCGTAAGTTTGTTTAATTCAGTTTTAGGCGTCCATGAAATATTGACTTTTTTTGTGCGCGCAAGCTCTTTTACTTTTTCAACATTTTTTCCACGCAGGTCCTCTTGAATGTAAAGCTTATTGACGAGCCCACCATTCAAAGCCTCTACTACCGCATGTAATCCGTAGATTAAATCTGTATTTTCCATGAAATCATTATATCATTTTTACGCAAAAAAACCTGACTCCATTCGTCGGGCTTTTTGTTATGTAAGAGTATCAAAAAATTATGTAAAAAGCACAATTGACTTTTTTATCGGTTTTACATAATTAAGTTAAGAAAATTATAATTTGAACTTTCTTCTAAATGCTTATTTAACCCTAATATAGTCACTTAGTTCTTTTTGATACTTAGAGGTTTCCCATTTTCTTAAAGGTGAATTAAAATACGATGCAAGCAAATAAGCGACGAGTGGGCCGGTGGTAAGACCGGAAGAACCCAAGCCACTGGCGACCGCCAGAGTTGGTTCAAGAGGAAGCGGGCCAAAAAATGGTGCAAAATCAGGGGTGTAAGCGCGTGTGCCTACACGATATTCATACGGGTAGGTTGTTAATTGCTCTGCCTCGAAATATTTCTCAGACGTTTGCGTAAGCTCATCAAAAGCGCTTTGAGTTGGTGTCAGGTCCCATTTAGCCTCATTTTCATGCGTAGCTCCTAAAAGAATCTGACCATTTTGAAAGGGGATCAAATCTGCCGCACCTTCCAAGAAGGCCACGGGCCAGTTTTGTGACGCATAAGGCGTTTGAAAGGCTATAAGTTGCCCCTTTTGTGGTGACACTTCTGCATCATAACCCAATGGTGCCAAGATATGTTTTAAAGCGGGCCCAGGGCAAAGCACCAGTTCGTCCACAGTCATGGCATATTCATCCGTTTGTACCTTCCATCCTACTGCTAGCTTTTCCACACTTGCATGTGCTTCTATCCACTTCACTCCTCTTGAGAGGGCTCGTTTTTTAAGATGGGTAAGATAAGCTTTTCCATCTAAACGAGCACCTCCTGTGATATATAAACTTTCCATTGGTTTAAGTAGGGGCAGTAAGCGGTTAGTTTCTTCTGGGGTAAGGCGATTAATTTCACCAAGTTCGGGGGCCTCCCGTCGTCGTTCTTTAGCGAGCTCTGCTAATTCATTCAGTGATTGGGGTTCTCTCACAAAGAGCGTACCACATTTTTCATAGATTTCTGGACCAAGCTCAAAATCCTGAACCACTTTTTCAAAAAATGCTGCCCCATCTTTTGCTAATTGATACCATTTTTTATTTCTTCTTTTTGATAGCCAAGGCGAAATAATCCCCGCACTGGCTCTTGTAGCTTGCTGTCTCGGATCATCAAAAAGATAAATTTCAAATTGTTTCGGGTCTAAATAATTTACTAAGGTCAGTCCAATAATCCCCCCACCAATAACCGCTATTTTTTTCATTTCTTTTCCTCTCTTTTACAAAGAAAAAATCATGGTATAAAACCTGATTTTTATTTTCTTGCTGCTTTAGACTTGTTGCTTTTGTTTCTTAGAATGCTTTAGCCTCACATAGAAAAGTGCTGATTTATATAACGCTATGCTGCTAAGTTACCTTTTATCCTCCGTTAGAAGGGCCGTTTCACTAGGTGTCATCACCTCATCATAATGTTCAATCTTGTAGGTCAAATAGTCTAAGGCCGACTGCTTTTCTTCAATTTCGCAACGCAGCTGCTCAACTTGTGCTTCTAAAATGGCGATCCGTTCCCCTTTTGTTTCTGGATTTCCTTGAGCAACAAGTGCCATATACCGCGTAAGCGGCTCTACCTGAACACCTGCATCACGCATATGTTTAACAAATTTTAACGTCTTAATGTCTTGCTCACTAAAATTACGAAGTCCCGACTCCGTACGTTTGATATGAGGAATGAGCCCAATTTTTTCATAATATCTGATATTATCCGCTTTTATCCCGGAACGTTCTGCTGCTTTTTTGATATTCATTCTTTTATTTTAACATTTAACCCTAGCTTCAAGTCAAGAAAAGTTCTTTTAAAAAAAACACCTCGCTATCAGCAAGATGTTTTCAATGTTTAAGCTAAAGCTCCCATTGGATCCCAAGGAAGTAAAACTTGTGGTTTAGCTTCATAAGCTGCGCGTTCTTCTTGACTCAGCAAGTCTTTACGCACGACAATTTGGTAGGTATACTCGTCCATCCATGCATCAGAAGCGACAAAGTAGCCCTGATTACCCGCATCTTTCCCCCAAGAATTTTCAACTTTCCATTTCACTGAGTTTCCATCTGCATCCAAATCAACACCCGCTAAAACCATGGCATGTGTCATGAGTGATTCGCCGTAATCGAGCCGACCCGCTTTAGTCTGTGTGAATTCAATATCTAATGAAGATTTGAAATCATAGGCATCCATTGTTAATAAACCTGCTGTACGATTTGATTCTTGACCTACGTCACATCCAAACCAGACCGTTTCTCCAGCTTGCATTTGTGCAATAGCCAATTTTTTAAAGCGATCCATATCAACATTCAGATGTTTGACTTCCTTACCTCCGACAACATTTCCTAAAAATTCTACCGTGTAGCTCTTATTATAGGGTTTGTCTTGCGTAGGCGCATTGATAACAGAAACATAATTATTCAAATCAATATCCACATATTCTTTATAGAAGTCTTGCGGTGTACCTACAAATTTTTTGTATTCATTGTCTTTATTTCGGAAAGCAAATTCGAAATTTTGTGGTGGTAAACCTAAAGTTACAGCAAGGAAATTGAAAATTTCTTGGAGCAATTCTTCTTTAACTGCTTGAACATCGCCTCCTTGCTCGAGGGTATAACGTAAAATTTCAGCATCTTGTCGAAGCAATTTATTCAAGTATTGGTTAAGTTCACGTGAGTTGCTAGATGCTTTTGATTCTGGATAGACAGCCTTGGGCACAATCCCATATTTATCAAAAATCGCAACCATCATATCCCACTGTCCACCATCTTGTTGTGGTGTTTGGAGCAAGAATTTCAGGCGACGATCATCCATATTAACATCCCCGATGATTTGTTCCATAAACCAGTTTGATTTTTCATATTTATCCCAAAAGAAAGTGTAAGCTTGTGAAAACTCAAAATCTTCTGTTTTAAAATCATTGATGAATTTATGACGAAATGTATTTAAAGCTGCAAACATCCAGCAACGACCTGATTGTTTTTGGTTTGTCACAGGATCTTTTGTCAAATCAATGGAAAACTCAGGCAAATTAGCAGCGTGCGAGCCACGTACTTCAAGAGAAGCAAGTAAACCGTTGCTTGTTACGGCGTTTTCCAAGGCTCTTAATTTTGTATTTTCAGCAAAATTTTCATAGAGTTTTTGTGTAAAATCTGATGTTACTGTCATAATCCCTCCCAGTCGTGCGACGGCTATAAGTACGCGCACTTGCCCTCCCGTTTTCGGTAAAGAGCTTTTATTATTTTTTATATTCTTTTATTATAATCTAAATTGTCAAAAAAATCAGCTTTGAAGATGACGGCGTAAATCTTTCCGTGCTTCAAGTAACCACGGATGAGCAACTTTCAATCCCTCTGCAAGGATGAAATCGATATAATAAAGTGCCGCACTTTCTAAACTTACTGACAGCTCTGTCAGTAAACCTTCTTTAAAAGGAGCATCATCTCCACCATCCCAACGAATCTTGTCTGCCAAAAAAATAATCAAATCTAAATCTGAAAAATTTTTACGTAGCGTTGTATGACATTCAATCGCTGCAAGCACTTGTTCATCATTTACTTCAAAATACTCCCGTGCTAAATATTTAGAAAGTTTTTGATGAATAATTAAAGGAAATTCTTTTTCTTGAGGCAAAAGTTTAAGCCCCCATTTCTCAGCCTGACTTATCCGTTGGCATGAAGGGTAAACACCCCCAATATCGTGAAGCAGTCCACCGACAAATGCTTGAGATTTACTGACAGAACCGTCAGTAAACTTCTTATTTGCCTCTTTTGAACTAAGCCGAATATTTAAGCGTTGATTTAAACAATCGTCAGCGAGCTGCTCAGCCATCTCAGCGACAGCCAAGCTATGTTCAAAGAGCAGTGGTCGCTTAAGAAAACTGCGTGTTTCTTCTATTAAAACTTCCTTTTTGATCTTCACTCCCCCCTATCAGATAAGAAAAAAGCTACCCGAAAGTAGATTTTTATTAGTTTTAAATATCGACAGCAGTACCTGAAGCAATGATCATCATCATATTACTCCCACCGTTACCAACGGTTTCGTAATCTACCTTCACGCCAACAACCGCACTTGCACCTAGCGCAGCTGCACGTTGTTCCAATTCTTCCAAGGCTTCTTGTCGCGCTTGAATCAATTCATTTTCATAAGATTTAGAGCGTCCCCCCAAAATATTAGTAAAACTCGCTTTAAAATCTTTGATAAAATCAACCCCAGCTACTACTTCGCCAAAGACGATTCCTTTGTACCCCTTGATTTCAACACCCTCAATGCTGTTTGTTGTCGTAACGATCATCGCCTACTCCTTCACTTCTTGTAACGTTTTTCTTTATTATACCATTTCTTGAAGCAGACGAATCAGTCCTTGGGCTGATTTTTGACCCGCTTCAATGATAAATTCATCGAAGTTAACGTTGGCATTGTGATCAGCTGTATCTGACATGGCGCGAATAATGACAAAAGGTTTCCCTAAAGCTGTTGCAGCTTGGGCGATTGAGGCCCCTTCCATTTCCACTGCCAAAACTTCTGGAAAATGATTTTTAATCTCTACAATCTTGCTAGGGCTACTGATGAAGCTGTCAGAGCTTGTAATCAAGCCAACATGAACATTTTCAAGCACTTTTTTCAACTCAGAAACAAAATATTTGCTTGATTCAAAATACAAAGGTTGTTGAGCCATTTGACCATAAGCATAACCAAAAGCAGTAACATCAACATCATGATAAGCAAGTTTATCAGCCACTACAACATCCCCAATAGCTAATCCTTGCGCAACTGCTCCTGCTGAACCCGTGTTAATAATAGCATCAACATCAAAGATATCTACCAAAAATCCAACAGCAAGTGCAGACATCACCTTACCAATACCAGATTGCACCAAAACCACTTCATGGCGGCCAATCGAACCTGTGTGAAAGACAAGTCCGTGCCGCGTTTGTTTGCCTGCATTTTCCAAATTTTCAACAAGAACACGGATTTCTTCATCCATTGCACAAATAATACCAATTTTCATCGTTAATAAACTTCTTTCTATTTTTCCATCTTTTCTAATAAAAGATGGGGCTGATCATGTTTTCTTTTTTCTATTTAAAAATAATATAAGAAGAAAGCCAAGGCTAACACTAAAACGATCCCAACCACAATCATCAACCACTTATTAATGGTTTTACCACGTTTTTGAGCCTTTGCATTTTCTATTCGTCGACTTTTATAGACCGAGTTTTTGCTAAGTTCCTTTTCAATGTTATCATATTTTTGAGCGATTTCCTCATCGCGCTCAAGTTCTTCTTGAAGACGCCGCTCCAAAGCTTTTTTATCTTGCTTTGCCTTCTCTATAATATCATCTGTTAAAAGTGGTCTAGGCATGACGCTCAACCTCCGATTTTAATTGTTGCATTTCCCAATACCAAATCGCCATAATTGTCTTAGCGTCCGCAATTTGTTCAGTTTCGATCATTGCTTTAGCTTCGGCAAGAGTCACTTCTATCTGCTCTAAAAACTCTCCATCATCAGCTGCGCGGGGATGTTCAACTTTTGTTAAATTAGAAGAGAAATAGACATAAGTTTTTTCGGATGAAAAACCAGGTGTTCCATAAAAAGCGCTGATTTCGACTAAATCAGCCGCAAGATAACCCGTTTCTTCTTCTAATTCACGTAAAGCTGCTGCTTGTGGATCTTTTTCCTCACCCTCTTCTAACTTTCCAGCAGGAATCTCAAAAATAAACTTCTCTAAAGCTTTACGATACTGTCCTACTAAAACCATTTTCCCTTCATGAACCGGGGCGATTGCTGTTCCTCCATTATGAAAAACAAGTTCACGAAAACTCGTCTGGTCATCCGGCAAACTTACAATATCTCGTACGACATGAAAAATCTTCCCATGAAAAATTTCTTCCCGAGATAAGGTTTTTTCTTCAAATTTTTTATCGTCAAACGTTAGCATTTTTTCCTTCCTTGAAAAGTTTTGCGTTTTCAGCCTCAAACTTTTCTCACCTAAAATCGAACGAAAGAGCTTCATGAGAAACTCTTTGTCCTAGGTAAATTATTATTGACCACGGTAGTGTGGCATTTTTTTGGCACGTCCTAGCTTATTGACTTGCTTGCCCCGTCCAATTTCAACAGCATCTTCTGGAACATCTTCAGTTACAATCGATCCCGCTGCAGTCAAAGCATTTTTTCCGATATGTACTGGTGCGATAATTGTAGAGTTAGAACCAATGAAAGCAAAATCATCTATCTCCGTATTAAATTTATTTTGTCCATCATAGTTAGCTGTGATAGTACCCGCACCAAAGTTTACCTTTTCGCCAATCGTAGCATTTCCAATATAAGTCAAATGTCCCGCTTTAGTGCCTTTGCCAAGTGTTGAGCCTTTGATTTCAACGAAGTTTCCGACATGAACTTCTTCACTAAGAACTGTTCCTGGACGAAGATGCGCATAAGGACCGCAGTTGCTACCGACACTCATTTTACTGCCTTCTACAGTTGAATTACGTACCTCACAGTTAGAATGAATCTCAGAGTTCTCAATCCGGCTTCCATTGGTGATGAGGACATTTTTACCAATAAAGGTATTTCCTTTAATCGTAACATTTGGTTCAATAATCGTTTCTTCCTCAATGGTTACGTCACTCTCAATATAGATTGTAGCGGGATCAATTAGCGTCACGCCATTGACCATATGACCATGATTAATACGTTTACGCATGGTCACCTCAGCTTGAGCCAGTGCCACACGATCATTGACACCTAAGCTTTCTTCGAAGTCATCCAGCACATGAGCTGCGACGGTTTGCCCTGCTTTTTTAAATATTTCAATCACATCGGTCAAGTAGTATTCGCCTTGAGCATTATCTGTCGTCAACTCACCCAAAGCTTTGAAGAGGGCTTTATTATCAAAAACATAAGTTCCTGTATTAATCTCTGTAATGGCTTTTTCAAAATCATTCGCATCTTTTTGCTCAACAATTTTTTCAACTGTTTCATCTGCTCCACGCACGATTCGTCCATAACCTGTTGGATTAGGAGCAATTGCCGTTAAAATCGTTGCTGTCGCATTTTGCGCAAAATGATAGTTAAAAAGCTCATCTATAGTTTGACCAGTAATCAATGGAGTATCCCCAGCAATAACAAGCGTTGCTCCCTCTTCATTTGCCAACAAATCAGCTGCAATCTTAACCGCATGACCTGTACCCAACTGTTCAGCTTGTTTTACAAATTGAGTACCGCGCGGGAGGGTCGCAATGACACGGTCTGCTTCGTGCCCAACAATCACGACATTTTTTGTCATATCAACTTCTGACACACTTGTCAGTACATGCGCTAACATGGACTTACCAGCTACCTTATGTAGTACTTTAGGTAAAGCTGACTTCATTCGAGTCCCTTTCCCAGCAGCTAAAATAATCGCAAATTTATTCATGTGAATCTCCTTTAATGTCACTAAGCAAAATATAAATCTTTAACCAATTATATCATATTAAAAAAAGATTTTTATAATCGTTCTTCATTTTTATGTTAAAATAGATACCAGTAATCCTCATTGAACCTTGCAAATTTAAAGCTTTGTAAGTTCATCTCAACACAGTTGAACCTGTGCTTGTGAGGGATCAGAAAGGTTTTCCATTATGCAAAAGATTGGTTTTATTGGTATTGGTAAGATGGCTACAGCGATTATCGCTGGTCTCGATCCTACAAGATTTGAAATTCTCATCTCTGGTCGGGATTTTAGTAAAACACAAAAACAAGCCCAAGAACTTTCAGCACAAGCTGTTACACAGCGTGAACTTGTGACAAAATCAGACTTAATCGTCTTGGCGGTCAAACCCCAAGTCCTCCCAAAAGTTCTGACAGAGCTGTCAGTAGATTTAACTTCTGACAAGACCCTTGTCTCCATAGCCGCTGGCTTAACATTAGCTGATTTGACGGAGCTTACTCAAACAGCCCATCAACCTATTATCCGAGTAATGCCCAATATCAACGCTCAAATCGGTCAGTCTACTTCTGCTATCGTTAAAAATGATTTCGTCACTGATCAAGCGTATCAGGCGACCCAAGAAATTTTTCAAGCTGTGGGGTCAGTCCACGAGATTGCAGAAAAAGATTTTTCAACTTTTGCTGCAATCGCGGGCTCAAGTCCCGCCTTTATCTATATGTTTATTGATGCGTTAGCCCGTGCGGGTGTTTTACATGGGCTACCTAAAGACAAAGCCACAAAAATTGTTGCGGAAACTGTACAAGCTTCCGCCGAAATGATCTTGCAAAGTGGGGAAAATCCTTGGAGTTTGGTAGACAAAGTTTCAAGTCCAGGAGGGACCACTGTTGCTGGAGTAGTTAGTCTTGAACAAAATCATTTTATCGGGACAGTTATTGATGCTATCACCGCTACAGTTGAGAAAGAAAAAAATTTAAAATAAGAAAAAGAACTTACAACGCTGTAAGTTCTTTTTCTTATTTTAGTTCCTCGTTATCCGATTTTTTCCAAAATAAAAAATGCCTTCTGGCATTTTTATTACTTTGCTTTATCCGACGATAATGCCAAGGTTTTCTTAACGACGAAGTCCCAATGAAGAGATGAGTTCGCGGTAACGTTGAACGTCTTTTTCACGGAGGTAACCAAGGAGGTTACGACGGTGACCGATTTTTTTCATCAAACCACGGTATGTAGCGTGGTCTTTCTTGTGAGATTTAATGTGGTCGTTAAGATGGTTGATTTCCCAAGTCAATACAGCGATTTGTACTTCAGGTGAACCAGTATCGCCTTCTTTACGAGCGTATTGAGCGATGATTTCTTGTTTTTTTTCTTTTGAAATTGCCATGAGTTTTTCTCCTTTTTTTATATTGCCCAGTCCGAGTGACAGCTTGGCGAGCATGAAACCAAGAATGGGTTGTAAAAAACTACTCTCTCATCATACACTTTTTTCCTTTTTATTTCAAGTAAAGAAAAGCTTACCCAAAGGTAAGATTTTCCTTTTTATTCACTCGAACTTGTAGAAGTTGTTGTATCTCCTGACGAGTCTTTGGTTTCCTCTTTTGAGGAATGTGTAGTCTCAGCTTTTGCACTGCTTTCACTTTCAGAGGTACTACTTTGCGTTGTTGTAGACTCTGGTGTGCTACTTTCTGTTGTTGAGGTAGTACTTGTTGTACTTTCTGGCGTACTCTGTGTCGTCGTAGACTCTGGCGTCGTCGTTGATGTCGAAGCAGGTTGGTAAGCCCCCAAATAAGTTAAAGTAATTTGCTGTGTAGCGATATTGAAAGTATCTCCCGCAGCAACGTTCGAGTCATAAACGTAGTTTTCTCCATTTGGATAATTCGTATTAGGTTGCTCATCCAAAATGATATTCTCCTCAGGAACGCCCATTGAAATCAAATCTGCCTTGACTTGCTTATAGGTCCGATTTTTGAACTCAGGCATTGTACCCTGTTCGCCTTCAGAGACTTCCAATATAATTTGAGCATCCCCATCTAAATCAAAATAATCCCCTGATTTAGGTGTTTGGCTAACAACAGTCCCTGCAGGTTGAGAACTTTCCACCGTTTTAGATACAATCTGATTTTCAGCAACATCATGCTCAATCATCAGATCATCTTTAACATCCTGGTAATCTTTTCCTACGTAATTCTTCATCTTAAAGGAATTACCACCTTCAGACAAATAGATATTGACTTTGCTTCCTGAACGTACTGAACTTCCAGATTTAGGATTTGAACGGGTGACTTTATTTTTGGCAACTTCTTTACTTGTTTCGTGATATACCGTACCAAGTCCTAACTTAGCAGCTTCAAGCTTTGTTTTTGCTTGATTTTCCGTTAAATTAGTTAAATTTGGAACCTTCACATTATTAGGCGTTGAAGCCATCCAGGCGGCCACACCGCCCCCAATAAGTATAAAGGCAAGAACTAGAGCTAAAATCAATTTTTTCTTTGATTTTTTAGGCTTTCTTTGAGCCGTCCCAGCAGCTCTTTGTGCCACTTCAGTGGACTCAGGTATTTTTTCAACATTCGCATGATGTTTACCAGCTGCTAAAGCTTCTTGCTCAGTCATGGTCACTACTTTATCCCAGACTGTGGTCGATGGCATGTTATTTTTATCATACCAATAAACTTCTGCCTTCCCCTCATCAGCGACATATACCGTTCGTTCAGAGGTTGAGGACTTATCAATAAGCGGCTTGGTATCATAGGGGTTGATCAAATTTGCTGGCATGATCTTCGTCTCGTCTTGATCTTTGGTAAAGACGAGTTTTTCCTCACCTTTACGATCTAAACTCGTCGATGTAGCCAGATCAGTCATCATTTCTTCAACATCTGCGTAACGGTTTTTAATATCTTTTGCCGTCGCACGTATGACCACATTCTCAAGTGACTGTGGAACATCCGGATTAAGATTAATAATGCTGGGGATATTTTCTTGAAAATGCTTCAAAGCAATGGCTACTGCAGAGTCGCCATCAAAGGGAATTTGTCCCGTCAGCAATTCAAATAAGATAATCCCAATAGCATAGATATCTGATTGAACCGTGGCATTAGAGCCACGCGCTTGTTCAGGTGAGAGGTAATGTACCGAGCCAAACATCGTATTTGTCTGAGTTAATGACGTCTCCGAGAGCGCTTTTGCAATTCCGAAATCCGTTACTTTAACCGTTCCACTTTGAGCTACTAAAACATTTTGCGGTTTTAAGTCTCGGTGAATAATACCGTGAGAGTGGGCCATGTCCATCGCAGATAAAATTTCGGTAGTGATTTCTATAGCTTCATCATTCGAAAGCGGTGCTTTTTGAATGATGTATTGCTTAAGCGTCATTCCATCAACATATTCCATGACAATGTATTGTTGATTTTCAAATTCGCCCACATCAGAAATACCGACGATGTTTGGATGGGAAAGTTCAGCCATAGCAAAAGCTTCTCTTTGAAAACGAGCAATTGCAATATCGTCATTTTCAAAATTAGAGCGTAAAACTTTAATGGCTACTTGACGATTCCCAAGGAAAGTGTCCTCGCCTTGATAGACGTTCGCCATTCCTCCACGGCCAATCTCTTTGATAATCCGGTAACGATCAGCAAAGATTTTACCGATTTGAATCATCAGTCGACCTCCTGTGCTTGTGACTCGGCCACGCCATCAAAAGCCACTAAGATGACAGTAACATTATCAAGCCCTCCGTGTTCATTCGCTAAGCGAATCAAGGCTTCTGATTTATTATCTAATGTTAAATCTTCTCTATCTAAAATTTCTTGGATCTCAGCGGCTGAAACCATATTTGTCAGCCCATCTGAGTTCATCAAAATAATATCACCAGAGTGAAGAAGTAAACTCTGGATATCGGCCTGAACTTCATTTGTTTGGCCTAAAGAGCGCGTGATGATGTTTTTATTAGGATGAACTTCGGCTTCTTCCTCAGTAATTTGTCCTGCATCAACTAATTCTTGAACTAAAGAGTGGTCAGTTGTGATTTTGGTTAAAAGACCATCTCGCACAAGGTAAGTGCGACTATCGCCAACATGGGCAGAGATAGCTACATCTCCTTTGATCATGACCGCTTCAAGCGTTGTCCCCATTCCTTGATATTCGTCTAGCTTACCCAGACTTGCAATATTATCATTTTCATTACGAATTTGATTTCTCAACCAAACTTCGAGCGTAGTTTCTGGTGTGTCCACATCAAAAAATGTCTCTGACCAAAGTTTGCCGAGATCTTCAACAGTAAGCTTACTGGCTACATTACCTGCTTTGTGTCCACCCATTCCATCAGCTAACAAAAAGAGTCGATAGCCTGCGCGGTTGATATAACTATCGGCATAGTCCTGATTGGTACTACGTTTTGAGCCGATATCTGATAAAATACTATATTCCACTTTTTCTCCTTGAAAGAACAAAGTTTTTATTGTGAGTTAAAAAAGTAATGATAGAGTGGTAGCGAACTTCTCCCTAACACTCACTTCGTTCTTAACCTTTTTTCTTAAATTTCGCTACAAAGAAACCGTCCGTGTGATACATCTCGGGAGTAATGAAAATACAACCGTCTGTAATAAGGTCCGTTTTTTCATGCGAAATCTCGACTTGTTCAAAATCTGGATGTGACTCAAGAAACTGATGAACAACATCAAAGTTTTCTTCATTGAAAATTGTACAAGTACTGTACACCATTATACCACTTTTTTTCAAGCTTTTCGAGGTACTGTCGAGGATTTCCAGCTGAATTCGTTGTAAAGCTTCAAAGTCTGAGTTTTCTTTGCGGTAACGAATGTCAGGTTTACGACGAATCAGTCCAATCCCAGAACAAGGTGCATCAACTAAGATACGGTCAAAACGCTCGGCGCCGAAAGTTTCGAAGACCTTTGTTGCATCTCCTTTTTGAGTTATTATTCTGTCTGAAACGTGCTGGCGCTGTGCATTTTGTTGAATCAACTCCAGCTTATGGTCATACAGATCCAAAGCTGTGATATGACCTGTTGTCAGGTACTGAGCCATATGCGTGCTCTTGCCTCCAGGAGCAGCACAAGCATCAAGAACTTCTTCCTCTCCTTTAAGTTCAAGCTGTGGTGCAACAAGCTGACTGCTTTCATCTTGTATGGTAATCTTTCCTGTCAAGAAAGCTTCACTGCTTGCAAAATTTCCGCTGTCTGCTACCAAACCTGACTCAACCAAAACGGAAGGGCGAGTGTTCGCTAGCTCGACATCAGGATCAATCTTACGCAAACTAACATGGCTCGGTTTTTCCAGACTCTCAAGAATTTCGCCTGTACGCTTACCCCCAAATTGCCGAACCATTTTGTCCAGTAACAGCTTCGGCATCGAGTATTTAGTTTCCCAATCTTTCGGTTCTTCTTGTCGACGATCAGAGCGCATAAAGTTACGCAATACTGCATTGATAAAATTGGCTGTCGCTTGTCCATCATGCCGTTTAGCAATTTTGACCGCTTCATCTACTGCTGCAGAAGTCGGGACTTTATCCATAAACAAAATCTGGTAAGCCGTCAAGTGAAGAAGGGTTCTTGCCCAAGGCTTTGGTTGTTTTTTGAGAAAGGGTGCAATATACCAATCCAAAAGCGTTCTTTTTGAAACGACGCCATAAACCAATGCGGTCACAAATCCCTTATCAACTTGAGAGAGTTCAGAATCCCTCAAATTTCGATCGAGGGAAATATTCGCATAGGCATCATTACCAAAAATATCGTTAAGAATGTCTAAAGCAGTTTGTCTTGCATTTTTTTTCATAGAGCTAGTATAGCATACCCCTAGCATAATCGCTACTGCCATTTTTTATTTTTGTCTGACTTTGGCCTTCTTTTAAACAAAAAGAGAAGATTTATCCAAATACGCTCTTACTATCAATAAAAGCTTGCAAACTTCGAGATGAAAGCGTATGATTATTCTAAACTTTTATGACTAGAATTTTCTCTTGTCTGAAATTAGGAGGTAAACTGATGAGTACAACCAATCTTATTTTAGCTCAACATAACACTTTTTTGACTGAACATCTGTTCTTACGAAAGTTGAAATTAGAAGACGCCACAGAGATGAATGCCTTTACTTCTGATCCTGAGGTTGCGCGTTATACAAGCTGGCTCCCTCATGAATCTCTGGAGGAGACCCAACGTATAATAGCTAATCTCTTTCTCCCCAATCAGCTGCACCACTGGGGGATTGTGGAGAAAAAAAGTCACACATTAATTGGAGTCATTAGCCTTTCACTTCATCATCCGCACCTTGCAGAATTCGGCTGGATGTTACATCGAAATTATTGGGGGAAGGGCTACATGGCTGAAGCTGCTATCCCTTTATTGCAACTTTGCTTTGAAGATTTAGCATTAGATGTTGTCCAAGCAAAACATCTGAGTGAAAATCAAAAATCCGGACGAGTGATGGAAAAGATTGGAATGCGAAACATGGGTCACGTTTTTGTTTGGTTCCCTAAATTTGAAAAAGCACGTACCGCAGATTATTGGGCACTAAGCGCTGAAGAATATTTCAGACAAAAGCAAATTACATAAAAAAAGCTGGAATCAATCCAGCTTTTTCTTAATGAACACGGGGTTCTTGGGACTTACGATCTCCCACTTTGTCTTTCACCTTGTCCACTTGTTTGGAAGTAAATTGGCTTGTGGTTTGTGCCACATCGACAACTCGATCTTGTAAACTTACCTCAGCTTCTTTTTGCTGAGATTTCGTTTTGATATCTACCACGTCCACGTTTACTTCCACCACATCTAAGTCTGTCATTGCGGCGACTTCTTTACGAATCACTGACTTGATCTTTTCATAAATATCTGGCACATGGCGTTGATATTCTATAACAACCTTTAAATCAACGGCGACTTGTTCTTTGCCCACTTCAACACCAACGCCTGTTGTAACATCATCATTATTCACAAGTTTTCCTGTGAGATTTGAAAAAAATCCGCCGTCTACAGCTAAAAGTCCATCTACTGATTCAAGGGCTAAACCAACAATTTTCTGAATAACTTTGTCATCATAGGCTAATTCTCCACTCACTTTATTAGGGGATTCTGTTGTAAATTCTTGTTTCATCTTAAAAACTCCTTTACTATAAACTCCTGATTTCGAAGAAAAAGGAAATCAACGCTTAAATAGATTTCTAACGGTTTGCTTTGCTCAAAAAGAAAGAGACGACAGCAACCACAATAATAGCACCAACAATTGAAGGGATTAAAGCCATTCCTGCTAGGCTTGGCCCCCATGTTCCTAGAAGAGCTTGCCCTACTGCAGAACCAATCAGTCCAGCAAGAATATTGGCAATCCATCCCATTGACTTTCCTTTATTTGTAATTGCTCCTGCAATCACACCAATCAAGGCTCCAACAATTAAGGACCAAATCATAAAGCACCTCTTTCTAGTACATTATCTTGTACATTTTAACTATACCAAAAAATGTATTCTATAAAAAGCAAACGGTTTCGCTTTTTTAATGCTTCGAATCAATAAAAAAATCACCTGTTCACAGATGACTTTGTTTCACTTATTCTCCAAATTTATCCCCAACTTGCAGTTTTTGTCCAAGTCCATTGAGGAAACTTACCACATCCATTTTTGGTTTACCAGCAGGCTGAACCAAACGAAGCTCAAGAACGCCCTTACCTGTGGCAACTTTAAGTACTTTTTTGGTTTTTTCAACCACTTGTCCCGGCTGTAAGTCACTGACAGAGCTGTCAGTAATATTTTCTGATACTTTTGTTTCATAAATCTTGAAACGCTCGCCATTCCATGTGGTATGAGCAACTGGGAATGGATTCATACCGCGAACTTTATTGAAAATTTCACGTGCAGATTGATTCCAGTCGATTTTTTCTTCTTCTGGTGAAATATTAGGACTAAAAGTTACTTCATCTTCGTTTTGAGCTTGAGCTTTTAATTGGCCAGTCAGATATTTTGGCAATGTTTCAAGTAACAAATCACGTCCAACAAGAGCTAACTTTTCAAACATAGTGCCAACATTATCATCCTCAAGAATTGGAGTAGAAGCTTGAGCAATCATGTCACCGGCATCCATTTTACGAATCATCTCCATGATGGTTACACCCGCTTCTTTTTCGCCATTCATAATGGCATAGTGAATAGGTGCTCCACCGCGATATTTTGGTAGTAAAGAAGCATGCGTATTGACTGCAAATTGAGCAGCATCCAATAATTTACCTGGCAAAAATTGTCCAAAGGCGGCAGTCACAATTCCAACTTCTCCTGATTCAAGCAGAGCCATGATTTGAGTCATTTCTACTGATCCAGAAAGTTTTTCTGGTTGAAGAACAGGCAAGTTAACCGTTAAAGCAAGTTCTTTAACTGGTGTCATTCTTAATTCCTGTTTCCGACCAACCTTACGGTCTGGTTGAGTCACTACTGCTAGAATTTCATATTGATTAGAATCAATCAAACCTTTTAAAACGGTCGCAGCAAATTGTGGTGTCCCCATAAAGATAATTTTTGTTTTTGTCATAAGTTTTCAAACTCCTCGATAATAATTTTCTTTTGTTTCATTAATACTTGAACAGCCTTATCGCCTTTTGCCATGAGCTGTCCAAGATTTTCTGGAATAATTTGCCAAGAAATACCAAATTTATCTTTGCACCAACCGCACTGCTCGGCTTCTTTAACATGAGAAAGTTTTGACCAATAATCATCAATTTCGGCTTGATTTTTACAAGTCACAGTAAAACTCACTGCTTCATTAAATTTGAAAATTGGCCCGCCATCAAGGCAGGTAAAGTCAAGGCCATTCAGACTAAATTCACCATTTAATACTTTTCCAGACATGCCTACAAAATGCTCATCTAGCTTTTCATCCGGATAATATTCGATGTTTTTGATTTTTGAATTTGGAAAGACTGAGACATAATAATTCATCGCTTCTTTGGCGTTGTTATCAAACCAAAGGCTTGGGATAATTTTTGCTTCCATAGTTGACCTTCCAATCTCTGTAAATTTCAGCTTTGTCCACATGGGGATAATTATTGATTTCAGCAATTAATTTTAGGACAAGGGGAGATGAATTTTCTACTGACAATTCTGTCAGTAACTTCCAAACTGCTCTGTCAGAATCATTTTTTCCGTCAGCAACAAATTGTGGTAATTTTTTGGCTACACTATTTAATTTTACATCAAAAAGGTTAAAAACGTGGTGTGTGACGACTCGACGGTCATTTTCATAAATCCAAAACGCCTCAGGTTTTTCTTTTCATTTCATTTCAAAAACGGCCGAAATTTTTCATGTTTTTGTTCAAATTCCTGAATTTCACAAATTTTATTTCCAGAAAATTTAACAAGAGAAAGACCGTCAAAAATATTTTCTTCCCCTTTATAAACATAGTGGAAAGTCCATGTGAAAAACCCAGTTTCCTTATCTACATAAGACTTATCCACAGTCCATGACTTCACTTTGTTTTCCACAGGATGATTCCACTGACGAAACCATTTTTCAATTTCCGCTTTTCCTTGGTATTGCGCCCCATAGCATTCGGTGTAGCTAATGTCTTCTGACAGGGCTGTCAGTAACTTTTTGACGTCTTTGGTCAGCCATGCGTCAATTGTTTGTTGAAAAAGTTCTATTTTCTGCATTTTCCACACCAACTTTCGTTTGTTTTCAAATTCTTAACTTTTCCACCTGTGGAAATTTTTATACAAAATTTTGTGGCTCGCTATCAATCAACACGCGTAAATTTTTGTTATCCCGAAGTTGGGTTAATTCAAGCACTTGATTTAAAGCTGATTCTAATTCTTCTTCAAAACGATATTTAACTAAGATTTGATAATGATAAAGGTTATGTGTTCTGGCAATTGGTCTAGCGGTTGGCCCTAAAATTTTAGCTTTTTCTGTCAAATTTTGCTTGAGTAACTGAGCAATTTCATAAGATTTTTGAATGGCAACTTCTTCATCTTGATGAGAAACAAGCACTTGAACGGTGAAATAATAAGGTGGATAGGAAAGTTCACGACGAAATCTCATTTCCATTTCATAAAATTTTTCGTAATCTTGAGCCTTGGTCATTTCAATGGCGTAATGATGTGGATTGAAAGTTTGAATGAAGACTTCACCTTTTTTATCTGCTCGCCCAGCTCGTCCAGCCACCTGCATTAACAATTCAAAGGAACGCTCACTCGCTCTAAAATCAGGTAGATTGAGGCCAGTATCTGCGTTAATGACCCCCACTAAGGTTACGTTTGGAAAATCTAAACCTTTGGCAATCATCTGAGTTCCTAAGAGGATATCAGCTTCATGATTACCAAACTTTTCAAGAATTTTTTCGTGAGCATTTTTTGTCCGAGTCGTATCGACATCCATTCGCAAAACTCGTGCTTCAGGCATAATTTCTTGAAGTTCTTCTTCGACTTTTTGCGTTCCTGAACCATAATAACGAATTTTTCGTGAATGACAATTAGGACAAGTTTGCGGAATTCCTTCGACATGACCACAATAATGACAATTCAAAGTTCGGGTATCCATGTGAAGGGTCAAGGAAATATCGCAATTGGGACAATCAACAACAAAACCACATTCGCGACACATGACAAATGAAGAATAACCCCTTCGATTCAACATCAAAATGACTTGTTCATCTTTGTCAATTTTTTCTTTTATTTTTGTCAGTAAAGAGTGTGAGAAATTAGCAGATTGGTCAGAAATTTCACTGCGCATATCAATGATTTTTATTTCTGGCAGGATTGCTGCTTCATTTGCCCTTTTTGTCAGTAATAAAAGTTCATAAACTCCGCGCATGGCACGTGCTCGCGTTTCTAAACTTGGCGTTGCAGAGCCTAAAACAAGTCTTGCACCATGCCATTTTGCACGCAAAAGCGCAATATCTCTTGCATGATAACGGGGACTTGAATCTTGCTTATATGAAGTTTCATGTTCTTCATCAATGATGATAATTCCCAAATTTTCAACAGGTGCAAAAATAGCTGAACGTGCACCGACAACTACCTGAGCTTTGCCAGATTTAATTTTTCGCCATTCATCATATTTTTCACCATCAGACAAGCCAGAGTGCATAATCGCCACTTTATCTCCAAAACGAGCAATAAATCGATTAGTAATCTGTGGCGTCAGTGAAATTTCTGGCACAAGCATAATTGCTGTCTTACCGAGTTTGAGAAAATGGTCAATGGTCTGTAAGTAAACTTCTGTTTTACCTGAACCAGTAATTCCTTCCAACAAAAATGGTTTGTCAGAAGATGCAATTATTTTTTCGTAAGCTGCATTTTGTTCGGAGTTGAGAATTTTAGCACTGTCATTTTCCACATCTTCAAATTTTTCTTTCGTCCTCGAAATTTCAACCTCTTCAATTTTGACTAGGTCATGCTCAACGAAAAATTTAATGATTTGTGAAGAAAAATTTAATGATTTGACAGCAATTTTTTCTTCTTGAAGTCTTAATAGAAAATATTTCAACTCTAAGCGTTTTTTGGCTCTCTTTTCAATTTCAAATTCAGCTAGTTTTTCAATATCTGGAATAGATAAGAATTTTTCTGTTTTTCTATTTTCTTTAGATTTTGCTAAATATTCTACTGACAGCTGACCCAAACGCACAGCCTTTGCTGATGAGATTTTTTCTGCTTCTGTTAGCTGTGACCATTTGACAGAAGTTCCGTCAGCAGCTTTTAGGAGCTTGTCATAATTAGAATTCAAAAGATTAGGTAACATCGCTTTTAGACATGAAATTTTATAAGAAAATACGGAATGACGCATTTCATCTGCCAACCAAAGCTGTTCATCCGTTAGGACTGGCTCAACGTCGAGTAATTCAGAAATTCCTTTCAAGTTTACTGACGAATCAAGTGCTTCATCTTCAAATCCAATGACGATTCCTTGAACAAGCCGGTTTCCACTTCCAAAAGGAACATGAACCCGCATGCCACGATCGATCAGCTCTTCCATTTCGCTAGGGATGACGTAAGAAAAGGGCTTATCTGTCTGCATCAGTGGCACATCAACAATAACTTTAGCAATTTTCATATAAGCCCCAACTTTCTCTTGTTCTCTAAAAATGCAGATTGTCGTACATAGCACAACTCATAGACGCCGTAAAAGCAGCTTGACACTTTTCTACTTTTTGTCCGACAAATCATAACATCGTATATTTTATTATATCAAAAAAGCACCTTAAACGCTGTGAACCCCTACGCACTTTTTAGAAATTTTAAACCTTTAACTACACATAAAAAAGCGCCCAAGGCGCTCTTAAGATATTATTCTGCAGCAGCTGCGGCAGCTTTTGCTGCGCGACTTGTTTTTTGTTTTGCTTCTTCTTCAGCTTCTTCTTTTGCAATTTGTTCTTTGATGAGCTGTTCTTTCATCTTCGCTTGCAAACGTTCCAATTCGCGTTTTTCAACTAAAGTTTCACGCTTTAATTCTGGTGCTGGGTGAATCTTGACCGTACCATCTGCAATTTCTTCCAAAGCTTGCAATGTACGTTTAACTGCTTTAAATTCTTTCGTAGGGCGTTCGCCATCGCGCAATTCATGCGCGCGCTTTGCTTCTAATACTACTAAAGAATATTTTGAGTCCACTTGATCCAATAACTTGTCAATAGAAGGTTCCAACATCATAATTCACTACCTCATTTTCTAAACTTTTCATTCTATGTTTACTGACAGCTCTGTCAGTAAGTTTTAATTTCATTCAAGAGCTTTGGATTACATTTTTACATCATCAATCATATGAATATAACGCTCGATCACGCGATCAACGCGGTAATGCTCCGCCTCAATGATTTTCTTCACACGCTCTGCAGCAAGCTCCACTTCATCATTGACCACCGCATAATCGTATTCGCTCATCAGGCGAATTTCTTCTTTGGCTTTCTCTAGCCGTGAAGCAATGACTTCTGCTGAATCCGTGCCACGCCCAACCAGACGACCACGTAATTCTTCCAAATCTGGCGGTGTTAAGAAGACGAAGACACCATCTGGTACTTTTTCCTTCACTTGAAGGGCGCCTTGAACTTCAATTTCCAGAAAAACATCTTTTCCTTCGTCCAATGTCTGATTAACATAAGTCAAAGGGGTACCATAATAATTTCCCACATATTCCGCATATTCCAACATTTGGCCATTACGGATCATTTCTTCAAATTCCTCACGTGTCCGGAAGTAGTAATCCTTTCCATCCACCTCTCCTGGACGTTGCTTTCGTGTTGTCATTGAGACCGAATACTCAAAATTATTTTCACTCTCAAAAATTTTCGCACGAACTGTTCCTTTGCCCACCCCAGAAGGGCCAGAAAAAACAATTAATAATCCACGCTCACGCATCTTTTCCTCCGATTTATGTTTTCAAATTTTCTTAATCAACGATTAGTTCTATTCTAACAAAGCTTTGCTAAAAATACCAGTTTTTGTCTTCAAATTGAAATTTATCGTTTTATTTTTGTAACTTATATAAAAAATCTGCCCTAGGGCAGATTCTTATTTTGCATAATCAATGGCACGTGTTTCACGTATCACTGTTATTTTGATGTTTCCTGGATAATCCATTTCATTTTCAATCCGGTTTTTGATGTCCCGTGCAAGGACAGTCATCTTATCATCGGACAATTTATCAGGTTTTACCATCACGCGGATTTCGCGACCAGCTTGTAAGGCGAAAGCTGTATCCACCCCAGCAAAGCTAGTAGAAATTGCTTCCAAATCCTTCAAGCGTTTGATGTAATTTTCCACAGATTCGCGGCGTGCTCCAGGACGTGCAGCAGATAAGGCATCAGCCGCTGCCACAAGTACTGCGATATTGCTCATCGGATCAGTATCGCCATGGTGACTCGCAATCGCATTAATGACCACTGGATTTTCCTTGTACTTACGGGCAAGTTCTGTACCAATCTCAACGTGGCTTCCCTCAACTTCATGGTCAAGTGCTTTACCAATATCATGCAAGAAACCAGCACGTTTAGCAAGTGCCACGTTTTCTCCCATTTCGCCAGCCAAATTACCAGCAATATGAGCGACTTCCACCGAGTGATCCAATACATTTTGACCATATGACGTACGGAAATGCAAACGTCCCATAATCTTCATCAAGTCAGGATGCAAGTTATGCGCCCCAACTTCAAAGGCTGCTTGTTCACCATATTCACGCATTTTGTGATCAAGTGCTTTACGGTTTTTCTCAACCAACTCTTCAATTCGCGCTGGATGAATGCGACCATCTTGAACCAATTGTTCAAGCGTCATACGAGCAATTTCACGACGTATTGGGTCAAATCCTGAAAGTACCACGGCTTCTGGCGTATCATCAATGATGACATCAATCCCAGTTAATGCTTCAAAAGTACGGATATTTCGACCTTCACGACCAATGATCCGCCCCTTCATCCCATCATCTGGCAAATTGACCACTGAGACTGTTTGCTCAGCGACCGAATCAGATGAAACACGTTGAATAGCAAGTGAAATAATATTCTTAGCTCGTTTATCCGCTTCGGCTTGAGCTTTTTCTTCACTTTGACGGATGATTTGAGCCATTTCTTTAGTCAAACCATCTCGTGTTTCGTTCAAGATGATATCACGTGCGTCTTCCACGCTCAAATTAGAGATGCGCTCCAATTCAAGACGTTTCTTTTCTTCAATATGGGTTAATTGTTCTTCACGCTTACTGAGTGTATCAGTTTTTCTAACGAGGTTTTCCTCTTTAGAATCTAAGTTTTCTTCTTTTTTCGTCAAGGTATCATCCTTACGATCCAAGATTTCTTCACGTTGTTTTAGGCGTTTTTCAGTCTCCTTTAACTCCTGACGTTCTTGCTTAAATTCATTTTCGATTTCACGACGTTGCTTTTGTTCTTCTTCACGAAGGGTGTAACGGGCTTCTTTTTTGAAGGCTTCAGCCTCCAACTTTACAGACTCCGCCTCACGTTTAGCACGCGCCATCACCTCATTTGCTTTATTTTCCGCTTCATTAAAGAGTGATTCAGCATCTTGCTTATTTTTCTTAATGTTTTGAGCATAAAAAATAAATGCGACAACCAATACAATCAATAAGAGTAACAGAACGATAGAAATAATGTTCATTAGTCTCCTCTAAAGCTAGTATTACTGCGGTTCAATCTTACTAGCAGCTTGATTATATATTAATGTATTTCATCTAATAAAATACTTAACTATTATACCATTTTAAGCTTCATTATTCAACGAAATATTGCGTAACGCTTTCAAAAAACAAATGGAGAAAAGAAGATGAATAAAAGGTACCTTTTAGAGGCACCTTATTCGCTTAACTGAGAAGCTGCTGCTTCGTCTAAAATAAAAGTAACATTGCGATGAGTTCGCAAAATGGAGGCAGGTACCTCTTCTGTGATTGGACCTTCTAGGACGGCTTTCATGATCTCCGCTTTAGTCTTCCCTTCTGCTAAAACTAGAAGTTGTTTACCAGCAAGAACAGTACGAGGTCCAAACGTAACGTAAGGAGAGACGGGCTCTTTATCTGTTAGAGTCAAAAGATTATTATAAATCTCATCTCCCTCTTCAAAAGAGACCGCATAGGTTTCACGATCAAAGCTTGTATAACCAGGCATATTAGCACAAAAATGACCATCAGTCCCTATCCCCATGACTATCAAATCCAATCCTCCATCCTGCAAGATTTTTTGATCATAGGCTTGATTATTTTGCGAAGTGAGCTCATGCAAATTGCCATCATCAATATGTACACGGTCATAAAAGGCTGTTTTTAAGGCACGCATTGTCAATCCATAACGCTCTCCAACCAGAGGCACCTCATCAAAATTGTAATAATGTATACTCGAACGATCAAAATCCATTCGTTGCAATTTATCAATCAAAATTTCATACATACCAAGGGGTGTATTTCCCGCTGTCAAGGAAAGATTAACGCGCTTAGATTCCATCATTTTTTCAAGCACAATCGCCGCAGCAAGCTCACTCATTGTCCCATAGTCTTTTGCTATAATTTTTTTCATCTTCAACTCCTTCCTCTTAACTCCATTTTACAGGAATAGGGAACCGATTTAAAGCGATTTCACTCATGGAAAATAAAAAAGCGGAAATCCGCTTTTTATTTATTAAAGTAAGCTTTAAGTTCTGCTGCTTTATCTGTGTGTTCCCAAGGTAAATCTACGTCGACGCGACCAAAATGTCCGTAAGCTGCAGTTTGACCATAAATTGGGCGCAAGAGATCAAGCATTTTGATAATACCGGCTGGGCGGAGATCAAAGACTTTACGTACTGCTGCCAAAAGTTCATCGTCTGAGACTTTACCTGTACCAAAAGTATCAACGTTGATAGAGGTTGGCGTCGCTACACCGATGGCATAAGACAATTGGATTTGCGCTTTATCAGCAAGTCCAGCAGCTACAATGTTCTTAGCAACATAACGCGCTGCATAAGAGGCTGAACGGTCAACTTTTGTTGCATCCTTACCTGAGAAAGCACCACCACCGTGGGGAGCATAGCCACCATAAGTATCAACAATAATTTTACGTCCAGTCAAGCCTGAATCCCCTTGAGGACCACCAATAACAAAACGTCCTGTTGGATTGATGAAGTATTTCGTTTCATCATCTAAAAGTTCAGCTGGAATAACTGCCTTGATGACTTTGTTAATCACATCATCGTGAATTTCTTCGTTTGTTGCTGACGCAGCATGTTGAGTAGAAATAACGACTGTATCAATGCGTTTTGCTTTGCCATTATCATCATATTCTACAGTGACTTGTGATTTTGCATCAGGACGCAGGTATGAAATTTCACCTGACTTACGTAAATCAGCTAATTTTTTAACTAATTTATGTGAAAGAGAGATGGCAAGTGGCATATATTCGGCAGTTTCGTTAGTTGCAAAACCGAACATCATTCCTTGGTCACCAGCACCAATCAAGTCAAGTGGGTCAATGGCATTTCCATCTTTATCCCGTACTTCTTCCGCTTCATTAACACCTTGAGCAATATCCGCAGACTGTTCAACAAGTGAGACGTGAACGCCGACTGATTTATAATCAAAACCATTTTCAGAGTCCGTGTATCCAATTTTTTTGATGGTTTCACGAACGACATGCGCAATATCAACGTAAGCTGATGTTGAGATTTCACCAAAGACATTGACTGTCCCTGTATATACGACTGTTTCACAAGCAACGTGTGCATGTGGGTCTTGTGCAAGAATGGCATCAAGAATGGCATCTGAGATTTGGTCTGCAACCTTATCTGGATGGCCTTCTGATACGGATTCTGATGTAAATAAATGTTTTTCTGACATTAAAAATGTCCCCCAATCTAAATTATGGTTACAAGGCGTCTTTGAAGGACATGCCGTTTTACTGACCAACTGGTCAGTAAACTTACAGTCCTATCAAATCCTTTCGGGACTCGTAACTCTTCTATTTTACCTTTTTTTTATGAAAATTGCACTCTTCTTTTTACAAAAATTCGCACATCATTTTACTGACGCGTCTGTCAGTAAATTTTTTCATTCCTGACTTAACTTTTATCCCGTCATTAGCGGCTAGCCAAGCATCCTTTGTTTAATGTTTTTTAAACATGTATTCGCGAGTCATTGGCAAGCCTTGACCTGAAGCACCTTTAGTCAAAAGATATTGGACAACATCAATATTTCCTGCTTCAAAACTTGCTGCACAGGCTTGGAGATAGAGTGTCCACATCCGAGCAAACGGACGACCCATTTCTTTTTCAACTTCATCAAAAACAGCCAAGTAATTTTCATTCCAAATTTCAAGCGTTTTTTGATAATGACGGCGTAAAGGTTCTAAATCATCCAATTGTAATTTTGCAGTCATGATATGTTCAACATTTTCTGCGATATTTGGAATATAGCCGCCTGGGAAAATATATTTTTCAATAAAGGGATCTACTCCAGCACCACGGTGTTGTCCTGTAATTCCATGGATAAGTGCACGTCCATTTGGTTTCAAATAATCGTATACTTTTTGGAAATACATTTCCAAGTTTTCTTTTCCTACGTGCTCAAACATACCTACTGAAGTAACATAATCAAAGTCTTTATCTTTGAGGTCACGATAGTCAATCAGATAAACTTTAACTTGATCTTCTAAACCTAACTCTTTGGCTTTATTTACCACATAGTCATACTGCTCTTCAGACAATGTCACGCCGACTGCTTGCAAACCGTACTCTTGTGCAGCAGTAAAGATCAGAGTCCCCCATCCGCAACCGATATCAAGCAAGCGACCACCTGCTTTGCTGTCTAATTTATCTAAAATATGGTGAACTTTAGCAATTTGTGCTTCTTCAAGTGTCATTTGATCATTTTCAAAATAAGCACAAGAATAAGTCATTGTTTTATCTAACCATTTATTATAAAAATCATTCCCAATATCATAGTGGCTGTGGATGTCTTCTTTAGATTGCTTTTGGGAATGATTCCCCAAAAGTTTCATCATTGACTTTCCAAAACCTGATTGATCTGTCAAAAAACTATCAGCTTTTCGATAAGCTGATGCTACAAGTTCTTGGATACTACCTTCAATCTCAATGTCTTCATGCATATAGGCTTCGGCTAGGACCAAAGTTGGCATTGATGATAAATCACTAAAAGAGAACTTTTTATTAAAAGTGATGCGAACTTGCGTGTCGCCCTCCCCATACTTTTCTGTTTTTCCATCCCAATAAGTAACCTCGATTGGAATATCAAAGGCTGAGGCAAGTGCTTTGTTCAAAACTGTTTTTTCAAATACCAAGTTAATTTTCCTTTCCTAACTTTACTATATTAAAACTATACTCCGAGCTTTTTTGAAAGTCAAATAGTTACTACTGTTAGAAAATCTGAAAATTCTTTCTTTTGTTTTTTTCTTTCACTTTTGGATAAAGTTGTACTGCTAAAAGCACATTTTCTGATATAATAAAAAAATGAGCGACAAACTAGAAAAAACAGGAATTTTATTAAAAAATAAGTGGCTTTCTGATGTGAAAATCGTAGCCGAATCTGAATCCACTCAAAAAGACGCTAAGCTTGATGCCCAAGCCAACTGTTTATATCTAACAGAGCAGCAGACAGCTACCTACGGCCGCTTTGGACGTCATTATTTTTCAGCTAAAGAGGGGGGGATTTATATGAGCCTTTCTCTTTTTCCAGAATCAGCACCTGAGAATTGGCCCGATTACACCTTATTAACTGGTGCCGCTGTGGTCTCCGCTATCGAGAGATTAACAGATAAAAGTCCACAGATTAAATGGGTTAATGATATCTATCTGGGACAATATAAAATCGCAGGAATTTTAGCTGAGGCTGTGATCAATACTGAAAGGGCTAATCAAGTAGTAATCGGAGTAGGGATTAACTTTAATATCTCTGAATTTCCTGAAGAGATTGCCCATCGCGCAGCCTCGCTTTTTCAAGAGGAAACACCAACGGTAAGCCGCTCTGCATTGATTGCCGAAATCTGGTCCGAATTTCATCGTTTGTATAAGACGCGTACTTTTTTTGACTTTTACAAAGCCCACTCCTTCATTCTGGGCAAAGAAGTTGAATTTATTCAAAATGGCACAACTTATAGTGGACAAGCACTTGATCTTACTCCCAGAGGTGAATTGATAGTTCAACTTGAAAACGGCGAAAAAAAGATTTTATCCAGCGGAGAAATTTCATTAAAAAAATGGACTTAATAAAGTCCATTTTCTATTGGGAGTAATTATTATATAGGAGACCAGTTTTAGGTCATAGCGGACCAGATGTTTCATGGAAAGTTTACTGACAGCTCTGTCAGTAAAGAGCACAGTATTTTTTACCCTGTAAGCAGCCTATTTTAAAAGTCAGACCAATCATCTTCTTTTTCTACGGGCTCTGCTTCTTTCATTTTCCGTTTTTGTTTTGGATCAGGTTCGTCCCATGGATTTCCCCAATTGTTCGCTTGCCCTTTGTTTTGATTAAATTTATCTTCATAACGTTGTGACCAGCTATTCATCTTATCAGAATAACGTTGCGACCAACCGTCCATTTTTTCATCAAAATTTTGTGCTTTCCGATCCCAGTTTGCTTGATAAGTGTCCCCTTGATCGTCGTAATAACGGTTATTTCGAGCACTAGGCATAATCCAACTTGCTACAAAGTAAAGTGGAATCAAACCACCCCAGCTTCCAAAAGCAAGCACAACAAACAGAATACGTAGAATAGTTACCACATCACGACCCAAGCCGAAGTATTCACAAATACCAGCGATAACGCCACTTACTCTACGGTTCGTTGTTGATTTTGTTAATTGTCTTTGTGACATTTTTTATCCTTTCTTCATAAACTTACTTTTGCGATTGCGTCATTAACAGACTCACAATCACATAAACAATGAGCAATGATCCCCAACTACCGAAAGTTCCAATCACAAGTAACACGCGAATGATGGTAATCATCCTGCGACTCAAGTCAAAGTACTCACCAAGTCCCCCAACCGTTCCTGCAATAACTCGATTTGTGTCTGATCTTTTCAGTCTTTTCTTCTTCATTTCTCACCATTTATTAACTTATGAACTGACAGCTTGGTCATTTACTGACCGCACCGTAAGTGCTTAATTTTCTTCTTGAGTGGTATCTTTCAACCAGATTGTTCCTGATTTTGTTTCAAATTCAAACGTCAGTGTATCTTCACCTTGGCGTACCAATGCTGCTCCATTACGTCCAGCTTCAAAAGGAGTATCCAAGTTCAACCGTGTCTTATAACCACCAAAGATTGTTCTTACGTGACCGACGAGCCCTAATTTTTCTGGTACAGAAACCTTAATGTCTCCATTAACATTTTTCATGTTTAATTGACGAGCTGTACCAGCTTTTTCTGTCAGTAAAATATTTCCATTAACCAGTGAGACATCGGCTGAGTTAAAGGCTGTAGTAATACGGATATTACCGTTCACCCCATTCAGGTCAAGACGATCAGTTTGACCTTCTAAAACTTTGATTTCTCCATTTTTATTATCAATTTTAATCTTATCACTGGTTACTTCTGAAAGTTCAGCACCCCCGTTGATCAAGCCGATACTCATTTCCTTCACTGAAACTTTTTTTACCTTTAATTCCGCATGTGGTGCATTGATTTCAAAATTATCATATTCTTTTTCAGGAAGATAAAGTTCGATATCAGCAGCGATTCGACCACTCGTACTAAGCTCCAGTGTCCCATCGACTACCTCAAACTTAGTTTTTTCAGCGACATAAGCCGCAATATTTCCTTCATCAACAGCGCCATAGATTTTGTATTCAACCTTGGCATGTGCTTTTTCACCAGGTAAAATAAGCACTTTACCACTCTTAATATCTAAATTGAGTCTTTGGAAATCCTCTTCAATGTCTTTTTCCACGGTATGTGATGTCGATTTTACTTTTGGAAAACCATTAGAAAAATCAATATTGTCATCGACTGCCTTTGAAACACCTTGGAAGATTTCTTTACCTTTTGTCAACAGACTTTCTGCAACATTCTTCATTGCATCTGGGAAGTCTACATTATGGTTCACATATCCCTCCTTATCGGTATAGGTAAATTGTGTTGATTCTTCATCACCAGAATTTCCCCCTTTCGGTGCAGTCCCATTTTTTTCAAGAAGTTCTAAAGCCTCCTCTTCTGTTATAATACCGCGACGCATCAAGTCCATAATTCTATCTTTTTTATTAGCCATTATATCTGATCCTTTCTTTGCTTTATCAAATCAAAGCACTAAAATCTTTTAAACTTTTATATGAGATTGTCTTAACCTCGTAACCCTATTATCTCAAACTTTTCCCTCAAAAAAATCAGCCCAAAGGCTGATTTTTCAACAGTTTTTTATAAAGAACGATCTTTTCTAGTAACTTTTACTCCATCACGTGGATACCCAATCAGGATACTCATTCATCAAGTTAATTACTATAAAAGTCAATTCTAGGTACCTTTTTACAGGATATTCCTTTATTTAGGTTGGATATAGGTCGCTAAAGCAGCAACACTCGCAGAAATATGTCGCTGACTTACTACATTGTTACCACGAACATTCATCTCAGAGACTAAGATAGAGTGGTCATCATAAACTTTCTCAACAAAGGCCACGTGACCATATTCAGAACTTGAGCCCGCAATCCCTGGTGGAAAGCTTACCGCATATCCCTCTGTAGGAACCATCGTAGTGAAATAACCTTGTTGTTGGGCATTTACACCCCATTCACCACCATTTCCCATATGTGTGCCAATTTTGCCTCCTAATTGGATAATTCGGTTATAGACATATTGTGTACAATTACCAAATGCATAACTTTCTGCACCTGGGTATTCAACTCCATTATAGGCTGGGAAGTCACTCTCTGCAGCTTTTGACGTCATAACAGGACTAGTAGGGATATTTTCTCCCCAAACCTCTGTTTTACTGTCTACATTATCGTAAAAATCCAAGTGATATTCCTGAATCAAGTCGATTAATTTTTGAGCATATTCTGGGTCTGTAGCAAAGACTCCCTGAAGAGCTTGTGCAGCTTCTGTATAATTTTTGGCATGAGTTTTCCAACTTCCGGCATAAATATTCGGATTCCAAGTTGTTCCACTAAGCATAAGATTGATGTAATCTTCTAGAGATTGGTCATAGTTGCTATATACTCGGAAACTTTGCTCCATCAAATAAGCCTGATCACCTGCATACTCTTGTGTTTTAAAGGAGATAGACTTTCCAAAATAGGAGCCCGTAATATTGAAAATGTTAAAATAATTCACAGCCATATCACTTTGACCCGAACCAGATTCCAAAATAGCCTGCGCCAAAATAATAGAAGCAAACAAATTATTTTTTCCAGCTAAAATTTGTATACGAGGAGCAATACTTTTAATAAAAGCTTCTGTACTAGAGTTATCAATCTTATCAATTGTTTTTGTAGCCTGAATTTTTTTCAGTGTAGGCCCCTCATAAACCGAGTCGCCAGTCCCCGCCTCTGAAGCTGTTCTCGTCACAGAGGTATTTGATGCTGGCTGAGCATATGTCCCACCAACATAGCTTTGCGCATTTTCAGTAGGCGTAGCTACAGGAGTTGCTGTAGAAGGTTGATTTGCTTGGGGAGCAGATAATGATGGTGAAACAGCAACCTTTGATTGGCTACCAGTACTCTTAGCTTCTGCTGCCTTACTAGGTGAACTAGGGGCTTTTTGGGACGTTGAAGGTTTCGTAGTAGTTGAAGGTCGAGTTGTGGAAGGTTTTTCTGATGAAGAGGGCTTAGGTTTTGAAGATGATGTCCCACTACTCTCACCACCTGCTGCTGCAGAACTACTATTGCTAGTAGTCGTTTTATCTCCCTCATCTGTTGTTCCAGAACTGTTCGTTGATTCGTCTGAACTCTCGCTAGTGCTTGATTCCTGGCTAGAACTACTCGTTTCATCTGCGCTCGACGAAGAAGTGAGATTTGTCGCTGTTCCCTTTTCACTTGTCATTGTGGTCGCATCATTAGAAAGAGTAGAAGTTAAATCAGCAGCTTTAGCTGCCCCACCGAAACTTCCCAGACTAATCAGCAATGTTGTACCAGCTAGCAGTTTTAAGTTAGTATTCACACGTCGATTCTTTTTATTCATCTATTTATATTCCTCCATGGTTAGTGCTGTTACTCGCATTATAATCATTCTATCGCCTTTTAAATCTTAAATCAAATATAACCCTTCTAAATTAATATACGATAAACGAGCGATAATGTAACCAAAATATTCTAGATGAAAACTCTTCTCTTTAGTCAAAGCGTGACTAAGCCCAATATATTCACTTTTTCTCCTTTTTTAAATTTTATATTTATTCATAGTAAAATGATAGTTATTTAAAAAATATCAAGATTTAGACTCATGAAGAGAAATAAAATGTTTTTATAGAAGCGCTCATATCAAATCTTATCGCTTACCACTGCCTTAATGCGGCAACTGAAAAACTTGAACTCAATATGACTAGAAAATAGCCAATTACAAGTAGCTTAAGAATATTCTCATCATAGCGAATTAATAATGGAAGTATAAATCCCATGAAGGAAAATAATGGCAGCCACGTTCTCACCAAGTAGTTTTTCCACACTAATGCGAAAATGATAAGAGACAAGAGCGCTCCACCTAAAAGTAAAGCGATCAATAAAGGTGCAGTGAGAGAATGCAAGTTACCAGGAATCCAAAAAACGCCATGCTTCAATATTTTGTCAACCTTCTCCTCATAAGTAATATTGTTATAATATCGTTTCCAGTTCACTTTAAAAAATTCATGATTAAAAGCAACATAGACACCACTTACAAATAAAGAGAGGAATGCGTAATCAAATAAAAGCCACTTTTTAAACTTAGACAACCGTTTTGGCATAATAACACCTCTTCAAAAATAATAAATACTAATCAAATCATCTCCGTAACCATACTACCATTTTTTTAAATCATTTGCAATCTTTTATATAATTTTCTTAACATTCACTCAACTTTGCTTTTGGAGGTATAGAAAGAAAAAAAGACTGCTCAAGAGCAGCCCTTTTTTTAAGTATGAAAATTGATTAAGCTTTGTTTGCTGAACCAAATACATCGATACGTTCTTCAACAGCAGTTGTAATTGCATCGAAACCAGGTTTCAAGAATTTACGTGGGTCAAAGAGTTTTTTCTTCATGTATTCTGCTTCGTTTGCATCAAATTCATTAACGAATTTACGTGTAGCAGCTGCGAAAGCAAGTTGACATTCAGTATTAACGTTAACTTTGGCAACACCGTTAGCGATAGCTTGACGAATTTGATCATCAGGAATACCAGAACCACCGTGCAATACGATTGGTACATTGTGTCCCATAGCTTCAACGAGTGCTTTGTTCAATTTTTCAAGGTGATCAATGTGGAGACCTTTCCAGTTTTCTGGATAAGGTCCGTGGATGTTACCAATACCTGCAGCGAGGAAGTCAACACCAAGTTTAGCCATAGCTACAGCGTCATCGATAGGAGCAAGTTCACCTTCACCGATAATACCATCTTCTTCACCACCGATAGAACCAACTTCACATTCTACAGAGATACCTTTGGCATGTGCCAATTCAATAATTTCTTTAGCATCTTTCAAGTTTTCTTCAATTGGAAGATGTGAACCATCAAACATAACTGAAGTATAACCGATTTCGATACATTCTTTAGCATCTTCAAAGTGACCGTGGTCAAGGTGAATTGCTACTGGTACTGTGATACCCATTGATTCTACAAGAGTTTCAATGAGGAGCTTGCACATTTTGTAACCACCCATGTATTTAGCCGCACCCATAGAAGTTTGGATCAATACTGGAGTCTTCTTAGCTTCTGCTGCACGCAAGATAGCTTGAGTCCATTCAAGGTTGTTTGTGTTGAAACCACCGATAGCGTATCCGTTATCACGAGCGGCTTGTACGAATTTTTCTGCTGAAACGATTGCCATTTCAAAATCCTCCGAATATTTTATTACTTACTTAGTATAGCATTTTGTGAAGTATTTTTCTAGTGTAAGCTCATAAAATCCCTAAGTAACCGCTTCACTCCAACGTTTAAACTGAAATAAAAAAAGTTAGTAACATCTGCTACTAACTTTGGCTATCCCGAGGACCGGTTTCGAACCGGTACGAAGGTTACCCCTCGCAGGATTTTAAGTCCTGTGCGTCTGCCAGTTCCGCCACCCCGGGTTATTATAGAAAAACTCCCACTGGGAGGATTAACAAGCGAACGACGAGATTCGAACTCGCGACCCCAACCATGGCAAGGTTGTGTTCTACCCCTGAACTACGTTCGCAATACCTTTTCTGCCTTTCGACAATGCCGACTACATGATTCGAACACGCGACCCTCTGATTACAAATCAGATGCT
>NZ_BNDT01000005.1 GCF_014905395.1 Lactococcus taiwanensis
TCAGTTTTCAATGGTCTAGCTCGCTTCAAGACCCTCGTCTCTCGCGACAACTATTATATTCTATCAAACCTAACTCCCCTTGTCAAGAATAAACTGTGTCTTTTCCCCTTTTTTATTCAGCAACCCTCTCAAAACCCTCTGTTGTCACATTTTCCCTATGCTCGGTAAATTCCATTTTCGCTCTTCGGTAACAATACGAACGATAACAATAAACAGTACAGCTAAAATTAAGGCGGTATCTCTACTAAATAGATCATAAGTATAGACGTATAGTAGCCCACCAATGACACAAGGAAGGGCGTAGATATTTTCTCGGAAAATCATAGGCACTTGGTTTGCGACGATATCTCTAAGCATTCCTCCCCCTACTCCTGTAAGGACGCCTAAGAAAATAATCAGGAATTCATTATGGATGTAGCCTTTCGAAATTCCAGCATCAATCCCCAACACTGTAAATATCCCTAAACCAATAGCATCAGAGATAAGAAGGAGCCGATTATAAAATCGTGATAGTTTTAATATTGTTAATCCCGTCTGGTATTTGTTGATAACAGTAGCTCCTATCATAGCTACTATTGAGGAAATAATAGATAAAGTGATAAAAAAAGGAGATTTAAGTGCAGATGGTGGCGTATTTCCTAGAAGAAGATCTCTAAATATTCCCCCTCCTACAGCAGTGATAGCTGCAAGAACTGACACTCCAAAAACATCCAATCCATGACGCATCCCTACAACAGTTCCCGAAATTGCAAAGGCTACTGTTCCAAGTATTTCAAGGAATAGATAAATATTACTGATTTCCATATACACCTGCCTTAATTGTTTAATATTTTTGCTTTATATATTATACCTCATGTTGGTCTTTAAATAACAAAAAAGACTGCATTTCACAGTCTTTTATATTTTTAATTTACACGGCTAAAGTTAGCGACATCTGTTTCCAAGTTTTTGATAAACTCTTCTAAAGGCAATACGGATGTTTCTTTTGAGCCATAGCGTCGAACATTTACCGTTCCTTCTTCTAATTCTTGGTCACCAACTACGATTTGATATGGAATTTTATGTGTTTGGGACTGACGAATCTTCCATCCCATTTTTTCGTTTGCTTCGTCTACCACAACTCGGAAGCCTTTATCTGACAATGTTTTTTGAATTTTCCATGCATAATCGGAATGAAGATCAAGATTTACCGGAATAATTGTCGCTTGGGTTGGTGCTAGCCAAGTTGGGAAAGCTCCTTTGTAAACTTCGATAAGATAAGCAATAAAGCGTTCTAGCGTTGAGATTACTCCCCGGTGAATCATGACTGGACGATGCTTTTCACCATCAGCCCCAATATAATTAATGTCAAAGTTTTCGGGATTTAAGAAATCCAGCTGAATGGTTGATAATGTTTCCTCGTTACCAAGTGCTGTACGCACCTGAATATCGAGTTTAGGCCCGTAAAAAGCTGCTTCACCTTCAGCTTCAACATACTCTAAATTCATATCATCCATCGTTGCTTTGAGCATTGACTGAGATTTCTCCCACATTTCATCATCTTGGAAATATTTCTCAGTGTCTTCTGGATCACGATAGCTTAACCGGAAACTGTAATCATTAATGCCAAAATCACGATACATTTCCATGATAAGTTGAAGGATTTTACCAAATTCTTCTTGAACTTGTTCAAGCATCACAAAAGTATGGCCATCATTGAGCGTCATCTCGCGAACACGTTGGAGTCCTGATAAAGCACCAGATTTTTCATAGCGGTGCATCATTCCAAATTCTGCGATACGAATTGGGAGCTCACGATAGCTGTGAACATCGTGTTGGTAGATCGCAATATGACTTGGACAGTTCATAGGACGAAGTTCCATTTCCTCACCATCGCCCATATCCATTGGTGGGTACATATCTTCATGATAATGTTGCCAGTGTCCTGAACGTTTATAAGTATTAAGGTTCATCATTACAGGCGTGATGACATGTTTATAACCATTTGCAATTTCTTGATCTTCCACGTAGCGTTGGATAATTCGACGAATTGTCGCACCATCTGGGAGCCAATAAGCTGTTCCTGCTCCAAGTTCTGCATCGTTAAAGAAAAGGTTTAATTCGCGACCAAGCTTACGATGGTCACGTTCTTTGGCTTCTTCGCGCATTTTAAGATTTTCTTCCAAATCTTCTTTCGTGAACCAAGCTGTACCATAGACCCGTTGCATCATTGTATTATCTGAGTTACCACGCCAATAAGCTCCAGCGACATTCAAAAGATGGAAAAATTTGATAACTCCAGTTGATGGAACGTGAGGGCCACGGCAAAGATCTGTATATTCTCCTTGCTCGTAAATCGTCAAACCACCTTCATCTTCATTATGCTCTTCAATAAGCTCAAGCTTATAAGGATCATTAGCAAAAATTTCTTTTGCTTCTTCTTTTGAAACTTCTTTACGGATAGATTTGAAATTTTCTTTGACAATTTTCTTCATTTCTGCTTCAATAACTGGCAAATCTTCATTAGAAATTTGTCCAGCTGCATTGTCTGTGTCATAGTAGAAACCGTCTCGAATTGCTGGACCGACCCCTAAATGAATCTCTGGAAAATGTCGTTTAGCCGCTTGGGCGAAAAGGTGAGCCGCACTGTGCCGTAAAATTCCAAGAGCGTCTTCATGGTCTGGTGTGACAATCTCAAAGTTAGCATCTTCAGTAATTGGTCGTGTTGCGTCAATCAATTTCCCATTAACTTTACCAGCGAGTGTCTTTTTCGCAAGGCTAGGTGAGATTGATTTAGCAATGACAAATGTTGTTACACCTGATTCAAATTCTTTGACGTTGCCATCTGGAAAAGTTATTTTAATCATATTTTTTGCCTTTCTGCTGTTTGTTTTCGGTTTTCGTCAGCTTTGACGAAATAAAAAAACGCAAATCGCTCCTTATTGAAAAGGACGCAATTTGCGTGTTACCACCTTAGTTCAGACTTTGCTTTACTGACCATGCTGTCAGTAAAGCAAAGTATTCTCATCATTGACGTAACGTGTCAGGGACGCTTTTCTGTTATCCAGAAAGAATTTTTGGAAGAGTGGTATTTTTAGCTGCCATTTTCAGGCTCGCATCAACCGCCTGATTTCTGAAAAATTTTCACTAAAAACTTGTCTCTTCTACTATTGTAAGGGTTCATTCATTTTTTGTCAAGAACGAAATCAAGGAAGAACTAAAAATTTTTAAGGAAAATTACTGACGGTGCGATCAGTGACGTTTTGATCAAAAAAATGCTGAAAATCAGCATTTTTTATTTTTTTAATGTCTTTGTTCAATATTTTGCTTTGTCTTGTAAGCTAGAAAGTCTCGCGCCACGTCTTTATCAAAATCGTTAAGTTGCTTAACGACTTGATTTTGTATCGTCTCAATCTCGATTTTTTCAAATGAAAGTTCAGCAATGACCTTCTCTACAACTTTTGTCACGTTATTAGCGATCATATTCGCATGGAGCGGTTTATCCTTATACTTGCCATTTATAGCTGCTTTGAATACTGCAGTTTGAATACGAAAACTATCCCAGTCTACAACATGTCCATTTCGCTTTATGACCACTTTATTGATTAATTTTGGCTGCATAGGCCCTCCTTTTATAAGTGACAGACTCGTAACTTCTTTGGTTAGAAGCCTTTGTTTGAATTCCTTCTTTTATTGTATCAAAAATCAACCCTGAAATGTAGTAATGACTAAGATAACATTTAGCAAAGTAATAAAAATCCCCATCGCTAAGAGTAAAGCTTTTGTGTACCAAACATTTTTGTACTTGCCCATTACTTTTTGTGAATTGGTCAAGTAAATCTGTAAAAAGATCGTAATAGGCAATTGGATGCTGAGGAAGACTTGACTATAAATCAAGATTTGAAAAGGAGAGGTAATCGTACTCAAGCCAATTATTGCTCCCGTAGCGACCAGAATTGTTAGGAGTACGCCTACTTTGCTATGAATTTCACGAATGTCATACGGCTTACGATAAATCCCAGCAAATATAGAACCTCCAGCCATTCCTGCGGTTACAGACGAAGCTACCCCCGCAAAAAGAAAGGCAACGGCAAAGAGGATAGCTCCTGCTGAGCCCAACAGCGGCTTAAGCATTTCCTGTGCTTGATCGATTTCTGTTACCACATGTGGGAAAAAGAGTGCGGCAGCGAGAATAATAATAGCACTATTAATCACCCAGCCTAAAAACATTGAAAAGAGTGTATCAAAAAATTCGTATTTGAGTTGCCGTTGAATCACTTTTTCATCCTCAAGATTCCACTGCCGACTCTGGATCACTTCAGAGTGAAGGAAAAGATTGTGAGGCATTACTACTGCTCCAAGCGCACTCATAATGATGGGAATTGAAGCAGAGCTCATACTTGGTGTGACACTAGCCTTTGCAGCAGCTATCCAATCCACATGAGGGATAATAAAAAGCTCAAACAAAAGCGATATTCCAATAACACTGACAAACCCAATGATTACTTTTTCAATTTTGGAATAAGAATTACTGAACAAAAACCAGATGACCAAAGCTGCCGTTAATAAACTCCCTAAAGAAAGCGGCAACTTAAATAACATCTGCAAGGCTAAGGCACCTCCTAGTATTTCTGCTACCGCAGTAGAGATAGAGGCTAATACTGCTGTTCCTAACACGATCCGACTCGTAACTGGTTTAAGATATTCTGTGGCGTTTTCGGATAAACATTTCCCTGTTACAATCCCTAAATGAGCCACATTATGCTGTAAAAAAGCAAGCATAATCGTGGAGAGAGTGATTACCCAAAGAAGTTTATAGCCAAATTGAGAACCAGCGGCTAAATTTGCTGCCCAATTACCTGGATCAATAAAACCCACTGCAACGATAAGCCCTGGTCCAACATAGCGAAGAAATCCTAAAGCAGGATGCTTTTCATTTTTTAAAAGTTTATTCACGCTGTTCCTTTCCTTATTTTTCATGATACTTTTAGAGTAATTATAGCACCTCCTGTTGATAATTTCAAAATTATTCGCATCGGCTAAAAATACAAAAAAAGACCACCTGGATGAAAGGTGACCTTTAGTGAGTAAGATTTAGCAGTAGTGTTTATTTCGCGATCACGAAACGGTCTTCATCGTTCATGAAGTCCTTATCTCCAGCAGGTGCTTCAATAGAACCGAATACAAGTTGGCCACGCAATTTCCAGCTTGCTGGAAGGTTAAATGTTTGAGCAACAGTTTCGTCAATAACTGGATTATAATGTTGCAAGTTGGCACCAAGACCAAGTTCTGCAAGAGCTGTCCATGCATTTACCGTGATAATTCCAGAACCTTGTTCTGACCACACGGGGAAATTATCCGCATAAAGAGGAAATTGTTCTTGAAGAGAGGCTACAACAGCAGTATCTTCAAAGAAGAGCGCTGTTCCAAAGGCAGCCTTGAAGCCATCAAGTTTTGCTTTAGTTCCAGCCCAAGCACTTTCTGGTACACCTTGACGGTCCATTTCTGCTTTTAAGTCAGTTGCTACGATTTCGCCCCAAAGTTTTTCTTGGGCATCACCCGTAACGATCAAGACACGTCCTGTTTGGCTGTTAAAGGCTGTAGGTGAGAGGCGTACCGCTTCTTTAATTGTGTCAATAACTTCTTGCTCGTCTTTAACGTTTTTTCCAAGAGCATAGATTGTGCGGCGATTTTCAAGTGATTTTAAGAATGTCATAATTTCATTGTTCCTTTTCTTTTGTTTTTGTTTACATATGTAATCTTACCAAATAAATTTACAGTTGTAAACTAATTTGACTCGAAAGTTAAAAAATTTTCGAGAGATAAAAAAAGATTGCCTCAGCAAATAGAGGCAATCGTGTTGTTTTATTATTTTGTTCCAAAAAGACGGTCACCTGCGTCACCAAGCCCTGGGATGATATAACCTTTTTCATTTAAATGGTCATCAAGCGCAGCGGCAAAAATATCAATATCAGGATGCGCTTCTTGTAAAGCTTTTACCCCTTCTGGTGCAGCCACAAGGCAAACAAACTTAATGTTCTTTACACCACGCTCTTTCAATACATCTACACCCAAAATCGCTGAGCCACCCGTAGCCAACATAGGATCCACGAGAAAAACTTGACGTTCAGCGATATCTGTAGGCATCTTGACAAGGTATTCAACAGGTTTCATTGTTTCTTCGTCACGGTACATTCCGATGTGACCCACACGTGCTGCCGGAATCATTTTGTAAATTCCATCAACCATCCCAATACCTGCACGTAAAATCGGCACAATCGCTAACTTTTTACCTGCTAAACGCTGAGCAGTCATATGAGCAACCGGTGTATCAATCTCCACATCTTCAAGTGGCAAATCACGTGAAACTTCATAAGCCATAAGCATGCCAATCTCGTCAACGAGTTCGCGGAATTCTTTTGAAGAAGTCTCTTTACGACGCAAGATAGAGAGTTTGTGTTGAATCAATGGATGTTCTACGACTTGAATTTTTGACATTTTGATTTTTCCTTTCAATAAAACCCTTTGTTGAACAAAGGACCGATGTGCGAATGACCCCTTTTGAGAAAAAATACTCATTTGGGCAAAATTTTTTAGAGCTACAGTATTGAAACTGTACCTCTAAAGCATTTTTTCTATTTTACCATTTTTTTGACCTTTTTGGGAAGAAAGCGGTAATTTTTTTATTTCATGGGTTCTATTTTATTTACTGACCAAGCTGTCAGGAGTTGATAAAGGTCATCAAAGGCTCACCTCTTGAGTTTCTTTGCGTAATACGAACTTAATCAAGAAAGGGGCGATAACGGTGGCTAATATAATCACAATGACCAATTCAGAATAAACCTCATCTGTGATAATATGACTCGTTAATCCTATCTGAGCGACAATTAACGCCATCTCCCCCCGTGAAATCATTCCAGTACCAATCAACATGCTTTCATTAGTACTTAAATGACTGGATTTACCCACTGCATAAGCGGGTAAAAACTTCGTTAATATGGCAAGAAGGGTAAACAATAAAATAATCCAAGGATGATGGATAATACTATCAAACTGTACTGAAATAGCTATCAAAACAAAGAATACAGGGATGAAAATGACGTAACCAATAGCTGAGGTGTATTCTTCGATCTTATGGCTCACTTCTGTTTGTGAAATGGCTAGCCCGGCAAAGAAGCTGCCAATGACAGCCGACATTCCTACGGCATCAGCCAATAAACTTAAGCCCAAACAGATGATAAGTGCTACAATCGTATTCTTATTAGCAATGGGCAGCTTTTCAACAAAACGCCAGATTTTCGGGATAAGCTTGTGCACGATAAATAAAAAGGCAAAAAAGAGGAATTCAAAAAAGAATTGTAAGGCAAGTTGCCCACCAGAGCCTCCGCTCTTGAAACTGGTAAAAAGCGATAAGATCAATACCGCAAGGATATCATCGACGACAGCAGCCCCAAGTATAATAGAACCTGCGCGAGTGCTTAGCTTACCATATTCTTGTAGGACTTCTACGGTGATAGAAACCGAAGTGGCAGCAAACACAATCCCATAAAAGAAGCTGGTCGAAATACCATAGCCAAAACCAAAAGCCACGATACCAAAAACTATCAAAGGCACAATTACACCGCCTATCGCAACTAACATTGAGGCCTTAAAGTTTTTCTTGAGCACTGTTAGGTCACTTTCCAAACCGGCAAGGAACATGAGTAGGATGACTCCAATTTCCGACATTACCTCAAGGACATGGCCCCCATGAACCAAACCCAAGACGGACGGAGCAATCAAAATCCCAACCAGCATTTGACCAACGACGGCAGGAATTTTTAAACGTCGTGAAGCAAGTGTGGCAAGCAACGAGGCCACAAGGACAATCGTAAGTTGTAAAATATCATTCATATCCACATTCTAACATATTTTTTAGCGGGTGCCGACCTTTTTTCGCATAAAACCCTTAACTTTCAAACGCTTTCACAAGTCGTTGTGTTGCCTCCTCGATAATAGAGAATGGTGCAGCTGCATTAAAGCGTGCATGGTTCTCCCCTTCTGTACCAAAGCTTTTTCCTTCATTCAGGATAACCTTTGCCTTTTGACTCAGTTTACTTTTTAAGGCCTCATCTCCTAGCTGATAGGCTGAAAAATCTAACCAAATCAAGTAAGTAGCTTCAGGAAGCATAACTTTAATCTTTGTTTTTTCAGTTAATTCTCTTTTGACATATTGAACATTTTGCTCAAGCACTTGCTTTAGTTGAGTCAGCCATTCACCACCATACTGATAAGCGGTTGTGGTCGCTAACATGCCCAAAGTGCTGACTTCTCCTTGATTATTCGCAGTTCTTTGATTCAAAAATTTTCTTCTCAATGTTTCGTTTTCAATAATGGCGTAGGCACATTTAACACCAGCAATATTAAACGTCTTCGAAGCCGATGAAAGAATAATACTAAAATTTTTAAACTCCTTTGAAACTGTATTGAAGCTGTGATGCTGATGTCCAAATAAAGTGAGGTCTTGGTGAATCTCATCGGCAACTAAACAGACGTTGTACTTTTGACATAAAGCGCCGATTTTCAACAACTCCTCTTTAGACCAGACACGCCCTCCAGGATTATGGGGGTTACACAACAAGTAGAGTTTAACTTCATTGTCTACAATATCTTTTTCGAGCTGTTCAAAATCAATAAAAAATTTTCCATCCTCCTCAAGTAAAGAATTTTCAACTAATTTTCTTTGATTTAACTTGACAGTACGCGCAAAAGGTGGATAGACAGGCGTATTAATCAAGACTGCCTCATTGCGTTGTGTCAGAGATTGGATAGCGAGACTGAGTCCTGGCACCACACCATCCATAAAAACTAAACTTTCTTTAGAAAAACTATAATGATGTTGCTCCTTCTCCCAAGTCTGCACACTGTCAAGCAAGCGCTCTTCAACATACGCATAGCCATAGACACCATAATCGGCATACTCATGAATACTTTGGGTCACTTCAGGCAGTGCGATAAAATCCATATCCGCCACCCATAAGGGTAGTTTTTCATGATCTTGCTGTACTTCTTTCCATTTCACTGAATTATGGGTGAGACGATTGGGGATAGTTGTAAAATCATATTTTGTCATTATTTTCCTCTTATTTTCTTTTTACATTGAAACTGTTTTACTGACCAGATGGTCAGTAACTTTTGAGAACATCAGTCAGTAATAAAAGCCTGCTCTATGTCCTCTATCAAATCACGCACATCTTCTATCCCTACTGAAAGCCGTAATAAATCATTTGTTAATCCATAAGTAGCGCGTACTTCCTCTGGAATATCATGATGGGTTTGGGTTGCTGGATAAGTAATTAAACTCTCTACCCCTCCCAAGCTTTCCGCAAAAGTAATCACTTTTAATTGATTCAGAAATTTGGGAATGATGGTCTCATCAGAGACTTTGAATGAAATCATTCCCCCTCGTCCAGGATAGGTGACCGTTTGAACACTTGGATGTTTTTTAAGCATTGCGACCACCTTTTTCGCATTATAAGTAATGCGTTCCATACGAACACTCAACGTTTTTAGTCCCCGCATTACTAAGTAACTATCAAAAGGCGAAAGGACCGCACCGCTAGTATTCAGCTGATGAAGTAGACGTTGATAAAGCTCCTCGTCACGTACAATTACCGCACCGGCAAGCACATCATTATGTCCTGCTAAATATTTCGTAGCTGAGTGAATGACTAGATCCGCACCAAGTTCTAAAGGTTTCTGGTAGATGGGGCTATAAAAAGTATTGTCTACAAAAACTTTAGCTCCGCAAGCTTGGGCTTTATTGACAATTTTTTCAATGTCAAATTCTACCATCATGGGGCTTGTTGGCGTTTCAAGATAGACCAGATCAGTAGTCGAATTAATAAGTGCTAACATTTCTTTTTCGTTATTTGCATAGGAAAAAGAAAAACGGCCTTGCTTTTGTTGCTCATCAAACCAACGATAAGACCCGCCATACAGGTCTCGACAAGCAACAATTTTGGTCCCTACTGGAAGAATATCAAAAGCTAAAACAATGGCAGCCATCCCAGAAGCTGTTGCCAAAGCAAATTGGCCCGACTCGATCAGTGCCAAAGTTTCTTCTAAGGTTGCCCGGGTCGGATTTTTTGTTCGAGTATAATCATAGCCGGTCGAATGACCAAACTCGGGATGTTGATAAGTGGTGGAAAAATGCAGAGGGGCGACCAAAGCACCCGTTATTTGGTCATGACGTGTCCCAGCTTGGGCTAATAAAGTATCTAATCTTGTTACCATCTTTTGTTCCTTTTCTAAGATCATTCCGCTTGATTAAAATCATAGTCTTCTTCATAGTGGCTGCTTAACCGCTCACCTACATAAGGGGTTGCTTGATAGACAGCATAGTTCAGCCAATTTGAAAAAAAGAGCGAGGCAGCAGAAGCCCAGGTTTTGACGGGCGGTTGTTGCTCATCATCTTCTGGAAAATAATTTTGGGGTCGCACGGCAGTTAGTCCCGCCGCTTTATCGCGTTGATATTCCCATTTTAAAGTTTCACGATCATACTCTAAATGGCCAAATAAATAAATTTCTCGCAAGTTTTTCTTAGCAACAATACCCAAACCTGCATGCTGCGAATGAGAAAGAATTTCAAAATCATCTAAAATGCGAATTTGTTCTTCGGCACAAGCTGTATATCGTGAATGAGGAAAAGAAAAATAATCATCAAAACCCCGAAAAAGAGGATGCCTGTGGTTTTCCACTGTGCTTTTAAAAACCCCACAGACTTTCTGCGGCAGCTGCTGTTTGGTTATACCATAGCGCGCATAAAGGCCAGCTTGGGCTCCCCAGCAAATATGAAGGGTCGAATAAACATGACGTTTGCTCCACTCAATGATCTCTAAAAACTCTAACCAATAATCAACGGCCTCAAAAGCCATTTGCTCTAAGGGTGCCCCCGTTATTATCAACCCATCATAATACTTTGCTCTGACCTCTGAAAAAGAGTGATAAAAGTTGTCAAGATAAGACTGTTGTGTGTTCTTTACCACATGGCTGCTAGGATAAAGCAAATCCACGTTGATTTGAAGAGGGGTATTGGATAGCAACCGTAAAATCTGGGTTTCAGTCACCATTTTACGGGGCATTAAATTCACAATAAGTAAATTGAGCGGTCGGATATTCTGTTGCTCAGCCCTTTCACTATCCATTACAAAAATATTATCAGTCCGCAATTGTTCAATCGCAGGAAGATTTTTGACTACTTTTACTGGCATTCTACCCTCTTTTCTAATTTCAATTAGACTTAATTATAGACTTCTAGACCATTTTTTCAAGAGGTTCAGATTAAAATTTTGTGATGGACTTATTTAATTTTTTTAAGTTGAGAAGGATAAAAAACTTGCCCTAGAGCAAGTTTATTTATAGCGTTTTTCTAAGTATTTAAACATAGGATGTGGCATCGGCAAATCCTTAATTGCTTCACCAAAAGGTTTACTGACAGGGTCGTCAGTAATTTCTCCAGTTACTTTTAAAGGAAATTCTGGGTCGACTAGGAGCTGCTGCGCAATGGCCGCTGCATCAGCATTTTCAAGGAGCGCTTCAACATCTTCTTTTGTACGCACACCTCCTACCCCAATGACAGGCATAACACCCGCTACCGCTTCATGAATGTAAGCCAATTCTGATTTTTTTTGATAGGCTTGCGAATTAGCACGGCGAGTGAAGTGTTTTAAAGAAATATGTAAATAATCGAGAGGCTTTGTTTTCAATTGTTCTACAAAAGCGAGCGTATCTTCAAAACGGATTCCTGGTACTGTCGCTTCTACAGGAGAAAGACGATAACCGATGGCAAATGGGCGTGAAGTTTTTGCTACTTCTTGTGCCACACGGTCAATAACAGCAAGAGGAAAGTTCATCCGTTTTTCTAGACTTCCCCCCCAGTGATCCGTGCGGCGGTTAGAATGGGGAGAGAAAAACTGATGAAGTAAATACATATTAGCCCCATGGATCTCCACACCATCAAATCCTGCGGCAATCGCCCGTCGTGTTGCTTGACCAAACGCTTCAATGAGGGCTTCAATTTCGTTTTCTGATAACTCCCGTGGAATTTCTGAGCCAGGAACTTCTGCAGCAACACTTGAGGCTGAAACGGGTTGCTCACCAATGGTTTTTTCAGAGGTCATACGTCCTGCATGAAATATCTGTAAGATTGCCTTTGCCCCACCAGCATGGATAGCGGCTGACAGCTCTGTCAGCCGTGCAATCGCATCATCAGTAGCAATCGTCAGCTCACCTGGCCAGCCTTTCCCGTTATCCATTACATTCGCCGTCCCCGTAATGACAGCACCTAATCCCTTACTCCGCATCCCGTAATGTTGAATTTCTTCTTGCGTCACAATTCCATCATGAAAACTCAGTACAACAGTCATTGGTGCCATGATTAAGCGATTCTTCAAGGTCACACCAGAGCGAAGCACTAAGGGTTGATTTAAATTCATAATTTGTCTTCTTTCTTTTTTTCAATAATTCGTGAAATAATTTTATCATAAATAATTTTCATCTCTTCTTCAGAAGATTGGGAGGAAAATTCTTCAAGGGGAATCCAAGCTACTCCGCCTGTCTCCTCTTTATTTTCGCGCAACAACTGTTGGTCATCCGCTTCAAATAAAAAAGTCACATTCAGGTGTAAGTGGGCTGAAACGTAACCTCTTGAACGATGAAAATGACCAAATACTGGTAAATTTTCAATCGAGATCGGGTCAGGTAAAAGTAGTTTCAATTGCTCAATTCCACTCTCTTCTCTTACTTCTTTTTCAGCCACATGAAGCAAGTTCACATCTCCATCAGCATGACCGCCCATCCAGCCCCAACTCTTATAAATTTTGTGATAAATGCCTAAGACCCGCTCATGTGTTTGATTCAAAACAAAAGCGCTTGCTGTAAAATGGGCTAAAGCATCACGCGTCAAATTTTTCGCATCAGATGCACGAGTCTTAAAAAGCGGTAAGTCAGCCTCTTCTTGGGGTCCTTCAGGTCTAAACCGACCTAATAAAATTTCTAATTCATTTTTCATCATTAACCTCATAAAATAATTACTACAAGACTCATCAAAACTAAAGATACAAACATTGATAAACTAATTACTAAACCTGCGACAGCCCGATCATTTCCTAACTCAACTGCCTGAATCATGTGCAAAAATGACATGGGGCAAAAGAAAATCAACAAAAGTACCTCTTTGATAAGTGCTGGAAAAGGAACCAAAAAATAGAAGAAAATCGCCAGTATTATTGCTAATAAATAGCGCCACCACAGTATGCTCAAAATTAATTTGAGTTGTCCGTGCGGAAGCCTAAACTCCATAAACAAACCTATCGTAAAAACAGAAAGGAGCGTATTGGCATTGCTGAGTGGACGTAGAGGAATAAGCCATTGTTCCGGAATACTCCATCCCAAAATGGCAAGTCCAAACATGAGGAGGTAGACAACAAAAGGAGGGTTTTTAAGCAAAGTATTAAAAAGCGTTCCTCCCAACCCTCTTTGCTTCTTTTTCCACAAAGAACGCTCGACGATTGCCTGAGTTGTTCCCGTAACCATCAAAGAATTCCCCATATCAAACATTGCTAAATAAGGAATAGCTGCTGGAAAAAAGCTACTAACAAAAGGAATTGAAAAATTCCCAATGTTGTATCCTGATAGGTCAAACATGTAGAGTCCTTGCGCTACGTGATCTTGTTTTCGGCCCAAAATTTTTCCCAGAAAAACTAGAAAAAGATTGGTGCAAATTCCTAAGCACATCAACACCAAAAAAGTGGAGGAAAGCTTCGTATGATTGACCCCAATAAGAATCGTAGCTGGCAGCGTCAGATATACAACCAATTTTGAAACGAGGGCACCATCTTTTTGAGCTAATAAACCTAATTTTTTCAGTAAAAGCGCGAGCAATAAGATAAGTAAAATGCTGAATGCATTTAAAAAAATCGTTAACATAGCCGTTCACAGTCTATCAGTCTTCCCTTTTAAAAGAGAGCTGAACTTTCTTCTTCATTTTATCACTTTTTCAAATAAAAAATCTCGTAGAAATACGAGATTTTTTGTTATTTTATTTCAATGGTATACTCACAAGAAAATTTACCATCTGGTGCTAATTCATTGATTCCAAATTTTGTAATGAGGTCTCCATCAGTATTTTGATCATCGGCAATCCCGCACCATGGTTCAATACAAACAAAAGGAGCTTCGCTTGGATAAGGGGACCATAATCCAAAATAAGGCATGTCTTTCCAAGATACTGTAACCCCGTGATCATCAATCGAGTTCGTAAGCGAAACGCTCATTTCATCAGATGAGCTATAGACGAGTGCATCTTGCTCGAAAAGGGTGCGAGTCAAGGGCAAGGTACTGACCGTAACTTCTTTGCGCTCATCCACTTTGATCGTTCCCGTAGGTACATCCAAAGGAATAAAAGTGCGTGCCACATCAGGTTTGATGGTGAGTTGATAGTCTTCAAATTTCCCATTTTTGAGGGGAACATTAAAAGCTGGATGAGCACCCACACCAAAACTCATAAATTTTTCATCTTCATTTTTCACATCGTAGCGAACTCGAATTTTATTAGCTGAGAGTTTATAAGAAACGCGGAAATTGAAATGGAAGGGGTAATGATTTAGACTATCTTCATTTTCATGCAGTTCAAAGACTAGCTCATCTTGTGTAGCCCGAATTAATTCAAATTCATTGTCACGTGCAAAACCATGACCTGACATTTGATAGGTTTTATCAGCGTATCGATAACTCCCATTTTTTAATTTACCAACAATAGGAAATAAAACTGGGGCATGACGTCCCCAAAATTTAGGATCTGCTTGCCACAAGTATTCCATTCCCTCGTGTTCAATAGAATGCATCTCAGCACCGAATGTGTCTACTTGAACAGTCACTTGGCTATTTTTTAAAGTGTATTGCATCATAAGCTCCTTCATTGAATCTTTTTCATCTTATTTTAACATTTTTATTGGGAGATGGCAGTCTTTAAAAGCAGCAGTCTTGGTGAGTTATATTAAAAAAAACCGTACGCATACGGTTTAATCATTTCTTGGTTTATAGAAATTACGGTTGGAGAGTGCCCAGACACGCTGACTAAATTGTCCTGGCTCAAGTGTAGCTGTAGCAGTAGTCATCATCATCATATTCGCATCCATCACATCAATTTGGTGGATCATTTCCGCTTCCATAATCTGTGGGCGAACGGGACTACCATATTCCAGTTCTCCGTGGTGGCTAAGCAAACAGTGACGGAGCATCAAAAGCTCTTCATTATCATCATCAAAGCCAAGCTCCAAAGCTACTTTACTGACTTCTTCGTCAATCAAGACAATATGGCCAAGCAAGTTCCCGCGCAGGGTATAACTCGTATTTTCGCTTCCGGTAAATTCTAAACATTTAGCCATATCATGAAGTAGAACACCCGCAAACATTAAACTCTCATCGAGTTGTGGGTAAACTTCACAAACCTTTTCGGCAAGATGGAGCATGGTCGTTGTATGGTAGGCAAGTCCTCCTTCAAAAGCGTGGTGATTTGTTTTTGCAGCGGGAAATTCATAAAATTCTTTATCAAATTTCTTCAAAATCGCTCGAACGATCCGATTTAAAGTGGCATTCTCAATTTTAAAAACAATCGATTGAACATACTCACGCAAATCTTTTTCTTGAGCAGGTGAGCTTTCACGATAATCGCGTGGATTATTGGGTTCATTATCATTAGCTATTCGCAGCTGAATTTTATTGACTTGTGGCATGCCATTATAAAGTTCTTTTAGTGCTCTCATATGCACCACCCGTCCTGCACGAAATTGCTCCACTGCTTTAGGATTGGCATCCCATATATTTCCGTTAATTGTGCCACTACGATCTTGGAAACTTAACGCAAGGTAATCTTTCCCTGCACGCGTTTGACGCAGTTCAACAGACTTAATTAAGTAAAAGCCTTCAAAAAAATCGCCAATTTCTAAATTTTTAATGAGAACCATCTTTTCTCCTTTATGGTTTGAATCCTAGAGGTGAAAGCCTAACTATAATAAGCAGAGCTAGTAAGGCCCGGCTTAGGTTTAGTTTAAAAGTGCGTGCGTTCTAGGTGTAATTAAAAACAAGTGTTAATTTTTACTTTATACCAGCAAGCTTAGTCATCAAGCTCCAAAAGTTTACTGCTACTTCCTTCATCAATCCGATCTACGGCGCGAAGTTTTCGATTCATCACATTGGTCCGTGTCGTAATCAGGGTATTAATTTCTTTTTCGGACTGTTGTAAACGTTCGTGTACCTTTTTAAGTGATGTTTCAAATTTACCAAACTCCGTTTTGACTGCACCAAGGAGCTCGTATACTTCAGAAGATTTTTGTTCGATTTGCAAAGTTTTAAAGCCCATTTGAAGACTGTTCAAGACGGCTGTCATTGTCGTTGGTCCTGTAACGTTCACTTTGTAATCGCGACTGATTTGTTCATAGAGTTCTGGATTGTTGACGACTTCCATGAACAGGCCTTCCGTTGGTAAGAACATAATCGCGAAATCAGTTGTTTTAGGAGGGACAATGTATTTCTCACTGATTGACTTAGCTTGAGCCTTGACCGCATTAAATAGTGCTTTACGAGAACGTTCTATTTCAACAGCATTATTGGTTTCTAGAGCACTTTGTAAGCGTTGATAATCTTCCATTGGGAATTTCGAGTCGATGGGGAGTAGCAATTCAGAACCTTCTACTTTACCTGGCAAAACGACAGCGTAGTCAACGGCATTATTACCTGCAATATTGACTTGCTCGCGATATTGACTGCTTGTAAAGATTTGTTCTAAAATTCGTCCGAGCTGGATTTCTCCGACAATCCCGCGTGTTTTGACACCAGTCATGACTTTTTGGAGACTGTCCACATCACTCGCCAAATTACGCATCTCCCCTAGGCCTTCTTCTACATTTTTCAAATGCATTGTGACCTGTTCAAAACTTTGTGAAATCCGACGATTGAGCGTTTCTTGTAGTTTCTCATCAACCGTTTCTTGAATTTGTGAGAGCTTTTTATCATTGGATTCTTGTAAATCTTTGAATTTGAAATCAAACTTTTGAGTAATAGATTCTGTCAGCTGTGAAAGCGTGCTGACCGTTCTGTCAGTAGATTCTACCAAACTTACAGATATTTTTTCCAATTTTTGCTCATTCGAGTTTTGTAAATCTTTAAATTGTTGGTCAAATTTTGTATTTAAGTTTTCTGTTAATAAAGATAAATCTGTATTGACAGAGCGCAAACTTGTGGAGAGTTCTTGGCGATTTTGGCCAAGTTGTTGACTCAAATCTCCCCGCAAATCTGATAAGTTTTGACTCAGATAAGTCAGTTGATTATTGATTTTGCTATGATCAGCCTTTTTAAAAAAATTGGCTAAAGAAAGTAAAATCAGGACAATCAGCAAAATGATAATGACGATTTCCATTTTATTTCTTGTACTTCCTTGTTTCTAAGATAAAATTTTACTGACCAAGCTGTCAGTAATTATGGGGTGCTGATAGTGCGAGATGTTCCTTTAAGGCTGCAATATTTTCTTCCACATCCCCTTTAAAAATAAATGATCCTGCAACAAAAACATTGGCACCTGCAGCTTTGGCAAGTTGAATCGTGCGTGGATCAATTCCACCATCGACTTCAATTTCAAAACTAAGCTTTTTATCACGCCGAATCTGAGCAAGTTCGCGAACTTTATCCATCATTTCGGGAAGAAAAGCTTGCCCACCAAAACCGGGATTGACTGTCATAACAAGCACCATATCTACCATTGCTAAAACAGGTTTGATAGCTTCAACAGAGGTGCCAGGGTTAATCACAACAGAGGCTTTCATACCCGCCTGTTTGATTTTTTGAAGTGCCCCATGAATATGAGGTGTGGCTTCTGCATGAATGCTCATGCTATCCGCACCTGCTTTGGCAAATTCACTGACGTAATTTTCTGGTTTTTCCACCATCATATGGACGTCAAAAAAGAGCTTGCTAGCCGGACGTAAAGCAGCCACAACACCAGCGCCAAAAGTTAAATTATCTACAAAATGTCCATCCATCACATCAATGTGAACCATATCCGCACCAGCAGCTTCAAGGCGTTTCACCTCCGTAGCAAATTTTCCAAAATCGGCGGACAAGATTGAAGGGGCTATTTTATCTTTCATTTTATATCCTTTCTAAAATCAATCTTTAAAAAAATTCTTTCTTGCACTAAGCAACAAATAGAGGGCAAGCCCGAGCAACAAAATAACTAAAAGAAGGAACACTCCCCGTAATATCAACGGAATCTGAGTGCGAAATGCAAGCGCACAAAAGCCAAAAACGCCAGCAAGCAGACTTGCTGCAATAGAGGTATGCAACTTGCGGTTAAAATTTCGTATTTTTTGTTCTGAAAACAAAGCTTGCTCTTTACTTAGCTCATTTTTCTGTTGATTTTTCTTCATGAAGTTCTTCTTCGATAATATTTTTCCACGCTTCACCTTCACGTTGATGTTCGACCACCGTGGCGGAACGTACACCAAAGACAATTGCCAAGGCTAAAGCGAGCACAGTAATTAAATTAAGCCAAAAATCTGCTGTTTTACTTGAAAAAGCAAACATTGCGAGAAGCTGGCAAACAAGAGCTACTGCTACCGCAAGGCCAGCCTCTCTTTTAAAGCGTTTTTTCATTGGTGATCCTCTTGCCCTTTCTCTTTAGAGCTTTCATCAGTTGCTGACGAAGCGGTCAGTCCAAAAAAGGCGCGATTCAGCCAAAAAAGGACAAAAATAGTTGCGACCACTAACAAAATAAAAACCGTAATCATCATCGGTCGTGACAGTTCGTTTTTAAAAAATATAGCTAAAATCCAAGCCAAAACAACGATAAAAAAGCCAGCTTGTTTCAGCCAAATATTATCTTTAGCTTTGCTTTTTCCTTTTTTTTGCATAAGTTTCCCTCGTATTATTAATTTCATTAAGGAGTTGTAAATAATTTTGATAGCGACTTGGAAGGATTTCACCTTGGGCTACCGCTTCTTTTACCGCACAATCCGGCTCATGGGTATGCGTGCATTCCCGAAATTTGCAGCCATGACTGATCTTCAACAGTTCAGGAAAAGCCGCATTGAGATCGGGTTGATTATCCACCTCATAGTCCAAACTTGAAAAACCTGGCGTATCGGCAATCAATCCTCCAGCAACTTCGAAAAATTCAACATGGCGTGTGGTATGCCTTCCACGTCCTAATTTATCAGAGGTCTCACCCGTCTCAAGATGCATCTCTGGAGCAATTTTATTGAGCAATGTTGTTTTTCCAGCACCTGTTTGCCCCATAAATACAGTGACTTTTCCTGCTAAGTGACTGACCAACTCATCCGCATCAAAAAAAATCTCATAACCGATTTGCTGATAGTCTGACCGAAATGTTATATAATCAGCCCGTCGGTCAAAGTTGCTATCAGAAGCTGACGGAGCCGTCAGTTCCTTTTTCCCTTTTTCATCATCTGCCAACAAATCCATTTTTGAGACATAAATCAGGGGTTTAATCCTTTTATGTTCAAGAAACACTAAAAATCGGTCCAGCAGGTTTAAGCTAAAGTTCGGGCTAAGGGTGGACATAATCACCACAGCTTGGTCAATATTAGCAATAGAGGGCCGAGTTAAACTATTGCGACGTGCATGGACTTCCAACACGTACCCTTCCGAATTTTCCTCTGCTGTGAAATCCACAAAATCCCCCACAACAGGTTTTGTTCCTTTTTTGCGAAAATTTCCACGCGCCCGGGTCTGGTAAATATGACCCGCACTCTCTACATAGTAAAATCCCGCTAAAGATTTAACAATACGTCCTTTTTTTATCATGTTCTCATTATACCAAAAAAAGGCTTAACTGTAAGCCTTTTATCATTTTTTCTCTTTAATTCAAAATCGTTACTTGCAACTGTTGACGTCCCCAAGCAACAGCTTGCGCGTTTGTTGGAAAATGCACATCGATGATATTTCCGACAATTGCACCTCCAGTATCACCAGCAATTGCGATGCCATAGCCCGGCACCTCGACCATTGAACCTAGTGGTATAACACTTGGATCCACAGCAATGCACATTGGGTTTTGGCTCAAATCTATTCCCATAGCTGTAGTTCCATTTAAGGCATAAGCCGTCGCTTCCACACTTATCGTTTTACCCCCAGTTGAAGGGGTAACAGGGGTTTGCGTGTCAGGTTTCGTCGTGTCATCACTTGTCTCTTGGGTTGCAGTGGAACTCTGTGTAGTCGAACTTTCAGAAGTACTTGAGCTTGAAGAGGGTACTGTCACTTCTGTCTTAGCACTTGTAGCAGCCGTTTTAGCTTCAGCTGCTTTCTTAGCTTGGGCTGCTTTTTCTGCTTTAGCTTGGGCCTTAGCTTGAGCAACAGACTTGGCTAATGCCTCATCATGCGCTTTTTGCTCGGCAGCCGCTTTCGCTTTCATCTCGCTTAAAAGTTTTTGATTTGTATTAATCTTTTCTTTTAAGCCAGCGATATCTCCTTGCAAGCTTTCAACTTGAGTTTGATAATTGGCTTGATTCTCCACCAGTTTTGTTTGTGAACGCTCAAGGCTCGTCTTCATCGTTTTTAACGAAGACTCTTTTTCAGCTAATGTCTTCGCTTGTTTTGCCTCCGCAGACATGACCGCATTTAAGTTCGAAAGGCGCATTACCATATCTGAAAGATCCTTAGAGGAAGCAACGACATCTACAACGGATACCCCAACTCCACCACTAGACTGCATGGCGCGCATTTGATGGGCGACATTCTCTTTCAAATGAGCCACATCCGTTTCGGTTTGAGCAATATCGGACTCTAAGCCGCTAATTTTTGCTTTCGATTGATTAACTTTTTCTTGTGCAGCTTTCGCTTTAGCATAGACAGCATTCACTTTCGTCAATTCGTCATTTAGCTGAGCCTGGAAGTTCTCAATTTTTTGGTTAACTTCTGATTGCGACGTTTCCGCACCCACCTTTTTAGCTCCCATAAGATTCAGTGAACTGACAGGTAGTGCTGACAGGGCCATCAGTGATACTCCCATAAGCATTCCAATTTGTTTTATTTTTCTAGAAATTAAATTCTTCATACCTCATCTATTCTAACACAAGGCAAGCACTTTTTTATTTCTAAAAGATTACAAATGTAAAGAAATTTTTAATTATAAGTCATTAAGATATATTTACGTAAGCGTAATCACAGTTTGTAAGCTGATTTTCATTATAATTCTCTCCCTTTTTTTCTAAAAATGAACGAACATCTTCACTCAAAAAAATTCAAAAACCACCACTTGTTAATTCTAGTGGTGGTTTCTCATTTTTTTACTGACCAGTCTGTCAGTAACTCAACGGATTTCTGCAGCGAGTTGGTTAACCAAATTTTTGGTAATCTTATTCACAGCTGAGGCAATTTGTTCGTCTGTCATCGAATTTTCCACAGGTTGGAAAGTCAAACGGTAAGCCATTGATTTCTTGCCCTCCGGAAGTTTTTCCCCTTGATAAATATCAAAAAGTTCTACTTTTTGGAGCGTCTTCACTTTACTAGATTCAATAACTGAAACAACTTCTGCATGACTGATAGTAGCATCAATCAATAAAGCAATATCTCGTTGTACCGCTTGAACTTTTGGAATATCGTGAAAGACCGTTTGAGCAGGCATTTCTTCTTGCATCACTTGTAAGTTAAGTGTAGCTACATAGGTTGGCGCAATGTCGTATTTTTTAGCTGTTGCAGGATGAATCTGTCCAACAAATCCGGCTTGACGACCGTTGATTTCAACCATTGCTGTGCGCCCTGGGTGCATACCTGGTTGATTTGCAGAAGGGATAAATTTCACTTCTTCATACGCTGCTAAAAGGTTTTCCACAATTCCCTTTGTGGCATAGAAATCCACAGGAACAGCTTTCGACCGGTAAGTTTTATCCACAAGATGACCTGAGAGCGCAAAGGCAAGATGTGGAATTTCAAGGGGACGGATGTCCTCTGGATTAGGCCAGAAAATATTGCCAATTTCATAGAGCGCTACATCTGCATTTTTACGATTTTGATTATAATTGACAATGTCCAAAAGTCCTGGAATCATCGTTGCACGCAAGGTCTGACGGTCTTCTGTCATTGGCATCATAAGCGTTGTTGTTTCCAGCTCTCCGACAAACTCTGTGGCTTTTTCTGGTGTAACTAAAGAATAGCCAATGACTTCATCAAGACCCGCAGCTTCAAGTTCACTACGCACTTTTCGACGGAATTTTTGCATAGCTGTCAATTCACCAGCATTTTGTGATACAGGAAGCGTACTTGGCAAATTGTCATAACCATAAATCCGTGCCACTTCTTCTACTAAGTCTGCCTCGATTGAAATGTCCCAACGACGCGATGGAATTTCACAAATAAAGTTTTCCCCATCTACTTGTACACCAAAGCCCAATTGGACGAAGATTTTTTCCACAGTTTCCAGTGACAAATCTGTCCCTAAAGCGCCATTTACTCGACTTAAAGTAATAGAAACTTTTGGCAAAGCAGGTTGATAATCATTTGATTCCACTACTCCAGACAAAACTTCACCACCAGCCAATTCAACAATCATAGCAGCTGCAAAATCAAGGGCTTCACGTACTGTCCCTTGGTTAACCCCTTTTTCAAAACGACTTGAGGCCTCAGAACGCAAAGCAAATTTTTGGGACGTTTTACGAATTGAAGTTCCATCAAACAAAGCGGATTCGAGGGCTACCGTGGTAGTTTCATCAGTAATCTCACTATCAGCGCCACCCATCACACCACCAAGGGCGACAGGTGTCCCATTAGCAGTAATCACAATATCTTCTGGCGTAAGTTCACGTTCAATATGATCTAAAGTCGTGATTTTTTCATCCGTTTTGGCTTGACGAACGACAATTTCGTCTGAACCAAATTGATCAAAATCAAAACTATGCAAAGGTTGACCAAAAGCCATCAAAACATAATTCGTCACGTCTACCACGTTATTAATTGGTTTAACGCCAGCGTTCATCAAGCGGTTTTGCAACCATTGCGGCGATTTGGCGATTTTGACCCCTTTGATTAAGCGAATTTTGTATGTAGGAACCTTATCAGTATCAACTTTCACTGATACTTTGTCCGCCGCATTTACTGACGACTCTGTCAGTGATTTCTCTTCCAACTTAACGGGCAAACCGTAAATAGCACCAACTTCCCAGGCTGCACCATGCATTGACAAAGCATCCGCACGGTTTGGTGTAATTGATAATTCAATGATTTCATCATCCATATCAAGATAAGGGAAAATACTGTCGCCGACTTTAGCATCCGCTGGCATTTCAAAAATACCCTCTTCATGTTTCATTGGATTAATTTTTTCATCAATTCCAATTTCATCAAGCGCACAGAGCATTCCGAGTGATTCCACCCCGCGGATCTTACCTTTTTTGATTTTATAATTATCCGCAATTCGAGCACCAACCAGTGCCACAATTGCTTTCATGCCCACACGAACATTTGGGGCACCACAAACGATTTGCAAAGGTTCATCAGCCCCAACATTGACTTGCGTGATGTGTAAGTGAGTCTCAGGAATATCTTCACTTGATAGAATTTCCCCCACAACAAGCTTTGACAAACCTTCCATTGGACTGGTCACACCTTCAACCTCAATCCCTGAAGTTGACATCTTTTGTTCCAATTCTGCTGATGACGCTGTAAGTTCAGGCACCAACTCTTTTAACCATTTATATGATACTAACATTTTATTTCAACTTTCTATTCACAGCTTTTAACAAGTTTTATTTTCCAAATTGCTCTAAGAATCGTACGTCGCCTTGATAGAATCCACGAATATCATTGATTCCATAGCGAAGCATCGCAATACGTTCTTGTCCCAATCCGAAAGCAAAACCAGAATAAACAGAAGCATCTAAACCAGACATTTCAAGCACATTGGGATGGACCATGCCTGCACCAAGAATTTCAATCCAGCCGGTATGTTTGCAGACGTTACAGCCTTTTCCACCACATTTGAAACAAGAAATATCCACCTCAACAGAAGGTTCAGTAAATGGGAAATAACTTGGACGCCAGCGTAATTCACGGTCTTGGCCAAACATTTTTTTCATGACCAAATCAAGCGTTCCTTTGAGGTCTGCCATTGTGATATTTTTATCCACAACCAAACCTTCAATTTGATGGAATTGGTGGCTGTGAGTGGCATCATCGGTATCACGACGGTAAACACGACCAGGAGCAATCATACGTAAACCACCTTTAGAAAAATCATGAGCATCCATTGTCCGAGCTTGCATAGGTGAAGTATGTGTACGGAGCAACACTTCATTAGTGATATAGAAGGTATCTTGCATATCACGAGCTGGGTGATCTTTTGGCAAATTCATGCGCTCAAAATTATAATGGTCAGTTTCTACTTCATAGCCATCAACGATTTCGTAACCCATTCCAAGGAAAATTTCTTCAATCTCTTCTTGCGTTTGAGTTAAAATATGGCGACTTCCTTTTTTCTGAACATCCCCAGGCAAAGTAACATCCAATGTTTCTGATTCCAAAGCCGCATTCATAAGGGCTTCTTCAATCTCCACCTTCTTCGCTTCAAACTTTACCCCAAATTCATCACGAAAAGCATTAGCAAGTGCACCAATAACTGGACGTTCTTCATTGGTCAAGTCTTTCATCCCTTTTAGGATTTCAGTCAATTCCCCTTTTTTTCCCAACATGACTGTTCTCAGATTGTTGAGCGTTTTTTCATCTGCAACAGCACGTAAATCAGACATTGTCCGCTTACGAAGGTCTTCGATTTTTTCTTGTAAGTTCATTATTATCCTTCCATTTAAGAAATTGTCGCTATAAAACAGGCCATTTGTATGACGCTATGATACAACATGCGCGAATAGAGTGTGTTTTTTAGCAAAAAAATACCGCGTCCTCACTCCAAAGGAGCGAAAACCGCGGTACCATCCTATTTTATCACTTAATTACATTATTTAACATTTTACTAAAGCTTGGGAGTCTCCACTTTCAAGAGTTATAGCGGAGGTCTCTCTGCTTTGCAAGGTGAACTTCAACCATAGCCCCGTATTGTGGCTCTCAGTCGGTGACCACAACTCCCTAAAACTTCGCATATCGCTTACTCTTCTTGCATGATTATTCTAATTTTATCACTTTCCAAAAATTTGTCAAATTTAAGTCGCTTTTTTGTAAACATTGCTAATTTTTTTTGAAAAAAGACTTGACAAAGAATGAAAATGGCGTTATACTAAATATGTTTTTAAAACATGTATTTAAAACATGTTTAATTTAACTACTTTTAGAAAGAAGGACACTATGAAAAAATTTAGCACATTAGAAGACTTTGTTGGTACACACTTTATCTATACTTACGATAACGGGTGGGAATATGAACTTTATGTCAAAAATGAACACACTATTGATTATCGTATCCATGGCGGAATGGTAGCTGGTCGTTGGGTTAAAAACCAAGAAGTTTCTTTGGTAATGTTGACAGAAGGTATCTACAAAATTACATGGACCGAACCTACAGGGACCGATGTTGCCTTAGACTTTTTGCCTAATGATGAAAAAATGCACGGCATGATCTTCTTCCCTAAATGGGTTCATGAACATCCAGAAATTACCGTATGTTTCCAAAATGATTTTATCGACTTGATGCATGAATCACGTGAAAAATACGAAACTTACCCTAAATATCTCGTACCTGAATTTGCTAAAATTACCTACATTGGTGAAGCAGGTAAAGATAATGATGAAGTAGTTGCCCAAGCACCTTATAAAGAAATGACGGACGATATCCGCGCTGGTAAATATTATGATGCTAACTACAAGATGATGAATAAATAATTTCAACTTCCTCTGAAATGTGCAGCGACCATGCTCGCTGCCTTTTTTATACGAAAAAAATCATAAGGCAAGAAGTCGGAACTCTAGGGTTTTCTAAATTTACATTCCTTATTTTTTTGTGTATCATTGTAATAAAGGAGATTCCAATGCGTAATAAAGATAAACTCTCTTACATTATCTTAGGCCTATTAAGGACAGAACCTATGAGTGGTTACGACTTAAAGAAAAAATTTGAAAGTGAGGTAGGGGAGTTCTGGCAAGCGAACACAGGACAAATTTATCCTTCACTAAAGGTCTTACTAAATGACAAAGCCGTAACTTATGATGTAGAAATTGTTGGTGAAAAATTAGAAAAGAAAACTTACCGCATCACAGCTTACGGAGAGGAACTTTTCAATACTTGGCTAACCCATGCCGTCGATCGCTATCCGATTCAAAAAGATGAGTTTATGTTACGACTCTATTTTATGGATACTGATAATGAAGAAAATATGCGAAAACTAGTTTCTGATGAAAGAGAAGTTCATCAAAAAAAATTGAATTATCTGCTTCAAAGAAAAGCGATTATTTTTGGTGATGACGATACTGCTCAAAAAAGTGGGCATTATCTAGTTTTAGATTTTGCGATTCAACGTGAAACGATGAAGATTGAGTGGCTCTCACAACTCTCTCTTTCATTTGATAATAAAAAAAACCAGAGTTAAATAACTCTGGTTTTTTTTATTAAACACCCCATACAGATTCAAGCACATTTGTTTGCTCACGTCCAGGTCCTACTGAGAACGTAGAAATACGAACCCCAACTAACTCACTGACACGACGAACATAATTACGAGCAGCTTCTGGCAACTCTTCTAAAGTCCGGCATGAAGTAATATCTTCGGACCATCCTGGCATTTCTTCATAGATTGGTTTGCAATCTGCTAATTCTTTGAGAGAGGCAGGATAATGAGTGATGTATTCACCATTACTGCGCTCATAAGCCACACAAATTTTTACGGTTTCAAGTCCTGAGAGAACGTCAATTGAGTTCAAGCTAAGATTTGTTAAACCAGAAACACGTTTTGCGTGACGCATTACGACTGAGTCAAACCAACCAACACGACGTGGACGTCCCGTTGTTGTTCCATATTCATGTCCTACTTCACGGATTTGGTGCCCCACTTCATCAAAAAGTTCTGTTGGGAATGGACCATCACCCACACGTGAAGTATAAGCTTTACAAACACCAACAACTTTTGAAATTTTTGATGGACCCACGCCAGAGCCAATTGTTACCCCACCAGCTACTGGATTTGATGAAGTTACAAATGGATAAGTTCCTTGGTCAATATCAAGCATTACCCCTTGTGCCCCTTCAAAAAGGACACGTTTCCCAGCATCAAGGGCATCATTCAAGATAACTGAAGTATCTGTCACGTATTTTTTAAGTTGTTGACCATATTCATAGTATTCTTCAAAGATTTCATCAAAATCAAGGGGTTCTGAATCATACATTTTTACAAATTCACGGTTTTTGGCTTCAAGGTTTGTACGTAGACGTTCCTCAAAGATTTCTTTATCCAATAAATCAGCTATACGAATCCCCACACGCGCTGCTTTATCCATGTAAGCAGGACCAATCCCTTTGATCGTGGTTCCAATTTTTTTATCCCCTTTAGATTCTTCTTGAAGGAAGTCTAATTTTTTATGGTAAGGTAAAATGACATGGGCACGGTCTGAAATACGTAAACTCTCTGCAGAAACACCATTTTCAGCGAGATAAGCGATTTCTTCAATCAGTGATTTTGGGTTAACAACGACACCATTCCCAATAACGGAAATCTTTTCAGGGAAGAAAATTCCTGATGGAATGAGGTGAAGTTTGAACTTTTTGCCGTCGATGACGATGGTATGACCTGCATTGTCTCCCCCTTGATAACGGGCAATAACTTCTGCATTTGAGCTTAGGAAATCGGTAATTTTACCTTTCCCTTCGTCTCCCCATTGCGTTCCGACAACTACTACTGATGGCATAATATTCTCCTTTTGGATAGTTTTGACTATCCACTTTTCTTAAAATATTTTGCACGCTCCAAGTTCGCTTGGCTGGCATTTCTAGAAAATTCATTTTATTTTTTTCCGAAAGCTCCTATCGCACTATTTTTTATTTTATCAAAAAAGCCTAGTGATTGACTAGCCATTTCTGTTATTTTTCTAATCACTTCAAAGTAATGTTCGGAAATGCTGAATTTATGGATAGAAAAAAGCTAGTGCTCAACCCTCTATTTCTATAGATATGCTATAATGAAATTATGGATAAAATTATCAAATCAATATCAAAAAACGGTCATTTCCGTGCTTTTGTTTTAGATTCGACTGAAACAGTGCGCGAGGCGCAAAGACATCATCAGACTTGGCCAACTTCTACGGTGGCGCTTGGGCGCACACTCATTGCTGCACAGATTTTAGGGGCTAACGAAAAAGGAGACGCTAAGATTACCCTTAAAATACTTGGTGATGGAGCAATGGGCGCAATTATTGCTGTCGCTGACAGTAAAGGTCACGTTAAAGGTTATGTCAAAAATCGGGAGTTAGACTACAAGCGAGCTTCAACTGGTGAGGTTTTAGTCGCCCCCTTTGTCGGGAATGGTTTTCTCGTTGTGGTCAAGGACATGGGACTAAAACATCCTTACAGCGGACAAGTCGACTTGATTACCGGTGAAATCGGCGAAGATTTAGCATGGTACTTCTTAAGTTCTGAACAAACGCCTTCTTCTGTTGGAGTTAATGTCCTACTGGATGAGGATGCTGACACAGTTAAAATTGCGGGTGGCTTCATGTTGCAAGCCCTTCCTGATGCTACTGACGATGAGATCAGTGAAATTGAACGTAATATCAAAACCATGCCGGCTATCTCTACCATGTTAGAAAGTGATAATCCTCTTGAAACCATGTTAGCCAATATCTACGGTGAGATGCCTTACCTCTCCCTTGAAGAAACGCCTTTAAGTTTTGAGTGTGATTGTAGTAAGACGCGTTTTCTTGAAGGGATTAAGTCGCTAGGTCGACAACCCATTGAAGAAATGATTGCTGAGGATCACGGTGCTGAAGTGGTTTGCCAATTTTGTGAAGAAAAGTATACTTTCACTGAAGCAGAACTCCAAGCACTTATTTCCGAATAAAGTAAGTTACTGACTAAGCTGTCAGTAATTCAGGATGTTCTGTAAGGAAAGGTTTGCTATGCGTGTAGGACTCTTTATTGCAACTACTCTAGATGGTTATATTGCGACGACTGACGACGAGTTGCAGTGGCTCTTTGATGTTCAGGGTGAAGGAGATAATGGTTATGGGCTCTTTTATGAAGGGGTCAATAGTATCATCATGGGAAGACGGACTTATGAATGGTTAAAGCGCGAACAGCCTGAGCAATGGGCCTATAAAGGGAAGCAGACCTACGTCGTAAGTCAACACACTTTTGAAAATACTGCTGAGATTAGTTTCATCAAACTGACAGAGTTGCATGCGCTACTTTCTAGTTTTAAGGCTACAGATCAAAAAATTTGGGTCGTTGGAGGCGGACAGCTCATCAAGTATTTTCTAGAGCAGGACTGGGTTGATGAACTGCAAGTTACAGTTGCCCCCGTGCTTCTTGGAAAAGGGATCCCTCTTTTCCCTGAGGGGTCTTACTCTCAACACTTAAAATTAGTAGAAACAACGACTTACGGTCAGTTCGTTGAACTCCATTATCTTGTAGAAAAAACCAGTACGACTGATTAGTACTGGTTTTTTATCTGGTCATACTCCTGACAGCGTGGTCAGTAATTTTTCAATGCTAAAAACCTTGTTAAATTACAAAAAAATGCTAAAATATTCCTTATGACTATGGACAAAAGATATAACGAACCGTGGAAGATCCGCGATATCGAAATTAAAAATAAAATCGTACTCGCCCCAATGGCAGGTATTACCAATAAAGCCTTCTTAACTACTGCCAAAGAGTTTGGAGCAGGCTTGGTCGTAACGGAGATGATTTCTGATAAAGGGATTGAGCATCGTAACAAGAAAACTTTGGAAATGATGGACTTTGATGGAGTGCCTCATCCACTTTCTATGCAAATTTTTGGCGGTGAAGTCGAAACTTTGGTAGAGGCTGCAAAATTTGTTGAAGCCAATACCGTTGCGGACATCATCGACATCAATATGGGATGTCCTGTGCCTAAAGTAACCAAAAATGAAGCAGGCTCTCGACTCTTACTCAATCCCGACAAGGTTTATGACGTGGTGAGCGCAGTGAGTAAGGCCATTTCTAAACCTTTGACGGTAAAAATCCGTATCGGTTGGGATGATGAACACCTCTTCGCAGTAGAAAATGCAAAAGCCATCGAGGCAGGCGGAGGCAGCGCTGTTTCCATGCACGCCCGTACGAAAGCTCAAGCCTATACTGGTAACGCTCAGGAAAATTGGCACTGGCTTAGTCGGCTGACAGATTCTGTCAAGATTCCGGTCATCGGAAATGGGGATGTCAAAACGCCCGAAGATGCAAAACGGATGATTGATGAGACTGGTGTAACAGCAGTTATGATGGGGCGTGCAGCTTTAGGAAATCCTTGGATGCTCCACCGTACTGAGCATTATCTGCGGACTGGCGAACTTCTTGCTGAACCTAGTGTGGCAGAAAAAATGGATATTGCTAAATTACATCTGGCGCGCTTAGTTGAACTCAAAGGAGATAATCTCGCTAGTCGAGAATTCCGTCAACATGCTGCTTACTATCTTAAAGGAGCGCCACGTGCGGCCAAAGTCAAAGTCGCAGTGAATCAAGCAGAATCTCAGGCTGAAATTATCACTATCTTAGATAATTTTGTAAATGGAATCAAATAAGATAGCATAAAATCTGGAATTTTCCAGATTTTTTCGTTATAATGAAGAGAGACAGAAATGTTCAAACAATTCTAATAATAGAAAGGGCTTTCTCTATGCGTACAACTAAAGCAACCGAAGAAATTGAAAAAGCCATCATTCATTTGAAAAAGGCCAAACGAGAAATTAGCAACTACACCTTTGAGTATAACGTTCAAAATCTGATTCAGTTAGACAAAACAATCAAGCAACTTGAGAATATTAAAACAGGGATTAATGCGGACAGTTTCTCAGTGGAGGGAGTCAAATCTACGGGAGAAATCGAAGGGGCTCGTCTTTCACGATGAATAAGCTTAAGTTTTACTGACCAGCTGGTCAGTCAATTATTCTCCAAAAAAAATAGCTCAGTCGAGCTATTTTTTATGTTCTCTCGCTACCTCTCCTCTTCAACTTCCTCGCTTGAGGTTAAAAGACGCATGATTTTGTGTTCAATAGCTGCAGTTTGCATAATTTTACCAATTCTCTTTATCGAGGGAGAAAAGTAATAAAGGTAAAAATCATCTTCCAAAGTACCAACGCGCACATAACCCATTAAGAAACTAGTAGAAATTTTCACATCGGTCAATCGGTCAAACATGACACTCTCACTGACCGCTTTAAAAGGGCGCCAGTGAGCATAAAGGAGACGATTCAAGTTTGTTAAAGCAAAAGCATAATAACCTTGACTTGTTCGCCACGTCAATTTTTTTGTACGTTCTTTTCCCTCTTCATCAAGTAGATTTTGTGCCGTTTCAAAGCGCACAAGAAAGCTAAGACTTACCTCTTCATCCTCCAGTAGTGCTTCTTCAATCAACTCAAAATGTTTCTTTGCTAACCATTTTCCTAAAATAGGCAGTAAATGTCGGCCCAAGCGGTTTTCTTGGGCGAATTCTTGCATAGCCGTAGCGTCTCTCATTTTTTCTTCTTTCCTTTATCTCTTTACTACAAATTGGAAGCTTTGGCCGACAACCAGATATTACCTAAACTGATGACTAAGATTACCAAAGGGTAATAATCAGTCAGGACAAACTGCCCCTTTGAAACGTAAAAAGCAATCCAAAACGCCGTTAAAACCGAAACGACGGTTAAGAAAATAAAAGTTAAGCGCCAAAGCTTGATGACCAGCACGACAAGGGCAAGGAAAACGATAAGCAAGAGTAAACTCTGCCAACTTAAAATAAAGTGGCGAACCTGAAACCACTGCATTCCAAACCATTTGGACAAATCACTCACTGCCCCATTAAATCCTCGATCAAAAGGGGTGTCTGGCGCGCTTAGAACGCGGACTAAGCGCTGCAGCGTCTCCACCCAGAGTCCCAGATTGATAACTAAAAACAAATATGTTCTTTTCATTACAAAAACCTTCTTTTTTATCATTTGGTTTAATCTATTATACGAAATTTTGTCAGAAAAGAAAGGTTTGAACTTATTTTTAAATAAAAAAATAGCAAAATTGCTATTTTTTCACTTTTTTATCAATTTTATAGCGGCTACGTGGATAGGTAAAATCTCCGATTACTTCATGAACATTAATAATTGAGGTAAAAGCATTCGGATCCAAAATTGAGAGAATCTGTTTAACTTCCTGAATCTCTCCTGGATTCAGCACGACATACAAAATTTCTTTTGAGTGACCGGTATAGGCGCCTTCACCGTGGAGATAAGTCGCACTGCGTCCAATTTCTTCAATAATTGCTTTAGCAATCTCAGCATGCTTATTAGTAATAATAAGCATCCCACGTACTGTATACCCACCACTTTGCACTACATTGATGACTTGGGCCGCTACAAAGCTTGCAATCAAAGTATACATCATATGGCGTAAATCAATATAACTTAAGGAAAGCAACATCACTACCGCATCAAAAATAAAAAATGTTCGTCCAACAGCTACGCCATGCTTGATTTGAAGGAGTTTTGCGATAATATCTGCACCTCCCGTTGTTCCACCAAAACGAAAAACAAAACCAATCCCTACCCCTGCAAAAACTCCGGCAAGTAGTGCAGCAATCAAATAATCATGTCCCACATTGACCGTTACTGGAATCCGTTGGAAAATCCACATCCAAATGGAGAGACTCACAATGCCCCATATGGTATAAACAAATGTTCGTCGTCCAAGAAAACGGTAGCCAAGAATTAAAAGTGGGATGTTCAAGATTAATTGGGTATAAGAGGGGTCTATTTTCAATAACGCATAGCCAATCAGAGACAGACCAGCTACACCACCTTCTGCGAGATGATTGGCCATGTTAAATTCGACAAAGCCAAAGGCATAGATTCCAGTCCCCACAGCAATAGCAAGAAGTTGCAAGAAATGCACTCTTGATAATTTTTTCATAACATCCCCCCAAAAAGTCCAATGAAATCTCCCTGCCTTATGGCACGGAGTTTTAAGACTATTGTAGTTCAAATTTAGAATTTAGTCAACTTTTGAAATTGTCTTCTTCTTGGTAATTTTAAAAATAAAATAAAGTGCACCTCTGTGCACTTTATTTTTTCAGTTCTTTATAACGTCCTCGTGTGGGTGAAAAATCGCCAATTACTTCATGAACATTGATGATTGAGGTAAAGGCATTTGGATCAACAATCGCTAGGACTTCTTTTACTTCTTGAATTTCTCCAGGGTTCAACACAACATACAGGATTTCTTTAGATTGACCTGTATAGGCACCCTCACCATGCAAATAAGTTGCACTGCGCCCAATTTCTTCGATGATTGCTTTTGCTACTTCAGCATGCTTGTTCGTAATGATCAACATACCGCGTACAGTGTAGCCGCCATTTTGAATAAGATTAATAACTTGCATTGCAATAAAGCTAGCGATAAGGGTATACATCATTTGTTTTAAGTCTATATAACTTAAAGAGAGGGCTAACACCCCAGCATCAAAGACAAAAAGCATCCGCCCAACTGGGATTCCCTTTTTTATCTGGACAAGTTTTGCTAAAATATCGGTTCCTCCCGTGGTTCCCCCAAAGCGGAAAACAATACCAATACCAGTACCAGCAAATACCCCAGCTAAAAGAGCCGCTATTAGATTATCGTGCTCAATATTAACTGTGAAAGCCACCCGCTGCAAAATCCAAACCCAAATAGCGAGACTGAGGATGCCCCAAATGGTATAAATAAAGGTTCTACGTCCCAAAAAGCGATAACCTAAAATTAAAAGGGGGATGTTCACAATCAGCTGCGTATAAGAAGGGTCAATGTGCCATAATGCATAACTGATCAAGGAAAGTCCAGCAACTCCTCCTTGGGCCAAATGGTTTGCCATATTGAAAGCCACAAAACCAAAGGCATAAATCCCTGTCCCAACCGCAATGGCAAGTAAATACAAAAAATGTACGCTTGCTAATTTTTTCATACTCTTCCTCCTTTATTCTTAAATATAAGAAGGGGAGAAAGTTCTGATTGCTCGCTTCCTCCCTTTTGCTTAATTATTTACTGATCAGTTGATCAGTAGTAACTGTTTCTGTTGAAATATGTCTTTCAATGGCATCGAGCCTTTTATTGATTACATTTTAGTAAAAAGAAACTGACAGAGCTGTCAGTCCTCGACTTCAGCGAATTTACCCAAAACGCGTACATTTTCTGAGATAGAAACAAACGCATGTTCATCGTATTTATGGATAATATCTTTGAAATCTTGATATTCATACATGGTGATTACTGTCATGAGAACTGTTTGACTACTGTGTGTGTAGCCGCCCTCGGCATCATGTAGAATGGTAACCCCATGTTTAAACTGTTTGACCAACTTATCTGTCAGTAATTCTGGATTTTTTGTGACGATCATGACCTGAAGTCGTTTTTGTCTTGTAAAGATAGCATCTTGTACACGTGAATTAACAAAGATGGCAATAAGGCTATAAAGCATATACTCCCAACCAAAGAGAATCCCTGCGGTGAAGATAATCACCCCATTTACAATAAAGGAGAGTGTTCCCACGTTACGTCCCGTTTTTTTACGCATGTAAAGACTGACGACATCTGTACCACCTGAGGAGATTCCCGATTTCATCGCATTTCCTACCCCAAACCCCATGATAGCTCCCCCAAAGACAGCATTAATCACTGGTTCTTGGGTTAAAGGGGTCACAGGGATGAAATGAATAAATACAGAGCTCATGACTACTGTAATCACTGTATAGACCGTGAATTGCTTGCCGATACCGTGCCAAGCAAGAATAAATAAAGGGGCATTTACCAAGACCAGAGAGACGGAGATGGGTAATATTTCATGTCCACTGAGTCGCGTGAGAAGCTCTGTCACAACCTGCGCAGCTCCTGTCGCACCAGAAGCATAGACATGTCCTGGCTGATAGAAAAAATTTAGCGCAAAAGATGAGAAGACAGCGTATACCACAGCTGCTGAGAACTTACTGGCCATTTTTTCGGCACCGATGGATTTTAATACTTGATAAAGTCCAATTTTGTCTAACAAGGCACCGAGGACTTTGTTAATCTTTGTTTGCAAGATGGATACTCAATTCTTCAAGTTGTTTTTCGGCAACAGGGCTTGGTGCCTGTGTCATTGGGTCAGTTGCTTTATTATTTTTTGGAAAGGCGATGACTTCTCGAATATTGTCCTTGCCGGCTAGAAGCATGACAAAGCGGTCAAGACCAATCGCCAAGCCCCCGTGTGGTGGGAAACCATAGTCTAATGCTTCTAAGAGGAAGCCAAATTGTTCATTGGCGTCTGCCAAATCAAAGCCTAAGGCGTGGAGCATTTCTTCTTGGAGCTCACGTGTGTTAATCCGCAAAGAGCCACCACCCAACTCATAACCGTTGAGAACAATGTCATAAGCATGCGCACGAACCTTCTTCAACTCAGAAGATTTAGAATGACCGTCTGCTGACAAGAAGGCTTGACTTTCTTTAGTTGGCAAAGTAAATGGATGATGAGCAGACATATAGCGTTCTTCTTCATCAGACCATTCAAACATTGGCCAGTCGATAACCCAAAGGAAATTAAACTTACGGAAGTCAATCAGCCCTTGTTGCTTCCCAACGGTCAAGCGAAGCGCACCAAGAGCTGCATTTGCAACATCTAAAGTATCGGCTACAAAGAGGACCAAGTCATTTTCTTCCAATTTCAAATTGCTGACGAAGCTGTCAGTAGAAGGCGCCAAGAATTTTGATACGCCACCAGTAAATTCACCTTTTTCAAATTTGACCCAAGCCAAACCTTTAGCACCATTTTGTTTAGCCTGCTCCGTTAATTTATCAATGGCCTTACGCGAGTATTTGTCAGCTGCATTTTTGACAACAATGGCTTTCACCACTTCAGCCTCTTGGAAGACCTTAAAATCAACTGTTTTTGCAAGCTCTGACAGGTCTGTCAGTAGTAAGTCAAAGCGGGTGTCAGGTTTGTCAGAACCGTAAAAATTCATGGCATCGTCCCAAGTCATGCGGGGGAATGGTAAAGTCACATCAATGCCTTTGACCTCTTTCATGACCTTGGCAATCAAACCTTCTGTCAAATCTTGAATTTCTTCTTCACCTAAAAATGACGTTTCCAAATCGACCTGAGTAAATTCAGGCTGACGATCTCCCCGCAAATCTTCATCGCGGAAACATTTGACGATTTGATAATAGCGGTCAAGACCAGCTGTCATCAAAAGCTGTTTCATAAGCTGAGGAGACTGAGGAAGCGCATAAAATTCCCCTTTATTAACGCGGGAAGGCACCAAATAGTCACGAGCACCTTCTGGCGTTGAGCGGTTCAAAAATGGTGTTTCCACATCAATAAAGCCAGCACCATCAAGATATTCACGGATGGCATGAGTTGTTGCATGACGCATGCGCAAATTGTTGAGCATCTCTGGGCGACGAAGATCCAGATAACGGTATTTCATCCGTGTATCATCAAGAGCTTCGACATCATCTTTAATTTCAAAAGGTGTTGTTTTTGAAGTCGATAGAATCTCAATTGATGTCGCTTCAATTTCAATGGCACCTGTTTTGATTTTATCATTTTTGCTCGCACGCTCAACAACTTGACCTGTGACTTCAAGGACAAATTCGTTACGTGCTTTGTCAGCAGCTTCTGCCACTTCAGTCGCTGCAGTATCTGGGTTCACCACAATTTGGACAATCCCTTCACGATCTCGCAAATCAATGAAAATCAAGCCTCCAAGATTACGACGTTTTGCGACCCAGCCCTTTACCGTGACTGTTTGATTCAAGTATTCTTCAGTAATATTTCCAGCGTAATTTGTACGTTTCATATCAGATGTGAGCCATTTCCAATAGCTTTCCTATTTTCTTAGGCTCAATTCCTCTTTCTACTTTATTCTATTTTTTCTTTAAAGGATTCTTACTCGTTTATTTCATCTGCATAGATTTCTTCAAATACAGGTGCAAATGAATCGTAAATCTTCTGAAGAGTTGTTGTGACTTGTCGACGTGTTTTATTGTGTTTAACTTTGACCTCACCTGTGCGAATTTCGTCGTCACCCAAAGTAATAATCAGCTCGGCACCCAGCTTTTCAGCCGTTTTAAATTGTGCACCAAGTTTACGATTAGAAAAATCACGTTCTACTTTAAAGGCTTGTTCGCGCAAGGCTTCAGTCAATTTTGTCGCTTCAAGATTGGCTTTAGAACCCATCACAGCAATGAAAACATCTAGTGTTTCTTCTGGCATAAACGCTATTTCTTGTTTTTCAGCAATCATTAACAAGCGCTCAATTCCTAAACCAAAACCAAAAGCCGGAGTAGCAGGTCCATCAAAATATTCTACTAACCCATCATAACGGCCCCCACCACAAACAGTAAGTGCTTTGCCATCTAACTCGACAATGAATTCAAAGATTGTGTCATTATAATAGTCTAAGCCGCGTACCATGTTAGAGTCGACCGTGTAAGCAATGCCTAAATTTTCCAACATCGCTTTTACTTCCTCAAAGTAAGCTTTTGAAGCGGCATTAAGATAGTCCAAAATTGAAGGCGCATCTTGTACAATGGCGATATCTTCTGGTTCTTTACTGTCTAACACGCGCAACGGATTTTCATTTAGCCGACGACGACTGTCCTCAGAAAGTTCACTTTCAAATGGAGTCAAATAATCAATGAGCGCTTGGCGGTAAGCTTGACGACTTTCCATGTCTCCCAGGGTATTTAAGGAAAGCTTAATTCCTGAAATCCCCAATTGCCGAAAAAGTGCATCCGCCATCGCAATAATCTCGACGTCGACTGCCGGATTTTTTATCCCCAAACATTCTACACCAAACTGGTGGAATTGACGTAAACGGCCAGACTGTGGACGTTCGTAACGAAACATTGGTTCTTCATACCATACTTTCACAGGTTTGACAATTTCTGGAGCATAAAGTTTATTTTCAATGTAGGCACGGACGGCACCCGCTGTCCCCTCAGGACGAAGTGCAATGTGACGGCCTCCTTTATCCTCAAAGTCATACATTTCTTTGGTTACAATATCAGAAGTTTCACCAGTCGCACGACTGAAAAGTTCATAGCTTTCAAACATTGGTGTTCTGATTTCTTTAAAATTATAATCATTAAATACACTGCGCGCAATCTCTTCTACATACTGCCACTTAGCAGAATCTGCTGGGAGGATATCCGCTGTGCCTTTTGGTTTTTGAAGTTTCATCATTCTTCCTTTCGCTATCAAAATGAGTTGAACTGGCTTTAAAGAGACCACAATCCGATAAAAGAGACCGTTTACAAATCAAAACACCCTAAAGCCATCGCTCTAGGGTGCATTAGTTTGCACGGTACCACCTAAATCCGCTCATACCTATAGAGCCTCAGATTGATTATAACGTTATCATCGTTTTTTATGTCACAGTCTCAATGAGCTTTCACCAGATGCCCACTCTCTTGCTTATTATTGTAACGCAAAAAGCCGCCCAAAGCAAGCGACTTATGTATGATTAACTCTTTTTTTTAATAGCTGATATTTTCAAATAGGGAATAGAAAATATTAGATGTTGAGATGCTTCATAAACCTAATCTGCATTTTTAAATACTTGCATATTTTTAGCGAAGTAATCGTAACCACTGTAAATGGTAAAGAAGACACAGATATAAAAGAGAATAGTTCCGATGTATAAAGGATTGCCAATGAAAAGGAAAATAACGCTCAACATTTGTGTGGCAGTTTTGATTTTACCAGGCATCGCAGCTGCCATAACAACTCCACCTTGTTCAACGAGTAAGAGACGCAATCCTGTAACCGCAAGTTCACGACAGACAATAATCGCTACCGCCCAAATAGGAACCACATGCAAGGCCACCAGTACGACGAAGGCTACCATGTTCAACATTTTATCCGCTAAAGGATCAGCAAATTTCCCAAAATTGCTGACCACGTGCCATTTACGTGCTAAATAGCCATCCAGCCAATCTGTAAAAGAGGCAACCGCAAAAACAATTGCTGCAATTACCCACATGACTGAGCTATGCGCTTGAGAAACAAAGCCTTCAAAATGAGCACCTTGTGGTAAATAAAATAATATGACAAAGATTGGAATCATAAAGATTCGTAACATGGTCAATTGATTGGGTAATTTCTGTTTCATACTTCTCCTTAAATATCGAGACTTGCTCGTTCTATTGATAGCGTCATTTTGCTATGAGGTGCACAACCAAAAACGCCTTAACTATTCTGATGTTAAGAGGTTGTCGTCGTCCGATCAATCTGAAGGGTAATTTTAGATGCCCCTGTTGTTGTAAGAGCAGACAAGTCCAGTGGTGTCCCATTAATAGTAATGGTTAACCCTTGGGCTGTTCCGAGCGTAATCACTGAACTGGTAGCACCTGTAGTTATCACGCCATCTAGGGTATTAGCTCCATCAGTCAATATTTGACCGCCTGCTGAGACGTTCGAATTTGTCATTCCCACCCAGATCCGACTACCAGCAGCGGCTGAAAAACTCACTGTGATCGGGTCAGTCATATTAGACACCTGTGCAGTAATCGCTGTGGTCGTAGCTTGAGTAACGGAGACAGTCGGTGCAGCTGCTGTACTGCTACTGCTACTCGTCTCACGTTTAGCCGTTTGACTGCTTTTGGCTTTCTTTGCTGTGCTTGCTGTATTTGAGTAAGCATAGTCATTTGTAATAAGGTTTGGTGTTTCTGGACGATTAAGAATGACAGCAGTAACCACCCCAACAAGAATTAAGAGTGCTACAGCTGAGAGCGAAATGATGGGCACATAATGTTGCCACGGCTTTTGCTCCTCTTCTTCAGGTTCTACCCGCTCACTGGGTTTGACAAAATGATAGGTTTCTTGGATATCATCTTTATCCTCTACTGTAATGCCCTTACCTTCATCATAAGCCTGAATGATTCGCTCAGCATTTAGCCCTAATTTTTCTGCATATTGCTTAAGGTACGCCTTTATATAGAAGTCCCCAGGTAAAGCCTGGTAGTCATCCGTTTCTAGGGCGACGATATATAATTTTTGAATTTGAGTTAATTGTTCTGCTTCTGAAAGACCAAGCCCTAGCTGTATTCGCTTTTCTTTTAGGACTTGTCCGATTGTTTTGATTGCCACCATGTCCCCCCTTCGTTGTTATACTGCACATCGATTTTTGACTATCACGGTTCTTTATTATGTTGAGCTCGGCCCACTTAGATATGCGCTGACAAAGGTTTTCAAGGGTTATTAAATTCTGCCTCATCTGAGCTGATCCAACAGCTCTTTTGTAAGCATTCCATTTATCGTTTGAATCACACCTTATCAGTGACTTTTGTTGCGTTTGATTTTCTGACTTTGCTTTTTATGCGTTCAGAAAAAATTTATACTTAGAAATTGCTGACAGACCTGTCAGTCTTTATTTCGGCACAATAGTAAATGTGACCACTTTCATTGCTTTAATAAATTGTTCGGCTGATTTTTCAATATCTGCCAAGGTGAGTTCATTTAATAATTCAGGAAGATCAAAGAAATTTAAATCTTCGTATATTTCCGAAGAAAATTGACTGGCAATATATTCAAGTGAATTGAGTGAACTAAAATAGTCTCCCAACATTTCTCTTTTCAACAGTTGTAAATGTTCTTCACTGAAATCTCTATCTATTTTATAACTTTTTAGCGCTTCTTGCAAAGTTTCACTTAACTTTTTGGGATTTTCTGTATCACCCGTAAAAACAGCAAAATGAAAACGTTCGTCTAACTCAAAGCTTAAGCCAAAGGAGTCGTCAATAAGCCCTTGATTATAGAGTTCTTCATAGCGTTGACTAGTACGACCAAAGAGTAAATCAAGAAAGATTTGATTCCCAATTTTGTACTTCATTCTTGCCCGCGCTTCTTGAGGAAGAAAATCTTCCCCACGTAAGCCTAAGGCAAGTTTGGGCATAGCCACTTCAAGAGCTAAAACCTCACCTGATTTTGGTTCAGCGGCGCTAAGTTCCTGTCTTAAGGGAACCTCTTGAGCTTCAAAACACTTAGTCGCTTGATTTTCTCTGACAAAAGCTGCCATTTCTTCAACCTGAAAAGGGCCTGTCAAAAATAAATTCATGTTGGTTGGATGATAAAAGACTTCATAATTTTTGTATAAATCATCCGCGGTAATCGCATTAATCGTTGCAGGAGTGCCTGCAATATCTGCAGCTAGTGGAGATGCGGGATACATTTTCTCAAGCAACCCAGCAAATAAACGCCAGTCGCTATCATCTTGATACATCTGAATTTCTTGCTGAATAATTCCTTGCTCTTTACGAACGTTCTCTTGCGTAAAATAAGGGCTTTGTACAAAGTCTAGCAAGAGTTCGGTGCATGCATAGCTGTTTTCTAAGGTAGAAAAAAGATAAGAAGTCCGTGAGAAACTTGTAAACGCATTGGTTTGAGCACCCAAAGCGCTAAATTTATCCATCACATCTCCGTCTTCTTTTTCAAAAAGTTTATGCTCTAAAAAATGCGCAATGCCTTCGGGGAAAGTTTGAAAAGTGCTTGCTCCTTTAGGAATAAAAGTCGTGTCTAAAGAGCCAAAGTTGGTCGTAAACAAGCCATAAGTTCGATTATAGTCCGCTTTGGGAAGGTAGTAGACAGTGAGACCGTTAGGCAAAATCTCAGTGTACAAGGTTTCTCCCGTTTTTTTATAAAACTTACTGTGCAAGACTTTCCTCCCTTTCATTCATTCCAACGGTACCTTTCATGAAATACTCTACTTGTAACGTCAATTTTTGAGCTAAGCGAGCTACCTCTTCTGCTGACACCGCTGTCAGCTGACTCAAAAACACTTCTGTTGGCAAATAACGCTCTGGCAGTAAAGCTTTCACATATTCTAATTCAATCGTATTCGAGATAGAATCTTGTCCTACCAGATAAGTGTTGCGCAACATCGTCTTTGTCTGTTCTAAATCGGCGGGGCTAAAATCACCCTCTTGTAATGCTTCAAGCTGTGCCGCAATCAACTCCCGAGCCGCTTCAAAATTCACAGCATCAATACCTGCCGCAATTTTCAAAAAACCAGTAAAGGAATCAAATGTGGATGAAATAGAGTAAGCGAGGCTTTCCTTTTCACGCACATTTTTGAATAATTTAGAATGGGCAAAGCCACCTAGTAAGCCATTGAGTACTTGCAGTGTCATATAGTTAGCATCACCGTATTGGACAGGCAAATGGTACCCCAATTGCAAGATGGATTGGGTTGCTTCTTTTGCTTCTGTCAGGACTGACCGCTCAGTCAGCTCTTGTTCATAAAACAAATCCGTGTGTTCTAAAACTTGGGTTGGTGCTTTATCCTCCTTAAAAGAAGAATTTTCTACATTTTGTGCAAAGTCAAAATCTGAAAAAAGCTTGTGAACGCGCGCTTCATCGACATCCCCCAAAACAAAGATATCTATAACATTTGTTTTTAACATTTCTTGATAATAGTCAAATACGGCTTGCGGCGTTTCGCGCGCGATAAGTTCAACCGTTCCAACACTAGGGAGAGCTTGTTTTGGATCTTTAAAGAATTCTTGGGCTAATTGACGGCTGGCGTAGTAAGCACGGTCATCGTTCATGGCTTCCAAATAATGAATCAAGTTGGTCTGTTCTCTTTTAAAAATAAAGGGGTTGAATGCTCCATCTTTTACATCTGGGGCAAAAAGAACGGCTCTCAAAAAGTCAACACCAGCTTTTAGGGTATCAAAATCGACGAGTGCAGGATTTACAACCGTCATATTAAGGCTTAAAAGGTGTTGTTTGCCTTTTTTAGCCACTCCAGTTGTAAATGAAGCACCAAATAATTCAGACAATCGGCGACTAAAGGCTTTTCCTGTAGGATAAATAGCATTGGTTGTTTCCAACAAGTTGGAGAGCAACACTCGCTTTCCTAAGTGTTCTGGGGTAATTTCCTCTCGAAATCGTACCATCATTCTGACGGTCTTAAATTTTGTTTCTTTTATGACATGGAGATGGACTCCGTCTTTTCTTTTAAAATCTGTCAAATTATGATCACTTTCCTATTTTAACTTGCTTTTACGTAAGCTTTATTATACCAAATTCTAGCACAAATTTGTGCCTGTTTAGCGTAAAAATCTGAGAAAAGTTACGCGCACTAAAACTAAAAGTTCGACTTCTTGTTTATGTAATTTTTGAAAATGGATTTCACTGGGCTCTTTTGACCATTTAAGGCGACTTCTTGTTATAATAAGCATATGGAAAAATACATTTTATTTGAAGAATACATTACTCTAGGACAAGTTCTCAAAGAGCTTGGTTTAATTGCTACAGGGGGACAAGCAAAAATTTTTCTGGCCGAACATACGGGTGAAATTTTTTATAATGGGGAAGCTGAAAATCGGCGCGGCAAAAAAATGCGAAATGGCGATCTGCTAGAATTTCCAACTTTTGATTTAGCTGTGACGTTTGTGCAAGCCAGCCCAGATGAACAGGCCGAACATGAAGCGGAAAAAGCCGAAGAGGCGCGCGTGAAAGCTGTGGTAAAGAAAATGAACGCACAAAATAAGAGCACAAAACCTAGCAAAAAGGTTGCGCCTCGCTTCCCAGGACGTAAGTAATGAAACTCAAGCAAATTGAACTCAAAAATTTTCGAAATTATGAGCAAATCCAGCTTGATTTTCATCCACAGCTTAATATTTTTTTAGGTCAAAATGCTCAAGGAAAAACCAATATTCTTGAAGCCATTCATTTTCTGGCGCTCACGAGAAGTCATCGCACTAGTCACGATAAAGAACTCATTCGCTGGAATGAGCAAGAAATGAAAGTTTCTGGAATTGTCGAAAAGGCACACACAACAGTCCCGCTTGAGGTCCAACTCACAGCAAAGGGCAGAATTGCAAAGGCCAATCATCTCAAGGAAAATAGGCTAGCTGATTATATTGGACAGCTCAAAATCTTGATGTTTGCTCCGGAAAATTTGGAATTGGTTAAGGGAGCCCCTGCCGTTCGCAGACGTTTTTTAGATATGGAAGTCGGGCAGATACATGCCGTCTACCTCTATGATGCCATGCGTTATAATCGAGCTTTAAAAGAGCGGAATGCCTACCTGAAATTTGATAAAGAAAAAATTGATAAAGCTTTTTTATCTGTTCTTGATGAGCAATTAACAGAACATGGCAATAAAATTATACAAGAGAGGGCTGCTTTTGTAGCAAAACTTGAACAGCACGCTCGTAATATTCATCAGCAACTGACACATGGTCTGGAAGACTTACGGATTAGCTATGCCAGCCACGTCAAAACAGATTTTGCCAAAGAGCTTTCGGCGCGTCATGACCACGATATTTTCCGCCATCAAACCAGTGTCGGGCCTCACCGTGATGATCTGCAGTTTTTTATCAATGACATTAATGTGGCCGATTTTGGCAGTCAAGGGCAACAACGCACGGTTGCTTTATCTGTTAAACTTGCAGAAATTGATCTCATTTTTGAAGAAACAGGCGAGTATCCCATCTTGCTTTTAGACGATGTCATGAGTGAGTTGGATAACAGTCGTCAATTGGATCTGATTGAAACCAGCCTAGGAAAAACACAAACATTTCTTACCACAACAACCCTCGATCATCTCAAAAATTTACCTGAAAATCTTAATATTTTTAATGTTGAAAATGGGAAGATTAAAGAGGCAGAGAAAAAAAGTTACTGATCATCTGGTCAGTAACTTTTTCACGACTTTTGAGGAGCAAGCCCTTCTGTTACAGTGAAAATTGCAGCTAGGACACCTAGAAAAGTAGCCTTATGGTAGAATCATTATAAACGCGCATGCACGTAAAAAATACAATTAGGATGTAACATGACAAAAACCTATAAAATCTCAGAAATTAGTTCACTGACAGGCCTGTCAGTAACAACCTTACAATATTATGAAGACTTAGATCTCTTAAAACCTCAGCACAGTGACAGCAATTGCCACGAATTCACCCAACGAGATTTAGCATGGCTTGATTTTATCAAACGAGCCTTGGCCACAGGGATGCCGTTAGCAAAAATCCAAGAATACGCCAAACTGCGTGAGCAAGGTGATGGCACCATCATTCAGCGAATTGGACTTTTAGTTGAGCAAGAGCGGGTCTTGCGCGGACAAATCGCAGAGCTTGAAGCACATTTGGATTTTATTTTACAAAAAAAGCATGGCTACTATGATCACTTACAAAAAAACTCAGAGCGCTAAGTCTGAGTTTTTGATTTTCCAAAAAGGAAAGTTTTGATGTAAGCAAGTGCTGTGGGATTATTTTTATCAGCTGCGTGCTTCACCACGCTCGGATAAATGCGCCAAGTTACTGGATTACCATTTTCTTTAAAGAAATGATAGACAGAAAAGCCATCGGCCCAAGGTACTGTACCATCCGTTTGCATGAGCGCATTATAATCTCCCATGAGCAACAAAGTTTTTGTCTTAGAGGAGAGGCGTTGGTAATGTTTGGCGATGTACTGGTACATCGGTGTTTGAGCACTTGGGCCTGTTTCAAGCACTTGTGCTAATGTTTCCCCCGCTTGTAAAGGGGTCTCGCTATTGTACTCTCCATCAAGCGATACAAATTTTTTGACCCTTGGAAAGTTGGGATTGCCCCCTGTATCAATCATATAGTAAAGCGCACCTGTCCCACCTGAAGAAAAGCCGACAAGGTTAATTGCGGGGACTCTGTAATGCTTAGTCAAATAAGTCATCATTTTTTGAAGGGCAATCGAGTATGATTCTCCCGCGGACGTCCCCTTGACCGTATTAAAATCAATCTGTGGAAAATGATTCGTTTGAGCAATATTTCCCGAAATCGTTAGCGCATTGTTCCGTCCAATATCCACTGCAAAACTTAACGGTGCTGACTTTGCAACCTGTTGAGGCGCTACCCGCGCCATCATGTCAAATAAATCTGTGGCACTTCCCCCCGATCCCCCGATATAAATCGTCGGGTAAATGACCTGCTTACTTTTTTTATTTTTACTAATTTGGGAATGGGGTACTTCTTTAACTAAGTGATAATGCCCCATTTTCAAAAATCCCCAGAATGTACAACTCGCAATAACGAGTGTCGCACTCACCGTCATAATAGCCGTCACGATCCGCCGCTTCTGGCTTCTTTTTCTTGGACTCTGTTTTTTCATAAAGATATTATAACAAAATTTGACATTTTATTTTTAAAGATTAAAAAAAAGTTACTGACAGGGCTGTCAGTAACTTTTTATTCTATTTTTTAGTGCACTACTAATTTTAATAACCTTTGGGATGGCTTTGATGCCATTTCCAAGCGTTGGTAATGATGTGTTCCAAATCATGTTGGACTTTCCAGCCCAAAATTTCGCCTGCTTTGGTGGAATCTGCCACCAGTTCATCAGGATCTCCTGGGCGACGTTCGCCCATTTGACTTGGAATCGCATGACCAGTGACTTTGCGCGCTGTTTCCAACACTTCCAGATTAGAATAGCCTTTGCTTGAACCCAGATTAAATTGGTCAGATTTACCGCCCGCTTTGAGGTACTCAAGCGCTTTGATGTGGGCATCAATCAAGTCTTCCATGTCAATGTAGTCGCGAATGCAAGTCCCGTCTGGTGTATTATAGTCGTCGCCATAAATCGTGATAAACTCACGTTGTCCCAGCGCCGTTTGCAAAATAATCGGAATCAAATGCGTTTCATTTTTGTGGGCTTCGCCAATGGAGCCGTCGTCTTTAGCACCCGCCACATTGAAATAACGCAGAGCCACATAAGTCATGTCCGTTGCCTCAGACTGCCATTTCATCATTTTTTCCATGATGAGCTTAGACTCGCCATAAGGATTGATGGGTTTTTGCGGTGTTTTTTCAGAAATTGGCGAATGCTCTGGAATGCCAAAAGTCGCTGCTGTACTTGAAAAGACGATATGCTTCACGCCAAATTCTTCCATGGTTTCAAGAATGACTTGTGCCCCACCAACATTGTTGTTGAAATACATGAGCGGTTTTTGCATCGACTCACCCACTAAGCTGTAAGCGCAAAAGTGCATGATTCCTTCGATATTTTCTTTTTCAAATACACTCGCAAGAAAACTGTGATCACGTACATCTCCTTCGTAAAAGCGCACATCAGCAGGAACAGCTTCACGGTGACCTGTCACCAAATTATCTACGACAGCGACATCGTAACCCTTTTCTACCAACATCGCTACCGCATGGCTCCCAACATAGCCTGCACCCCCAAGTACTAATACAGTCATAATCCACTTCCTATCCTTTTTATTTGATTCTATTTTATCATAAAAGCGCTTGGAAATCGTTCCATCCTCATCTCCATTTAGCGAATACGTTTTCTTTTTTCTTCTGTCTCATGCCTAAATGGTGCTCGTTTTAAAAAGAGTTATGGCTTTTCCACTCCTGCCAGCTGACTACTCAATTGAAGTTCATAATGGTAATGAGGTTCCCGCAACAAATCAAGTGCTCCAACACTGGGACTCCAGGAATCGTCCCCTCCAACACCCATATGAAAACCATCAATATTAAGCCACGTTCCTGCTTCTTCTTGCAGAAGATGCCAATGATCGACTTCATGCAGCTGTTGCTGACTATAAGGACTGAGATTAAAGGCAAAACTCTGACCCGATGCTTTAAAGATGAGCGAGCCGTAGGACAAGCTTTGCACTCCCATACGTAAGCCATTTTCACTCGGAAAGACATAGGGCGTCGAAAGCTCAGTAAGAGGCTGTTGCCAATTGCCCAAGCGAGCGGTACCTTTTCGATCGGGATAATTCTCATCTGGTCCTAAGCCAAAGTAAGAAGCATCTTTCGCACGATCAGCCAGTTGTACCGTCAGACCAATCCGAGCAGGTTCAGGCAATTTTTGATGGCGCATCACGTCTACTTGAAGTAAGAGTTTACCAGCACGATCAATCCGGTACCGACGTTGCGTCCTAAAAGCAACGCTACCATGCGCGTGATACTCAGTTACGGCACAAACCGTAATTGCATCAGACGATTCTTCCGTCGTCAGACGCTTAAGATGAAGTTGTAAGTCGTAAAAACCTGCTGCTTTCCATCGTTCATACCACGCCCAAGGATCAATATGCTCTACTTCACTGACGCCGATGTCATTATCAAGTGGAGCTCGGGTAAATTGTTCTGACAGCCCTGTCAGTAATTTTTCGTCCCCTTTTTCATCAACCCACTGACTCAAATCACCCGTCCGCTGGTCAAATACAAAAGTTTGCCCGCCTGCTGATACGGTGACGGTCTGCTTATCCGAGCTTAAACGCAACTGACTTTTACTGACCGGGCTGTCAGTAAGCATTTGCTCGCTGTCCACAAGTGTCAGAGCTTCTTGCAAAATAAATTGCTCATGAGCCACCTCAAAATGTGCTGGCAAAAGAGCGGTGGCAGCAATCGTTTCCACTTCTACATTTAAAAGAAGCGTTGAACCCTCTCTTTCAGGAAGATGACTAAGGGATAGAGTGAGACTTTCGCCTGGGGAGAGTTTAAGGTCTACGGCAGCCTCAAAGAAAACCTCTTTTCCATCGGTCAGCCGATAACTTAGACGCTCATTGTCTGTATTGCGAAACAAATATTCACTTTTTACTGTCAAACTCACAGGATTTCCGATAGGATCTTTCTGTAATGTAAATTGCAGATATTGCTGCCAATATTTAACCTCAGCAAGAGCTGGCTTAGGCGTCCGATCAGCAAAGACTAAACCATTTAAACTGAATTGCCGATCATTAGGCAAATCGCCAAAATCGCCACCATAAGTGAAGTGCCCCTCTTTCCAGAGACTTTGATCTGCCCAATCCCAGATAAAGCCACCTTGCAAGCGATCAATTGTTCGAAAAGCTTGCCAATATTTACCAAAACCTCCCATAGAGTTTCCCATATTATGCGCGTACTCACACAGGACTAATGGTCGTGCCTCTCCTGCTACCCCCATCCATTCTTTAAGCGAGTAGGGTGCATTGATACTAGAGTCATCTACTCGTGCGTACATAGGACAGATAATATCCGTCGCAGGGCTAGCTCCTCGTGTCTCATCATCTCCTCCTTCATAATGTACAGGCCGTGTGGGATCAAAAGCTTTACACCATTCATAAAGCGCTTGATGGTTCCGTCCATAACCTGCTTCATTTCCTAATGACCAAATGATAACACTGGGATGATTACGGTCTCGTAATACCATTCTCGTTACCCGCTCACTCATCAAAGGAAGATAGGTAGGATCATCAGTCAGTCGATTCATAGGCAGCATACCATGTGTTTCTATATTAGCCTCATCTACAACATACAGCCCATATTCATCACATAACTCATACCACCGCGATTGATTAGGATAATGCGAACATCTTACCGCATTAAAATGGTGGGCTTTCATCAACTTAATATCTTTAAGCATCACCTCTTCGGAGACAACATAACCATGATCCGGTGTAAACTCATGCTTATTCACCCCACGAATCAATAGAGGTTTTCCGTTAACCTTAAGCTGACCTTGCGAGATTTCAACTTTACGCACACCAATTTTTTTAGTTTCTTGTTGCAACAACTCGCCTGCTGCATCCCATAAAGAAAGTTCCAATCGATAAAGATGAGGGAGTTCATCGGACCAAAGGATCGGATGCGTAAGCTGGAGTGTTGATTGAAAACCCATCGCTTGGGCCACTAACTTTTCAGCATCATAGAGTTCAGCTTTGAGCGTTGCATTATTCATATCACAAGCCTTAGCCTCAACAAAAATTTCGGCAAAATCAAAATCTGCATCTAGCTCAGTCACAACAGAAAAATCTAGCAGATAATTTTCTGTTAAATGTTGAAGTTTTACTGGACGAAAAATACCAGACATACGCCACATATCTTGATCTTCAAAATAGGTCGCTTTAGACCACCGTAAAACCAAAACACGCACTTCGTTCATTCCTTTTTGCGCCTGAGAAGTCACATCAAATTCTGCAGGCAAACGCCCATCTTCTGAATAACCCACATATTGACCATTAAGCCAAACATGAAAGGCTGAACCTGCTCCTTCAAAAGTTAAATGAATATGCCCATTTGCTAGCCATTCCTCACTAAGTTCAAATTGACGACTGTAACCCCCCACAGGGTTATTATCTGGTGCATAGGGAGGATCAACCGGTATTGGGTAAGCCACGTTCGTATAAATTGGAACATCCGTCTCATCTGGAAAAGTAAGTTGCCAATTACTTGGAACTGGAATTTTACCCTCAAAATCGCTACGCTCCAGCCAATCTTGTGGAATTTCTTGAATACTTGAAAAATGAGTGAAGTCCCATCCTCCGTTTAAATTTCTGGTTTCCTCATAAGCCATCGGCGTATGCATCGCAAGGCGATGCCAATTGCTTATACTAGGATTTTCCCAGTCCTTACGTGCCAAAATATCACTCAATTTAATCATTATGATCCTTTCCAGAATTTTTCAGCGTGACGATTGACTAAAAAAACTAGCGTGTTGGATCATGCCCAAGAGCTGGGTTATCAACAACATGCTAGTTTTTCTCAGCCGTTCTTCTCTGTCTTCATTTTTTTAGTTGTCTTCATTGATGAAGTTGACAAACTTTATAAATCCTGCTTGTCCAGGTGCATCATCTTTAAAGACTCCTGCATCTTGTAAAACTTCTTCAAAAACAGCACCGACAGCTTGTTCCACTAATTCATGAACCCCTTGTGAAGTGATTGACTCCGTGGCTTTTAACTTTTCTGCCCAAGTTCGGTGAATTTCTTTCATCTCATTTGGTTCGTCCAACAAATACTTTTCAACTTCTTTGAGTTCTGCCTTCAGACGTGGCGGCAAAATGGCTAGCCCCATTACTTCTATCAGGCCAATATTTTCTTTTTTTATGTGATGTAGCTCTTGGTGAGGATGAAAAATGCCATCAGGATATTCTTCACTTGTACTGTTATCTCGTAAGACAAGATCAAGACAATACTCCGTCCCTTTTCTACTTGCAATAGGCGTAATGGTGTGATGGAGAATCCCCTCTTTGTCAACCGCTGTGATATCCAGTTCTTTATCACTATAACGTTGCCATTTTTCAAGAATTTCACTGCTTGCCTCAAGGAGTTCTGCTTTATCACGACTCTGGAGGCGTAAAACAGACATTGGCCAGTTTAATATTCCAGCCTTAACTTTTGGATAATGTACCAACTTGATCGGGGTACGAACGCTCGCTTTTAACATCGGAAACTGATGACGTCCTGCTTGATAATGATCATGGGTTAAGATGGATCCTCCCACAATTGGCAAATCTGCATTAGACCCAATCATATAGTGAGGGAAAACCTCAAGAAAAGCGAGGAGATTTTCAAAAGCCTTCCGGTTGATTTTCATCGGTTGATGCTTTTCATTAAACACAATTGAGTGTTCATTATAGTAAGCATAAGGTGAATATTGAAACCCCCAATTTTGGTCGTTAAGACTTAAGCGAATCACGCGATGATTACTTCGTGCCGGGTGATTTCCCCCTCCGTAGAGTCCTTCGTTTTCCAGACAGAGGGCACATTGCGGATAACTTGAATGGTTTTGCATTTTAGCTGCTGCAATGGCTTTGGGATCTTTTTCTGGTTTTGAAAGATTAATCGTGATTTCCAAGTCACCATATTTCGTTGGATGTGTAAATGCCAGATTTTTAGCAATATCCCTTGTTTTAACTTGATTAATTTGGCGGGCTAGGTCATAAAAGTAAGCTGTAGCGTCTTCGGGACGGTCTTGATATTTTTCCCAAAATACTTGGTTAATTCGACTAGGCTTCGGCGTGATGAAATCCATTAAAGCCGCTTCATAAAACTCACCTGTAGTGACATCATATTGTTTATTTTCTCTGGCTTCATCTAACAGTTTATCCATCAAAAGTAAGGCATCTTGCTCATGTTGATGTTTTTCTGGTTCTTTCCAATCCGCCATGCCTAGAAAATGCAGGAGTTGATTACGCAAGTAGATGCTGTCCATCGCTTCAATCGCTCCATTATTTACCGCCAACTCTACAAAATCTTGAATGGTTTGATATATTGACATTTCTACTTCCAATCTAAATCATTATTTTCCCACGAAGGTAAAACTTAAGCGTGGGTGCTCTTTTTTTGTGAGCTTTTTAGTTATTCAACATCTAATTTGGTAGAGCCTGATCCAATTTGGGCTACATAGAAGCTTGCAGGGTATCCCACTACTTTTTCATAAGTTTCCCCTACAGCCTTTTCAAAACTAGGAACATTATCATGAGCCACAAGAGCTATGGCACAGCCACCAAAACCTGCCCCTGTCATCCGAGCGCCAAGCACACCAGGTTGCTTTTGCGCGGTTTCAGCAAGTGTGTCAAGTTCAAGTCCTGTTACTTCATAGTCATTTTTGAGTGAAGCATGAGAGGCGTTCAGCAGTTCACCAAATTTCGTCAAATTACCAGCCACAAAAGCTTTTTGAGCAACTTTTGTGCGATTGTTTTCATAGACAGCATGGCGCGCCCGTTTAATCAATGTTTCATCCCCAATCAAAGCGGTATTTGCGTCAAATTCTTCATTGGAAAGTTCACCGAGCGACTGGATATTGAGTTTTGTTTGCATCCGTTTGAGCGCTTCACGCGTTTCAGCGAAACGTTCATTATATTTAGACTCTGTTAAAGCGCGAGGCTTATTCGTATTCATAATAACAATGTCATAATCACGTAATTCGACAGGGACCATTTCGTATTTCAAGGTATTACAATCCAACAAAATGGCTTTTTTAACTTCCCCAAAACCAATAGCAAACTGGTCCAAAATCCCTGAGTTTACTCCGATAAAATCATTCTCCGTTTTTTGACCAAGTTGGACAAGCTCAAGTCGAGGAACATTGAGCTTAAAGAGGTCATCCAACACGACACCAACCAAAAGTTCTAGTGAGGCAGAAGATGAGAGCCCTGAAGCTGTAGGAATTTCTCCCTTGATAAGGAGTTCAAAGCCTCGATCAATGGTGTAGCCTGCATTTTGTAACATGGTCATCATGCCTTTAACATAATTTGCCCAGCTCTCCCCATCTTTATGATGACTATCTGCAAGATCAAACTCTATAACACCTGCTTCAGGAAAATTTTCAGAGTAAAGTTTGATTTTTTGATCGGCTCTTAAACGCGCAAGGCCTGTGGTACCGATGGTGATTGAAGCTGGAAATACGTAACCCCCATTATAATCGGTATGTTCACCAATAAGATTAATGCGACCAGGACTAAAGAAATATTCAAGATCTGCTGTTCCCCCAAAAACATGGTTAAAACGTTCTGTTAAGGCTGATAAGATTGTACTATTTTCTACAACTACTGACATTTTTTATTCTCCTAAATTTACTTTATAGATGGTTGTGGCTTGATAGGTTTCCCCGGCGTTTAAGGTAATGTCGCCTAATTCGGGAATTTGGGGTGAACCAGGTGCAACTTGAGTTTCAAAGGTAATTCCACCATGGTGAGCTTCAGGTTTTCCACGATAAACCGTGCCCATGTCACCAAAATTAGCTGTAAAAATAACGACACTTGGTTGATCGGTATAGGTGGAAACACTAAGTTTTCCTAAAGTCAATCGGGCCTGTTCCTTAGCCAAATTGCGCTCATCCAGTAAGAAACCATGGTCAAGTCCATCAACAAGTCTGATCTGAGGATCTGAACTTGAAAATACTTCTGAGAGCGTTTGTGGTGTTCTAAAATCAAAAGGTGTACCTGTTACTTCTACAAGATCGCCCCGGACAACTTGCGATTGATCCAACAAGGGAACATAGCGCGATGCTGCAATCTGTAACTCATGATTATCAATGGGTTGGTCTGCTTCACCGTTAAGATTAAAGTACACATGCCCGGTTGGATTGAAAACTGTATCTTTATCAGATACTGCCCGATACTCAATCTTCCATTCTCCAGCTTCATTGAAAGTATGGATGGTAGTAAAATCAAGATTACCAGGATAACCTCCTTCGCCATCTTTTAAGCGTAAGGTATATTTAACGCCCGCCTCTTCTTCTTTTTGAAAAGTTTGGGCTTGCCAAATTTGGGATTGTGAAGGATTGGATCCCCCATGAATCGCTTGAGGAAAATCATTTTGTTCCAGTTGAACGCTTTGACCATTAATAACCACTAAGCCATCTTTAGTCCGTCCTGCGATCCGTCCCACCGTTGCACCTGGGAAAATATCTTTTTCTTGGTATTCTTGTGCACAATCAAAACCTAGAACAATATGCTTTCCTTCTACTACCCAATCAACGATGCGCGCGCCATAATTTGTAAAGGCAATGCGCATTCCTTTTTTATTCTCAATGGTGAAAAGTTGACTGCCTAACCCAAAATCTGATGTTGTAATTTTCATATTTTTCCCCAAATAGAGCTGACTTAAAAATCTAGCTCTTTTCTTTTCTAAGCACTAACTGACAGTATGGTCCGCTGGCTCAGGCCAACTGACCACGCTGTCAGTGAATTTCTTATTTGAAACGTTCTTCAAGTTCTGCAACGATTTCTTGGTGACGTTTTTCTGTCAATTTTACTTTAAATAAGTAAATGGCAAGTGAAATAATCATCAAGATGGCTGGGACGATGAAGGCATAGAGTTTAAAAGTTGCTACTCCATAAGTGCGTCCCGCAATATATTTTGAGCCAGTCATTCCCGCTGCAATAGCTACAAAGCCATAGATACCATTTGAAAAGGCTCCCGCAATTTTATCAAGTAATGGACGCATTGCCAAGGTAACAGCTTCATTTCGGACACCGTTCTTCCATTGACCATACTCAACAGAGTCTGTAATGGTCATCAAAACAGATAAGAAGACCAATTGGTAAGGTGTTGTTAAAAAGATTAACCCTGCAACAGTCATTGGCACGGAGCTACCAAGTACAAAGAGTGCATAACCAATCAACATAGAAATGATTGCCCCAGTCAAGACTTTACGTCGTCCAAATTTTTTCGCCAACATTGGAAACATTGGGACTAAAATGATGGAGCCGATAAAGCCGACAATACCCGTAATAGAGTAAAGACTCGCATTCCCAATAACAAATGTAAAATTCAAAATCAAAGTGGCTGTAGTGGCAACATAGGCAATAGCAAATAGAATGTAAGAGAGTGACAACCACATCAACTGGTCATTTTTCATCAGAGCTTTGAAGACGTCTAAGGTATTGGTTTTAGTGCCTTGTTGACGAATAGCAGATTGTTGTTCTTTTGTTCCCCACGCAGTCACCAAAGCTGAAATTCCTTGAACAAGTGCTGCGATAACCCCAAAGGCGAAGAAGCCGCGCGCCCCTTGCATATGACCACCTTTAGTAAAAGCAATCGTAATAGGTATAGCTAGAATTGTTGCGCCTTGAGCCCCAATGGCTGAACCAAAACGAGCGAATGTCCCAAGTGTTTCACGTTCAGAATTTTTTTCTGAAAGGGCGGGAATCATTGACCAAAAAGCAATATCTTTGAAAGAATAAAAGGCATCCAATATGATGAAAGAAATAGTGAATACAATCGCAAACAACGTACGGTTATCACTCTTAGCTAAACCAAAGAAATCGGAGAACATCAGCATAATCATCAATGAAGACATGATCCCACCGACCACTAGCCAAGGTTTAAATTTCCCCCACCGTGTCTGAGTATTGTCAATGATAGATCCGATGATCGGGTCAAAGATAATTTCAATCAAACGAATAATGACGACTAATCCTGTAACTAAGGCAATCATAGCATCTTCGTGGGGCGAACCTGCAAACATTTGTGCCGTTACAAAGGCAATGAAAAATGTACTGATTGAGTAATAGTAAACATCATGCCCTAACGCACCGAATGCATACGATAAACGTTGTTTCATTTTTCCCTTATTCATGGGAATCCTCCTTTAGATTTCTTTTTTTGAAATCGCTCACATTTATAGTATAGCACGCTGTATAAAGAAAGGGTTTCCAATTTCAGAAGCTTTGTTTGGAAACCTTTCCAAACTGCCACAAAAAAATCACTGACCAGCCTGTCAGTAATTTTTAAAACTCTTTTTCTTTTTGATAAATCGAGTAAACATCCACAAGGACACGTTCTAAGATAAACAGTGGCAGACGACTATGGACATCCAGGTCAAAATAATTAACTTCAAGTCGACTCTTATAACCAATCAAACTAACGTCTGACAGGGCGGTCAGTTCACTTTCTGCATCCGTGGTCAGCGCAATGATTTTCCCCCCTTGTTGTCTGACCGTCTTTAAGGGGATGTTGATTTCAGGATTTTCACCAGAGAGTGACAGCGCCAGTACTAACTTATCGGCAGTGGCGAACTGTGCATAATAGGTGATTTGCTCTGGATCATCATAGAGACTGACGGGCTTATGAAAAAGCTGTAACTTACGTAAGAGTTCGTTAGCGACGTTAATCGTCAAACCTCGCGCAAAAATCAAAATTTCTTTAGCTTCATCCACCATTTTCACGGCTTCCTCGACTTCTTGGGCTGAAATATTATTGATGGTTTGCAAGAGTTCATCCTCATTTTTCGCAATAGCACTCAAAACTTCTGTGGAAAAACCACTTATCTCGGGTAATTTTTTTTCTCTGATAGAGTAGCGAAATTCACCATAACCCGCAAAACCTTTTTTCCGTACCGTTCGGTTAACGGTGGACAAAGAAACATGGGCGAGTTCTGCAAGTTCCGAAATAGAAATTTGGGGGATTTTTTCGTAATTTTCCTGAATTACTTCCCAAGTATATCGTTCTGCATTGGTTAAATTTGACATTGTGCGTACTCCATTGATTATAATTCCTGCTGATTAAATTATACCATTTAGCGTTTACATTTGCTATAATGTTTTTGAAACCGCTTCACAATATTTTTTGAGGAGAACTATTCATGACTTATCAACCTAATCCACATCGTTATGACAAGATGCTCTATCGTCCTGTCGGAAATTCCGGTTTACTTTTACCCGCCATTTCGCTAGGGCTCTGGCATAATTTTGGTTCTGTGGACGATTTTGAGAATGCCCGACAAATGATTCATACCGCCTTTGATTTAGGAATTACACATTTCGATTTGGCAAACAATTATGGTCCCGAGCCTGGCTCCGCCGAGATTAACTTTGGAAGAATCCTCCATGAAGATTTCAGAAAATATCGTGATGAGCTAATCATTTCAACGAAAGCGGGTTACGTCATGTGGCCAGGCCCTTACGGAAATTGGGGCAGTAGAAAGAGCCTTTTAGCCAGTTTAGATCAGTCCTTGCAACGGCTTGGCCTTGATTATGTGGATATTTTTTATTCCCACCGTCCTGATCCAAACACTCCGATTGAAGAAACGATGGGCGCTCTAAAAACAGCGTTAGATAGTGGAAAAGCGCTCTATGTCGGACTTTCAAATTATTCAGCTGAGCAAACACAAGCGGCTGCATTAGCAGCCAAAAACTTGGGCTTCAAACTTTTAATTCATCAGCCTCGCTATTCCATGTTGGACCGCTGGATTGAGGAGGATTTACAAGAAACATTGACGACAAATGGGATGGGAGCAATCGCCTTCAAACCATTGGCACAAGGCCTTTTGACAAACAAATACCTCCATGGAGTGCCTGAGGATTCTCGCATGCGCGACCCGCATTATGCCACTTTGCAAGAAGACAGCTTGACACGCCCAACACTGGCTAAAATTGAAAAACTCCAGAAATTGGCCCAAAAACGTGGACAGAGCTTAGCACAACTTGCACTGGCTTGGGTGCTTCGGACGGATTTAGGACGTGGAGTAACTCCCGTTACTTCTGCGTTAATTGGAGCCAGTCGCCCACAACAAATTATTGAAAACGTTGCGGCTTTAGAGCAGCTTGACTTTAGTGCTGCTGAACTCGAGCAAATTGAACAAATCTTGAAATAAAAAGTTACTGACCAGCTGGTCAGTAACTTTTTAAGGTGTTAATACTTACGAACGCAAGCGTTCAATTGTTATGCCTGTGTAAGCTTTGACTGCATCAATCGCATGATGATAACGTGATAAATATCCAGCTCGATCCTTCTGATTTCCAGAATCATCAAGGATGACGACACGATCCATCAAATCAAATGCGGCGAGCTGACGTAACAGCTCCTGATGAAAAATCAGGCGTGGGTCTTGAGCCCCTTCTTGAAGTGCGCACCCCTCTTCTTTTTCCACTGAAGGAGGGATGACCAAGATTAAATCCATCCGTTCTCTAGCAATCGTTTTTTGAAAAAGGAGCTTAAGTTCCTCGAACTCCGTTTTGGGTAAGTTTATCCTTGCATGAACACTCGTTACCAAAGCGTCCGTGTCCAAAAACACGATTCCCTGATTCGCTGGTGAATTTAGCTGCTGTGAGTTAGCATCGTATTGACCAGTGATGAGACGAGCATAATCTTCCTGACGTAATTCTTCGTCAGTGAGGTTATAAGTTGCTTTGTAAGCTTGGAGGTAATCTTCAGAAAAAGGGGCATTAATAGAGCGCGCTAGTCGCCGAACGAGTGTTGTTTTTCCTGTTGAAGCTGAACCCATCACTGTCACAACTTTCGAAAAATGCCGCCTAAAGACACGATTGATTTTGTCCCATTGGGCTTGCGGATTTTCACGTATCTTTGTCGCAGACATCGCGATATCTTGACGGTCGGCAAGCTCTACCTCATAGCTGTTGCCGTCCTTTGGAAATCGACGCTTAAGTTCCGTAGCATAAGCAGATTCGCCCACATAAAAAGTAATTTCCAACTTATCTCGTGTGGTGTACGTATTAATCAGGTTTAAAAGACGACTCACCCACTCATCCCAACCATGAGGCATTGCAGGTAAGTCATTTTCATCGAGTTTAGCGACTTGTATCGCTTCTTCATCTCGAAAAGCTTCTCGTAAATAACGAAAACGTTTCTCCAAAGGCAGCCCAATCTGCGCGCCACGATCTTGATCATCGCCTGAAACGACTAATAACACGCCATCATTCAGACTAGCACATTTATAGATTTGCTGTTGATGACCAACATGCAAGGGGGCAAAGGTTCCAAAATAGACCCCTATTTTTTCACCTGTTAATTTTTTATTCGAACGTATATTTGACATCATGATAGCCTTATTTTACCAAAAAAATCTTCTAAGTAAACTTTTACGGGCAGCCACAGTGTTAAAAAATACTGACCAGCCGGTCAGTATTTCATCAGTCCTATTTAAGCACGCGCACGCACTGTTTTAGACATGCCTGTTTGTTTATCATAAAGATTGATCAACCCTGAACCATTTTTACGAATCATATCGCCTGCTTTGACCGCAAATGGCACGTCAATGTGCAAGAGCGTCATAGGATTTGGCGCACGGTCAATATGCTCGTCTGTCTCAGCCAAGCGCAAGTTGGTCACGACCGTATCCACATGGCGGAAGCCCGGCCCGTAAAACTCGATTTGGTCGCCTTCAGTTATGACATTACGTTGGCGGATTGTTGCCACCATTGTCGTTTCATCAAAATCCACCACTTCGCCGACAAATTTGTATTCAGGAATTTTCCGACGCGCGCCGAAAAGTTGTTTATTTTCATCAGGTGTTTCATAGTAAAAACCAGTGTCCAACTCACGTTGTGCGACTTTCCAAAGCTCATCAACCAAGCGTGGTTTGATTTCTTCAAAACGTTCTGGCGATTCCCAGTAAGCATCAATTGCTGCTTTGTAAACATTGGCAACCGTTGACACGTAGTGAATTGATTTCATCCGGCCTTCAATTTTGAGCGAATTCACCCCATTTTCAATCATATCTGGAATATGCTCAATCATAGACATATCCACGGCTGACATTGAAAATTCTTCAGAAACTTCACCTGTGATGGAATGACGCTCTCCACCAAAGGGCAGATCATACAAATCATATTTCCAACGACATGACTGCGAACAGCCCCCACGATTGGCATCACGCATGCTCATGTAGTTGGACAAAACACAGCGCCCAGAATAAGAGATACACATGGCACCGTGGACAAAAGCTTCGATTTCAACATCCGTATGCGCGCGTATTTCGCGCAATTCTTCCATAGAGACTTCACGCGCCAAAACGACACGTTCAAGACCAAGATTTTTCCAAAATTCTAGTGTTTCATAATTCGTCGCTGAGGCCTGAGTTGATAAGTGAATTGGCAAGCCTGGTGCTTCTGCCGCACAGATGGCAATAAGTGCAGGATCAGATACGATAACCGCAGAAATACCTAAATCGCGCAAAGTACGGAACCATTCGCCAGCGCCTTTTTCATTGCCTTCGTGCGTGACCATGTTGGCCGCCACGTAAACCTTCGCATTATGGCTAGAGGCATAAGCCACCCCCTCGGCCATTTCTTCAAAGGTAAAATTACCCGCCCGCGAGCGTAGACCATAAGCCTGCCCACCGATATAGACAGCATCAGCACCGTAATCGATCGCAACTTTTAGTTTTTCAAGCGTACCAGCAGGTGCAAGCACTTCTGGACGCGTTTTTGTGATTGACATAATAAATTCTCCAATTTTCAAGATTGTAAGTATTTTGAAAAGGCTGGTGCAGAACAAACCCCGCACCTCGGTAAACTCCTTGTCAAAGAGTACCTGCCAAAACTTCTTAACAACAGCAACTTGGCACCTTAGCGCTTAGTCACTGGATGCTCCAAAAGACAAAGCCTTCCAGATTCCTTATAGGTTTATTTTACAGGATTTTGAAGGAAATGGAAACTGTCAAAGATGACAAAGTTCTTTGACATTATAGTATTTATCGAGGTAATAGGTGGGCAAAAACAAAAAAATTACTGACGTACCTGTCAGTAAATTTTTCACTTATTTTACAGCATCTTTATCCAAATCATAGAAACCATGTGACAATGTACGGCCTGCTGGATGCAACTTACGCACCTTTTCATCCAACTGGAAAGCTTTAAGTTCAGTAAATTCTCCAGATTCAATCAGATTTTTTGCTTCCACAAAACATTTTGTAATTTCAACAAAATTTTCTCCTCGAGTGAAAATACCATCAAGTTTCCAGTGGTCGTAACCCATATCCACTAAATCAGAAAGCTCTGTCATCATATCCAAGTCATCATTTGCAAAGATATGCGTCCCGTGTTTGTCCTCAAAAATTGAGTAGTGGGTTTCTTCTTTTTTGGGTTCCGAAACAAAGAGATTGCGTGCACGATCTTTTCCAGTCTCTTCGGTTTTGATAAAGTTATAGTAATTTTGTACCAGTGGACGCTTACTATGATGTATCACAGTTGCACCGTAAACTAGTAGTTCGCCAGGAACTTGTAATTCTTGTGCCATGTCTGCTAGCTCTTCTTTAGGTAATTCACGAGCAAGGACAGCTTCTACAGCTCCTTGTTGTGCCCAAAAATTAACTTGCCGTGCTGACGCCACCATCGTGGAAGCATCATAAGTAAAGGGAAGGGCGTAGTGGTCACGTTGCAAAACAAAGATAACTCCTGCATCCCCTACTGCAATACGATCCACCTTAATTTCCACTAAGAAATCAAGGTAAGGCTTAATTTTAGCCATCATTTCTGTATGCATCAACGCATTAACCGCTACTGTGACAGTTTTTCCAGCTGCATGCGCTAATCTCGTAATTTCCTGCAGTTCTTCCCGACTCAAAGCCGTCGGAACACGTAATCCGTAGTTTTCTTCACCAATGTATAAACGATCGACTCCTGCTCCAAGCAATGCCTTCGCTTGCTCAACGCTCTCAGCCGTAGAAGTAATAGTAATCATATTGCTATTATATTATAAAATAATCTATTAAGCGAGTGTCAAAAAGATCCTCCTTTAAGATTCCTCTCAATCCCCTACTCTTTTCACCCTTTTTCAGGCTCTTTAATCATGTTTTGCGCTTACAGTAATCTTTTTGTAACCAAATTAACTCTAATATAACATTTATTGGATAAATTTATACTATAATAATGACATAAATCTCGGAAAGCTGCTAAATTATCTATGGAATTAAGAAATCTCAAAGACTTTTACGAAAAACAAGAATATTACAATTATGAAGAAACTCAAGGACGTGAACAACGACAATTCAATAAAAGGGTCGAAGAATTAAATTTCTTTACCAATATTGCTGTTTTTTCGATTTTCCTTGCAATTATTACTTATATTTTAGTTTCTGTGCTGATTAGTTGGATTGCAGTTCCCGTTGCTGTGGTGGTTTCTTTAGGCCTTTATATTTCTGTCAAAAAAGGGATTTCTAAAGCAATTAAATTTCTCATGAAATAAAACAAAACCTATCGTTTAAGATAGGTTTTTATTTATGCCCGATTAAGAGTTGGACATGGATTGTTGCTCGCATTGGTGGATTTTTACGCGCCTGCTCCTTACGCTCTGGCGAAACCGCCCACTCCAGAGGACTCATGGATAAGAAATCCTGACGTAATGGTTCTGGGAGTTCAAAAGTATAACGCAATTCCTTTTGTTCTACTTCAGAAAACTCTGCTTTAAAGCGATCCACAACCGCTGTGTTTTCATAGTCAATAGGAAGCCCATAAACGTTACGGAGTTCCTGTAAATAATAACGGTCGGGCACGACTTTAATTACCACTCCTTCTGGGACAAGTACCCGTTTGAATTCTGCATAATTTGAAGGGGTAAAAATGTTCAGAACCGTCGAAAAGGATTGATCAGCAAATGGGAGATTGGTTAGATCAGCCAAGCTCAAAAAACTTCTCATTTCGAGTTCTGTTGCCATTTCTATGCCTTCTTTCGCAATGTCAAAAGCAAATTTTGTTCCTTTTACATCTAACTCTTGTAAAAATGTCCCCTCACCTGTACCCACATCTATCAAATGTCCCTCTTTCAAAATCAACTGAATTTCTTTCAAAAGTGGTTGATACATTCCTGATTCGATTAGACGCCGCCGCGGTTCAAACATTTTTCGTGTATAATGTACTGTATCCGGTTTTGTTTGCAAAAAATTAACATAGCCTTTTTTGTTCAAGTTATAAGTATGTTTATTTTCGCACCGCAAAGCATAGGGGCTAAGTTGGAACGGGCGATGACAAAGCGGACACCTTACAAGTTGCAAATTTTCTTCTAATAATTTATAAGACTTTTCAATTTTTTTTAACATAGCTATTATGTTATAACAATTCTCAAAGATATGCAACTTCTCTTAAAAGCAACTTTCAGTTGATTAAACTGCCTTTTCTGATCATTTTTGATAGCCACATTTGTTACATCATAAAACTTGCTCGGCATGCTATAATAATTACGGCTAAATACTAACAAATTTTATTGATTAATAACCGCAAAGCTATTTTACACCCTGCTCGACTCCAGCCAATTCGAGCTTTTTTTATTTTAACCTTCCCTTATAACATTGCAAGTCCTGATAATATCGTTTATAATTGTTAGAGAACTTTTGAAAGGAAAAACTATGATTATTCGAGAACTTTGTGTTGAAAATTTTACGAAAGTGCCTCATGCTATCCGAGAAGGCGTAGAGCGTATTGAGCTGTGTGATAACCTTGCGGCGGGAGGAACTACACCATCTTACGGAGTTATTCAACAAGCAGCCGAACTCGTTGCTGAAAGCAAAACAACCCTTGCAGTGATGATTCGTCCTCGCGCAGGAGATTTTGTTTATAACTCCTATGAACTTAAAATCATTGAAACAGATACACTCAAAGCCATTGAAGCTGGCGCCCAAAACATTGTCTTTGGTGCGTTGACCGAGGAAAATGAATTAGATACTGATGCCCTAGAAACTGTGATGGTAGCCGCACAAGGCCTCCCTGTAACTTTCCATATGGCCTTCGATGAGATTAAGAATCAAAAAGAAGCCATTGACCAACTAATTGAATTCGGTGTGGATAAAATTTTGATGCATGGTGGCCCACTTAATCAACCACTCAACACAGAAAAAATTAAAGATTTAGTTACCTATGCCAATGGTCGGATTACAATTTTGATTGGCGGAGGTGTGACATCAGCAAACTATGAAAGTTTAGCGCAAGCTTGCCAAACCTCGTTTGTTCATGGTACAAAAATCATTGACTAAAATAAAAAAAAGCTTCATAAAGTAGAAGCTTTTTTATTTTTATTTTTTCAATCTAACTCTAACATAAAACTTAGTAAGTATGAAGTTAAACAGAACAATGACCACCGCCAAAACAATTGGACGTATAAAGATTAGGCTCATTATCAATTCGATAAGGGTAGTTACGAGCATCACTCGAAAAAGAACAACACGCAAACCTGCAGTTTTCGCCGTTTTTTTCACGGGATAAATTCGTGTCAAAAGTTGATAATCAAATGTCGTACGCAATGAGAGGAGCTGAAAAATTAAGAGGTAATTAAAGACCAAGACAATAATAAGCGCTACAATCCCATTGCTGATAAAAATCATGGACAGAATTGATAAAACTAAAAGTCGCAAGGTTAAACCTAAGAAATCTCCACTGCGCAAGAAACTCCGCATAAACAGATAATCATAAGTCCTTCTGGTATCTGGTAAAAGAAAATCTAGATATTTCCTACGGTGACTATGTGATTTTAGACCTTTGACATTCGTAAATAAAGCAAAGAGACGCAAAGTAGCAGTTTTACGTGTTTCTTCTGACTCAATCATCGCTGTCCAATTCAGGATACCTGTCTGTTGCCAACGCCAGATTTGAGAGTAAAACCACGCTCCTTTTAGTGCCACTAAAAGAATGAACCAGATAATAAATATAACTACGTTAAAGTTCAACAAAGGTGCAACAATGAGTATCAAAAGTAGAGATAAGACCGCTGGTAGTATCAATGAACGTACTAGACATTGCAAGAGATAACGCTTTAGTGCGAGTTCTTGTGGAAGGAGAAACACCTTATCAGCTGCTTCCACAAATGTAGCGATGCGTCCCACAAGCTGACTAAGTACTGTGACTAGCACAACAAGAATTATCTTCTCTAAAAGATGTGCTTGGTGTGTTTGAAGAAAAGTCACATACTGAACGACCAAGGCACCTAGCAAAATCATTAAGAATAGAACAAAATGATCATTAAAAACATAGCGAAGATATTTTAAATTTTGCTTGTACCAGTCTTTTCGACGTTTCGCAAAAATTTCAGTCATGAGTAACTTCTTCCCCCTTCTTCAGCGGGTCGCTGGGGAAATTTCCCTTCGTCAAAGAAAGATAGATTTCATCCAAGCTTGCTTCTGGCTGACCAAATTGTTGACGAAGTTCTTCTACTGTTCCTGTAGCAACAACTTGACCTTCATGGAGGACAACAAATTTATCACAGAATTTTTCTGCTGTTGATAAGATATGAGTACTCATAAGAATCGAGCTACCTGTTTGTTTCATTTCCAACATCAAATCAATCAAATCTTGAATCGCTAGTGGATCTAATCCCATAAAGGGCTCATCTACAATATATAAAGAGGGTTCCGTCAAGAAAGCACAAATAATCATGACTTTTTGCTTCATCCCTTTTGAGAAATTGACAGGGAACCAGTCCAATTTATCACTTAATCGGAAAGTTTTTAGTAATTTTTCCGCACGCTTTAGAGCTAGTTCCAAAGGAATTCCATAAGCCATTGCCGTAACTTCAATATGTTCACGAAGCGTTAATTCTTCATAAAGACTTGGAGTCTCTGGAATAAAACCTATCTTTTTTCGATAGCCCTCTAAATCTTGCTGCAAAGTTAAACCATCGAGCTCAATCTGTCCTGAGTAAGGAGTCAAAAGCCCAATCACTTCTTGAATTGTTGTCGATTTCCCAGCACCATTGAGACCAATTAGCCCCACAAGTTCGCCATCTTTGATTTCAAAATTAAGATTTTTTAAAACAGGATGCCCGAGATAGCCACCCGTTAAGTTTGTTATTTTTAGTACCACGTTATGTACTCCAATTCTACTTAAATTTGGTATAATCTAAGTATATTATAACATTTTCCTTAGCAATTCTGCTCAATTTTTAGGGTATTCATCGCTCAATAGGTAGAAAAGCTAAACAGTTTGGAGGCTAATATAAAATGGAAGATTGTATTTTTTGCAAAATCATCGCTGGAGATATCCCCAGCACAAAAATCTATGAAGATGATGATGTTGTAGCTTTTCTTGATCTCACTCAGACAACTAAAGGACATACCCTTCTCGTTCCTAAGCAGCACGCACGCAATATCCTCGCAATGCGCCCCGAAGATGCTGCACTATTATTCAGTAAAGTTCCTCTGATTGCCAACAAACTTGTCCATAAACTCCAAGCCAAAGGGATAAATATCTTGCAAAATAATGAGGAGATTGCTGGTCAAACAATTTTTCATACGCATGTGCATTTGATTCCCCGCTATGATGATAACGATGGCTTTATTGGTAAATTCACTCCACACGACTATGACTTAGCTGAAATTGCGGCTCAAATCAACAAAGATTAAAGGAGAAAGCAATGTTTGAACTTTTTAAGGATTTAAAAACAATGATGGGTGAACTCTCAGATGATTTCAAAACCATGAAAGTCAACTTAGCACGTGTTCAAGAAGAAACCCTCAAGGCAGAGCAAGTTGGCAAAGCACTGCAAACAAAAGTTAATGAATTTGAAATCTCTATTGCTCCTCGGATTGAAAAAATCAATAGCTTAATTGATGAAATAACAAAACAGGTTGAATGATTCAACCTGTTTTTATTTTGTTTTATTTTGTTGTTTATAAAATTGTCTTCCCCAAAAAATGCCTAAAAGTTGCGCTAAAATGAAGCCAACAATGATAACTAACAGTTTTTCGATATCATGATGTTGGATATAAGTGAATGTATGCTGTGAGATGGATAAAACAGCAATAAAAATAATCAAAATAAGATTCATCCCAATAATACGACGATATCTTCCTTTTCTACTTTCCCAAAAACTGATAAACAAGATTAAAATCGTTACCATTTCAAGTCCGATTAAGGTTAACCCTAAAAGCTGAAAAAGGTACGCAATCCCAAATATAATTGTTGTAAAACCCCATAGAAATAATAACATAACATTATTTTAACATGTTTCTCTTAATTACTCAATACTGTACAAAAAAAGAGGGTTTACCTCCTTTTTTTCATCAGAATAATGTCACCAAGTAAGAGAGAAAATCCTAGTAATCCCATCAAAATTGAAATTTTAACACCCGTTTTAGGGAGGTATTTTTCAAAAATATTGGTTTGTTGTATTTGTGTGTCTTTAAGTTTCCTAGACCCTTTTTGTTTTGTTAGTGATGTTATAAATTCTGCTGGATCTACGCTCGATTTGGGATACAGATAAACAGTATCTTTAGTTTCTATACCTGTGGTGTCAGGTAAGGGCAACCTCACCACAACGGGAGGTGAAGCTTGTGAAAGCTTGAGCATCGGATTTGGCTGCTCACTAATCAAGTAGTCACCGTCCGGTAACATCGTGGTCGCCATACCGTTTTTATTAGTGACTAATTCTTGTGGGCTTCCAACTAAACGATAAGTCGAAGGCTTGGGATTTTCCGTCGCTACATCACGAGCTGCTCCTGTTGGGACAAACCGCTGTACAATATAATGAATTCCAGCCATCGGCGACAATTGATTGCCTAGATTATCAATTGGAAGATTATTAATTTTCTGCCCATCATCAGTTGTTTGTGAGGGGATAAAGCTCGTTGCACCAGCAGTCAATCCATATTTGACGATGACTAGCTGCTGGGTATGGACCTCTTCAGCTAAACTATTTTTTGTAAACACAATATTTCCCAGAAAAAGGAGTAAAATCATCCAGCTATATTTCATTTTGTGCATCATGATTGCTCCTTTCCTTTTCTGAGGGGAATGCTCTTGAGATAACGGAGGTGAGCAAGAGCTTTTGTGGATTTTAGACAATATTGTTGCGTTTTTCTTGCGGTTGGGTGCGGACCAATAATCAACTCATGCTCTTTATCCACGAAATTTGAATTTTTTACTTTTGACAGATATTTTTTCCAGTTTTCACTTTTATTTTTAAAAATCCAACGTGACAGCTCTTTATGTTTTCTCAAACGATAAACGTTCAGGTAAAGGGGCTGATCAGGGTATATTTTTTCTGCTTGTGCAATAGCGACTGATTTGCTTGTGACCAAGTAGAAACCCGCTCCAAAATCTCCTCTCAAGCTGTCATGGGCTAGTGTTGGTTTTTCTAATTTTTCCAAACTAACTTGGTAAAGGGGGCGTTGGTTGGCTAAAAGCCAATAGAGGAGAATGACCAACCCTAACAGCGCTAATACTCCAGATGCTAGCATGACCCAGAAATTATAGCCAAATGAGTTTCTGTTGATTGCTTCACTAGGTAGCTTTTGGTTATAGGGAACACGCTCCCCTGTGACCAAGAGGCGCTTATTATTTATCCCTGTCGGATAGCAAGTGACAAGCGTCACCAGATCTTTACCTTTGATCACGTTGAGCGACGAAATATCTTTGGGATCCACTACTTTGATATTATCAATCTTGTATTTTAAGTCTAAATCGAGAACACTCAAATAGAAAACATCACCAAGTTTAAGTTTATCGAGTTCTGTAAAGAGGGTATTATTTATCCGACCAGAGTGGGCTGGTAGGACGGCGTGCGTGTTTATCCCACCGATGGGGAGGCTGGTTTGTGGGATGTGACCGACACCTGCAAAAAGAATCTTTTCAGAATCGCCGTGATAGATAGGAACATTCCGAACATTGATTTGTGGAATCGCGATATAACCCATCATCCCACTCTCATCGAGGGATAGCTGCTTGTTATAATCAGGGAGAGCCTTCTTGAAGGCGACACCTTGACTAACAGCATAGATGTATTCGTTGTATAATCTTGCACTGGCCAAGAGTTCATGCTCTTTTTGGGCGGGAATTTTACTGACTTGTGCGCGATAGTTTTGAATGGTTGTAAGATTTTGCTGAGCCACCATGAAATTTACCACGATTGGATAAAAAAGCAACCCTAGAGCAATAATTGCTAGCAGAATACTTAGAGCATTGCGCAGGATCAGACGGCGTTTTTTCTTTGGCCTCTGCTGTTTTTGAGAGGCCTTGTGTTGAATAAATTTCATAATAATCCTCTCAAAATGAAGCCCTAGTAGCTGGCTTCTTCATCGGTCGTTTGGTGACGACGAATCAAGAACGCTGTTGTTCCGATCATGCCTGATAGTACAAGAATTCCCAAAATTCCTTGCCCACCAGTGAAGGGTAAATCTAGTGTCCGATTATTGTCAATTGTGACGTTTGACAAAGGAGAGCTACCTGTTGAGACCGTCAACTGAGTGGCTGATGCGCTACCACTTGGTAGCTGATATCCTGTGGGTGCCTTGGTTTCAACCGCCCAGTAAGTCACTCCGTCTGTGGTTGCTGTGCCGTCTCCTGTGGTACCAACAGGTAAACTCAAGCCTTCAAAGGTCGTCATCCCTGTACTAGTTGTAGTGTGATTGGCTGTGCTATCGACAATAGTGCCTTTGGTCGTATCACCTCCTACTACGGCGACTGCATCAGCAGCACTAGCTGCAGCAACAATTGTAAATTCTGCTCCTGCAAGTGGTGTTTTTGTCGAAGCATCTTCTTTGGTTAATTGTCCACCAGCGACGTTGATTGTTTCTTTAGTCGTTGACGTGTCAGTGTTATCTAGAGTTGTCCCATAGGCATTGGTCACCGTTGTGGTATAGGTGGAGTTGACCGTTCCGACAAAATCCGAGTCAACGGTAGTTGGGACGGTCACTTTCAGTTGGGTATTTGCCGCTGTAGCATCGCCATCTGTTGTCAATGCTACCGCCTTAGCAATCCCTGCAGGAGTTAGTGTAATCGTCACAACTGATGGCGAGCCAGAACCTCCTGTCACTGTAGTCGTGTAGTCTGTCCCTGACGTCAAGCCATCAATCGTGATTCCACTGCTGCTTACAGTGACACCTTTGTCGATATTTTCTGTGATGATGTATTTGGCAGTTGAATTTGCTGCACCATTGGCAATGGCTTCGGTAGTCATCATCGAAGCGTCAAAGGTTGGGGTTAAAATCATGTCTACTTGCTTTCCTTCGGCATCTGTTGTCGTTTCATTATTGGGCGACCAATCGGCATTTGTAGCGCCATTTTTTACAGGAATAGCAGAGCCATCAATGGGATTAGTGTCGTGATTAACCTCCGTTCCTGTATTATTATTTGCCGTGGTCAAGCTAAGTTTAGGATAAACTTTGGTCGTATTGCCATTGACGACTTGGACGATGAAATCCGCAATCGGCGTAATCCCGCCAACAAGTGTTGTTTCGTGGATCAGATAATAGCCATCAGGGAGACTCGTTGCGGTAGCAATGCCTGTACTGTCAGTAGTTATCGTCGTGTCACCATTGGGTCCAGTTTGGTAAGTCGAGCTGTCAGTCGCTGACATATCCCCTGGCGTTTTCCCATCAGCTGCAACGATGGATTGGACATGGAAGGAGACATTCACCATCCCATAGACACCACCGACAGCATCAGGGGTGGCTGCACCACCAACATTGGTATTGCCCGTCCCATCACCTGCTACACCTGATGTATCTAAGCTCGCTTGGTCCGAAGCATCATTGGTCGTCCCTGGATAATTGGTCACATTGCCAGAAGTATCTTTACTGGGCGCTGCTTGTTGGGCATCAATGACGATAGAGCCTGTTCCTGTGCCCGTAATATCCGCCAAGACCAACGGTGCGCTAAAGCCTGTAAAGGTTGTGGCAGAGATTAATAAAATACTTGCGATATTGAACTTTTTATGGAGTCGTTTTAAGGTCATTTCTGTTCGCCTACCTTTCCTGTAAGTATTGCTGGTAACGCTATCGAATCAAAAGAAGTTATGAAAATCACTGATCCTCCTTTCTGCTTCGCCATGCCAGACCTGAAAGTGACAAGAAGCCACTGAGCGTGGCAAGCGCTAAAAGCGTAATCAAACCAATGCCCCCTGCATGTGGTAGCTCAAAATATATGACCTCAAGCTGGGTGATGGTACTGACAGTATTTGCAGCGCGCTCGTCACTCGTCAGCGTCGTTAAATATTCACTGACGGAGCTGTCAGCATGGGTCGTCAGCCAATTTTGATAAGCGAGTTGTCCCGTACCAGTGAGCGCAGTGTAATGTTCGGTGTAAGTCCCTGCGCTCAGGGTATTCGCTGGTATGGTATCCGTAGATAAGCCTTGCCAGACCGTCTGGTTATTTTTGTCCGTAATGCTGACGAGAACGACATTTCCATTGACAGTATTTTTATTGCTGTCATTATCTTGTCCGTCAGCATCAAAGGCACTAATCAGATCGCTTTCTGGCTGATAGTCGAGGATTTTAGAAATTGTGTGCTGGCTGTTACTGCTCAGGGCTGTATCATCAGTTACCGTAAGAAGCGTGGTGCTACTGACCGTTTGGTCAGCATTTTCGTCAGCTGACAATGTCGCGAGATAATCACTGACGGAGCCGTCAGCATGGGTCAGCAGCCAGTTTTGATACGCGGTATAGCCTGCGCCATTGAGGGCGGTGTAGGTCACGGTGTAAGTGCCTGTTTTACTGCTAACATTTGCTGCATCAATAACATTTCCTGAGCTATCAGTAATTGTGATTTGGACAGGTCCGTTAACCGTTGAAAAAGCATTGTCTGCATTGGTTCCGTCACGATCAAGCCCTGCGGTCAAATCACTGATCGGATTGTAAGTTGTTCCAACTGTAATCTCATCTTCTGCTTTACTTGTCAGCTGCGTTTGGTCAAGTGCAACTTCCATAGCAATGACAGGATCAGAGCTTGTCACATTAGGATGTGCTGCCAGCAAATCAGACCAGGAGGCGTAATGTGTCAACGTATTATAGCCTTTATCAGTGGTTTGGGTGCTGACCGTGTCATCAGTATAACTATAACCGCCCGTCAGATAATAAGTTTTCCCTGAGCCATTTACGTTTGTCAAATCAGCCGGCGTTGCCTGCAGCTCGCCAAGCTGTGCTGCTGTTTGATCAGTGAGCGGACTTCCTGCCAAAAGGCCTGACGCAGCACTCCCTTGGTTAGCAAAATAGCCCCGGGTTGGATTACCTGCTTCGCCAAAGTTAGGATCGTCTGTCAGCGGTTGACCACTGCTATCCACTGCTACCGTTGTCCAAATGACACTCGTGTTGTTAGGGATAAGCACTGTCGTAAAGCTATTGCCACCGACGTGGTAAGTATTCGTCGTGCTGTTTGACAGATAATAATCGAGCGGACTGCCTGGCATTGTCACATTGGACGAGTTGCCACTGCTATCAAAGCTTTGACCAGAACCACTAGTAGTTTTGAGTGCTGTCGTCGTCACACCAGCTTGATTGATGGCGCTCGTTGCGACTTCATAAGGACTACCTGAATAGCTCGCCAGTGGTGCTCCAGTAACTGGATTGCTCATCTGCCAACCAATTGAGGAGCCTAGTACTGCCGAGGTGAAAGGATGAGCACTAGCAGATGCTGGATCGCTCCAAGTAGGTAAATTCGGACCGGGGTTGGCAATAGGTGTGTCTGTACCACCAGTCGCTGTCGTGTTTGCGGGCAAGCTGGTTGTTGCTGGATTGCCAAAAGGAATCAAGCTCCCTGCATTGCCAGTGGTACCAGGAGTATTGCTGGCCCAAGCGTAAGTGAAAGTGGCCGTTTGCGTCAGTGGAGTTAAGGTCACTTGGTAAGTGTAAGCTCCACTATAAACCGCATTAGCACTGGTTTCCAATAAATTATATTCATTTGGATGAGCCGCTAGAAAATTAGCGATGGTCGTTGCTGTGTCACCACCAGTGATTGCAGGGTCAGCTGCTCCATTATAATCCGTATTAGTAGATTGAATAGCCGAAATATAGTAACCTGCAGGGACTTTCGCTGTCAAATCAGCTGACAATGTACTGGGCATGGCATCATCAGTAATGACAGAGCTGTAAGTTTGCGCTGAAACTGTTGATGAACTTCCTGTGAAATTAAAAGTGGCCGTATTATTGACGTAAGGTGCATAATTGATATTAAAAGTATTGACCGAAGTATTGGTAATCGCTAGCGACGCTCCTGTCGCTGTTCCATTGACATTTGTGTATTGGTATCCTGTCGGTAGAGGTGCCACATAGGTATAAGTTCCCTTCACACCTGGGGTGCTACTTGCCGACCCACCAGGTGCTGTTATCGTGACTGTATCACCCACATTTGCCAAAATGGTTGACGGCTTCCAGCCGTTTGAGCTAATTGCTTTGCCAGTATAGCTGTTAATATAATTAACAGTTACATCTTCTGTCCCACGTTGCGGGGTAACTGACGCAGTGGCGCTAGAAACATTCACGGAAAGATTCGAGCCATAACCCCCTGTAGCTCCAACAAAGCCTAATGTCGCTGAGTCAGGCAGTTGCGCAGCAACGGAGAGATATTGAGTCGTCCCCGAAGCTAGTGTAATACTGAGCTGGAGTGTGCCAGATTGGTAGCCAGCGGCGGCTGTATTTGTACCATCAGGCGTCCACAGGACTGTGGTGGCTTCACTAAAAGACGAAGCACTCTCAATTGCTAAATTATAAGCTTGTCCATTTGCATCATAATATGGACTATGACTGCTGTTTGTTCCAACGAGTGGGTATTGAGCTTGTTCTAGTTTCCCATAAGAGTCAGTCCGCCGTATTGCCATAACAGAGCCCGACCCAGATACCCAACCGTTCGCCGTCTGCCCATCTTGTTGGCTGTTTCCATCACTCAGATTAGAATAAAGGTCCCGCCCTAAGAAGTAAGTATTAGCCAAGCCTTGGATGCCCAAATAACCTCCTGTTGCCGTAGGCATATTGGAGGACATGGTGGCAGGGGTGGCAGGGGTCAAAATAAGTCCCAAAGCATCCCCTGCATTGGTGTAGCCTGTTGAATAATTCAGCTGAACCGTTAGAGCCAGCGGCTTTGTCATATCAAGTGAACCATTAAAACTCGCCCAACCCACTTGACTGGTCGTCGTGGTCATATCAAGATATCCTGTCGGAGTTGATGAAGTGGTGCTCCCACCAGAAGTGGTCGTGTATCTCGCAGTCCCACCCAACGTATAGTTAGCTCCATTTTGAAAATCACTCATATTATAAGAATGATTACCCGTATCATAAGTATCATAGGTTGCAGGGTGTAGACTTTGGCCGCCCTGTATTGGCGATGTGGCCGCTATCGCTTTGATTAGCCCAACAGTTCCGATAAAAGGTAGAGCGATGGGATTTAAACCAGCTACAAGAAGACTAAGCGTCATGCCCAGATAGAGCCACGTTTTACCTTTTTTCCACGCTCTAAAATGAGTCGCTTTTTTCTCATGAATAGAGTGATAAAATAACACGTTCCGATTGTTTTTCCTTGGACTCATCTGCTAGTCTCCTTTCCTAAGAATACTTACCCCTTATTAGAAAATTATGAGCTCTTGCAATGAATAGTTTACGTGAAACAATCTCTTGTTACTTCTATATTACTATAAAAAACCTCTCTTTTCTAAAGATATACAAAAGTTTCGAATCGTAATATAAATAAAAAAACCTCCCCCACAGAAAATACTAAGGAGAAGGTTTAAATGATATTAAAAACGTAGCTCAATATAAGCTACGTCTTATTTTTCTATTAGAATGAAGCTGAATCAACTTTCACACCAGGACCCATTGTTGTTGTAACAGAAAGGTTTGCGATGTAAGTTCCTTTAGAAGCTGCAGGTTTAGCAGCTGCAATAACAGCGTTCAAAGCTTTAAAGTTTTCAACCAATTTTTCTGTATCGAATGATACTTTACCGATTGGAACATGAACGTTACCAGCTTTATCAGCACGGTAGTTAACTTTACCAGCTTTTGATTCTTCAACTGCTTTAGTTACATCCATAGTAACTGTACCAGTTTTAGGGTTTGGCATCAAGTTACGTGGTCCAAGGACACGTCCAAGACGTCCAACAACTGCCATCATATCAGGAGTTGCAATAACAACGTCGAAGTCCAACCAACCACCGTTGATTTTTGTTACGAGTTCTTCAGCACCAACGAAGTCTGCACCAGCTGCTGTTGCTTCTTCAGCTTTCGCACCTTTAGCGAAAACCAAAACGCGAGCAGTTTTACCAGTTCCGTTTGGCAATACCATAGCGCCACGGATTTGTTGGTCAGATTTTTTAACGTCGATGTTAAGGTTGTAAGCAACTTCTACAGTTGCATCAAATTTTGCAAATGAAGTTTCTTTTGCAAGAGCTACTGCTTCTTCAACTGAATAAGCTTTAGTAGCATCGATTTTTTCGATTGCTGCGCGCAATGCTTTACTTTTTTTAGCCATTTTTTCTATTCTCCTTGTGGTAATATCGGTTGCTAAAACCTACCTCAACATTAGAAAGTAAGTTTCGAGCCTTCCACGAACGTGGATTGCATGTGTGACTTTTTCTGAACTTCCTTTTTGGAAATCTTGAAAATTTGTTTGAAATGCGAAGTAGCGGGTTCCTCACGTACTTAGGTACGTGAGGGTTGGGCTAACGAAGCAGTTCGGACAAATTTTTAGTCAGTAACAGTGAATCCCATAGATTTTGCAGTACCTTCGATCATTGACATTGCTGTCTCAACTGATGAAGCGTTAAGGTCAGGCATTTTAAGTTCTGCGATTTCCTTAACTTGTGCTTTTGTAACTGAAGCAACTTTGTTCTTGTTAGGTTCACCTGAACCTTTTTGAACACCTGCTGCTTTTTTCAAAAGAACTGCTGCTGGAGGAGTTTTTGTAATGAATGTAAATGATTTGTCTTCATAAACTGAGATAACAACTGGGATGATCATACCAGCTTGGTCAGCTGTACGAGCGTTGAATTCTTTTGTGAATCCCATGATGTTAACACCTGCTTGACCCAAAGCTGGACCAACTGGTGGAGCTGGTGTTGCTTTACCGGCAGGGATTTGTAATTTAACGAGTTTTTCTACTTGTTTAGCCACGATAAATTCTCCTTATATTTTGTTTTCGTGATGTGGTATGATGCTGAATTTTTCAGCTTCCACGCCTATATGTTAAAAACATACCCATCCATTCTACTGTTTTTTAGCGAATTTGTCAAGATTTATTTGACTTACAAATAAAAAAGTTTACTGACAGACTGGTCAGTAAACCTTCTTTTGTCTCAAGCTTCAAGATAAGCTTGCCAAATGTCATCAAATAGGCTGAGGTTAAAATAAAAAGGGGCCTGAGTTTCCAAATAGGTAGAAATTTCATTAAAATCTTTTGATTGCTTAGGAAATAAGGAGTCTTGAAAGACAAGATTAGCAAGCCGCGTCGCATCATCTTTCTCTACAGGCGCACGATGGCGCATCAGATAATTATAAAAAGTCATTTTCTCTTTCTAGTCTTTATTTAGTAGCAGAAGCTTTTGTCTTCCAATGTTCCTCCAAAAAATCATGACGAATTTTACTTGATTGGGCATAATCTTCTGGATTTTTTTTGTAAAAGCCTTGATGGTAGTCTTCCGCCGGCCAAAATTTTTGAACAGGTTCAATCGTTGTCACAATAGGTGAATCAAAATTTCCGCTGGCTTGCAATTGCGCTTTGCTTTCTTTGGCAATTTTTTCTTGTTCTTCGTTTTCAACAAAAATGACTGGACGATAGTTATCTCCACGGTCTTCAAATTGACCAAAAGCATCTGTTGGGTCCGTGAGTGTCCAATAAAGTTCAACAAGACTTTGATAGGTAATTTTACTATTATCAAAAATAATTTCTACTGCTTCTGTATGACCAGTCAAGTGTTTTTTTACTTGTTCATAAGTTGGATTTTCAACATTTCCACCTGTGTAGCCACTTATCACAGATAAAATCCCTTCTCGTTCTTCAAAAGGTTGCACCATACACCAAAAACACCCACCTGCAAATATTGCTCTTTCTGTTGCCATTATTTCTCCTTTACTTAATTGTCTTGTGAAATATTATAGCACAGGTCAAAAAAAAGGAGATTCTTAAACTCCTTTTAATCTTTAAATGTCGCTTTTTATTTTTCTTATCCTTCTCAAGATTCTTCAATTAGTTCCGTTCCCTCTGGACTTTGTTTGATTTTTTTAGCTTTCATCAAACCACCAAGCGCTTTTTTGAATTGTCCTTTTGAGATACCAAAAGTCGCCTTGATTTCATCGGGATTTGATTTGTCATTAAATGCCATTTTGCCACCCATTGATTGAAGATAAGCTAAAATCATTTGGCTGTCAGCATCAAGCATTTCGTAAGCACGTGGTTTTGCTGACAGATTCAGACTACGATCTTCTTTTCTAAAACCAATCACACGAACTTGAAGTTCTTGACCCACACGTGGAACTGAAAAGCGTTCATTCGGATGGATAAAGCCTAACATATTGTTATCAGGCAAATAAACAAATGTTCCTGATTCTTTATTTCGATAAACAATTGCTCGTAAATCTTGGTTTTGCATGTTGTCATAAGCAGGTCCAGCAAGTTCCCAGAAATCTTCATGCCAAGCTAAATGACCCCAAATCCGCTCTTTTCTGTCAACAATTAATTTCACATAAAGTTGGTCTCCAACTTTTGGCCATTGGTCTTTTTCAAGTGGCAAATCATCAAGAGAGACGACCACATCTTTTCCTGGTAAACCTGTGTCGACAAAGGCACCAAGGTCCTTACGAACAGCTGTTACCGTTCCCCAGCCATAATGCTCATTTGTTGCTTTTTGTTCCAAAGTCGTCAAACGACGATGGTCATCTTTATCCACATAAACAAAACCAGTCACCACATCGCCAACTGTATGTTCACCTTCTGTTTTATCTAAACGTAATAAATCTTCTCCTTTTTGGAGAAAATAGAAACGTTCACTTTCTTCCACGATTATCGCGGAGATTGTTTGTCCAATAATACTCATTTGTTCCTCTTTATTAATTGTAATTGAGAGACGTTTTGCCTCTGTTTATTTAACATTGCCTGAAAAATGAATTACAGCTTTGAGCTAGGCTGTTTGCTCTGTCAGCTTGATTCAGTCTTGTAAATTTTTTCCATCCGATAGCTTTTTGATGTAAAAACGGCTCAATGGAGCCGTCAATGCTTTTTCAAATTGTTTGACCTATGAGAAAAAATAGAATTAGATATCCAACAATTCTTTTTCTTTTGTCGCAGCAAGCTTATCAGCCTCTTTGACAGCTTCATCAGTCGCTTTTTGAATTTCTTTTTCAAGATCTTTCAAATCATCTTCTGTGATTTCGTTGGCTTTTTGCGCTTTTTTTGCAGCATCCATTGCATCACGTCGAATGTTACGGATAGCGATTTTGGCAGATTCAATGATTTTACCCATATCTTTTACCAATTCTTTACGACGTTCTTCTGTCAACATAGGAATAACCAAACGGATGACAGAGCCATCATTAGCGGGTGTAATGCCAAGATCAGACTCATACAAAGCTTTTTCAATATCTTTCAAGATTGATTTATCAAAAGGAGTAACCATCAATACACGCGCTTCGGGAATTGTGATTGAAGCCAATTGGTTAAGTGGTGTGGGTGCGCCATAGTAAACCACTTGAATACGGTCAAGAAGGCTCGCATTAGCGCGTCCTGCCCGAATATGCCCCAAGTCACGTTGCAAACTTGAGAGTGAGTTTTTCATGCGGTCTTGTGCCGTTGTAACAATTTCATTCATTTTTTTAATCCTTAATAATATTTTTTATAGTTATTTTTTTAGCAAAAATCGGTAAATTAGCAATTCGCTGCAGTTCAACAACAATTACAATAGTGATAATAATCAAAAGTGTCCAAGAAGAAATCTTCCCCAAGTCAACAAGGCGCCAAGCAGTCAGTTGGTAACTGTAGCGCCACGCATTGAAGAAGGAACCAATATTCTCCGCAAAATAGATAAACAGTCCAATTAAGAAAAAACCAAGAACTGCCAACCACTCATAGCGCTGTTTTTTTACTTTAAAGGTAAACCTCGTTCTCCAAAATAAAACAAGAATCAGCACATAAAGCAGATTACGGTAATCCAAACCATGCGTATCTGTAAAGAAATTGAGATAAATTAGCCCGCATAAACCAAGAAGATAATACCATTTGGGCCACTGTTTGACTTCGATTTCCATCTCTTTGATGATACGCACTACATAAGAGCCAATTGCGGAATACATAAATGCCGAATACAAGGGGACTCCAAAGAATTTGAAGAGACCAGGCTCAGGATAAGACCATGATCCAAATCTTACTTTATAAATCTCAAGAATCATCCCCATAATATGAAAGATAAGTATTGCAATCAAATCAAAAGCTGCTTCAAATTTTGTAAGAAGTAAAAAAACCTGAATCAGAATAACATAAATTAAGAGCCAATCATAACGCTCTAGTCCAGGAAGAGCAAGATATTTTGAAACAGCAAGTCCCAATAAAATCAGTGCGCCAAATAAAACTGAGCGAAGCTGTTTAATAAAAAAGTCCCAGAGCTGCTCAAAGAGCGGAAAGACTGTTGCCATACCTTTTACTGAACGGTTGTCCCGATTTCTTCGCCACGAACAACACGAGTAATATTTCCAGGTTCATTCATATTGAAGACTACAAGTGGAATATGATTATCCATAGACATTGTAGAAGCTGTGCTATCCATAACTTGTAAGCCTTTGGTAATCACTTCCATATGAGTCAAATGTTCAAATTTGATGGCATCTTCAACGAGTTTAGGGTCAGCATTATAGACCCCATCCACACCATTTTTAGCCATTAAGATAACGTCAGCATTGATTTCAGCTGCACGTAGAGCAGAGGTAGTATCTGTTGAAAAATAAGGAGATCCTGTACCACCTGCAAAAATGACAACACGGCCTTTTTCCAAGTGACGTTCTGCACGACGACGAATATAAGGTTCAGCAACAGCTTTCATTTCAATTGCTGTCATCACACGCGTGTCGACTCCGAGATTTTCTAGAGCACTTTGGATAAACAAACCATTTTGAATTGTTGCGAGCATTCCCATATAATCAGCTTGAGCGCGTTCCATACCGGCTTTCTCACCAGTAATTCCACGCCAAACATTTCCTCCACCGCAAACAATCGCAAGTTCTGCGCCCAAATCATGAACTTCTTTGAGTTCTTCAGCGACAGCTTTTGCTGTCTCAGGGTCAAAACCAAAACCTTTCTTTCCAGAAAGTGCTTCTCCAGAAAGTTTCAACAGTACACGTTTGTATTTAATCTCAGCCATATTGCACCTATTCTATTATATTTCTTCTATTTTACCACAAAAGCCCTTTAAAAAAAAGGCTGATTAACAAGCCTTTCTAAAAAGATTTATACCTTGAGGAAACCTAAAGAGACTGCAAGTTCTACAAGTAAAACAACCACAAGGAAAAGCCCAATAATCCAAAGAATTAAGCTTACACTTTTTACACCTTGCCAATACGGATGTGGAAGGGCTTCAAGTTCCTCTTTTTCACCTGCACGGAAACCATTAAGATGTCTGGTGCTATTTTTCCAGAGAAGTTCAGCGGGAATTAACGCTTTATTTAACAATACATCCCCATTGGGTTCAATAGTAATCTCATTACCCATCCAAGTCATCATGCCTCCTAGAAACAGATTAGCGCCATATGTTTCCTTGAGATGAGTTACATCAGCCGGCTTCATCAACAACTGAATTTGTTCACGAACTGGATAGTAGCGTATCTGACCATTTTCAAATTCTAAGCGTAAACGAACACCTGGTAGCATTTCAGCTTTTGTGACTTTTGGAATTTTTCCCATCTCCTCGCCTTCTTTCTTTTCACTTCCTTTAGTATAGCGCTTTCTTTTTCATAAAACAATCCCTTGAGATTAAAAAATAAAAAGCCATCAACACTTCACTGTGTTGATAGACTTTCAAAGTTACTGACAAAGCGGTCAGTGATATTTTTTAGGCTTTGGCTGCTTCTACATCACGCGCAATCACTAATTCTTCATTGGTAGGAACAACTAGCACTTTCACCTTAGATGAAGGCGTTGAAATTTCCCCAAATGCCCCTCTAATATTTTTTGACGCATCAATTTCCATCCCAAACCAAGACAAGCCCTCGACAATATCCTTTCGGACATCCGTATCGTTCTCACCAACACCTGCTGTGAAGACGAGCGCATCCGCTCCATTGAGAACTCCAAAATACTGCGCGATATATTTTTTCAAGCGATCTACATACATTTCATAAGCCAATATTGCTTTTTTATCTCCCTTTGCCACTGCTTCTGAGAGATCACGCATATCACTTGAAAGTTCTGAAACTCCTAAAACTCCCGATTCCTTGTTGAGAATATCAATAACCTCTTGAGCACTTCTTAGACTAGGATCACTCTCTAACATATAAGGAATGATAGAAGCATCCATCTCACCAGCTCGCGTCCCCATCATTACACCTGCAAGCGGTGTAAAACCCATCGAGGTATCCACTGACTGTCCCTTATGATTTGCTGTGATTGACACTCCATTACCGATATGAGCCGTAATAAGTTTGAGCTCCTCAAGAGGACGGCCAAGGACTTTAGCAGCTTCTTGCGCAACATACATGTGAGAAGTCCCATGAGCACCATATTTACGGATGGCATAATCTGTGTAATATTTTGTCGGAATCGGATAACGGTAAGCTTTTTCTGGTAAAGTAGCATGAAATGCTGTATCAAAGACGGCCACAGCTAAAGCCTCAGGCAGCAAACGCTGAAAAGCTTCAATTCCTAAGACATTCGCCGGGTTATGAAGAGGGGCAAGTGTAGATAGCGCCTTAATTTCCTCTAGTACTTCAGCTGTGATGATAGTTGATCCTTTAAAAAATTCTCCCCCAGCTACTACCCGATGACCAATCCCTGTAATTTCCCGAAATTCACGAATCAATTTAAAGTGGATCAACTCGTCCATTAACAACAATACCGCTTGTCGATGATCAACAATTTCTTGTTTTCTTACATGCGCTTCATCATTGAACTTTGTAGTAGAGACGGAACCAGGCAAACCAATCCGCTCAAAAATTCCTTTAGCAATAACAACTTCTTCAGGCATTTCATAAAGTTGCCATTTTAATGACGATGAACCAGCGTTAACTGCGAGTGTTTTTTCCATAGTTGATATCTCCTTTTAAGAAAGTGAGCTTTTCTTCTCTTTTCATTGTAGAAATTTATATATCTACGCAGACTAGATCAGTTAGCCTCGTTACTCTGTTTCAATAGTCCCACCTCACAAACGTGAAAGTTGGGTTATAAAAAGTAAAATCACAAAATGTATGCGTTTTATTTTCTCTCTTAGTATATCATAATTCTTTTCATTTTTTCATGAAAAAAAGACTTGGCCTCAGCCAAATCTTAGAAACTTAATGATTTATTTAGTTTTTAAGCTTTCTACATCTCGAGCAATAACTAATTCTTCATCGGTAGGAATAACATAAATTTTAACACGCGAACTGGCTTTTGAAATTTCACCCACAGCTCCCCAATCGTTCTTGTCAGGGGCAACTTCAATACCGAACCAAGTCAAACCTTCTAGAATCGCTGCCCGTACTGGTACAGAGTTTTCCCCAATTCCTGCTGTGAACACCAAGGCGTCTGCACCATTTAATACAGCCAGATATTGTCCAATGTATTTTTGAATTCTATCTACATACATCTCGAACGCCAGTTGTGCATCCGGATTTTCATCCTTGGCTCCAATAATATCACGCATATCTGAAGAAATACCAGATACACCAAAGAGGCCTGATTTTTTATTCATCATGTCTACGACATCTTGAGCATTTTTTAACTCAGAATCATTTTCAATGAGGTAAGGAAAAACTGACGGATCCATCTCTCCGGTACGTGTCCCCATCATAACTCCTGCAAGTGGTGTAAATCCCATAGAAGTATCTACTGATTTTCCACCGTTAATCGCTGTGATAGAAGCACCATTACCGATGTGTGCCGTGATAATTTTTGTTTCTTCAATCGGTTTGCCAAGTAATTTTGCTGCTTCATGTGCTACGTATTCGTGGGATGTTCCATGAGCCCCATACTTACGAACTGCATGTTCAGTGTAATACTTTTTAGGTAAAGGATAGCGGAAAGCTTTTTCAGGCATCGTCGTATGGAAGGCGGTGTCAAAGACGACAACTGATGTAGCATCAGGTAAAAGGTTTAAGAAAGCTTCAATACCCGCAGCATTAGCTGGATTGTGCAATGGGGCTAGCGCTGACAAATCTTTAACTTGTTGGAGAACTTCAGGTGTAACTACTGTAGATTTTTTAAAAAGTTCACCCCCTGCAACCACACGGTGACCAACACCTGTGATTTCAGTAAATTCTTCTACAATGCTCAACCGTTTCAAATCATCAAGCAAGACGTGCACCGCTTCCGTATGATCAGGAATATCAAAAACCCGTTCCTCTTTTTGATCGCCAAACTTGACTGTGATGATAGAATCTTTTAAGCCAATCCGTTCAATCAATCCTTTTGCTAGCACTTTTTCTTCAGGCATCTCGTACATTTGCCACTTCATAGATGATGACCCAGCGTTAACCGCTAATGTTTTACTCATGTTTAATAAACCTTCCTTGAATTTAAAATACGATTAAATTATAACACAAATCCTATTTCCTTGTGAGCTTTCAGGATGAAGAAAAACACTTTTTGAGAACGCTACCACTACTTTAAGTTTTTCGTGCTAAAATTCCTCGTATAAAAAAACATAATCCAAGCAACGCAATCAAATCCAAAGTTAATCTGACTCCGATAAGATTGGCTAAAAATATAAAGAATGCTCCTCCAAAAGGAATGGAGAATGTAAAAAGCGTTGTTATCCCTCCAGAAATTTTGCCCAAATCTTGACTGGAAATGTTTTCCATGATTAAACTATTGACCTTCGGACTGGCTTTGGCTACCGTATAAGCCAATACGAAAATTAGAAATAGCGCTAGCCCGGCTAGATTACTCAAAGTCACAGCGAACAGGGCAATCAGTGCAAATATAAGAACAAAGAGTTTCTGTAAAGTTAACTTTTTCAGAAAATCTTTCATCCATAGCGATCCTAAAAGCATTCCTGCTGATAAACTTAGATTGAAAATCAGCACGGCAACAGAGTAAGACATTCCAAATTTTTGCCCCGAAATTAATGACAAATCTGTCAGTGGTCCTATACCTGCAAAGAGGAAATTGAGTAAAATGACAGACAGTAAAATCAAAACAAAATTGCTATTCTTACTCTCTACCGTGAAAACCAACCGAATCTGAGCAAAAGTTTTTCGTAAATTCAAGTGACTTTTTTTATTTATTTTCCCCACCTCTCCCGTTAAATGCTGACGATTGAAATAAAGCACAGCTCCCGACAAAATAAAAAGCAAACCATTGACACAGCCGACCAGATAGAAGGATTGATTAGTCATTGTCAAAATCATCACTCCGAGCGGTTGTCCGACCAGTTCAGCCAGCGAACCTAGCCCTTGCAGTTGTCCAAACGCTGAACTAATTTCATCATTTTTTACATTTCTTTGCAAAATTGGAGCTCGTAAACCATTTTTATAACCTGAAATAAAATCGCATAAAGACTTCGCACCCCCAATAGCTAAGAAAAGGCCAAGATTTTTCCCACTCAAAAATAACAAGGCTATCGAGAAGTAAAGTAGGGCTTGCACCCAAGAACTAGCAATCATTTTTGAAGCTTTTTTGACTGTTTTATCTGCCAAAAATCCCGTATAAATCGCCAGAAAAACGGGAGCCAAAATGAAAAATTCAGCTAAAGAAACATAGAAGGTTGACTGATCAAAACTTGATGCGTAAATTAAAAATACGATGTTAAGCAAGCTTGTACCCAGCATGGTAAATAAGCTACTCACAAATAAGGCTCGGAAACTTCTATTTTGTCTAATAAGTTGCATATTATTTCCTCCAATAGAAAAATTATAATACGTTTGAAAATACAAAAAGAAAACCGTCCCCTATTAGGGACGATTTCCTTGCTTTTTTCTAAGTTTTTTGATTTCTTCACAATAGATTTTTGCTGTTGCTGAGTTTCCAAATCGTTCAAAAACAAAGACCACATCTTCTAAAATTTCACTACTTTTTTGAAAATCCCGGTGGGTTTCATAAAGATTGGCACGGATAAGTTCGTAAGCTATTCCAACATTGATGCTCCAATGAGTTTTCCCAACCTCTCGAAATTTTTCCAAAATAGCTTGTGCTTGAGGAATTTCGTTATGCTCGACCATGACGACTGACAAATTTCGTAAGGTCATCAGAATCAAGTTTTGATTTTCAGGAATTTTCTCATAAAATTTTTTTTGACTCAGCAGGTCTTTGGTCAACTCCTTAACCATATCATAGGGTAAATGTTGCAGTGTAAACAAAAATACATACAAGTCATAGCGTGACCAAGTGGTCAGGTCAACGAAATACTCAATCAAATTTTCTAATTCGTACTGCGACAGCCTTTTGTATTTTCCATAATTACAGAGAACAGCTTTTAGTGCAATGCTGTTGAGATGATGCTCGAATTTTTCTGATCGCTGATAAGCCAAACTTTCCTTTTTGCAAAGTTCTAAAAGCTCAGAAATTTTGCCATTTTGTTCTAGTAAACCAGCTTCTTCAAAACTCCTTGTATTTTTATTATTCTCATGTTGATCGCTGATTTCTAGAAATTCTGCCATGGAAAAATTAATATTTTCTAGTAAAAGTAAAAACTTGCTTAGTGAAATATCATTTTCGCCTAACTCAAATCTTGACAGCTGCGACTTTGAAAGAATCCCAAAAGCTGCTTGCCACAATGAAATATGCTTCTGCTCTCGAAGTTCTCGAAAAAGCTTTCCATAAGATTCTGCCTGCTCATTTTCCTCAACCATGAACCACCCCTTACAATTTCACATTTTTTGTAAATTCTTCCATAAAGGCTGCTAGACTTTCGCGATCGGTCAAAGATGAAAGGGGATGAGCAAAAGTGGCATGGGCTGCAGGACCTTTTTTTAGTACATAAATCGCCTTAGCATCGGCATTGAACAGAGAGCTGGGTAAGGTGATAACCGCCATAATACTCCCATGCTGACTAATCCAATTTTTCAAAAGTGGTCCTTGGGCGCTTGTCAGCAAATCTTCCGGCGCTAGAAAAATAGCAAACGCCCCTTCTTTAAGGTAGTTGAAGGATTGCTCAATGAGCAAATGGTGCGCAAAAGTATGGCCTTGAGGACTTGCCACCTCAAAATTTTTCGCTACACTGTCGTCAGGGTAAAATCCGATCGGTAAGTCACTGACCACCACGTCAGCTGGTTCCATCAAACGTTTTTGCACTGCATCGATCTGCATGTATTCAGCAGAGCTTTCCATGACCTCAGCCATAGAAGCTGACAAATCAAGTAGCAAATCATCGACTTCAAAGCCAACATATTCTACTTTTTTTTGTAAATTGACCAGCAAAGTTTGTGCCAAATTCCCTGTTCCAGAACCAAACTCTATAAGCCGTAGTTCTGAATTTTTATTGAGATGCTCAATGATGAAGTTAAAAATCAACCCTATCGCATCCGGCGTCATCGCATGATTGGCTTGCAACGGAGCCACTTGAGATCCCTTTAATAATACAAATTGAAAAAGTTTTTGCCACTCTTGTTTGTTTAACTGCAGCTGACGAAGCTTTTGATTGTTTACTGACAACTCTGTCAGTTCTTCGGTAGGTGCTTTTTGATTTTTTTCATCCAAAAATTGTCCATTCTGCTCTACAAAAGCATCATAAAAATCTGTATCCAATTTTTCAGAAAGAGTATTGATATTCGCAACAATCCACTCAAAACCTTGAGCAACTTTTTCCATATCCATGCTTTTTTCTCCATTCTTATGAAATCAAAATAAAACTGTCAATTCTGACAGTCTTGTTTTTGCTGTTTAAAATAACGCCACAGCTTATTTTTTCTTTTTCCGATTATCTAATTTTTCTAGTTCAATCCATGCTTTAAAAGTAATGACGAGCAGAGCTATGATACCCAAGACTTCTAAAAGGAAGGTTTGATGACTTACCGCTTGAGCAATTGCAAAAGCAATAATCAGCACGCCAACTGCAGCAAAGAAGAAAATATCCATACTCCGTCGAACGTCTTTAGGCATCATGAAAATATAAGCAAATGTCCCCAAAATCAACAGGATAATATAAAACATTTTACTCCCTTCCAAATCGGGAGGCAAGTTATGAGTCAATGACGCTTTCTAGAAGTTATAAACCTCTAACTTACCATAGCTTTCAAAAAAATCTACTAATAATTAGTCTTGTTTTTTCTTTTTAGCTGATTTTTCACGCAATGCTTTATCCAAGATTTGCTTACGTAAGCGGATTGATTCTGGTGTTACTTCCATGTACTCATCATCACCAAGGAATTCAAGTGATTCTTCAAGTGTCAAGATTTTAGAAGCATTCAACACAGACGTAGAGTCTTTATTTGATGAACGGACGTTTGTTTGTTGTTTCGCTTTTGTCACATTTACAGTCAAGTCATTATCGCGTGAATTTTCACCAATGATCATCCCACCGTAAACTTCTGTACCTGCTTCAACAAACAATGTACCACGCTCTTGCACATAACCCATTGCATAAGCTGTTACTTGACCTTGGTCCATAGAAATCAAGGCACCACGGCTACGTCCACCAATTGACCCTTTAACCATTGGCATAAATTGGTCAAAGGTATGGTTCATGATCCCGTAACCACGAGTCATTGACATAAATTCAGTTGTGAAACCAATCAAACCACGCGCAGGCGCAAGGAAAGTCAAACGTGCTTGACCATTCCCAACGTTTTGCATATCGAGCATTTCACCCTTACGTTCAGAGAGCGCTTGGATGATAGATCCTTGATATTCTTCAGGTGTGTCGATTTGCACACGTTCAAATGGTTCACAGTCCACACCATCAATTTCTTTGACGATTACTTCAGGACGCGAAACTTGCAATTCGTAGCCTTCACGACGCATGGTTTCAATCAGAATTGACAAATGCAATTCCCCACGACCAGATACGATCCATTTATCAGGAGAATCTGTATTTTCGACACGCAGTGAAACATCTGTTTGTAACTCAGACATCAAACGTTCTTCAACTTTACGTGCAGTTACCCATTTCCCTTCACGACCAGCAAATGGTGAATTATTTACAAGGAAAGTCATTTGCAAAGTAGGTTCGTCAATATGCAACACAGGTAAAGGATCAACATGGTCAGCTGGTGTTACTGTTTCACCTACAAAGATGTCTTCCATACCAGAAACTGCAATCAAATCACCCGCTTTAGCTTCTTGAATTTCTTGACGATCAAGACCGAAGAAACCGAAAAGCTTTGTAACACGGAAATTCTTAGTTGAACCATCAAGTTTTGACAAAGTAACATTGTCACCAACCTTGATTGTTCCACGGAAAACACGTCCAATACCAATACGTCCTACATAGTCATTATAGTCCAACAATGAGACTTGGAATTGTAAAGGCTCATCTGAATTATCTACTGGTCCAGGAATATGATCAATAATGGTATCAAAGATGTTTGCCATTGTGTGTTCTTGATCAGCTGGATCATCAGACATTGATGAAGATCCGTTGATTGCTGATGCGTATACTACTGGGAATTCTAATTGTTCATCATCAGCACCAAGTTCAATGAAGAGCTCAAGCACTTCATCAACCACTTCAGCTGGACGAGCAGATGGTTTATCTATTTTGTTAACAACAACGATTGGAGTCAAGTTTTGTTCCAAAGCTTTTTTCAAAACAAAACGTGTTTGAGGCATTGTACCTTCATAAGCATCAACAACAAGGACAACCCCGTCAACCATTTTCATGATGCGTTCAACTTCTCCACCGAAGTCCGCGTGACCTGGTGTGTCCAAGATGTTGATACGAGTTCCGTTATATTCAACTGCTGTATTTTTGGCAAGGATAGTAATCCCACGTTCTTGCTCAAGTGCATTTGAGTCCATCGCACGTTCAGTCAATTCTTTACGAGCATCCAACGTTTGAGATTGTTTTAAGAGTTCGTCAACCAATGTCGTTTTACCATGGTCAACGTGGGCAATAATAGCGACGTTTCTAATATCTTCGCGTAATTTAGTCAATTTTATCATACCTTACTTTCGTATATATCTAACCCATTATAGCACACTTTTTCGAAAGCTGTAAATGCACACGTTTACAAGCCTCAGCTCGTTTTTAACTAAGAATACCATTAAATTATAAAAAGAGCTTAAGAGTCATTTTATTTTAAGTCCGAACCACACCTCCTTGCCACCCCAACCTCTTTATTATCTTCATTAATAAATGAAAAAAACGACGATAAAATGCAGTAAAATATGGTCCAGACTTGAATACCGCTTTCAATTACGGTAAAATGTAATAATGAAAACTCTCTACGATGTACAAGAAATGCTGAAAAAATATGGCTATATCAACCTTTTTCCAGATCGATTAGATGCTATAACTTTCATGCAGATCGAACTTTCAAAAATGCTTGAGACTGGGATATTTCAAAAAAGCGACCATGATTATTTAACCGCTCGGCTTATTTTGGCGCGTGAAGAGAGAATAGAAAAGGAAAAATCGGAGACTAAAAATTAATTTAGTCCAGATGAGGAGAATTGTAATGACTGCAAGTAAAATTATCGGAATTGACCTTGGTGGAACTTCTATCAAGTTTGGGATTTTAACCCTCAAAGGTGAAGTTCAAGATAAGTGGTCAATTCCAACTAATATTTTAGAAGATGGAAAGCATATCGTTCCAGATATTGTTGCTTCTATCAACCATCGTTTAAATTTATACAATTTAGATAAATCTGATTTTATCGGAATTGGTATGGGAACACCTGGTTCTGTTAATATCGCTAAGGGAACTGTCAAAGCAGCCTATAACTTGAACTGGGGCGATGAGCATGAAGTAGGAAAACCAATATCTGAAGGAGTTGGACTACCTTTTATCTTGGATAATGATGCTAATGTAGCCGCGCTTGGTGAACGTTGGGTAGGTGCTGGTGAAAATAATCCTGACGTTGTATTTATCACGCTTGGAACTGGTGTTGGTGGTGGAATCATTGCGGCTGGTGAATTAGTCCATGGTGTAGCCGGTGCTGGTGGTGAAATTGGTCATATCTGTGTAGAACCTAATGGTTTTGACTGTACTTGTGGTAATAAAGGTTGCCTCGAAACCGTTACATCTGCAACGGGTATCGTCCGCTTAGCTCATCAATTTGCTGAGGAATATGAAGGAACCTCTGAAATCAAAGCAGCTATTGACAATGGGGACGAAGTCACTTCTAAAGATATCTTCGTCGCAGCTGAAGCTGGTGATAAATTTAGCCTTTCTGTAGTAGATAAATTTGCCTACTACCTCGGCTTTGCCTCTGCAAACCTTGGTTCAACTTTAAACCCAGATTCTATCGTTATCGGTGGAGGCGTATCAGCTGCAGGTGAATTCTTGCGTGAGAAAGTGGAAGCCTATTTCAAAAAGTACGCTTTCTCTACCGTTCGTAATACAACAAAAATCAAACTTGCCGTACTCGGAAATGATGCGGGGATCATTGGAGCTGCAAGCCTGGCACTCAAGTTTAAAGGAGAATAACTTTGTTCATTATTATCATTGATATCATCCTCGTTTTAGTTATTATCGGGATGTTCGTTTATCCACGTTGGAATCTTAAAAGAAACGCTAAAATAGTCGAGGAAGCGGAATTTGCTCGATTGATGCCAACTTCTCAATTAATTGATATTCGCGAACCTAACCAATTTCGGGTCAGTCATATTTTAGGGGCTCGCAATCTTCCTTCTGGACAAATCGATCAAAGCTTGAATGCGTTAAGCAAGCATAAACCTGTCCTAATCTATGAAACTGGAAAACCCGTAGGGGCTGCAAAAGTTGCTAAAAAGCTAAAAAAAGCTGGCATTCCTGAAGTTTATATCCTCAAAAAAGGGCTGAATGACTGGACGGGTAAAACCAAATCTGGCATGTAAAAATAAAAAACAGATAAGTTATTCTTATCTGTTTTTTTAATCTTACATAGAAAGGTTTCTCCAAAAGAAAAACTTTCTGCTTATTTACCGAGTTCTGCTTCAAGCATCCAAATCGTTTTTTCAATATCACCCAAAGCTGTAGTATAGAGGTCAACAGTAACTGCGTCCCCTTCCTTTTCAGAAATCTCAAGAGCTTGTGTGAATTGTTCAGTTAAATACTTATAGGCAATAACTAACTCTGACAAACGATTAGCAATTGATTTATCCCAAGTTGCTGATGTCATCTTAATCTTAGAATTTTCATCAAACTCTGCCAAAGTTGAGAAAGGTGATCCACCGATGGTAATTAAACGTTCAGCAAATTCATCAAGGTGTTCATCCAACTGATCTTTTAACTCATCCATTTTAGGGTGCAAATAAAGAAAACCTGCGCCACGCATGTACCAGTGTATTTGGTGAACAAGAGCTGATGCTTTTGACAAATCAGCAACGGTTTGATTCAATACTTCTTGTGTTTTTTCGTATGACATAAATAACCTCCATTTTTTAAACATTAAATAGCAAATACGCCTTTAACGTTAACTTTCCTATAAATAAATTATAAACTAATGAGAGTCCTTTTCCAAGTAATTTACTTTTTATTTCCAAGTCTACAAAGAGGATACATTTGCCTCTTTTTTACGTATAGCCCTATATGAAACTTTTTTTCGCTTTTTTATTTGGCAGTGTGCTAGGTTCTTTTTTTGGTGTGATTGTGGATCGTCTCCCCTTGCATCAATCCATTATTTGGGGACGCTCCCACTGTACAAGTTGCCAACATCTCCTCTCAGCTTTTGATCTCATCCCACTCGTGTCCCAAATTTTCCGTAAGTTTAGATGTCGCTATTGTCGGGCACCTATCCCGAAACTTTACCTTATTTTAGAATTTAGTTGCGCCTTAACCTTTACTTTAGCGGTTTCTCATAAACTCACTTCTATTCAAGCACTTTTTACGCTGATGTCCATTCTCTTATCGGCCTTTGATAGTCGCGATCACCATTTCCCCCTTTCTGTCTGGCTATTTTTTACACTAATTTTTATGATAAGTTTTCCTTTTCACCTCGTCTATCTATGCTGGATTGTTTTGGCTTTGCTTGCTGAACGCTTCTCTCTAAATATTGGAAGTGGTGATTTTCTCTGGTTCTTTACCGCATCTTTTGTTTTTGATTTCTTTCACCAAATGTTAATTTTGGAGATTGCTTGCTTTCTTGGTATTGGCTATTATCTCTTTACAAAGAAACGGAATGAAATTCCTTTCATTCCGTTTCTGACCATTGCATATCTAGCGTTGCTTCTTGTGCCCCAAATTCTGTGACTGTTACGCCAAGAAGCCGCACTCCCAAACTCTCATCATAGTCTAATTCTTCAAAGATCTGATGAGCAGCCTGTGCAATCTTAAGTTCATCATCCGTTTTTTCAACCAACCGTTTACGTTTCGTCAAGGTCGTAAAATCTGAATAACGAAGTTTTAGAATAACAATACTCCCTTTAAGCTGATGTTTTTTTAAGGACTGGGCAACTCGCTGAGAAATATTCGTTAATTCAGCAGTAACATCATCTGGTAAATAAAGTAACTTGCCATAAGTGCGTTCTTTTCCTACAGACTTGCGTTCTCGATAACTGTTCACTTTTGAATGGTGTATCCCATTTGCTTTTTGATAGAGCTCCCATCCATAGATTCCAAACCGCTCTGCTAAATCTACTGGGTCTGCCTTTTGAATATCTTCTCCAGTAAATAAACCGAGCGCATGGAGTTTAGGAACCGTTGCCTTACCTACACCATGAAATTTTTCTACTGGTAGCTCTGCTAAAAATTTTTGAGCTTCTTCGGGCATAATGACCGTTAAACCATGTGGTTTTTCATAGTCAGAAGCAATCTTTGCCAAAAACTTGTTATACGAAATTCCTGCTGAACAGGTCAAACCAAGTTCAATAAATATATCGTGTTGGATCAATTTTGCGATTTTTATAGCTGATTGAGAACCAATTTTATTTTGAGTTACATCAAGATAAGCCTCGTCAATCGATGCTGCTTCAATGGCATCGGTATAACGGCTAAATATTTCTCTTACTTGTTGACTCACCGCTGTATATTTTTCATAATTTCCAGATATAAAAATGGCTTGTGGACAAAGTTCGTATGCTTCTTTAGCACTCATTGCCGAATGGATACCGAAGGCACGAGCCTCATAGGAACAGGTGGAAACAACCCCTCTTCCTCCAGTTTGCAATGGGTTGCGAGCAATGACTACGGGTTTGCCTTTTAACTTTGGATTATCACGCACTTCAACAGAAGCAAAAAAGGCATCCATATCAATATGAATGATTTTTCTTGAGGTATCATTGATGAGCGGAAAAGTTAGCATAGTTTTATTATATCAAAAAAAGCTTCCTGCAAAGCAAGAAACTTTTTGACTAAAGGTCAACTACCTCATAAGTATACCCTTGATCTTCAAGGATTGTAAAACATGCTTCCATTTTGATAAAAAGGGTTTTCGTATTGTCGTTAGGATGGAAAGTTTGGATACGATGCTCTTCAAGCATTTCACGATCAAAGTAAATATGCATATTATCATAGCGCGTACCTACTAAGCCAAATAGAGAAACTATGCCCGAAGAGAGCCCTAGCATCGCTTTTAATCGTTCTTCAGATACAAAATGGAGCCTTTTCACTTTTAATATATTTGATAAATGATCCATTTCTATACGCTTTTTGTCATCCATGATAATCATATAAAACTGGGTGGACTTTTTGTTAGCCAAGACTAGCGTCTTTGATCGGCAACCTTCGTATCCTTGGATAAAAGCATCTGATTCTTCCGTCGAGTGGCTTGCTGGATGCTCTACAATCTTGTAGGGAATAGAAAGTTTTACCAATAATTCTTTTACCTCACCAAAACTTCTCATGACTTATTCCAATCTTCTTTAAATTAAAACCCTAATAATCCCCGTAAATCAAGAGCTGTACCCGTGTGACCACCACGAATTAAGAAAACAAGCGCCATAAGAGCACACAATGTCACTATTCCCATTGCTACCCACTCTCTTTTGGTTACTTTCCGTCCGTTTTCTCGTTTGGCTTTCACAAAGAGAATAAAACCAACCGTGTAAAGAATCATGGCTAACCATACATATTGCCATCCTGAAAGATAAAGAGCTAAAGCTTGAAAAGCAAAAGTGAAAAAGCCAATTAGAATACTACTCCATGATTTTTCTTGGATACCTAATTTAAGGAGATAGGCACCTACCAAACCGTAACAGATCATGATTACAGCTGTTGCCATATAAATAAATACATTATAGGCATTAGCGACAAAATAAGTGATAATGATAAAGATCTGAATCATCAACTGCGTAATCAAGAGAGAATTACTTGGAGAATGAAATTTATTTAATTTCCCAAACCAACGAGGAAGTAATTTTTGCTCTGCAAGAAGTTGAGTTGCTTCTACAGGAAGCATTGTCCAAGAGAGCCACGCTCCTAAGAGTGAGATAATGAGACCGACAGCCATAAGTGTACCGCCCCAGCCGCCGACCATTTCGTTAAGAATATAAACTAGACCAGGCGCTTTGACATTAGCCAATGTGGCTTGATCCATAAAACCGTAAGGCAGTAATGATAAAAGAATGTAGATGACAAGTAAAACAGATAAACCAATAATTGTGGCTTTCGCCGTGTCTGATTTTTTCTTCGCACGGTTACCCATCATAGCAGCGCCTTCAATCCCTACAAAGACCCATACCATAACCATTAATGAGGTTTTTATTTGTCCAACTAAAGCCCCACCCGTCATGGTATGCCAGATTACTTCTCTGACAGAGCCATCAGCAGCAAGATTGGTGGTAAAAGTTTCCCAAAAATGCTGGGTGAAAACATTGGCTTTAAAGAGCACAATACCTGTGATTGAGAAAACTACAAGGGGGATAAGTTTTGCAATCAAAACGATTGCGTTAACTACAGCAGCTGTTTCGATACCGCGATCAACTAAAAACATCAAAATCCAAGAAATAATGGAGACAATAATTACTGACAGAACCGTCAGTGAGCCGTTGGCTTCTGCAAATTTCCCTGGAAAGAAATAATCAGCTGATGTCATCATCAAAACAGAAAAACCAATCGTACCCGTCCATGCAGAAATCCAGTAGCCCCAACCAGATAGGAAGCCTACAAAATCTCCAAATCCAGCTCGTGCGTAATCTGACACACCAGAGAGTGCCGGTTTTGTTGTAATCAGCCTATTGAAACTTAGCACAAGCATCAGCATCCCAAAGCCTATGAAAAGCCATGAAACCACTACACCTCCAGGTGCTGCACCATTGGCAAGATCGTTAGCAAGGTTAAAGACTCCCCCACCAATAGCACCTGAAATAATAATCGCAACGAGCGCGAAAAGGCCAATCCCTTTTCTATTTTTCTCTTCCATTCATCTACTTTCTAGCTTTTAATTATTATTTAATTAAATTTTTTGTATAATCTTAGTTTAAAAATTAATCTTCTAACTTAAGTTCGATTTCCCAAAGGAAGAAAATTGTTATAATTATACTTTTACTTTATCTATTATATACTTTTTATGCATTATATCAAAACAGAACTGCCCTTTCAGGAAAATTTATTATTTTTGATACGCTCGTAAAAATTCAGACAGCTTACGTAAGCCTTCTCGTAAGGTTTTTTCGTCTGTACAATAACCAATTCGTGCATAACCTGGAAGGTCAAATCGATTACCAGGAATAATTAATACTCCTGTTTCTTTGAGCAGCTGAATCGCAAAATCTTCAGTTTTATTCGGTGGTAGTTCTTCAAATTTCAGAAAACTAACAGAAACAGCTTTAGGGAAAATCATAGAAACCAGAGGCTCTTGCTCTACCCAATCTTTCAAAATCGCTAAATTTCCTTTGACAATTTGGCGCGCCCTTGCCAATACTTTTTCCCTATGTTTCAATACAAGGCTAGCCACAGCATCATCAAAAACACCCGTACTAATCATCGTATAGTCCCGAATTTTCCGAAACTCATCGCAAAGATTGCGATCTTGTGTAGCAATCCAACCCACACGAATCCCTGGGACAGAGTAAGTTTTTGAAATAGAGTTGGTCGAAATTCCTTTTTCGTATAAATCAGCAATAGGTGCATAGTCTGTTTCTTCGTCCAAAGGGAGGTAAACCTCATCACAAAGAAGATAAGCATCTACACTTCGAGCTATTTCGATCACTTCCGATAAAAATGACGGAGTCATAATCGCACCTGTAGGCTGTGCAGCGTTATTTAAGCAGATAAGTTTAGTGGTAGGTTTGACCATTTGTCGTAATTCATCAATAGCTGGTAACCACCCATTTTCCTCTTTTATCTGCCAATAATCAACTTGAGCACCAAGTGTCTTTGGCCAATCATAAAGTTGTTGGTAGGAAGGGTATTGTGCAATAACATGGTCGCCTTGCCCTACCAGCCCTAAAATACTTAAGAAGTTCGCTCCGGTTGCCCCATTCGTGGAGAGAATGTTATCCTCAGGTACTCTTTGATAAAGCTTAGCTACTTCTGTTTTGAAAGCAGGCGACCCCTCAATCCAACCGTAGCTGAATTGTTCTTTCATTAACTTCGCCATGAAAGCTTTCCCACCATCAGGTTCAAATGATAAAATCTCTTCTAAGCTGAGGGCTTCAATAGTGGATTGAGCAATATCAAGGGTAGCAGATTTTTCCCAGACATTTAACCAATCTTCGCAACCAAATTGTACAAGTTCCATAGTTGTGCTGTGCAAATCCTCTTTATTGTTTAGCCGGATTTGTCTTCCTCTCGTAATTTTTATGCACTGACAGCTCTGTCAGTTAGAATAGTATTAATGATAAATAATCATACATTATTATCATAGCTTATTTTAATCAGAATCACTGACATTAAGTCTATGAATTTTAAATAATATTTTTATAATCAAAAAGAAGCTGCACTTAAAATGCAGCACCTTTTTTAGGGAATAATCTTCGTTCCTGAATCATTATTGAGGAAGTCTTCTAGATTTTCCAAAGAAGTGATTGTTGCAGGACGGCCTGTACGAGCAACAAATTCCATCGCCGCTTGGACTTTTGGTAACATCGAACCTGCAGCAAACTGACCTTCTTGAATGTATGTTTGCATTTCTTTCACTGTTACTGTTTCAAGTTTTTTCTGATTTTCTTTATTGAAATTAACAAAAACATTATCCACCGCTGTCAATATCAATAAATCATCCGCTTCGACCAGTTCTGCTACTTTCGCAGCTGAGAAATCTTTATCTATTACCGCTTCGACCCCTTCATAACCATCAGAAGTTTCAACGACGGGAATCCCTCCACCGCCAGAAACAGTCACCAATACACTTGATGAAATCAATGGTTTAATCGCTTCAGCTTCGACGATACGTGTTGGTTTTGGACTAGGAACTACTCGGCGATAACCTCGTCCTGAATCCTCTACAAATATCCAATCCGGATACTGTGCTTTCATCTCAGTAACACCAGCTTCGTCGTAAAAAGGACCAATTGGTTTTGTTGGTTTTTCAAAAGCAGCGTCATTCGCATCAACCACAGTACGCGTTACTACAGATATCACAGGGACGCGTTCCATCTCATTTTTTATAAGTGCTCTTGTAAAAGCTTGCCCCATCCAAAAGCCAATCTGACCTTGGGTCATTGCAACAGCAGTATCTAAGGGCATGGCTGGATTTTTTGGACTATTAGCTGCGAGTTGTTGCAACAAAAGATTGCCAACCTGTGGTCCGTTACCGTGGGTAACCACCATCTCTACATCGTTATTTCTAATCAACGGAATGAGTTGTTCAGCGGTCGTTTCAAGTGCCTTTTCTTGCGCTTGTGCTGATGGGTCATCTGTTAAGATGGCATTGCCTCCGAGCGCTACTACAATACGTCTTACCATTATTATTCTCCTCTATTCTCTCCTACATATTTCAAGGTACTATCTTAGTTCCACTACCAAATTTCACAAAATTTTCTACATTATCTAAACTCGTAATGGTCGCTCTTTTCCCAGTACGTTCAACAAAGCTTACTGCTGCTTCGACTTTTGGTCCCATGGAACCTTTAGCAAAGCGCTCTTCCTCAACGTATTGACGCATCTGCGCTACACTGACTTTCTCAAGGTGAACTTGATCTGGTTTGCCATAATTGAGGAAGACATCTCCCCCATTGGTTAAAATGAGCAATTCATCTGCTTCTACCATTTCAGCAAGTTTTGCAGCTGAGAAATCTTTATCAATGACAGCTTCTACACCTTTATAACCTTTACCATCTTTTATGACGGGTATCCCTCCACCACCAGAAGCAATCAAGAGACTTCCTGATTCCAAAATCGGTGCGAAACCTTCCGCTTCCACGATTTCAATAGGTTTGGGACTAGGGACCACACGACGATAGCCACGACCTGCATCTTCCATCAACTCCCAGTCAGGAAACTGATTTTTAATTTCCGGAAGTTGTTCCGCAGTATAAAAAGGGCCAATTGGTTTAGTCGCATTTTGAAAAGCAGGATCATGCTCATCCACTAAGGTTTGCGTAACCACAGAAAGGACAGGGTAATTTCCTAAACCGTTGTTAGCCAGTGCTTTTATAAAAGCCTGTGCTGTCCAAAAGCCGATTTCACCTTGTGTCATTGCTCCTACTGTATCAAGTGGCATGGCTGGATTTGTTTCACTATCTGAACCTAGCTGTTGTAAAAGTAAGTTCCCGACTTGCGGTCCATTGCCATGCGTCACAACCATTTGTGTATCATTATTCTTGATTAAGGGCATAAGCTGTTCAGCAGTTACTTCTAAAGCTTTCTTTTGTGCTTTTGCTGATGGATCTTTGGTTAGGATAGCATTCCCTCCCAGAGCCACAACAATACGTCTTACCATTTTCTCTACTCCTTAATTAATTTTTTAATGATTTTTTATTGATATCGCTTCGTACCACAAAGTATACGATAAATGTCACAACAATCAAGGGTACGACAGCCACCAACAAGGTATTGCCATCAATGCCTAGAGCATCTTGTAGACCTAGCCAGTTTCCATATACACCAAAGACAGCGAGAATACCTAAGACCGTTAAAACAATAGTTGCTACCAATTCAGCACCAGACATTTTGTTGCCATACTCTTTTTTACCCAAGGCATAAAGGATAAATCCAACCGCGTAAAGGATAAGTGAGAGCCAAACAAATTGCCAACCTGAATAGTACAATGCCAAAATTTGGAAAGCTGCTGCAATAAAACCAATCACAATATTTTTAGCATGTTTTTCTTGGATACCTAATTTAAGGAGATAAAGTCCTACCAGAGCGTAACAGATCATAATCACTGCTGTACAAAGATAGACGAAGACGTTATAAGCATCCGCTACAAAGTAAGTGACAATCAAGAAAATTTGAACAATTAATTGAGTGAGCAATAAGGAATTACTTGGTGCACCTTTTGCGTTAAGTTTACCAAACCAGCTAGGAAGTAATTTTTGATCAGACAGTTGTTGTGTCGCTTCTACTGGAAGCATCGTCCAAGAAAGCCATGCACCTAAAAGTGAAATCACAAGACCAATCGCCATGAGTGAGCCACCCCAACCACCGACCATGGCATTTAGGATGTGAACCAAACCAGGTTGTCCTGTATTGGCTAATTCTTGTTGACTCATAAAACCAAAGGGCAATAAAGAGAGCAAGATATAGATTACTAACAAGGCAATTAACCCAAGGATTGAGGCTTTACCGGCATCTGATTTACGTTTTGCACGGTCACCCATCATGGCTGCCCCTTCGATTCCGACAAAGACCCAAATCATAACCATGAGCGATCCTTTGACTTGACTGAATAAATCACCGCCAGTCATGTTTGTCCAAGTCAAACTCTTAATGACCCCATCAGCATTTGTATTTGCCACAAAGTTTTGCCAGAAATGAGCACTGAAGACACCTGCTTTGAAAGTTACAATCCCTGCAATTACGAAGACAAAAAGTGGAATCAATTTTGCCACAAGGACAATGGCATTAATGACCGCTGCCCCTTCTACACCACGCATAACAAGTAAGGTCAATCCCCAGGAAACAATCGAAACAACAATTACTGACAGAATGGTCAGTGACCCATTTTTGGCTTGAAAAACACCTGGGAAGAAGTAATCGACGGAGGTCATCATCAAAACCGCAAAAGCAATATTACCAGCCCAAGCAGATAACCAATAACCCCAACCTGAGATAAATCCGACCATATTACCAAAGCCGGCACGTGCATAATCTGATACCCCAGAAAGTTCGGGTTTATTAATAACTAAGTGATTGAGTGACAAAACGAGCATCAAAATCCCAAAACCAATCACAATCCAAGAAATGACTACGCCACCCGGTGAGGCATTTGTTGCCAAATCGTTAGAGAGGTTAAACACCCCACCTCCGATGGCGCCAGAAACAATAATTGCAACGAGGGCTGCTAGCCCTATACCCTTTTTATTTTCTGTTTCCATATTAATCCTTTCGATGATGTCAACTATCAAAGCAGCCTAAAGAACTTTTAGACTGCTGTAAATAGTTGTCAATCAAAGTTTTTCGTCAGCTACTGACAGATCTGTCAGTAAAGCCAACAAAGCTCCTCTTTCTGTTTCTTCTTATTTAAAATCTTCTGGAACTGCTGGGATGAAGAGATTACCCAAAGTTGCAGCCATGATGGCTTTGATAGAGTGCATCCGATTTTCTGCTTCTTCAAATTGGCGCGCATATTTAGAACGGAATACTTCGTCAGTCACTTCCATTTCTGTCAAACCATATTTTTCTTTGATTTCTTTACCATATTCAGTTTCAGTATCGTGGAATGCTGGTAAGCAGTGCATAAAGATCAATTGACCATTGTCAGCATTTCCAGTCATTTTAAGCATATCCATTGTGATACGGTATGGTGTCAAAAGTTTAACACGTTCTTCCCAGTTAGATTCTCCCATTGATACCCAAACGTCTGAGTAAATAATGTTTGCGCCTTTAACACCTTCTTCAATATTTGAAGTTGCAAGAGGTTTAGCACCTGATTTTTCAGCAAATTTATTGGCAATATCCATCACTTCTTGAGAAGGATGAAGTGAATCTGGAGCAACGATATGAACATTTACACCAAGCATTGAACCAGTTACGATAAGTGAGTTTGCCATGTTGTTACGACCATCACCTACGTAGACTAATGTCAAACCTTTAAGATGCCCAAAGTTTTCTTTAACAGTCATAAAGTCGGCAATCATTTGTGTTGGATGCCAATCATCTGTCAAACCATTCCAAACTGGAACACCAGAGTATTTTGCCAAATCTTCAACTTCTTTTTGAGAGAAGCCACGACGTTCAATCGCATCAAACATTGAACCAAGCACGCGAGCTGTGTCTTCTGTTGATTCTTTAATTCCCAATTGAATATCGTTAGCACCAAGGTATTCTGGATGAGCACCAAGGTCAATTGCAGCAGTTGTAAAGGCAGCACGCGTACGAGTTGAAGTTTTTGCAAAGAGCAAGGCAATATTTTTACCTTCAAGGTAGTGGTGAGGAATATTTTGTTGTTTCAATGCTTTCAAATGAAGTCCAAAATCAACAAGGTAGTTAATTTCAGCTGGTGTAAAATCTTTTTCAGCAAGTAAGCTACGACCTTGGAATACTGAATTTACTTCTGCTTTTGTAATAAGTGGTGATGTCATTATTTTCTTCCTTTTCTTTGTTTTGATTGACTGACAGAGCTGTCAGTAACTTTTGAATCATCCTAATATTTTTTATACGTTTTTAAATGAGCTTGTTCATTACAAGTCTTCACGCCAGAGTGGTTGAGACATACAACGTGCACCACCACGTCCGCGACCAAGCTCACTTGAAAGAATTTCATGAACTTTGATTCCATGTTCTTTCAAAAGTTCGATGGTGACATAGTTCCGGTCGTAAGTCACGATTTCACCTGGTGCAATGGCAAGTGTATTTGAACCATCGTTCCATTGTTCACGTGGCGCTGCGATTGGATCACCACCTCCACATTCAATCAAGTCAAGTTCTGAGAGATTTAAGACTTTCTTGAGCGCAGCTTTCAAATCATACAAGCGTTCAATCTCTACTTCACCATCTTTACCTGGACGGAGAATGAAGACATTGATATTTCCTGCACCATCCATGATTCCTGGAAAGACAGTAAATTGATCATGATTAATCATTGTAAAGACTGTATCCAAATGCATCATTGCGTGATTATGAGGAATTTCCACTGCCAATACTGTATCAAATGTTGAACGTGGGTTTGCAAATAACTCTTTAGCGAGATTTTGAATTGTTTTAGATGAAGTACGTTCTGAAACCCCAATAGCCACTGTTGTTTTATTAAGGATTAATTCATCACCACCTTCAATACGAGTTGTATGGTTACGGTCGCGCCAGATTGGAGTGTCTTTGAAACGTGGATGATTAGCCATCACATATTCAGTAATTAAACTTTCTGGTTGGCGAGCTGGGAAAGTCATTTTATTAATGGTCATTCCGACACCCATTGAAGCTTGGGGGTCACGTGTGAAGTAGGCATTTGGTAAAGGATTGAGGTAGAAATAATTTTCAGCATCAGATCCTGCCATATCGCTAAGTGCTGTACGTTTGATATCTACTTCACTTTTGCGAACACCCGCGTAGATTTTATCAACCATTTCTTTAGTAGACATAGAAGATAAGTATTGGGTTAATCCATCGTACGTACGTCCTGGACGATAACCGGCTTCGTGCAAGAGGCGATCCAAAAATTCATGTTTCACATCTGATGAAGCATCGAATACTTCAGTTGCAAGATTTTCAATATATACCGTTTCAGCTCCATTATCACGCAAAGTTTGAGCGAAGAAATCATGCTCTTTTTGGGCGATTTTGAGATAAGGAATATCATCAAAGAGTAACTGATGCATTGTATCAGGTGTGATATTCTCCACTTCTGCACCTGGACGATGGAGAAGCACTGATTTTAATTTCCCGATTTCTGAATTGACATTAATTCCGTTGTTCATTTTGGGTATCCTTTCCTAATCCAATTTAGTATTATTGGAATCGTTTACAAGGAAATTATACATCTACTCCTTACTTTTGTCAAGCGCTAACAATGCTTATTTTATGGCTTTTGTTCCTTTTTTATCTTTTTTTATATTCTGACAATTTCACGCTTTATGCAAATCTTGCTTAACCATGCTGTTTCTCACTGTTTTCTTAGAATACATTTTTGTGATTTTTGTATCAAATGAAATGTAAAAAAAATACCCTGCTGATAAAAATTAATATTTTCATCAACAAGATATTCATTTAATTTTACATATTTTCAGGGGCAGCCACACCAAGTAACCGTAGCGCTTCTTTCAACACTGTTGCTGTTGCACTAATGAGCGCAAGGCGTGAGTCTAATTCTGCGTTATCTTCCAAGACACGTACATGAGCATAATATTTGTTAAATGCTTGCGCCAATGAAATGGCATACTTAGCGATAACAGAAGGTTCATAGTTATCAGCAGCACGTTTAACGATCATTGGGAAGTCTTTCAGATATTTCACGATTTCCCAAGCCTCAGCATCTGAAATCTTAAGCTCAAGGTTATCAAGATTAACTGGACGGTTAGCTTTACGCAAAATGGATTGAATCCGTGCATGAGCATATTGCACATAAGGTCCCGTTTCACCTTCAAAAGAAACCATCTCGTCCAAATCAAAATCATAACCATTGTTACGGTCGGTCTTCAGGTCATAAAATTTCACCGCACCAACACCAACTTGTTTTGCTACTTCTTCTTTATTCGCTAGGTTTGGATTTTTTTCATCAATTTGTTTTTCAGCACGTTCGACTGCTTCGTCAAGCGCCATTTCTAGCTTAACCACATGTCCTTTACGTGTAGAGAATTTTTTACCGCCCTGTGTGACCATGCCAAAAGGAACATGGACCATATCATCAGACCAGTCATAGCCCGCTTCTTTCAAGACTGCTTTCAATTGTTTGAAGTGGTTCGTTTGTTCTCCACCTACTACATAGAGTGATTTTACAAAATTAAAAGTATTTTTCCGATAAACAGCGGTCGCTAAATCACGCGTGATGTAGAGGGTAGCACCATCTGTTTTCTTAATCAAGGCAGGATTAAGATTGTATTTTTCAAGATCAACAATCAAAGCACCTTTTGATTCATGGAGAAGATTTTTATTTTCTAAATCTTCAACAATGGCATCCATTTTATCACTATAGAAACTTTCGCCCATAAAGTGGTCAAATGTTACACCCAATTTCCCGTAAATTCGATTGAATTCAATTAATGAGACATCAGAAAACCATTTCCAAATGCGAAGCGCTTCTTCATCGCCTTGCTCCATTTTAAGGAACCATTCACGGCCTTCCTCATCAACTGCTGGATCTTCTTTAGCCTCAGCATTGATTTGAACATAAAGTTTCAGCAATTCGTCAATAGGATTGGCTGTGATTGTTGCTTCATCCCCATATTTTTTATAGGCAGTAATCAACAAACCGAATTGTTTGCCCCAGTCACCCAAGTGATTGATTTTGATCGGTTGATATCCTAATTTTTCATAGATTTTGGCGATGGAGTCCCCGATAACCGTTGAACGCAAATGTCCAATTGAGAAAGGTTTAGCGATATTTGGCGCTGACATATCAATGGGCACATTGCCGCCTGCACCTATATTTTCGTCACCATAGTGTTCTCCAGCGGTCAAAATTTCATGAATCACACCAGAGGCGGTTGCATTTTTATCAAGGAAAAAATTGACATAAGGTCCAACAGCTACAACTTTCTCGAACCCACTAGCATCTATCTTTTCAGCGAGTTCAGCAGCAATGGCTTGAGGGGCTTTTCGGAGGGTTTTAGCTAATTGAAAAGCGGGGAATGCTAAATCACCTAAATCTGATGATTTAGGTTTTTCGATAATAGCTGCGATTTGGTCAACTCCAAGGGCACCATCAAGAGCAGCGGACAGTGCTTGGCTTACTAATTGTTTTTCATCCATTCACCAATTATACAGAAAAAATACTAATTTTGTCAATATATTTGATATTATATGGTATAATTATGCTATGAAAAGAGACGAAAGATTAGAAATTATTAAGGATATCGTGACTAATAACCGTATTTCTACCCAAGAAGAGTTACAAAATTTATTGGTAGAACGTGGTGTATCAGTTACACAGGCCACCCTCTCCCGTGATATTAGAAAATTAAATATTATTAAGAAACGAGATAAAGGCGAAAGTTTCTACTCGTTTCTGACCTCTGGAAATGATAAAATAAATTCAGATCTCCACCTGTATTTTTACAACTTTGTCATTTCGGCAACCTCTGTAGGAGCGTTAGTGGTTATTCGCACTAAGCTCGGCGAAGCAGATTTGCTAGCCAATGCTCTTGATGATGAGCGTGATAGTCGTACTGATATTCTAGGTACAATCGCTGGAGCAGATACGCTTTTAGTTATTTGTGCTTCTGAAAAAGATGCTACTGTACTCACAGCAGAAATAAAATATATTTTAATGGGTTAAAATTATCGTCCGTTAAGGATCAGTTAAGCGATTACATTTATAATGTTTTTACTCCCTAAATAATTTCTTCATAAACCCCTTTAGTCCAAGTCACCTTATGTGGCTTGGATTTTTACTTGCTCATCTTACTGACAGACCGGTCAGTAATAAAAAACACACTGAGCCATATGCAGTGTGTTTTTTATTTTATTGTAGATTTGTAGAAATTTGGCTAAGTAATTTTTCAAAAGCCAGTTCGTACTTTTGAATATTTCCCGCACCCATAAAGACATAAACTGCACGTTCGTGGTCCAACAAAGGAGAAACATTTTCAAGTTCAATCACTTTAGCTGGTTTACGAACTTTATCTGCCAAGTCTTGCGCAGTGATTTCATGATGATCTACTTCTCGAGCAGAACCATAAATCTGTGCTAAATAAACCGTATCAGCATGGTCTAAAACGCTAGCAAATTCGTCAGCAAAGGCAATTGTTCTTGTGAAAGTATGGGGTTGGAATACTGCAACAATTTCACGGTCTGGATATTTTTGACGAGCAGCATCCAGAGTTGCTTCGATTTCTGTAGGATGGTGAGCAAAATCATCAATGATTACTGTTTCGCCCACTTTCTTTTCTGTGAAACGACGCTTCACTCCGCGGAAAGTCAAAAGATGATCTGCCACCTCCGTCATATCTAAGCCCAAATTATGACAAACTGCAACAACGGACAAAGCATTTAAAACGTTATGTTTACCATAAGCCGGCACGACAAAGTGTCCTACTTTTTCGCCACGGAAAAAGGCATCAAAGGAAGAGCCACGTGTACTGCGGATAAGGTTTTCTGCGCGATAATCATCATTTGCTTCAAAACCATAATAGAAAATTGGTGCTTTTGCAGTCAACTTACGTAAGTTACTATCTTCACCATAAGCAAAAATACCGTTTTTTATATTATTAGCATAATCCTGAAAAGCAGCCGTGACATCTTCAATTCCTTCAAAATAGTCCGGATGGTCAAAGTCAATATTTGTCATGATGGTGTACTCAGGATGATAAGGCATAAAGTGGCGCTCATACTCATCAGATTCAAAGACAAAATATTTACTTTGAGCGTTCCCGCGTCCTGTTCCGTCCCCAATCAAGTAGGAAGTATCGACAATATTCGCCATCACATGTGCTAACATACCCGTTGTTGACGTTTTACCGTGAGCCCCAGCTACCCCAATGCTTGTGAAATCTTCCATGAAATGGCCCAAGAATTCGTGGTAACGTTTGAAAGGAAAACCATTTTTATGCGCAAATGCTATTTCAACGTTATTGTCGTCACGAAAAGCATTTCCAGCAATGAGTTCAAATTCAGGTTTAATGTTCTTCTCATCAAAAGGTAAAAGAGGAACACCTGCTTGTTCAAGTCCACGTTGCGTGAAGAAATAATCTGTTGAATCTGATCCTTGAACTTTTTTGCCCATTTGATGCAACATTAATGCAAGTGCGCTCATGCCAGAGCCTTTGATTCCGGTAAAATGATATGTTTTTTCCATGTTAAAATATTCCATCAGCTTCTGACCGAGCTGTCAGCAGATAAGTAAAACCTTCGCTCAACTTATCAGAGCCCCGTTAAAAAAGTCAACATTCTCTTTTAACGACTCAATCAATGATAGAAATTTCCCTTCTTTTCTTACAGTTAAAGTGTATTTTGCTCAAAATGATTCTGCCAACATTTGCTGACAGAACCATCAGTTCTAAAGTTAAGCCCCTCTTAGTGGGTTTTAACAGTATTCTATAGTCTAAACAATTCCTCGGTCAAAAATATTCTTCCGTTTATTTTCGAAATAACTCCCTTTTTGGGCCTCCGTTGTTGCGCCATGTGGCGTAGCTTTTTTCATAGCTGAGGAATCTTTTGCTACAGCATCTGAAACGTTCATGCCCCGTTTTTTCATGTCCTGAATTGGATTATCATTTACAGAAGGACGCTTATTTAAAATAGCTGAGGTTGAGCGACGTACTGACAAATCTTCTTTATCACGCTCCAAGGGCGATACATATTGCTTAGGAGGTTTTGGAAGTGTTGCTGCAGCTCGTTTTGCTCGTTCTTTTGATTCATCTACGCTCGTTTTTTTCGGCATTTTATCGTAAGAGCTGACCCCACTGTGATTCGAACTCAAAGGACGATGTTGCGTGCTAAAACTCGTTTTTGCCTTATACGGTTTGAAATTTTCAGAACGCTTTGTTTCTGGTTTTGCTGGACTTTTCGTCCCACCAATCGAAGCTTCATCTTGAAGGCTCGGATTTCTCGTCAGCAACTGCTGGTTCGTAAAAATCACACGAGTATCTTTTTGGAGACTTTCATCATCCCCGATGATTGGAAATGTAACTCTTCTTTCTACCATTTTTTGCCCTACTTTTTTAGTTTATTTATTTCATTTATGATTATTCTATTTCAAATTTTTTGAATCGTCATTCTCTGACTAAAACAAGCAGAAAGCACTGACGATGCTGTCAGTAGAGCTTCATATCACTTCTTATCAATAGCAAGAGAACCTCATTCCTCATTTTAGCTCAATTCTTATTCCAGTAAGTGTTAGGCCAAAATAATATGATTCCATTATCATTATAGCTTAATTTCGCCGTTTTTTAAAGTCAAACTCCGAGAATTTCCCGAATTTCTGACTCACTGAGCACTTTGTCGACCGCATCTCCTTCAAGGACATTTGCAATTAAATCTTTCTTGCGCTCTTGTATCTCCATGATTTTTTCTTCAATCGTCCCTTGAGTAATCATTCGAATCACTTCAACCGTGTTCTTTTGTCCCATCCGGTGTGCACGCGCAATAGCTTGCTCTTCTACCGCAGGATTCCACCATAAGTCAACCAAAATAACTACATCCGCGCTGGTTAGGTTCAACCCTACCCCGCCAGCTTTAAGTGAAACTAAGAAAGCATCTCGACTTCCAGCATTAAACGCCTGTACCATAGACAATCTGTCTTTGATTGGTGTTGAGCCTGTCAGTCTGTAACTTGCCATCCCTTGCTCTTCCATCAATTCCTCAATATAAGGAAAAACTTTTGTAAACTGTGAAAAGATTAGTGGTCGATGTCCAGAATCTTTGATTTGAGCTAGAAGTTCACGCAATCGTTCTAATTTTCCAGATGAGCCTGTATAGTTTTCCATAAAGAGGGCTGGCGTGTTACAAATCTGTCTTAACCGTGTAATTCCCGCCAAAATTTCTATCCGTGAGCGAGATAGAGCTGCGCTATCCATTTCCATGACCTGCTGTTGCATCAGCTCAAGCTGGGCGAGATAGATGACTTTTTGATCTTCCGCTAATTGATTATATAAGGTGATTTCCATCTTTTCTGGTAATTCTTGGAGTACCTCTTCTTTCTTACGCCGCATGATAAAGGGCTGGATTAAACGTGAGATTGAGGACGGTGCCATTTTATTAAATTTTTCACGTTTAGGTAAGAAACCAGGCATTACTACTTGGAATATCGCCCAAATCTCTTCAATCCGATTTTCCAATGGTGTTCCCGATAAAGCAAAAGTATGTTCTACATTGAGTGCGCTTAATGCCTTGTTGGTTTTGCTGCTATAATTTTTAACCACCTGCGCTTCATCAAGCAAAAGATAGTTCAATTTTTTACTTTGATAAGCCTCAAAGTCCTTCAGAAAACTTCCATAACTCGTAATAAAGATTTGGCGATCACTCTCAAGTTGCTCCATGCGCTCCGTTTTGGTACCATCAACAACAACAAAATTATCTTCATCAGTGAACTTTTCAAATTCACTGGCCCAGTTATAAGTTAAGCTAGCTGGTGCCGTAACTAAAGCTCGTTCGCCATCTTTTAAGTTTGACAATAAAAAGGTAATGGCTTGGACCGTTTTACCCAGTCCCATATCGTCCGCTAAAATCCCTCCCAAATCATAATGACTCAGCATACTCATCCAACGTACCCCTGTTTCCTGATACGATCTCAAATCAGCTTTAACATGCTCAGGTTTTTCATAAGGGAAAGTTTCTGGGTGTGTCAAATGTTGATAAAGGGATTTGAATTTTTCTGAAAAAGACGTACCCTTGATGTTTTCAAATATTTTTGAGACTTGAAAACTTCTATTTACATTGACTTGAAGTCGGTTGCCTTTAAGGGTAAATTGATCATCTAGTTCATGAAGTGCTGATTTCAAGTGATCAAATTTTTCGTCAAAATGATAAAATTTCCCACTTTCACTGATGTAAAATTCGGCATCTTCTTGGAGTTTCGCTATTACTTCTGCAAATTCATTCTCTCCAACTTGAGGTAAATCAAAGGAAATATCTAAAAGCCCACCAATGTTATCAATGTGAATATCCGGTACTTCGTCCATTTTCAGTTCTTCAAGATTTTCAGATAGCCTAACAGTACCCACCTTACGAAAAGCAGGAAGGATTTTTATAAAAAATGTCTCCGTAAGTGCTCGCATTTGATCATAAGTGGAAACTTCTTTTGCTGACGGTATGGTCAGTGTAGAATTAAAAGATTTTGGAAAACCAAAACGCTCCATCAGCGCAAATATCTTTTGCTCTTTGCGCAAATCCCGAGAAAATTCCAAAGTTTCCAAGTCATGGAAGCTATCAATGAAGAAATTTCCATAATCAAAGCGAATCCCCAGACTCAAAGTATCTTGGTTTACCATTTCAAAAGAAAAGGTTGCATCAAAAGGTTTAACTACAAAATGTTCTGGCGCAATTACCTGACCTAGTCCAGCTAACTGTTGTAAGGCTTGGGCTAACTTATCTTTATCACTATATGAAAATTTAATGGATGCTTCCTGAGCAAATTGTTTACTTAAAACTAGAAGTAAACGGCGTTGCTCTTGGGTAACTTTATAAAAAATATGATCAGCATACAACAAAGCATAGTCATAAAAATTATGATAATCTTCGTGAAGCATTTTTAACTCAATATAATCTTGTTGGCTTTCTACCACAAACCGATAAAGCTCAGATTCATTATCTAAAGGAATGAACGTATAATAATTAACTGGACTTCCCGCAATTTTGAGCTGATGATGCGCCAGAGCAGAAACTAAATCCATTGCCTCTTCCAAAAATAAAAAAGGGATATTGAGGTAACGACCATTTTTAATATAGAGTGAGCGCGTTAAAGCTTCATCTGATTTTCCATCAATTTTTAAAAGGAAGCTTAAAAAATCTTGACTTGCTTCATCAAAATGTTCGAAAAATAAATCAATATAGTGCAATGATCCCAACGAGTACTGACTATAATTTTTTAAAGCGCGCAAAAAATAGGGAATATCTTTAATGACATAAGAACGCCCTAATTTTTCACTCTTCAAACGGAGATCAAAATATAAAAAGTAATCCATTGAAAAATGGTCATAGAGCTGACTATTATCCTCAACCAGTACTTCAATTGAATATTGATCAGCATTAAAATTAAGAGACGTTTCACCATTTATGGCATTCAAAAAAGCCACATTCTCGGTATAAAGTGGTCGCTCAATGCTTCCTGATTCGTTTTTATGTGGCTCTGAAACTTCTGGACCTTTATTCTTTAAATATTCTTCTACGGCTGCAATATGTTTACAATAGCGATGATTTTGCTGAAAAATTGTACAAGTACAATTATCCTGCGCACCATCTAAGTCATAAACTACCTGTTCCCCATCAATTTCTACTGAAAGTTTGAAATCTACTTCCACTGGATCTTCCAAGAACCCTTGGTTGTATAAGGCAATTCCTTCACTCCTTACGCGCGCTGGCATCATTCTACTCATAGTTAATTATTTCCCTCGATATCGTTCCCAAAATTTGCGTATATTATACCATAAATTCCTCATTTTTGCTTGTTTCTTCACATGTTTTTCCTCCTCTAATAAAGTAAAACTTTTTTATTTAAGCTCTTGTATTATATTTTAAAAATACAAATTAAAAAGCCTTACAGAACAGCTCTATTCTGTAAAGCTTTGAAGAAAGGAGAAGTATTCGGTGTAATTTCTTACTTTTAGTTCCCTATCATTTCGTACGTAGGGCCTTTATTACTGCATAGATCAGATAAACTCCAAGAAGAATCCCCAGACCCATGAGAATAATCCATATTGTCATGCTGTCACCCGTCTGAGGCAAGGTAACTTTCGACGTAGCTTTGCTTGATGAAAGTTTGGTCGGAGCACTCTTTGAAGGAGTTGTAGCATTCTTTGTTTTTGTTGCAGATGCTTCTGCAGCCTTTAGTGGTTGATACTGATTTTTAAAGTGTGGTTTTTTGTCATAAGCTGCTACTGCTACAAGCTGACCATCGTGATCTTCAACTTTTACATGCACCTTATAATTTGAAGGATCATAAGTAATCTGAGGATCCTCTCCTTTTTGCTCACGAATAATATAGTCGTAAGCTCCTACTTGGTTGTAGACGATTTCCTCAAACAACACCGCTCCAGATTGCTTATTTTTTGTCGTCTGAATAACTTTTCCAGAGGCATCTAATAGTTCAAAAGTAAAGGCATCATCTGACAGTTTTTTACCTACTAATTCTTTAGTTGCTTCTAACCTTAATTTCGCGACTTGGGGATGATACTTGTTCTCAAAGCGCGCTTTATCTTCTCCTGTGGCTGATGCTATTAACTGGCCTGATTCTTCTTTAACTTCAACAACAACTGGGTAAGTTGAAGGATCATATTCTATATTCTGATCAGCTCCATTTTTTTCCCGTATTGTATACTGATATTTTCCAGTTGCTGTGTAGCTTTGCTCATTGAAAACAATCTGGCCTGATTCATCATTTGTAGCGGTCTGAATAACCTTCCCCGACGCATCTAACAACTCAAACTGAAACTCATTAGCTTTCAAAGAGCGTCCTTCAAGTGCTTTGGTAGCTATGAGTTGATAATTAACAGACCGTTTAACAGTAGGATGCACTGCCAACTTCGGCGTTCCAATAGTATCATAACGTTTTTGCTGTGTAGGATCGGTATAATACAACTTTGCTCCGGTGTCCTCATCATCAATCCCCCGTTCTACATCATAGATATCTGTTCCTTTCTCACTCGTATCTGCATTTGTAGGATAATAAGTATCTTGTGCAACTTGTCGATACTCTTCTTTTAAGACTAAGGGGATATTAATCTCTGGATAGTCGTCAGGAGCATAGTCATAAAGATCCCCCAAGTCCCAGACAATCGTCTGTTCTTCACCTTTTGTTTCGTAGTTTCCTTCTACCGTGACTCCTTCAGGAAGCGTCGCATCTTCTGGAACATAGTAGTATTGACTTACTTTGTCTCTCAGCTCTGAGTATCGTCCACCAGGAAAAAGGGTCGAATTAAGAAGAAGATTACTCAGATATTCTTCTCCTGCTCCGATATTATCGGCTGGAACTTCAAAATAATTTTGAGGATCATTGGTCATAGATTTTAAAATAGCACTATTAGCCATATAATCTACTGTAATCATTTCAGCTCCCATACCAGAAGCTTCGTACGTCCCTCCTTCAAGAGGTGTAAGATAGGTGGGATTAACATCATGTCGCTGGTAAGGCCCTGTTAAAGCTCCTTCGATAGCAACCGGCTGATTATTTGTAATCGCATCAGACATTGACAAAATTCTTGCATCTGCCTGAGCAAACGATACAATAGATCCGCCTCCACCCCAACCAAGTCGCATGGTAGAGGCACTTTGCGGTACTCCATCGGATAAGAAGACAACCATGGCCCCTTTACTTGATTTTGCTTCATCAGAGCGTTCCTGAAGAAGATTATAAGCCATACTTAAACCATATTGATAATCGGTCTGTGGTGTTGTAAACAACCGGGGGAGCATATCCTCAAGCGCTGCTTCATTATCCACAATATTATTTTTCCACCCCACTATGGAATTGTAAGTGCCTGTAATCGCGCCGCCCGCATCAATTCCTGTGCCTGTAGTCGTATCAAAATGACCTTTTTCACCATTTTTAGAAACCAGATTATCTCTAAAGTTATTCATTCGAGCCGAGTTATAGTTCAGATGTTCTACCATACTTGAATCTCTTATAGAAAAAGGTACAAGCGCTACTCTATTTTCGGGGTGTTCCTTGAAAAGTTTTGTACTCACTGTCGTAATAGCTTTTTTAGAAAGCATCCAGCGATCGTAACACCCCTCGTCTTCTTCACCATGTACCCAAACTCCTGGCGTTGCTTTATTTCCTACCTGTGCAGTAGCGTCCCAGTGGCTAATGCGTACAAAAGTATCTCCCTCTTTTTTAAAATGATAAGGGATATATTTGGCAGTATCGGGTGTAAATTGTTCAAAGAGATGGACAGGCGTGGTACCCACTTGTTCCCACTGCTTCACATCGGGATTATAAACTGTTAAGGTATTATCGCCATTATTATATACTTTCGTCACATCAGCATTTTCAACTGGTTCTTTAGTCTGTCCAAGCGGTTCTAGGTAAAAATGTTCTTGATTCAGGCAAGGACTTGAGTAAAGCGGATAACCCTCACTGTTCGCGTTATCGGTATAGGTCATATCCATACTCCCTGACCGATCTAAGACGAAAATCACATCCATCGGCCCAGATAGGCTTGAACCATTCACTTTCAACATTAAATTGGCTTTATAAGCCGCTGGATCCGTCCACCAGGCATCCTTTTCAACGATATTCGCAGTATTTGTTTCTTTATCTCTCAACGGTGTTTCTGCCTTTTGCACTGCTACAGGGGATTCTGCCTTAACCTGCTTGACAGGAAAATTATTAGCGGCAAAATATGTCACAATAAAGGTGAGGACTAATGCCATCAGCGCAAACACTTTCAATACTCGTCTTAAATGTTTCATCATTCCACCATTAATTTGTACTTCTTACAAATCCTTTCTTTGTTTGTCCCCATAATTTTTATTGGGTCTATCTAAATAGTTGCTCAAGTCTCTATTCTTTAGATTTAATAGAGACCTCTTTCTCCTTCCTTTTAAAATCTTCTCACTTCATCAATAAGTTCTTACTCGCCTCCTCATCCCTCTTTTCTTTATGTACTCTAAAAATATATTAAATCCTAAGGGACTTCAACCGTTATACGTATTAAAATGACTACACGATTATTCTTTTCTTCATCTAAAAGAGGGGAACAGCTTTCGCTTCCCCTCACTACATGCTTTCACTCTAATCTCCAAATAATAACCTGTCCAATTTCTTGAACGGATTTGGAGGAGTCATCTTTCTCCAAAATTAATCTCGTTTTTTCCCTTTAAAAAATCACTTTATAGATATTCCATAACTTCCAAAATAGCTAGGCCCTTCCAATTCTTAAATTGTGGAACTTTATCATTTTACGTACTTACAAAGTGCATATTTTGTTTTTTATTCTAAGTCAAATCAATTTGGAGTGAATTTCAATAATGTTATAATTCGTTGAAATAGTTAGAGAACGCTAATCCTGAGTATCTTTTTAGAACTTCAGATAATGCTCACACATGATTTTAAATTTGGTTTTATGCAACATTTTCCAAACGTTACTTTTATTTCTATTTAAAATACTGGTCTTTTATCTTGATTGACTATTACTAAGGAAATACGCAATGAAACAAAACACAAAACGCCGAGAAGTCGCTAAAATTTTAGTTGAAGACCGCTTCTTTGAAAAAGGCCATCGCAAAACAAAAATAATACAAAGTTTGGTGGCGCTCATTGGATGGGTAGGAATCCTTGTACCTCTTATTTGGACTTCTTCTCCCTTTCTTTTGCCGCGGCATCTTACCAAGCGATATCATCTGATGAATGGTGGCGAAATTTCGTCCATTCGTTTACTTTTTATTTTTTTAGCTTTTACCTTTTTGACTATTGTCATTATCTATATCACACTAACCCTCTTTAATAATCATCGTTTTAATCGTACCTTACGTTACAAAAACACGCATAATGAAGCCCAACTCAATAAACGACGTTCTCTGATGAACCAAGTATATAGCGAACGTTTTGGGTCTGAAGATTTTCGGTTGAACGTCCGCTACTACTCTGTTTCAGAGGAACAAAACTTTGATACCTCTTTCATCAAAAACTTATATGATGATGGAGGTGCAAAATTATGATGCCAGTCGTTACCTCTTTTCACAGTCTTTTTGTCTTTTTATTTGAAGCGTTTATCACCCTGCTCGCCACCTACCCCATCATCGGCGGTTTTTCGTGGTTTATTGGAGCATTTTGCTACACCTTCTTGTTTAAACATAAACAAAAAGATTGGGACACAATCCCTGTTGAAGCTGAACCTTTCATCACTATTATGGTTCCTGCTCACAATGAAGAGATAGTCATTGCTCATACGGTAGAGTACTTATTGACTAAACTGAACTATGTTAACTATGAAGTATTGGTCATGGACGACGGCTCAACAGATCATACCCCGCAGATTCTACAACTTTTGCAAAAAAAATATCCTAATCTCCGTGTCATCCGAATTGAAAAAAATAAAGGAAAAGCTCATGCCTTTAATATTGGGCTTGGTTTTGCTAAGGGCGAATTAATATTAAGTAACGATGCTGATACAATTCCTGAGCCCAATGCTTTGAATCTTTATGTGAACTATTTTATTCGTGAAGGGGCTACAAATATTGGTGCGGTTACTGCTAATATGGATGTCCAAAATCGTTCTAAACTAATTGCAAAATCGCAAACTGTTGAATTCTCCAGCATTGTTGGAATAATAAAAAGAACTCAAATCGGAGTTTTTGGTGGGATCTATGCCTATAGTGGTGCTAACACCATGTATCGTAAAGACGCATTAATCGATGTAGGGCTCTTTCGACAAGATCGTGCTACCGAAGACATCAGTGTTGCCTGGGATCAACAAATCAACGGATGGCTGGCCGTCTTTGCTCCCAAAATAATGTTTTTTATGGAAGTACCCGAAAATCTCAACATGCTCTATCATCAGCGCAAGCGTTGGGCAAAAGGTGGGACGGAAGTTTGGCTTACCAATTGGAAGAAAGTTCTCATTCACCCTTTTAGCAATATTGGCCGTACTTTCATGTTTATTGACCAAAGTGTCAGTATCATTTGGTCCTTCTTTTTTGCAGTTTCTTCATTTCTTTTCATCCTTTATTTCATTAAATATCTCATCACGGGAAGCGTTGGAGGTGTCCATTCTTTGATTGTACTAGCCTTTAGTATGGGCTGTTTTGAAATCATCGCTGGGCTTTTCCAACTTCTAGCTGCCTTGATTGCAGATGATCATGGGAAAAAATTGAAGTACCTTTTATTTGCGCCTCTCTACATGCTTGTCTATTGGGTGATGAATGCTGTCACTGTAGTAACCACCTTTGTTCCAGCTGTAAAAACAATTTTAGGGCTGGGCTCTGGTACTTGGAAAAGTCCCGAAAGGTATGGAACTGCACCATTCGATGAAAATTCACCTACATCTCTTTACAAAAAAGAAGCCTAATAGGCTTCTTTTTTATAAAGAGATTTTAGAGCGTTCTGCTGTAAAGCATACAACGTAACTCTTGTTTAGTATTTGCATGCTCTAATAGAATTTTTTCTTCTTCTACACGCTTAAAATCACGTCGGTCATAAAACTGATAGGTGCAACCACTGTCCGTGAAGAGATAAATTTGTTTACCCGCCTGCTCTTGTTCTAAGTAATGGAGAAGCGCTGTTCCTACACCATTTCCTTTGCTTTGGGGATCTACTGCAAATAAGAGAATCTCACCATCTAGATGGTTCTTCTTAAGATACGAAGCCAACATTTTCTTATTAATTTGATCATATTGCCCCGCACTTTTTCCAAAAAAGAACTTGAGTATGAATTTAAAAAGGGTAACGTAAAACACCTGCCACAGTTTTTTATAGCTTTTTTCTCCTTGTTTCGAATCAAAAAGTAAAGTTCCTAAAAATTCTCCATTCTCCCCATATGCTGCATAAGCATCTGTCACTTTATTTAATTCTAAATATAAAAAATATCTGCCATATAAGCGAAGCGCAAGTTCATGATCAAAATACTGCCTAAAATTCATACCTTCTATTGCGTACTCAATCACTTTATCATAATCTTTAGGTTCTAAATTTTTTATTATCAATAATTATTATCCTTTTCTAATTTTTTATTTATGTTTATCTTATCATAAAAATTCCTACCAACTCAAGCAATAACGATGAGAATGGTTAGGTAATTTAAATTGTATTTTGGACGAGAAAAGGAGCTGACTTTTCTAAAATAAAAAAACCGATTTTAATCATCGGTTAGTTGTGTAATTAAGAAGTGAATCAGGATATCACGCGCTTTTATCCACTCTAATCTTTCATCTTTCAGATGAACACGATTCGAAAGAAAAATAACTGCTTTTTTCTTACGGGGATTAATTAATAAAAAAGTCCCTGTATAGCCCGTGTGAAGAAGCCAATCATGATCAGAAGTTGGCAAATCCCACGCTAAACTCCTACTTTTCTCACCAAAAGCATAATTTTTCAAGAGCTTAAGATATTTTTTTTCTTCAAAATACATTTGGGCGAAGGCAACCAAATCATCTAATGTAGAAAACAAACCAGCAGCACCACAGTCTTCACCTAGGATGCGCGCCTTCGGATCGTGCACTGTGCCCTTTGGAGTAGCTAAACTGGTAGGGACGGCATTGGTTACTGGGCCAAACGAAGTGTTCAACATTTTTCTCTGTTCAAAAATTTGCTCTTTAAATATATCAGCAAGATTTTTTCCGTACAGCTTTTCTAGCAAAAAACCTAGTAAGATAAAATTAATATCTGTATAATTAAACTGCTTATCGGGAGTCACCTCAATATGATTGATGGCGCTTATCAGCTCCTCTTTTGTCAATTCGTTGCGATGAGGAATGTAAGGATTGATCCCTGACGTATGTGTCAGCAGCTGACGAATACTGACCGTGCTGTCAGTAAATTCTGGATAATATTTTTGTAACGGCCTATCCAATTCCAACTTGCCAGCAAAAACGAGGTCAATGATAGCGGTACCGGTACCAACCACTTTAGTGACAGAGGCTAAATCCCATTTTTTACCGGGAGTCAGGGGCACTTTCGTCGGTTGGATTGAAGCATTCCCTTCAATGAAGTGGCTTACTTTAGCGCCCTCTATTATGGCATACTCGACGCCCGGAAAAAGACCACGTTGGATGTAGTCGTCAATGATCGTTGTAATTTCTTGTTGGTTTCTCATTTTAATCCTCTAAAATCTTCTGTTTTTTCATCGATCAACAGAACTTTTGAGCGAAAAATCCTGTCAAAAATTGAACAGGATTTTTTCTATCACACACTATTTATTTAACAAACCAAAGTTCAACATGGTCAGGCACTTCTATAGAAAAAGTTTTCGCACTGGCGTCAAGATAGGTGCCATTATAATCAGTAAATTGATTAGCAAATTTTTTCAAATCATAGCTTTTATCAAGCATAACGACGATGAATTCAAGATCTAGCACCTCATCTGCTGGCGCTATCAAATCTTCACCTTCTGTTACTGTAAAGGTTAATGTCAACAAAGGAAGCTCTAAACGCCCCTCATGAGCACTTGTTCCAAAGGCTTTTTCGTAAAATTTAATGACAGCTTGGTCAGTAACATTTAAATCGACTTCAAGCAGTTCAAAATCAGATAAGCCTTTGAAATGAGCAACTTTATTGAGTTCAACTTGCTCAGTTTGAACTTCTGTCAGTGCTGACAGATCTGTCAGCGCTTCTGAAGTCACCCAAAAGACATCATTTTCAGGAGAAACTGCTTCAAATGTATAGCCAGACTTCCCTTTGTAAACCTTAGAAATTTTGTCCAGGTTACGGATGATAAGCTGTTCTACTTCATTTGCATCTGCTCTAAGGATGGTGCGTTGATGTTTTTTGGGTCCTTTCACAGCACGAAGTCCTGGAGATTCTTCAAGTTGAAAACGTCCTTCCTTAGCCTCATGCCCACCTAGCCACACCATTGCAGCTTCTTCCATCAACACTTTCAATCCTAGTACATCGCGAAAAAAGTTTAGATTATCTTCCCGGTCAAGCACACGATAAACAGGTTGAAATGCAGTGATGTTTTTTATAATCTCGCTCATTTTAGCCTCCAAATATTTGCATAACATGTATATACTCTTATTTTCGCAAATTTCAAAGAAATTATCAATGATTTAATCGTACGTTCCTTTAAAAAGAGCAGGAAGAGATTATAAATCCAGAGCTTTCTTCCTTTATTAAAAAATCCCCACGCTAAAGTAGGGGTTTTCTGGTTATTACACCACGACCTCAAAGTAAATTTGAAAGTCGAAATCATAGGCAAGTTCATTATATCACAAATGATAGCCTTTTCAAAAAATAAAGTCATTAAATGAGAAAAAATTGCAAGCGTCACCTTTTTATAGGTACATCTTTTTAATTACTATTGACACACTGCTGTTATCCGTGCGATAATATGAACATGAAAAAAGAAAAAATACAGCAATGGTTTAATTATCGTTGGTTGGCAATCCTTCTTCTCGCAACGCTTTGTGCGGCTCTTGCAAGTGTCTCTTTAAAACTTCCTTTTCTTTTATTAGCAGTTATTTTAAGTTTTGTAGGGTTATTGTTTGCTTATCATAAATGGATTTGGCTTGTTCTTTTTATCCTCTCCAATGTCCCGACACTCACAAGCACACTACTCGCAAGGAGTCAGCCCTTCTCTACCGGAAAAACAGTTCTCTTTTTTATTTTATTCTTACTCACGCTTGGTAGCTCTTATTATATTGCGCGCAAAAATGAGATTATCCCTTCTGTCAGCTGGAAGTATTTCTCCCTTCCAAAAACACTGGCGGGCTTTGGCTTTATCTTTCTGGTTTCGATCTTGACGGGTATTTTTGCTCAAGTCACAAAGCAGGCACCCACTACCAATAACCAAGAAGCGCTCAATCAATTGCAAACTATGATTCCAATCGCAGTCTTTGCAGCACAGACCTTAGGGGCAGCATTCTTAGAAGAGTTGGTCTATCGTGTAGGTTTCTTTGAGATTATCTTTAAAAACCAAAAATATTTGGCTTTTATCGGTGCCTTGCTTCTTTTTGCTTACATGCATAGTCCTTCCGATCTCTACAGTTGGCTTACCTATGGTTTAATGAGTCTCGTCTTAACAAGCTTTTACGCTAAATATCATAATTTTTATCTTAATATGAGTATCCATCTGACTTGGAACCTTTTTGGACTCCTATTGGCTTTATTGATAAAATAAAAAACCATTCTCTGAATGGCTTTTTTTATTAAAGATACAGCATTTTGAAAATGGCTACCGCAGCAAGTGAGGCAAGAATTGGGGCAACAACAGGTACCCATGCGTACCACCATTTAGATGAGCCTTTAGCTTCACCAAGTACTGATTTTGGCAAGAATGTATGAACTAAACGAGGTCCAAAGTCACGCGCTGGATTAAGACCAGGTCCTGTAGGTCCACCAAGTGCAACTACAAGTCCCATAACAAGGAAACCAAGGAATAAGTGAGCTACCATTTTAGAAGCTGAAGCTCCAGAAACGGAAGTCCAGATTTGGTTAATAGTGTCTGATGAAGTGATATCAGCACCTTGTTGTTTAGCAAAATTTGTCATCCAATTAACTGTTTGGCTACCGAAGAAGATATTCGTTGCGGCAACAGCTCCAAAGAAAAGGACAAATGAACCAACAAACTCATTTAAGAAACCATTGATTGTTGCACCCATCCGAGTTTTTTCACTATTATCATCGACATTGTCAATCGTAGAGAAAGTTCCGAGGATCGCATTTGGATTACTTGTTTTAAGGTAGTATGGACGATAAACCATAACAATTAATAATTGACCAAACATTGCTCCTAAAACTTGCGCAATAATATATTGAGCAACGTGTGCCCAAGGGAAAAGTCCTGACGCTGCAAGTCCAAGAGTAAAGGCTGGATTGATTTGTGAAGTTACGTTACCAAACGCAACTGCTGGTAACATTACCCCGAGACCGTAGCCCCATCCAATAATCATCCAAGATTGTGCATGAGCTTTTGTTCCTTTAAGCTCAACGTTCGCAACAGCACCATTACCCATAATAATAAGTAAAGCTGTTCCGATGAATTCAGTGATATATTTCACTGTCCATGTAACATCCATTTTTGTGGAGTCCTCCAAATTTTTTTTGATATAATAACCTCAGCTATTATAACAAAAAATGCAGACTGCTTCAAATATTCATCGGAAAACCTCTTTTGTTAATCGTGTTTATTTGCTGAAAATTTGCTATAATTGTAATAATTATCATGTTTTTTTACGGAGGTTTCAAAATGCGTTTTAATCACTTTTCAATTGTCGAAAAAACTTTTGATGAAAAATTAGCTGAATTAGATCAACTTGGATTTCGTTGGTCAGTTTTTTGGAGTGAGAAAAAGATTCTAAAAGACTTTCTTATTCAAAGCCCAAGCGATCTTACTACACTTCAGGCGACTTCTGACAAAGATGTTGTGGTTTTTTTGAAATCTTCTGATTCTTTGAATTGGGAAATCTTTTGGACTATTGCACTGCAACTTCTTGATTTTATACCAAATTTTGACTTCAAAGTCGGTCAGGCTCAAGCCTTTTCAAAAGAAATAAATCTTCCCCAACAAGAAGAAACCCTGACAACTGAAAGTCTTATTTCAGCCCTTTACCTCCTCTTGTGTACTCGACGTAAAAATGGCATGATTCTCATTGAACAATGGGTTTCCGAAGGGCTGCTCGCTCTTGATAATCGCTACCACTTTTTTAACGATAAATCACTTGCTACCTTTGATACCACACAACTTAAGCGCGAAACGATCTGGGTAGAAAGTGCTGTGGATACAGAAAACCGTGGTGAGTATGACCTCATCAAAGTACAAATTATCCGCCCTCTCACCGAGGAAAAGCTCCCCGTCGTGATGACAGCTAGTCCTTACCATCTCGGAACAAATGACCAAGCCAACGATGATGCCCTTCATCCCATGAATGTGGAGCTTACTGAAAAAGATGTAAAAACCATTGAAGTTGTCGATCAACTCCCTAAGCTTCCCTCTTATTCAAGTTCTGAAAGACCCCATGTAGATAATGCTCCTTATCAATTTACGCATGGATGGACTTATTCTTTAAATGACTATCTTTTAGCACGTGGTTTTGCTTCTATCTACGTAGCTGGCGTCGGGACTCGAGGCTCGGATGGTTTTCAAACTTCTGGAGATTATCAACAGATTTATAGTATGACCGCTGTGATTGACTGGTTAAATGGTCGTGCTCGTGCCTTTACTTCACGAAAGAAGACCCATGAAATTAAAGCCACTTGGACAAACGGTAAAGTAGCTATGACTGGTAAATCTTATCTTGGAACCATGGCTTACGGTGCCGCTACTACTGGTGTTGAAGGACTTGAAGTCATCTTAGCTGAAGCTGGAATTTCTTCTTGGTACAATTACTATCGTGAAAATGGCTTGGTCCGTTCCCCAGGTGGTTTTCCCGGTGAAGATCTCGATGTCCTCGCAGCTCTGACTTACTCCCGTAACCTTGAAGGGGCTGATTACCTCAAAGGTAATGTAGAATATGAGAAACGCCTTGCTGAGTTGACCAAAGCGCTCGATCGTAGCACTGGTGATTATAATCAGTTCTGGCATGATCGAAATTATCTCCCAAATATAAACAAGGTCAGCGCAGATGTTTTGATTGTCCATGGTCTTCAAGACTGGAATGTCACACCTGAACAAGCTTATCAATTTTGGCAGGCTTTACCAGCGGGACATACTAAACATGCTTTCTTGCATCGTGGTGCTCATATTTACATGAATTCTTGGCAATCTATTGATTTTTCGGAGACGATTAATACTTATTTTGTAGCAAAACTCTTAGGTAAACCATTAAATCTAGAACTTCCTCCTGTTATTTTGCAACATAATAGTCAAGATCAGGTTTGGGAAAAGCGTGAGAACTTTGGTGCTAACGATCGTTATCAGCTTCCGTTAGGAAAGACAGCCGTCTCTTTTGCGCAATTTGAAAATCATTATGAAGAAGCGACTTTCCAAAAATACAGCAAAGACTTTACTGTCTTTAAAAAAGCACTCTTTAATAATCAAGCAAATGCTGCAGTAATTGATCTTGAACTTCCAACTGATTTAGAGATTAATGGTTCCCTTGAACTGGAAGTCACTTTAAAACTCAATGATACAAAATGTTTACTCTCTGCGCAGGTATTAGACTACGGTGAGAAACTGCGTTTAGACGATAAAGCACGTGTAAAGGACTATAAGGTCTTAGATCGTGGACGTAACTTTATGCTTGACGATTTACTAGAGTTGCCGTTAATCAAAAGTCCTTACCAACTCGTCAGCAAAGGCTTCTTAAATTTGCAAAACGAAACACCACAGCAGATCCATTCTTTTCCAGCCAATGAATGGGTAACGGTAAACTTTGAGCTCCAACCTACCATTTATCAGTTGAAAAAAGCAGATACGTTACGTGTCATCTTGTACAGTACAGACTTCGAACATACCATCCGAGATAATCGAGAAGTAACCTATGAAATCGATCTTTCTCGTTCAAAACTCATCCTTCCTGTAGAAAGCGTGAAAAAATAAAATGGCTATTATTGGAATAGTAGGCACTCCTTACCACACAGTTGATAAAACACCTTTTTGGTGGAATAAGGTCACTTATACGCGTCAATCTTTCATTGATGTCTTTCAAACATTGGGACATACCGTCCTCATTCTTCCCGTAGATCAACCCGAAAAAGCGGAGGTTTACCTTAAGTTAGTGGATAAAATCGTCCTAACAGGTGGTGCAGATGTGAGCCCTCAATATTATGGAGAGGAACCACATTTTAAACTTGAAACCACTGATCCTATCCGGGATGCTTTCGAATTTGCCATCATTGATGCTGCTCTCAAATTTCACAAGCCTATTCTGGGTGTTTGTCGAGGTTTACAAGTGTTAAATGTTTATTTTGGTGGAAGTCTTTATCAAGATTTGAGTCAAACCACAAGTCAAATTAAGCACCGTCAAAGTCCAACACCCCAAGAATTTCCTACTCACCATGTTCTTGTGGATCAACAAAGCAGTCTCAGCTTTTTGCCAGAACAATATTTCGTAAACTCTTTCCATCACCAAGCCGTCAAAAATCTCGGTGAGGGTCTCAAAGCTATTGCTCATGGGACAGATGGTCTCGTCGAAGCTATTGAAAACAAAGAAAAAGGGGTCCTTGCTGTCCAGTGGCACCCCGAGTGTACTTGGACAACCGAAGCATTTGACCGACAAATCTTTGAATATTTTGCTAATCGTAGCCTTTAATAAAATAATCACCGTCATAAAGCAATTTTATGGCGGTTTTTTTAAGTTTGTGTTAATATTAAGTTTATATTGAAATTTAAAGTCTCTTAGAAGACAGTCGGAGAAACAACATGAAAAAAATTAAAATTTGGACATTTCTAGGGCTTGGTTTACTAAGTGTAGGTTTGCTAAGTGCCTGCTCTTCCAATGCTTCCTCCACCAAAAAAGAGGATAAAGTTACCACAGTAACAGTCGCTACTTCTGCAGCTTCTGTCCCTTATGAGTATAGTGAAAACGGGAAAATGACCGGCTTTGAGTATGATATCCTCAAGCAAGCTGATAAAGATCTTAAAAATTATAACTTTAATTTTAAAGTATATGATGATAGTGCGATCTTGGTGGCTTTAGATGGTGGACGCGCACAGATCGCGGCAAATAACTTTGGGAAAACTAAAGCACGAGCTGAAAAATACCTTTTTAGTTATCCTGTCCGCCAAGGAATCGACGCTATCTTTTCAAAATCATCTGCTCCTATCACGAAGATTTCCCAACTTGCTGGTAAAACAACCGAAATTCCTGCTGGGACAAACTATGGAGATATGTTTGAAACTTGGAATAAAAATCATCCTAAACAAAAAATAACTGTTAAATATAGCCAACGCCCATTGGCAGATCGTTTGGAAGCTGTTTCTAGTGGACAAATCGATTTTCTGTTTGCCTCAAAAGCTGCCGCTGAAAATTTAGTGAATCAACATGCTATCAGTGGTTTAGTGGATAGTATTCCTTCAGATCTCAATCAAAAACCTGAGTTCAAAACTTATGATTATTTTGTCTTAGATAATAGTCAAAGTCAACTTCAAAAAGACCTCAATGCGGAGTTGAAAAAACTCTATGATAATGGTACGTTAAAAAAATTGTCTGAAAAATATTTCCATGATCAACATCTTCCTGATGCTGACCAATATCAATAATAAAAACTCGTCAATGGCGAGTTTTTATTTGCTTTAAAATTAACATCACAATGGGAAAAAAGATAAACGTCGATAAAGCATGTGCCAAATCAAAAGGTAAACCTGCTAACCAGTAAGCCAAAAAGCCTCCTGGTCCGAAACCATAAAGCAGTCCCGAAAAAACACTGATTAAGCAACCATAAAGCAGTGCTGACAGCGCCGTCAGTAAAGATAAAATCCCTAGATTAGTGGTCAGTTGAGCTAGACTTTTGAAAAGCATAATAATGAGTGCATAAACAATGATTTGTCCCGCTACAAGCGGAGAGAAACCTAATATTAAACCCGTAGCTAACATTGTCAACGCCATGATCCACAAGCTATCAGTAAGTCCTAAAACCAAAGCAAAGGCTAAAAACATAGCCGTGATGGGCTTGACGTTGGGAAGGGCGACAAGCCATAAGCGTAAGACGCAAGCTAAAGCGGTAAGCACTGCAATCAGAGCCGTACGATAAATGATATTTTTTCTCATTTTTATATTATAAGTAAAAAAAGGGAATTTGTCAGCTGAAACTTTTATTGAACTTACTGACAGACTGGTCAGTAAGGCCAGCATCCTGCGCTTTCCTATTTTACCTCGTTGGCATCAGCAAACAAATCATTAAGCCCTTCTGAGATAGTAGGATGAGTGAAAATTTGATCTCGGATCATTCCATAAGGAATTTTTGCCTTGATGGCTAAGCTGAGCAGATTGATCAGCTCATGCGACTCTGGGGCATAAATCGTCGCACCTAAAATTTCATCTGTCTCAGGATCCACCAAAGCTTTAAGTAGACCTTGGGGCTCTCCCAGAACATTTGCTTTAACTATCGAGGAAGTGGCCAGTTTAAAGAGACGGTAAGGCTTGTCAAGAGCTTGTGCTACTTGTTCATTCAAGCCAACACTTGATAAAGTTGGCCGGATAAAGACACTGGTAGGCACAGCCCCCCTATCTGAAAGACGTCGACTTTTATCCCCATAAAGCTGATTTTTTAAAATTCGAAAATCATCCAAAGAGGTATAAGTGAATTGAGCTCCTCCGTGGACATCACCGATTGCCCAAACTTGAGCTGCTGTTGTTTCCAAAATATCATTGACAATAATTTCACCTCGTGTATTCAATTGAATACTCGTGTTCTCCAATCCCAGATTTTCAGTATTAGCTTTTCGCCCAGTTGCGACAAGAAGTTTATCAAACTTAAAGTGATGGGTTGCGTCATTTTGCTTGTAAAACAGCGTCTTTTCTCTGATCTCCTGTAGTTCAACTGGCGCATGAAAACTTACCCCTCTTGCTTCAAGATCACTTTTCACTCGGTCAGCAAGATCACGATCTTCACGTGCTAAAAATTCTTCTCTTACATCAAAAACTGCTACTTCACTCCCGTAATCGACAAACATAGAAGCAAACTCAAGGCTAATATAGCCTGCACCAATAATGGCCAGTTTTTTGGGCTGTTCTTTTAAATCCAAAAGTTCCGTAGAGGTCAATACGTCAGGATTTCCTACCAAACCCAAAAGCTCAGGTAACACTGGTTTTGCTCCGGTGTTGATAAAAAGACGTTCCCCAACAACCCTTACCTTATCTGTACCCGCAGTCACTTCCAGCTCATGGTTTGCCACAAACCTCGCACGTCCGTTAATGACAGTAACGGATTCTTCATCAGCTAAATTATGATAATTTTTGTGGTTCAAACCCGCAATGAAGGTCGCCTTCTGCGCCGCTGCGTCAGCAAAATCCATCCCTCGTTCTGAACGAACAATCAAATATTTCGATGGGATACAGGCGATATTGATACAAGTCCCACCATACATTTTGGGGGATACTTCAATAACAGCAACGGATTCCCCACGTTCTGCTAAAAATTTTGCTAAGGTTTTTCCTCCTTTGCCCCACCCCACAATTACATTTTTAAAATTCATTTTCTCCATCTTTTCTTTAACCTTTCTAAGAACAATGTGCTAACGTTATTTTATAACACTTCGAAATATTAACGAAATATTTTGTTCGCTAAAAGACATCAAAAAAGCTACTGACCAGACGGTCAGTACCTTTTCATACTTTTCTTATTTTTTAAGCTTTTAAAGCAGCGTCCAAATGAGCCAGTACTTTTTCTTTTCCAAGAAGTGCGATTGTTTCTGGTAATTCTGGACCATGCATTGAACCTGAAGCTGCAATACGAATTGGCATCCAAAGCATTTTACCTTTCACACCTGTTTCTTTTTGAGTGGCTTTAAAGAGTGGGAAAATATTTTCCACTGTAAAATCATTTTCAGGAAGTTCAGCCAATTTTGCACGGAAAGTGCTCAAAGCTAATGGGGTTGTTTCAGCAGCTAACATTTCACGCGCTTCATCGGTCAATTCTGGGAAATCTCCGTAGAAAAGGTCTGTTAATTCAACAATTTCATCTGCTGATTTCATTTGTGGTTGATAAAGTTTAACCAGTTCCTCAGCACGTTCATCAAAGCGATTAGCCGCAACAAGGAAAGGTTTTGTCAATTCAAATACTTTAGCAAAATCAGCATTTTTGATGTATTCATTGTCCATCCAGTCCAATTTCTTTTGGTCAAAGGCGGCTGGTGATTTAGACAAACGATTTTCGTCAAAAAGTTCAATTAACTCTTCGCGAGAGAAAATTTCTTTTTCGCCACCAGGATTCCAACCTAAAAGTGCAATGAAGTTGAAAATGGCCTCAGACATGTAACCTTTTTTACGATAGTCTTCGATAAATTGGAGAGTATTGGTGTCACGTTTTGACAATTTTTTCCCAGTTTCAGAATTAATAATCAAAGTCATGTGACCAAAGCGAGGCGCTTCCCAGCCCAAAGCATCATAAACAACTAATTGTTTGGGCGTGTTGGCAATATGGTCATCGCCACGGATAACATGGGAAATTTGCATATCATGGTCATCAACAACCACAGCAAAGTTGTAAGTAGGGTAACCATCACGTTTTTGGATCACCCAATCTCCGCCAATATTGCCACCTTCAAATTCAATCTCACCTTTAACGATGTCATCCCATTTATAGATGGCTTTTTCGTCAACAGAAATACGGACAACTGGCTTAATATTTTGTGCTTTACGCTCAGCAATATAAGCTGCTTTTTCGTCATCGCTCATACCAGCATATTCATTAATATAATGAGGTGGAATTCCTGCTGCTTCTTGTTTCGCATGGTCAGCTTCAAGTTCTTCTGGTGTTTTATAAGAATAATAGGCTTTTCCTTCAGCTAACAGCTGATCAATGTATTTTTGATACAAAGGCAAACGTTCTGATTGACGATAATTTTCATGTGTTTCAGGGCTTTCATCCCAGTCAATTCCCAACCAACGAAGGTTTTCAAGTTGTGAACGTTCGCCATCTTCAACATGGCGTTCACGGTCGGTATCTTCAATACGGATGATAAAATCTCCCCCGTGATGGCGGGCAAAAAGATAATTAAACAGGGCTGTACGGGCATTCCCAATGTGTAGAAGTCCTGTAGGTGATGGTGCGTAACGAACGCGGATTTTTTTATTCATTTAATCCAATTCTCCTCAGTTTCTCACTCAAAATTATTTCCTCAAATCAATTGAGTGTATTTCTTGGTTTTAAGTAGTCTTGCTACCTTACAATCCCTTCTATTTTACCACAATTCTGGCCAGCTTGCTCACGTGAATGAGTCAAAACTTATCCAGTGAGAACTGAAAGTTAAAACACGACTTTCTTCTTTTGTTTACCCTTTGGGCATTCCTCATTTTTGTGATGGCTTTGGCTTAAAAATTCTCAAGCCAAACACTAATTTGTATTTTTTTGATAACAATCTTTGACAATTTTTCAAAACATTTTATGATAAAATAAGAGTATGACTAAAATTACTTATGATAGAGTGACAGCTGCTGATATTGATGCAGTAATGCACATTGAATCCGTTAATTTCTCTGAAAACGAAGCTCTTACTCGCGCTTCTATGGAAGAACGAATCAACCGAATCCCTGATAGTTTTATTGTAGCCCGAAATGAAGAAGGTCAAGTCGTTGGTTATGTGGCAGGCCCAGTCACAGAAGACCGCTACCTCAGTGATGAATGTTTTGAGCACTCAGATCCCAATCCTTTACAAGGTGGTTTTCAAAAAGTGATTAGCCTTTCTGTTGATCCTGAATACCAAAGCTTAGGGATTGCAACTGAATTACTCTTACTTCTAGAAAAAGAAGCACGCAGTAAAAAACGCCAAGGAATTAGCCTAACCTGCCATGATTACTTGATCCCTTACTATGAAAAACATGGGTTTATTAATGAAGGACGTTCGGCATCCACCTTTGGTGGCGAAATCTGGTACAATATGATTCAAGAATTTTAAAAAGATAAAAGTTACTGACAAACCTGTCAGTAACTTTTTTTTGTTGATCAATTTTCAATTTTACTGACAGACTTATCAGTAAAAGCTATTGATTACTTTTGAGCAAAATAATCATTCAATTCTTGACGATACTTATTTCGCCAGTCCTCTTTATTATCACTTAATAATTCGTCCGCAAAAGTTGCAACATCATTGCCCAGAAACTCAGCTGGACTTCGCCCATCAACTACTGCCAACTCAAATAATTCAATAATATCCTTAAAAATATGCCAATCTGTTGCCCCCATTTTGAACATATATTTTTGAATTGAACGATAAGCCTGATAAAAATCTTTAGGTAATTTTTTAGCTCGATTTTGCATTTCTTGCCAGTCTTTTTTTCAGCAAGAAGGTCACTAATTTTATCTAAAACCATTTTTCAGCTCCTTATTAAGTTTATTTTTTTGCTTTTTTTCCCAACTCGTATCATCCACCATCTCATCAATAAATGCCGCAACATCTGAACCAATTAAATCAGTTAATTCCTTGTCTTGGATTTTAGCTTCTTCAAGTAAATCAAGAACTTGTCCAAAAATAAATTTGAAATCTGCCCATTTCGTTACCCCAGAGTACCATATGTATTTTTTTAATACCTTATAGTCTTCATAATAATTCTCTCCAAGTTGCTGAGCACGCTTTTCAAATTCGCGAAATTCTCGTTTTTCTTCAAGACCAATCATTCGATCAACAATATTTCTATGCTCCGCCATGATTTTCTCCCTTCTGCTCACTCCATAAATTTTGATGACGTAAAAACTCCAATTTGTCTGAAATAAAAGCCCATTTTTTCCAAAAATTTTCTCGCTCGTTTTGCCCTGCCTCATTTAAACGATACCATTTTCGAGCGGGTCCAAGTTTTGAAGGTTTTTTTCTAATCTCAACATACCCTTTCTTTTCAAGACGCATCGTAATCGTATATACCGTTCCTTCTACAACATCTTCAAAACCAAGTTCTCGCAGTTTTTGAGTAATTTCATAACCATAAGTTTCCCCTTGACCAATGATTTCTAAAACACAGCCCTCAAGAACTCCTTTCAACATTTCTGTAATTTGATTCATTTTTCCTCCGCTATTTAGTAATGCTAACTACATCTATATAGTAATACAATATAGCTAAAGTGTCAAGATTTCTCCCTTTTATTAAAATAAAAAAACTGCTAAAAAGCAGTTTTAATAAATTATTTTTCAAAATTAATCACTTTAGTTTGACCTTTAAAATTTTCATAAAGGACCGATTCAATCCTTAAAGCAATAATTGACATATTCTCCGCATTTTCATGAAGAGATCGGATTAAGCTTTCTTTTTTCACAATTTCTCGGGCATCAGCATCTTCTAAGACTTCTGCATGAACCCGATTTGAAGATAAGCGCCCTCCTTTTTCCAACTTATCAAACCAAGTCGTAAAACTCACTTGTGAATTTCTTTTGATATCACTAATCTTTGAAGCTTTTTTATCTGCAACCATATAGAAAACATTTTCCGTTTTTTGAGCTTGAATAAAACTCATAAGCGTTGTTGAACTCTTTGAATTTTCATCCGTCACACTTAAAGCAAGGTAGCCTGGAAAGTCTTTTAAAAGATAAGCAAGTTCATTTTCTACAGCATTTGTACCAACAACGTTAGCTTTTTTATTACTTTTAATAATCGTTAAAAGAACAAGGGGCAACGTAAGAAAAACATAAGCAACGATAAGCCCTAAAACAAATCTTAACCAATAATTTCCAAAATTCATTTCTAATATCAAAGCAAAAACAGCTAAAGAAATTAAAAAAACTACAAACAATTGAATAAATCGTTTTAAATACATATTAAACTCCTCAATACTCAAAATTCATTTAAGATAAAAACCGATAAATTATCGGTTTTCTTCTTTACTTTTTGATCAAGTCTGCAAAAATCATCCGTCCTGCACTTGTTTGCAGCACTTTAGCAACCTCAACGGTGACCGTCTTATCTATGAGTTTAGCTGCATCCTCAATGACAATCATTGTTCCATCTGGTAAGTAAGCCACACCTTGTTGACGCTCCGAGCCTGCTCTTATGATTTGAACATTGATATGTTCTCCGACTACGAGCTGTGTCTTCACTGCATTAGCAAGATCATTGATATTAAGAACTTGTACACCTTGAATCTCAGCCACTTTGTTAAGATTAAAATCATTCGTCACAAGTTTTGAACCCGTAGTGCTTGCGTATTTGAGCAGTTTGGTATCGACTTCTCGGATTTCTTTGAAATCTGTTTGTGAAATCTCCACATTTTCAAACTTAGTTAATTCATTAACCAGATCAAGTCCACGGCGACCCTTAGCGCGTTTAAGAGGATCAGAACTATCTGAGATTAATTGTAACTCCAAAATCACAAAGTTAGGAACGATGATTTTATCAGAAATAAAGCCAGTTTTAATAACATCTAATATTCTGCCATCAATAATTGAGCTTGTATCAAGTAAAATACTGCTTTCTATTACAGGTGTTTGACTTACCACTGGTTCGGTATTTTCTGTGGCTAAAGCCTCACGACGTTTTCTAAAAAGAACCTTGGCAATCTCATCTCCTCGTTTATCGAAAAGGACATAACCTAAATAAATCATGATCAAAACAAAAACAAAAGAGATCACATTACTTAATATCGGTACATCTAAAAAGCGCAGCGGCACGCTACCAATTACTCCCACAAGCAGTCCTAGCACTATCCCAATAACATTGAAAACGACTTTCGACATGTTCATTTTTGAAATTTTAGAATCAATTTTTTTCAACGCATTCAGCATTGAACCGGCAAAAATAAATGAAAGAATAATAAAAATAATTGCACCAATAACACCGTCAACAACTTCGTACTGCAAAATTCCTTTGTTCCATCCAAATAATTTTAGAAACGATGGCACAACGGCAACACCTAATGATGCTCCGATGACTGTCATAATAAGATGAATCATCCAACGACGCATAATTTTCCTCCTGTTTAAAAAATGGTTGGGCTTACAAAAAGCCCTGTGTTAATTATAACACACAGGGCTTTAATATTACTTATATAAACATGAGAATTTTAAGACCATTCTCATATGTTTAAAGCATGCTATGTTAAAAAAGCGCTTGTCACTCTGCCTTGACAGCATCATAAGATTGTAGCGACAACACTGGCTTACCCAAACACCATTTTTAAACACTCGTTGAGAGTAGCTACTCCAATTACTTCAATGGAAGTCGGAATAGCTATCCCTGTAATGGAATTCTTAGGGGCATATACCTTCTTAAAACCTAGCTTAGCTGCTTCATTTAGTCGTTGTTCAATACGTGTAACGCGTCGGATTTCTCCTGTGAGGCCAATCTCTCCAATAAAGCACTCACGTGCATCCGTGGGTAATTCTTTGTAGCTTGACGCAACTGCGACGGCAACTGCCAAGTCAATTGCAGGCTCATCTAGCTTAACTCCCCCTGCTGACTTGAGATAAGCATCCTGATTTTGTAAAAGTAATCCTGTTCGTTTCTCAAGCACGGCCATAATCAAACTAACTCGATTAAAATCAAGTCCTGAGGTGGTTCGTTTAGCATTGCCAAACATAGTGGGGGTGGTTAACGCCTGTATTTCTACTAAAATTGGACGTGTCCCTTCTAGAGCACAGACAATAGCAGAACCTGTCGAGCCTTCGAGTCGTTCTTCTAGGAAAACTTCAGAAGGATTCGTCACCTCAACTAAACCGTGACCCTGCATTTCAAAAATACCAATCTCATTCGTAGAACCAAAACGATTCTTTACAGCTCTCAGAATACGAAAGGTGTTGTTGCGTTCTCCTTCGAAATAGAGGACCGTATCCACCATATGTTCTAACATCCGTGGTCCAGCAAGTTGGCCTTCTTTAGTCACATGCCCAACAATGAATGTAGCAATATCGTTAGTTTTAGCAATTTGCATCAGTTCACCAGTCACTTCACGCACTTGACTTACTGAGCCTTGGGTAGATTGAATTTCTGGGGACATGATTGTTTGTATAGAATCAATAATCAAAAAGTTGGGTTTTAGTCGCTCGACTTCTGCTCTTATGGATTGCATATTAGTTTCGGCATACAGATAAAAGTCTCGATCAATATCCCCTAAACGTTCAGCGCGTAATTTGATTTGTTGCGCAGACTCTTCCCCACTGACATACATTACTCTACCACGAGAAGCAAGTTGGGTTGAAACTTGTAAGAGTAGTGTAGATTTCCCAATCCCCGGATCTCCACCAATTAGGACGAGTGAGCCAGGAACGACCCCTCCTCCCAAGACTCGATTGAATTCATCTAGATCGGTCTCAACTCGGGGCGTTTCAAAGAGTTCTACTTCATCTAGTTTCATTGGTTTTGAACGCTCACCACTCATTGAAACCCGCTGATTCTTGACCTCTTGAACTTCGACCTCTTCAACAAAAGAGGACCATTCTCCACAATTTGGACAACGCCCGAGATATTTAGCAGATTTATAGCCACAATTTTGACAAACAAAGGATGATTTTTTCTTTGCCATTTTTCCTCCTAATTATTTATACGATAATTTTTTTGAAATGTAACAAAAAAGCGGACATACCGCTAATTTTTTAGTTTAAAGGATTTTTTCTCCTTTTATTTTATCATAATTTCAACCCTTTGTTGGCTTTTGTTACTGATTAGAGCACTAATTGACTAGTCGAAAATCACCTTTCCTCTTGATTTGCTAAACTTAATAATAAGGCTTGGAAAATTTTTACTCAATGGCTCATCTGCCATGATGCCTCTACGTTGCCACGGATAGTAGTGTCAGTATATTTTGCTCACATCGCGGCTGTTTTGCTAGATAAAACTGGATAGCCCAGCTTTTCAATTTTGCTGACCAATTGATCAGCACTGACAAGTTCTTCCTCAAATTCTGCTTTGACTTTTGAGGCGTTGAAAAGTACCTTGACACAACGAACACCCTTCGTTTTTAGCATTGCCCCTTCAATTTTTGCCATACAGGATGGACAAGTCAAGTCCTCTAACTTCATTGTTACTTTAGTCATTATGTTCCTCCTATGCGCGCCGTGCGCTTTTGATTCTTTTATTATAGGACACTCACCCTCTCAAATCCTTGATTGCTATCAAGAAAAAGTAGGCTTCAAACAAAAAAGGCTCAAAGTAAAAAGCCAGCTCTGAGAGCGCTGGCCTATTCTAATTTTCCACGCCTAACATATAGAGTGTGATTTCATCCAAAATCGGGCGCTCAGTCGCAGTACATATCCCGCTATAGATAAGTTCGCCTTTTTGCCAACCCTGAATGATAAAGCGTGCGCAATTTCCGCCATTGTGAGCAATAATCAACTCGTTGTCCACAAAATCTACCTGCCAAGCCTGATAAGTTGCTTGTCCGGTGCTCATGGCTTCGTCTATCATTTTTTTGAAATTTTGTTCTAACATCCTCCTCACCTCCTTGTAAAAGCTCTTACTTTTTATTATACTTCTTTTTTAAAATAATGCTTCATCATCAGTTCGAGGTTTACAAAAAAAGCTACTGACCAATCTGTCAGTAGCTTTTACTTTTTATTTTTTATGAAAAGGGATTAAACGCATTGCATTGAAGATGACCGCCAAGATCGACCCTTCATGAACAAACATCCCTGTACTCATCGTGACAAATTGTCCAATGAGGCCTGTCCCTCCGAGAACCAATCCCATTAATAAAAATAATACGACACCAATTGCTGCAGCAATGTTTTCTCTCATATTCACCACAGCCTTCTTTGATAGCGCATAGGCATGCACCAGCTCCGAAAAGGAAGAAGTCATCAGTACCACATCTGAAGTTTCAATTGCCACATCTGTTCCTGATCCCATCGCAATACCGATATCTGCTTGGGCTAGACTTGGTGCATCGTTGATCCCATCTCCTATAAACGCCACCCGTTTTCCCTGCTTCTGGAGCTCTTGGAGCACTTCAACTTTTTGTTCTGGTAAAAGTCCCGCCTGAACTTTGTCAATCTCCAATTGTGCTGCGATCGCCTTAGCAGTTTCCTCATTATCGCCTGTCAACATCATAATTTGGGAAATGCCTAACTTCTTAAGCTGCCTAAGCGCAGTTTTTGCCTCTGGGCGTAACTCATCAGCAATAGCGTAGATTATTTTTAAGACGCCCTCAAAAGCGACTAATACGGTTGACGCGCCTTGTGCTTGCAGCCTAAGCAAATCCTTTTTTTGTTCTTCTGTCAGTAAAACTTTCTGTTCTGTCAGTAGCTTTTCATTACCAATCACTAACTCCTGCGCAATAAGTCCTTGACCTTTGATGACTTTGGTCACTGTAAGATTACTGACAGCCTGGTCAGTAAAAGCGAGAGTCGTTTGATCAATAGCTTTTAGTATTGCTTTAGCTAATGGATGATCTGATTGACGTTCAGCTAGAACAACACGTCTAAGTAGAGCTTTGGTAGCCCCATAATCTTTTACCGCCACGACTTGGGTGTTTCCTTTAGTTAATGTACCTGTCTTATCCAAAAGGAGTGTGTCCACCTGATGAAAAGTATTCATCACTTCTCCTCCTTTAATCAAGACACCGTTTTTAGCACCATTTCCAATAGCTGCAACGTTCGAAACCGGAGCACCTATTACAAGCGCCCCCGGGCATCCTAAAACCAGGAGCGTAATCGCAAGCTTAAGATCTTGACTCCAAAAGAGAAGCATTAGAGAGAGCAAGAGAACAAACGGGGTATAGAACTTTGCAAAACGATCGATAAATTTTTCAGCGGGTGATTTAGCATCCTGTGCCTCCTCTACCAGCTCGATAATCTTACCAAAGGTCGTTTCCTCCCCTATTTTCTGCGCGCTCACATAGAGGGTGCCATCTTCCAAAATTGACCCCGCAAATACCTTATCTCCGATAGCCTTCTTAACATGTTTTGCTTCTCCTGTAATCGATGCTTCATTGACAAAGCCTTCTCCGTCCGTCACAGCCCCATCAACAGGGACTTGTGCGCCTGTTTTAACCAACAGCACCATACCAAGCTCTACTGCCTCAATTTCCACCTCCTTTCCAGAAGCTTGCAAAGCCACGGTGGGTGCCATTTGGGTTAAGGATTTGATTGATGCCCTCGTTTTTTCTAAAGTTTTCTTCTCTAAAAATCCCCCCAAAGCAAAGAGGAAGGTCACCATAGCCGATTCTTCGTATTCCCCGATAGCTAGAGCGCCCAATACTGCAAGTGACACCAACACTTCTATTGAAAGTTGTCTGACCCGTACCGCTTGAAAAGCATGGAGAACCACTGGAATAAAACCTATCAATGAAGCGATAAACATCGTACTCCCCCTTAAGTTTTTCCATCCCATAAGTTGTCCAAAAAAGCCACTAGCAATGAGAGTGCCACACAAAACCATTATCCCTCCTGCATGACCTTCTACTATTTTTTGAAATTTAAGCATTATTCTTATTCCCTCTATTTTTCTTACTTTTAATTTTAGAGGAATAGGCCGTTCAATGTCTTGACGGCTATCAAGAAAATAAAAAAAGTCTCCCTCAGGAGACTTCATCAGCAAAATATAAAATGCCATTGAACAGAATCGAACTGTCGACCTTCACCTTACCATGGTGCTGCTCTACCGACTGAGCTACAACGGCGCTTTAAATAATCCTTCAACGCCCCAGAATCCACTTCATGCAGTTCTGTAAAACGTACTTTATTATTTTACCAAAATATCAAAAAAAATCAACTCAAAAAAGCCAGCTTACGCAGACTTTTTGAGAAATTTACTTCAGTTTTTTCCACCAGTAACCTCTACTCGGCAAGGTTATTAACAAAACGAAGCCAAGTAATGCTAAGACCACCTCAAGCGTACTATTAAGTCGAGGTAATCGTCCTGTTTTAGCACCACTACTATCAGGCGGGAGTGCGCCGCCACTTAATCTTTTTTCAGACTCGGGCACTGGACTTTGACCGATTTTAAAGTTAGCAAAACGTATCCCACGACCATCTGACGTCCAGCCTCGATATTCCGGAAAATTGTTCATGTCATCAAAGACAAGAACATTAGGATGATCAACGGAACGACGAGCCAAACGAATCTGCACGCGCCCATCTGCTGATAGTGCTGCTGCTTGGTCCATATAAGCCACAATCATTGTATCAGACTTCTGATAACCTGCGGGCGGGGTGGGCTCGCTGATGATGTAGAGGTTCCCACGTGACATGTTGTTAATCGTTTTTTCGCCTTCAATGGTCGACAGGGTCGCTCCAGTTGTCGCATCAACATTATACTCACTCGCTTGCTCTCCTGTGCCCCGCAGATTGAGACTTGTCAAATCAAGCTGCGACATTGTAGCAAAATTACCTCCATCATCCCAACGCTCCACCCAGCGTAAACGAAACTGTGTGTCCATCTTCTGATTGGTGTCCGCATCAACCTTTTCGATAGAAAATCCGTGGGTCACATTTGAGGCAATATCAAAAGATAAGACGTAAGGATTAAGCTGTGCCAAGTTGATGTTACTGGTTCTGATCAAAGCCCTTCGACCCATAGCAGGTGCAGCGACAACATCTTCTTGCTCATCCGTTGCCAAAATCAGATGATCCGGGGTACTGACAAGGCTGTCAGCAGCGATTTGCCAATCATTATCTGCTATATGATTGATGGCATCGGAGACAGTTGGCGTGTGGATGCTCCACTGACTGATCTGATCAAAACTTGGAAACAATCCCACTGCCCCTAACTTCAGAAGCTGATAGTTACTCTCATAGTCGAGTTCCACCAAACCCGCATCCCCAGTGACAATCGCTCCCGTCAGTGTATTGGGCGCGAGTCTGCGCAATTGACCGTTTGCATCCGAACGCAGATACGTCGTGCCACTATCTGCCAGCGGATTGAGTAATGGACTGGCAAAACTCAGGGCAAATGGCATCAGTGGCTGGGTTTCTGTTGAGGTCAATACGAAGTTGACACCTGGTAGAGCGGCGTTACCAAAGTCCGCATCTTGCTTATTAACCTCCAGAAAGATTGGCAAACCAGTTAAAGTATTGGTAATGGCAAAATGATTCGCAATACCATTACCAAAGAGGGAATCAGAAACAGGGGCAATCGTTGTTTCGTAAGAACTAGTTACACTCTCCTCTAATAGTTCACTGACGAAGTACGAAATTTCTCTGACCGGACGGTCAGTAAGCTCATCAAAGTCATATTTGGGGAGATTATCAAAGTTGAACGCCCAATCAGTAGAAGCAGAAACCTCAGCAGAAAGTTGCTGACCAGCTTGATCTAAAACAGGCTCAGCAGTCGACAGATCAATCTCCCCCAGCGCATTGTAGCCATAGCGCCAAAGCTGAACAGTGATACTTTCTGGACGAATGTTGGTTGCCTCGTCGCCTACCCATGTTTTATCTCCCGTCACAGCTTTATTTTCTACTAACGTATTCGTCAGATTAAAATCATCTGCAGCCTCATCACCTTCTTGGTAGCCCAAGGGTACATTGACCTCACGGATGGTATAGACATACTCGTCAAGAGCACTACTGCGATAAACCGGAAGATTTTCAAAGGTGTAGGTCCAGTCATTGCTCGCTGTAACTGTGGTTGTCAAGAAAATTTCATCATCACGTAAAAGCTCCACCGTTACTGATTCGGGACGTAGTGCCAAGGCATTATCGTAATCATTCCAAGACTTGGTTACACTAATATCGCGCAGATTTGGTGTAAAAATATTTTTGATGTCAAATTGTCCCAACTCTACATTGTTATCAGGGTACTGCGGACTAAAATTCGCCAATGAGACTTCACGCACTTGGTAATTAATCGCACGCCCTTCCTCATCTTCTTTGGGGAGATCAACAAATTCATATTTCCAATCGTCGGAAGCAGCTACTACTTTTGTGTCTACCAACGTCGGTGCAGTTTCTGAAACTTCATCAGTCGGATAGGCCCATAGCTCAATTGTTATCTCTCTAGGCATGAATTGTTCTGGCGTATGCTCATCCCAGATTTTTTGTCCAGAAATTTTTGTCAATTCAGGTACGAAAGTATTGATAATATCGAACGTTTGCTCGTCAATTTTGACCACCTTGTCAGTATAGCGTTCCGATACATTTAACTCGCGAATTTCGTAATCATATTTCTCTGTAGCATTTTTGTACTCTTGCAGATTTTCAAACGTATAGTCCCACTGGTTGGCATATCTCTCGCCAGCTAATTCGACTGGCTCACCATAAGCAATATTATCGCGATAAAGTTGGAAGCTAATACGCTCCGGACGATGTCCTGCACGATTACCATTATCTTCCCAGATTTTCGTAATATCAAGATCAATGTTACTCAAATCTAGAGTATTAATTATATTGAGTCCACTGATTACTGAAAGATAATGGGGCACATTAAGCTCTTTGACAGTATAAACATAAGCATTCCCCTCAAGGTCTTTGACTGGTACCAATCCGAAATCGTAGCTCCAAGTATCCGAAATTGCCTCATCCCCTTCACGTTTTGGTGCTGCAACTTCAACTTGCCGGAGTAATTCATCATTTTGAAAAAGTTGGACGGTAATAGTAGCTGGCCGAAACTGTTCTTTCCCCTCGTCACCGCGCCATGTTTTTACCCCCTGAAGTCGCGTAACATCGCGATGATTGACCAGAGTCACTTTGAAAGTTGCTGATTGCTCATCTTTAGTGGTAATGTAGACACTCTCTTCATCATTTTCATTATCAGCATTCATGGAAATCGTGTTGTCATCACTAACCGCAATTGTCCAAGGGCCAGCGACATTATGCGCAGGCAGGGCAGTCGTTTCTATCAAATGGTAAGTCGTATCCTTACTAAATCGAAAGGCCGCGTCTTCCCAAAGCACAAGACCGTCTGCACGACTTATTCCCGTATTGACTATAGTGCCATCCGCAGTTTTCAACTCGAAAACAGCGCCAGCAGGGGAAATACCTTCATTGGACTGCTTGATTACCTCAAACTTCCAGCGTTCGGTATTGGTAACGGTTTTGCCATCTTGGCTAATACTAGAAGAGTAAGCATCAGCACCATTTTCTCTGACAATCTTATAAGTAAAGTACTCACCATTATTATTAAATAGGGGTAAAGCGACTTTGGCTTCGCCACCCTCGAGGGTCAAGCTATCAAGCTTTGTAGCCGTCCACTTATTATCCTCGACACGCCCTGTGAGGAGATAGTTGGCGGTTTGCCAACTGCTCTCGTCCACAGGAGTTGAGCGTTGAATTTCAAGTTCAATGTGCTCAGGACGACTTGCATTTTCAGCAGATATGTCTTCCCAAATCTTAGTCAAGTCAATGGTTGTACCTACTGCTCGTCCGGCTGGTACAGCAAATGGCAGCTCTGTAGTGCTGATTGCTGGGTTAGGAATAAAATAAGTTGCAACTGGATCAGAGATAAAACGCCAAGTGTCTGGTGAAAAGTCTGTGCGTTCCGTCTGAAGATGCACTTGATGGTGAATTTGCACTTCCTGTCCAAGCCCAAGGTCAAGATTATTAAGTCGAATCACGCTATTGTCATAAGTTGCTTCATAGGTTTGCAGGTTGGATGCTTGCCCATTTACAAAGTAATCAACTGGCAACGTACTAGCACCAGTATAAGTGAAGTGCTCACCAATTTTGATTTGGGCTGTACCATTACGAACAGTATCAAAAAGTTGTAAAAGTGTTTGGTTAAGATAAGTAGTTAAGTCACTTGCTGCATAAACATTCTGATAGTAGCTAGCATTATAGGTCAACTCACGCATGTAGTTTTCAATTTCAGCAAGGCTAAACCCTGGGTAGCTGGCCGTATTCCCACCACTTGATACGTTGCCCCCAGCGGTTCCAGCATTGATGGCAATACCAATACCATGGACTTCGATGCCCTTATTTTCCAAATTTTTAGCCGAAAATGTTGTAGCAGGAAAGACACTGTTATAAGTTGGACCAGACATTGTCCCTTGTACATGCCGTGGTGTAATCCCAGGCTGAGTCCCTGCCCCATCAATTGGACGTCCTATCAAGTCTGCTGGAGCTGTTGTAGCAGAATTTCCAAAGTTATTTGCCGTTTGTCCTGCAGTAGTATAACCTTGTAAATAAGCTTGCGACTCTGTTGTGGTCGACGTGACTTCATTCACATCAATCGTATTGTTACCGTTGTTATCTGTAGCTCCAGTAATGCGGTTAGCTAGCGTTGGTACACCATCCGTAAGAAGGATAACAATTTTCTTGCGGTCAGCATCTTCTGCTTCCAACATCGCATCAGCTTGACGGAGTCCTGCTTGCGTAAAAGTTCCTTGGTTAGCCTCAGGTGCAACTGGAGTAGCATTTTTTAAAAGATTGGTCTGATCTGTGGAATAATTGCCCAGTGGAACATACCTTGCCCCTGTGGTATAAACGCCGTTACCATAAGCCGCATGTCCAATACGAATACGGTCTGGATCAATCCGATTCGTTCGGACATAATTCGATAAGGTGTCGGCAAAATTTTCAATCGCTGCATCCAAAAGTGCCATTTTATTGTTATCTGCCATGGAAGAGGAATGATCAGACACCAATACGATACTCATCGGACGCACATCCACAGTCTGATTACCACGAATATTCGTATAAACATCATAAAGTCCAGGTGTTGACGTCTCTTGTGCAAATTGTCGAATCGCATAGGCTCCATTACTATAAGTGATATAGTTATTTATAAAATCACTTTTCTCACTTGCTATACCTGGGCTTGCTACAAAATCATTAAGACCATCCGAGGTATTCCCTGTGTGATTGATCACATCATCCTGACCCGCCTGTGACCAGCTGTTATTAGGATGGGCGCGTTCTTCTCCCGTCGCATAATTGGGGCCAATAACACTGGTGTCTGCTAGCATTGACGCATTGCCCTGCCCATTTAACAAAATACCCGCAGTATCTAAGAATAAGGGAGCAATTAAGGATAAAGCTGCGGTAAATTGTATCAGCTTTCTTCTGTAAGATTTCATTTTATCCTCCATTTGATATGATTTTATAATAATTATCTCATAAAGACCCAAAACTGAGAAACGATATTAGAAAATAATTAGAAAACAAAAAACAGCTGATAAATGGATCAGCTGATTTTGGGGATAAAAAAAAACCATGAGTGGTCCTTCTTAGAAAAATATTAAGTGGACAGAGCTAGACTAAGCAATGCTACTCCGCAAAAACTTGCGACATCAACACAACGCCAACATCATAACACTCAGGTTATTTTATTTAATTGCCGAATTAAACCAATTCAATGATTGCCATAGGCGCAGCATCACCACGACGTGGTTCTACTTTAAGGATACGAGTGTAACCACCGTTACGTCCTTCGTAGCGTTTAGCAAGATCGTTGAACAATTTTTGAAGGGCAGTTGGGAAAGTTTCAGTTTCTTCGTTGAAATCTTTAATTGCGATTTCATTACGTACGTAAGCAGCTGCTGCACGACGAGCTGAAAGATCACCTTTTTTACCAAGCGTAATCATTTTTTCTACTGTACGACGAACTTCTTTAGCGCGCGCTTCAGTTGTAACGATAGTCTCGTTGATGATCAAGTCAGTAGTCAAATCACGAAGCATAGCTTTACGTTGTGAAGATGTACGTCCGAGTTTACGATTGCTCATTTTTTTCCTCCTGTATTATTTTCTTTTTTTAAGGGAAAGTCCCAATTCAGTCAATTTAACTTTGACTTCTTCTACTGATTTGTGACCGAGGTTTTTGACTTTAATCATGTCAGCTTCGCTCATCTCAACAATATCAGCAACAGTATTGATACCAGCACGTTTCAAACCATTGTAAGCACGAACTGAGAAGTCCATTTCTTCAATAATTTTATCGAGCACACGTTCTGTTTTCACTTCGTCTTTAACAACAAGTGTTTCAGCCTCAGCAGCAACTTCTGAAAGATCAACGAACAAGTTCAAGTGGTCTGTCAAAATTTTAGCTGAGAGTGACAAAGCTTCATCAGCGACGATGGTACCATTAGTAATGATTTCAAGTGTTAATTTATCGTAGCTAGAGTCACCACCAACACGGGCAGGTTCTACTTGATAATTCACTTTGCTTACTGGTGTGTAAATTGAGTCTACAGCAATTGTGCCAATTGGCGCTCCATCGACTTTATTTTCATCAGCCGGAACATAGCCGTATCCTTTTTTAACAGTCATTACAGCACGCATTGAGTGACCTTCAGCAATAGAGAACAAGTAATGGTCTTTGTTGACAATTTCAATGTCGCTATCTGTTAAGATATCACCAGCAGTAACATCCATAGGACCAGTAACGTCAAGTTCAATTTGTTTTTCAGACTCTACGTATGATTTGATGGCAATTCCTTTAACCGCAAGAACGATTTGGATGACATCTTCACGTACGCCAGGGATTGTTGCGAATTCGTGTTGAACACCTTCAATTTGAATTGAAGTCACAGCAGCACCAGGAAGTGATGACAAAAGGACGCGACGCAGAGAGTTACCTAAAGTTGTACCATAACCACGTTCAAGTGGTTCAACAACGAATTTACCGTAATTTTCTGATTCGTCAAATTTAGTAATTTTTGGTTTTTCAAACTCAATCATGTATGTTCTCCTCTAAAGCGAAAAGTGATTAGTGACAAGAGTGACTAATTATACACGACGACGTTTTGGAGGACGTGCACCATTGTGAGGTACAGGAGTCACATCACTGATAGATGTTACATTAAGACCAGCTGCAGCGAGTGCGCGGATAGCTGATTCACGACCTGAACCAGGACCTTTAACAGTAACTGATACAGTTTTCAAACCTTGTTCTTGAGCAGCTTTAGCAGCAGCTTCTGAAGCCATTTGAGCGGCGAATGGTGTAGATTTTTTAGAACCTTTGAAACCAAGTGCACCAGCTGATGACCAAGCAAGGGCGTTACCATGAACGTCTGTGATCATAACGATTGTGTTGTTGAATGTTGATTGGATATGAACGATACCTGATTCAATATTCTTTTTAACACGACGTTTACGTGTAATTTTTGGCATTTTAACTCCTTTCTATCTAATTATTTTTTCTTACCTGCGATTGATTTAGCAGGACCTTTACGTGTACGAGCGTTGTTCTTAGTGTTTTGTCCACGTGTAGGAAGTCCACGACGGTGACGCATACCACGGTAAGAACCGATTTCCATCAAACGCTTGATGTTAAGTGAAACTTCACGACGCAAATCTCCTTCGAGTTTGAGTCCATCAAGTTCACGACGAATTGCATCTTCTTGATCTGATGTCAAATCTTTTGTACGGATATCTTCTGAAACACCTGCAGCTGCAAGTACTTTCTTAGATGTTTGAAGTCCAACACCGTAAACGTATGTCAATGAAATAACGATACGTTTTTCGTTTGGAATATCAACTCCAGCAAAACGAGCCATATTTTTCTATTTCCTTTCTATCCCTGACGTTGTTTGTGTTTTGGATTTACAGGGCAAATTACCATTACACGACCGTTACGACGAATCACTTTACAGTATTCGCAGATTGGTTTAACTGATGGTCTTACTTTCATTGTGTCTTCCTTTCTATAGGTTACTGTGCATACGTTGCACCCAATGAATGTCCGGATTACTTAAAGCGGTAAGTAATTCGTCCGCGTGTCAAATCGTATGGTGAGAGTTCAACTTGAACCTTGTCTCCAGGCAAGATACGGATATAATTCTTACGAATTTTTCCTGAAATCGTCGCCAAGACTTGGTGACCATTTTCGAGTTCAACAGTGAACATCGCATTCGGCATTGTATCAACGACTTTGCCGTCTACTTCAATTACATCATCTTTTGCCAAGCAAAAGCACCTCCTTAAAAATTCCCCGAAAGATATAAATATATCTAAAAGTCGGACTTATGTATTTTAGCACTTTTCAGCTATAAATGCAAGTCTTTCTTTCAAAAAAGCCTTGTTTTTTCTAGCCTCGACCCTTTTTCGGAGAAATTTTTCATATAAAAAAGCTTCATGGCAATGTTTTCGGGTGTTTCATAAAAAATAATAACTGATCTCACTGAACAGTTATTATTTTTCATCTTTGCATCTTAAAAAAACCTCTCAAAGAGGTTTTTATTTATTAGCCTAAAACTTTTTTAATAGCTTCTGTCACTTGGCTAATTTCTTGTTCACCTTCAATATTTTTGACAAGGCCAAGCTCAGTATAGTGCTCAATAATTGGAGCTGATTCTTTAATGTTGACATCCAAACGATTTTTAACTGTTTCTGGAACATCATCCGCACGTTGGTAAAGGTCATGGCTACCACAAACATCACAAGTACCTTCAACTTTAGTAGGGTTAAAGATTTTGTGATAAGTTGCACCGCAGTTACGGCAGATATAACGGCCACTTAAACGGTCAACCAAAATATCTGGGTTAACAACGATATTTACAACAGCATCAAGTTTAATTCCAAGTTCTTCAAGCATGGTATCAAGTGCATGCGCTTGATCAATCGTACGTGGGTATCCATCAAGCAAGAAGCCTGATCCTTTGATATCATCTTGAGCCAAACGCTCTTTAACAATTCCGTTCGTTACTTCATCAGGCACGAGTTCACCTTTATCGATGAAAGATTTAGCAAGTTTACCCATTTCAGTTTCATTTTTCATTGCGGCACGGAACATGTCACCTGTTGAAATGTGATTCACTCCATAATTTTTAACGATAAACTCAGCTTGAGTGCCTTTACCAGCTCCTGGAAGCCCCATAATTAATAAATTCATTTTTTTCTCCTGATTTTGTTTTATAATTTACTGACAGAGCTGTCAGTAATTTGCAGATATCCTTTGTGATTTTACTACACTATTTTAGCGTATTTTTTAGAAAAAATAAAGAAAAACCTTGCCTGAGGCAAGATTTTATTTAATTTCAAGTGGATTGTCCATAAACCCAGTATATTTACGTTTCAATAAATATCCTTCCAATTGTTTTACCGCTTGGATAGCTACTTGGATAAGGATTAAAAGGGAAGTCCCTCCCAAAGCAACAATTTTTGGAAGCCCCCAAATATTTTGTGCTGCGATTGGAATAATTGAAATCAATCCCAAGAAAAGGGAACCTACAGTAGCAAGGCGCATCAAGAGACGTGAAACATATTTTTCCGTAGCTTTACCTGGTCGTACAGAAGGGATATAAGAACCTTGTTTTTGTAGATTCTCAGCCATCTTTTCTGGATTAACCTGAACGAAAGAATAAAAGAAGGTAAAGAGGATAATCAGGAGCGCGTAGAAAAGCATTCCTGTCCATGTGGTGTAAGATAAAGCCTCTTGTAGTTTAGATAACCAACCAACATTACTTCCTTGCGCTCTTTGTAAGAACTGCAAAATAGTTGCTGGCGCTGTGGTAATTGAACCTGCGAAGATGACTGGAATTACACCAGCTGGGTTGACGCGAAGTGGTAAATAAGAACTTGTTGGAGCACCTTGAGTCAATTTAGTGTATTGAATAGGTACTTTGCGTTCTGCTTGTTGGACGAATGTGGTGAGATAAATAATAATCGTAGCAACCAGAACGAGTCCGATTACAAAGAGCCAAGACATAGGCAACTCAGACGGACGGACATTTTGGAATTTTTCAGTGTAAACCGACTGTACAGCTGAGGGAATACCTGAGACAATCCCAGCAAAGATAATGACAGATACACCAGATCCAAAACCTTTTTCATTAATCTGCTCACCCATCCAGGTAACCACCATAGAACCGGTTGTCAAAATTGCACCAATCATCAAGTAACTTTGCCAATTTGGATTTTGAACAATGTTAAGTGAGCTCATCGCTTGGAACCCGGCAGTAATCCCTATAGATTGCGCCATCGCCAATACCAAGGTAATATAACGTGTAGCCTGATTCAGCTTACGACGTCCAATTTCTCCTTGTTTCGACCACTCGACAAACTTAGGTAAGATATCCATCTGTAAAAGCTGAACAATGATAGAGGCCGTAATATAAGGTGATACCCCCATCGCAAAGAGCGAATAGTTTTGCATGGCATTACCAGAGACCAAATTCATCATATTCAAAAATGGTAAGTTACTAATTTCTGTTAAGTTTTGGACGTTGACACCCGGTACAGTAATATGGGCACCTAAGCGGAAAACAAAAAGAATGAAAATCGTAAAGAGGATTCTTGCTCGGACGTCCTTTACCTTAAAGGCTTCCTTAAGCGTTTTAAAAAACATAAAACCTCCTTAAAGCGTTTTACTTATAAATAGACAATAAGCGGCTGAATCATCAACCGCTAATTGAAATGTGAAAAATTATGCTTCTTCTACAGAACCACCAGCAGCTTCGATTGCAGCTTTTGCAGCAGCAGATACTTTAGCAACTTTAACTTTAAGATTTTTAACTGTCAATTCGCCGTTCGCAAGAACTTTAACGCCTGATTTAACATCTTTAACGATTTTAGCAGCTACAAGAGTTTCAGCTGTTACGTCTGCGCCATCTTCAAGGCGGTTTAATGTTTCAAGGTTAACAATTGCATATTCTTTCTTGTTAACATTCAAGAAACCACGTTTTGGCATGCGACGGAACAATTCTGTTTGTCCACCTTCAAAACCAGGACGAACTCCGCCACCTGAACGAGCTTTTTGACCTTTTTGACCACGACCAGATGTTTTACCGTTACCTGATGATGTACCACGACCTACACGATTACGTACTTTACGGCTGCCTTCAGCAGCTTTCAATGAATGAAGTTCCATTTTTTCTCCTTATTTTGTACCTTGCTTATCGCCGATTTCCTATGTAAGGAACGTAGAAAATAAACTCGCCGGTACTCTAATAATATTAATTTTTCATCTCAAATAGAGACCTTACTATTTTACTATTTTTTTTCTCAAATTACAAGTTGTTTCCTTATAAGAAAAACACTCCTAAAAATGAGAAGTGTTTTTTTATAAACTATTGCTTATGCTTCTTTTTCAACTTTAACCAAGTGAGAAATAGAATTAACCATACCAAGAATAGCAGGTGTTCCTTCTTTTACTACTGAGCTATTGAGTTTACCAAGACCGAGTGCTTTAACAGTTTTGCGTTGAGCAGGGATACGGCCGATTGGTGAGTTTACCAATGTAATTTTAATTTGAGCCATTTTTTCCTCCTTAGGCGAAATCTGATACAGATTTACCGCGTAATGCAGCAACTTCTTCAGCACGTTTCAATTGATTCAATCCATCAACAGTTGCACGAACAACGTTGATTGGTGTGTTTGATCCAAGTGATTTTGATGTTACGTCAGCAACACCAGCGAGTTCGAGGACGGCACGAACGGCACCACCTGCGGCAACTCCAGCACCTTCTACAGCTGGTTTAAGGAGGATTTTACCACCACCGAAGACACCAAGTGCTTCGTGAGGAAGTGTAGTACCTACCATAGGAACTGTAATAAGGTTTTTCTTAGCTGCTTCGATTGCTTTACGGATAGCTTCTGGAACTTCTTGAGCTTTACCAGTACCGAAACCTACGCGACCGTTACGGTCACCAACAACAACAAGTGCTGCAAAGCGAAGACGACGTCCACCTTTAACAACTTTAGTAACGCGGTTAATTGAAACTACGCGTTCTTCAAATTCGCTTTGTTCGCGATCATTTCTTCTGTTTTCTGCCATGTTTAATTACCCCTTTCCTTAGAATTTCAATCCAGCTTCACGAGCTGCTGTAGCGAGTGCTGCAACACGTCCGTGATAGAGGTAACCACCGCGGTCGAAGACAACTTCTTCAACGCCTTTAGCTTTTGCAGCTTCAGCAACGAGTTTACCAACTTCTGCGGCTTGTTCAGTTTTAGTACCAGTCAATTTGAGTGATGAAGCTGATGCAAGTGTTGTACCAGTTACGTCATCAATGACTTGTGCATAAATGTTTGTGTTTGAACGGAAAACGTTCAAACGTGGAGTTTCAGATGTTCCTGAAATTTTACCGCGTACACGTGTGTGACGTTTTTGGCGGAGTTTGTTTTTATCTGGTTTAGAAATCACAATTCTACCTCTATATAATTTTAAATTTCGATAGTTTTTGCCATCGATTTTCTTACTGACAGCATGGTCAGTAAGCGGGGAGTTTTTGTCTGTCTAACAAAGTTAGCATTGACAAAATACTGGCAACTGACAGAGCTGTCAGCCACCAATTACGGATAACACTTTTTGCTAAATACCGATTCAAGTGAATCTTATTTGGACAAAAATTATTTACCAGTTTTACCTTCTTTACGACGAACGTATTCACCAACGTAGCGGATCCCTTTACCTTTATAAGGTTCTGGAGCACGACGGCTACGGATGTAAGCAGCCATTTGACCAACAGCTTCTTTACTTACACCTTCAACTACGATAGAAGTTGGAGTAGCAACAACAAACTTGATGCCTTCTGGAGCTTCTACTTCGTCTGGATGTGATTTACCAACTGACAATACAAGTTTAGTTCCTTGCAATTGTGCACGGTACCCAACCCCGATCATTTCAAGTGCTTTAGAGAAACCAGTTGAGACACCTTCTACCATGTTAGCAAGAAGGGCACGAGTAGTTCCGTGGAGCATTTTCATTTCTTTAGTGTCGTTTGGACGTTTTACAGTGATTTCGTTTTCAGCGATTTCAAGTGTGATGTTTTCGTTGAATGAACGAACAAGTTCACCTTTAGGTCCTTTGACAGTGACAGTTGCACCGTTTACGTCTACAGATACGCCTGCAGGGATAACGATGACTTTGTTACCAATACGTGACATGTTTTTTCTCCTGTTAAATTATCAGATTGCTCAGCAATCCGTTTTCACGGGTTTTAAATCAAGTGATTTAAAGAGTGTAGCGAGGCTACTGACAGAGCTGTCAGTAACTTCTAGTAGCAGTCTGCTTACGCAGATCGCCTAATTACCAGATGTAGGCAATTACTTCACCACCAACATTGTTTTCGCGGGCAACTTTATCAGTTACGACACCAGTAGATGTTGAGATGATTGCTGTACCAAGACCATTAAGAACTTTAGGTACATCGTCAGATTTCACGTAAACGCGAAGACCTGGTTTTGAAATACGTTTCAAGTTAGTGATAACTTTTTCGCCGTTTTTACCGTATTTAAGGAAAACGCGGATTACACCTTGTTTGTTATCTTCAACGTATTCAACGTCTTTCACGTAACCTTCAGCTTTGAGGATTTCAGCGATTTGACGTTTGATTTTAGATGCAGGTGCTTCAACAACATCGAATTTACGCATGTTACCATTACGAATACGAGTCAAGAAGTCTGCAATTGGGTCAGTCATTACCATTAGTAATTTCTCCTTATTTGTAGTTTGGGCTTGTTCAAATCCCACTTTCAAATTAATGAGGCCTTTTATATAAAAAAGACCGAACTTAATTAGTATAGCAGAACTTCCGCAGCATGTCAATACTTTTCTTTACAATGTTTTCGGGTGTGTCCTCCTTCTTGAGCCTTGCAAACTCTGACGCTTGCAACAAACAATGACTATATTTCTCTGGTATGGAAAACAAAAAAATACTGACGAAACTGTCAGTATTTTTGTTTATCAGTAATTATTGAATTACCATGAAGCTTTTTTAACGCCTGGCAATTGACCTTTGTAAGCCAATTCGCGCAAGCAGATACGGCAAAGTTTAAATTTGCGGTAAACTGAATGTGGACGTCCGCAACGTTCGCAACGAGTATAAGCTTGTGTTGAGAATTTTGCAGGGCGTTGGTTTTTAACAACCATAGATTTCTTAGCCATTTATGTATTCTCCCTATCTTATTTAGCGAACGGCATGCCGAGTTTAGCAAGCAATTCGTGTGATTCTTCATCAGAGTTAGCAGTAGTTACGATAACAATATCCATACCACGAACTTTATCAACATCATCATAGTTGATTTCTGGGAAAATCAATTGTTCCTTCACACCAAGTGTGTAGTTACCGCGACCGTCAAACGCTTTGTTTGAAACACCGTGGAAGTCACGTACACGTGGGAGTGAAACAGTAACCAATTTATCCAAGAATTCGTACATACGTTCGCCACGAAGTGTAACTTTCGCACCGATTGGCATACCTTCACGAAGACGGAAAGCAGCAACTGATTTTTTAGCTTTAGTAATCAATGGTTTTTGACCAGAGATCAAAGCCAATTCAGCAACAGCTTTATCAAGGTTTTTAGAGTTGTTTACAGCATCTCCAACACCCATGTTGATAACAATTTTATCAACTTTTGGTACAGCCATGATTGAAGTGTAGTTGAATTTTTCAGTCAACGCTGGTACTACTTCGTTAGTATATTTATCTTTCAAACGATTAGTCATATTATTTCTCCTTTCCGCCTTAGTCTAAAATTTCGCCAGATTTTTTGTTGAAACGAACTTTTTTGCCGTCAACAAATTTGTAACCTACACGACCAGCAACGCCATTTTTATCAAGCACTTGCACGTTAGAAACGTGGATAGGAGCTTCGATTTCAAGAATAGCACCACTTGGGTTTTCTGCATTTGGTTTTTGGTGTTTCTTCATGATAGCAACACCTTCAACAACGACTTTATTCATTTTTGGCAAAGCTTTAATGACTTTACCAGTTGTACCGCGGTCTTTACCTGCGATAACTTTAACTGTATCACCAGTTTTTACAAACATGTTTATTTCCTTTCTTACGCCCTCAGGGGCACCCTGTCCCTCTCGGTAGCAGGGGACTATGCTGTTAATAGTAACAGTAAAATATGATTCTGTCAAAGAAGACTCTTTAACAAAATCATACTTTTATGATGCTTGATTAAAGTACTTCAGGAGCAAGTGACACGATCTTCATGTAGCCGCCTTCGCGGAGTTCACGTGCAACTGGTCCAAAGATACGAGTTCCGCGAGGAGTTTTATCATCACGGATAAGTACTGCTGCGTTTTCATCAAATTTGATGTATGAACCGTCTGGACGTTTCGCACCAGATTTAGTACGAACGATAACGGCTTTCACAACGTCACCTTTTTTAACTGCTCCACCAGGGGCAGCTGATTTAACTGTAGCTACAATGATATCACCGATACCAGCGAACTTACGGCTTGAACCACCGAGAACACGGATTGTCAAAAGTTCTTTAGCACCTGAGTTATCTGCAACTTTCAAACGAGATTCTGTTTGAATCATGCTATATTCCTCCTAGTTTTGCTTAGATAATAACTGCTTCTTCAACGATTTCTACAAGACGGAAATGTTTGTCCTTAGACAAAGGACGAGTTTCCATGATACGAACGATGTCGCCAGTTTTTGCAGTGTTGTTTTCGTCGTGAGCTTTATATTTTTTTGAGTAATTGATACGTTTACCATAGACAGGGTGGTTACGCTTAGTTTCTACGACAACAGTGATGGTTTTATCCATTTTGTCTGAAACCACGCGGCCTTGATAAACTTTACGTTGTTTGCGTTCCATTTATAGTTTCTCCTGACCTATTATTTGTTCAATTCAGCTTGCACAGTTTTTACACGTGCAATAGTTTTCTTGACTTCATCAAGCTTAGCTGTGTTTTCGAGACGACCAGCTGCTGCTTGGAAACGAAGATCAAACAATTCTTTTTTCAATTCTGCTTCACGAGCTGTCAATTCTTCAACTGACAATGCGCGCAAATCTTTAAGAAGTGATTTAGTTTCGCTCAATTTCATTACGCTTCACCTCGTTTCACAAATTTAGTTTTAACAGGAAGTTTGTGTGAAGCAAGACGCAACGCTTCGCGTGCAGTTTCTTCACTAACGCCGCCCAATTCAAACATGACAACGCCACGTTTAACTGGAGCAACCCAACCTTCAGGAGCACCTTTCCCTGAACCCATACGCACACCAATAGCTTTGGCTGTGTATGATTTGTGAGGGAAGATTTTAATCCAAACTTGACCGTTACGTTTCATGTAACGAGTCATAGCAATACGGGCTGCTTCGATTTGACGGTTAGTAATCCAGTGAGATGTAGTCGCTTGAAGACCATATTCACCGAATGATACTGTATCGCCACCTTTAGCATAACCGCGCATTTTACCGCGGAATTCACGACGGTGTTTTACACGTTTTGGTACTAACATGGATTATTTTTCTCCTTTCACAGATTTTTTAGTAGGGAGAACTTCACCACGGTAGATCCAAACTTTAACGCCGAGTTTACCGTAAGTAGTGTCTGCTTCTTCCCAAGCATAGTCGATATCCGCACGAAGTGTGTGGAGTGGAACTGTACCTTCTGAATAACCTTCAGCACGGGCAATATCAGCACCATTCAAACGACCAGAAACTTGAGTTTTGATCCCTTTTGCACCAGCGCGCATTGCACGTTGGATCGCTTGTTTTTGAGCACGACGGAAAGCGATACGTGCTTCGAGTTGACGAGCAATTCCTTCACCAACAAGGTGTGCGTCCAAATCAGGTTTTTTGATTTCGACGATGTTGATGTGAACTTGTTTACCAGTGAGTTTGTTGAGTTCTGCACGGAGTGCATCAACGTTAGCTCCTGATTTACCAATAACCATACCTGGTTTTGCTGTGTGCAAAGTTACGATAACTTTGTTAATTGCACGTTCAGTTTCAATCAATGATACTGAAGCATCAGCAAGTTTAGTTTGGATAAGTTGACGAATTGCCAAGTCTTCGTGAAGGTAATCCGCATATTCTTTTTCAGCATACCATTTGGCATCCCAATCGCGAATAACGCCAACACGCATACCAATTGGATGTACTTTTTGACCCACGTTTTTACCTCCTTATTCTTTCTCAGCTACAACTACAGTGATGTGAGCTGTACGTTTGTTAATTGGTGAAGCTGAACCTTTGGCACGTGGACGGAAACGTTTCATTGTTGGTCCTTCGTTAACAAATGTTTCGCTTACTACCAAGTTAGCTTTTTCAAGACCAAAGTTATTTTCTGCATTAGCGATAGCACTATTAAGTACTTTTTCAACTTCTACAGCAGCTTTAGTCGGTGTAAATTTCAAGATTGCAATTGCATCTGCAACACGTTTCCCGCGGATAAGATCGATAACAAGACGAGTCTTACGAGGTGAAACGCGAACTGTTTTAGCAGTTGCTTTAGCTGAAGTAATTTCTGCCATTTTATTCTCCTCCTATTAGCGACGTGTTTTCTTGTCGTCAGCAGCGTGACCACGGTAAGTACGAGTTGGTGCGAATTCACCAAGTTTGTGTCCAACCATATCTTCTTGAACGTAAACTGGTACGTGTTTGCGACCATCGTAAACAGCAATTGTAAGTCCTACAAAGTTAGGGAAGATTGTAGAACGGCGTGACCAAGTTTTGATCACAGATTTTCTTTCGGCGTTAGCTTGAGCTTCAACTTTTTTCATCAAATGCTCATCGACGAAAGGTCCTTTTTTAAGACTACGACCCATTTTGCGAGTTTCTCCTTTAAAATTTTGTACCACTACCGCTACTAAGGCGGAGTTGGCGGAATTATAGATGCACTTTCGACATCTCATTAAATTTGATAAGCTTTATCAAATTTAACAAGACGCCGAGAAGGCTCTTGTGAAAATAAAGCGACTTATTAGTCGTTGATACGACGAACGATAAGTTTGCTTGATTTTGCTTTCTTGTTGCGAGTCTTGAGACCAAGAGCTGGTTTGCCCCATGGTGTCATTGGTGACTTGCGACCAACTGGTTGACGACCTTCACCACCACCGTGTGGGTGATCGTTAGGGTTCATTACAGAACCACGAACTGTTGGGCGGATACCCATGTGACGTGTACGTCCTGCTTTACCAAGGTTGATCAAGTTTTGTTGTTCATTACCTACAACACCGACAGTAGCACGGCAACTTGAAAGGATCATACGAACTTCGCCTGATTGAAGACGAACAAGTGTGTATTTACCTTCAGTACCAAGTACTTGAGCTGAAGCACCAGCTGAACGAACCAATTGTCCGCCTTTTCCTGGTTTCAATTCGATATTGTGGATCAATGTACCAACTGGAATGTTAGCAAGTGGCAATGCGTTACCAACTTTGATATCGGCATCAGGGCCAGATACAACTGTCATTCCTACTTCAAGGCCTTTAGGAGCCAAGATGTATGATTTAACACCGTTAGCGTAAGTAAGCAAAGCGATGTTTGCTGTACGGTTTGGATCATATTCAATTGTAGAAACTTTGGCAACTACGTTGTCAGTTGTACGTTTGAAATCGATCAGACGGTATTTACGTTTGTGACCACCACCGTGATGGCGGACTGTGATACGACCAGTGTTATTACGACCAGCAGTTTTGCTCATGCTTACAAGCAAGCTCTTTTCAGGAGTACTTGTAGTGATTTCAGCGAAGTCGCTACCAGTCATGTTACGACGACCGTTTGTGGTAGGTTTGTAAACTTTAATTCCCACGATTTTCCTCCTCTATTATTCTGCGTCTTCACCGAAGATTTCGATTGTTTTAGAATCTTCAGTTAAAGTAACGATAGCTTTTTTGTAGCCTGATTTAGTACCAGTGTATTTACCAACACGTTTAGATTTTGGTTTTACGCTGATTGTATTTACTGAGGCAACTTTTACATCAAATACAGCTTCAACAGCTTGTTTGATGAGTAATTTATGCGCACGTGAATCTACTTCGAAAGTGTATTTCTTTTGATCCATTGCTTGCATAGAAGCTTCAGTGATGATAGGTTTACGGATGATATCATAAAGTGACATTATGCAAGAACCTCCTCAATTTGTGTCAATGCTGATTGAACCACAAGGAGTTTGTCAGCGTTAACGATGTCAAGTACAGATGCTGAGTTAGCAGTTGTAACTTTCACGTTTGCGAGGTTACGAGCAGAACGTTCTGCAAATTCGTTACCTTCGTTTGGAAGAACCACAAGAACTTTGCGTTCAATTGAAAGTGCTGAAATTACTTTTGCAAATTCAGCAGTTTTTGGAGCTGCAAAGTCAAGGGCGTCAACAGCGATCAATTTGCCATCAGCAACTTTTGTTGAGTAAACTGATTTAAGTGCCAATTGACGAACTTTTTGTGGAAGTTTGTAGGCATAGCTACGTGGATTTGGACCGAAGACAGTCCCACCACCACGCCATTGTGGAGAGCGGGTAGAACCTTGACGGGCACGACCTGTACCTTTTTGACGCCATGGTTTTTTACCACCACCAGATACAGCAGAGCGGTTTTTATGCGCGTGTGTACCTTGGCGAAGGCTAGCGCGTTGTGAGATTACAACGTCGAATACGACAGATTCATTTGGTTCGATACCAAATACTGAGTCGTTAAGTGTAACTTCACCAGCTTGTGAACCATCTTGTTTAAATAATGATACTTTTGCCATTATAGATTTCTATCTCCTTTCCTTCTTATTTAGCTTTGATCGCTGATTTAATTACGATCAATGATTTCTTAGCACCTGGGACATTACCTTTTACAAGGATAACATTCTTTTCAGGAAGCACTTGTGCGATAACAAGGTTTTGTACAGTAACACGTTTGTTACCCATACGTCCAGCAAGTTTTTTACCTTTTGGAACTTTGTTAGCTGCAACAGGACCCATTGAACCAGGACGACGGTGGTAACGTGAACCGTGGGCCATAGGACCACGTGATTGACCATGACGTTTGATTGGGCCTTGGAAACCTTTACCTTTAGAAGTTCCGGTAACATCAACGACATCTCCAGCCGCAAATGTATCAACAGTGATTTCTGCTCCTACTTCAGCGCCTTCGAGTCCTTTGAATTCACGAACGAAGCGCTTAGGAGTCGTATTAGCTTTAGCAGCATGACCTTTGGCAGGTTTGTTAGTCAAAACTTCACGAAGTGTATCGAAACCAACTTGAGTTGCTTCGTAACCGTCTGTTTCAACAGTTTTAACTTGAAGAACTGTGTTAGGAGTCGCTTCGATCACTGTTACGGGGATAAGTTCGCCGTTTTCAGTGAAGATTTGAGTCATTCCCACTTTTTTCCCTAAGATTCCTTTTGACATGAGAATTACCTTTCTTAATTAGAGTTTAATTTCGATGTTTACACCACTTGGCAAATCGAGTTTCATCAATGAATCAACAGTTTTTTGTGTTGGTTCGATGATGTCAATCAAGCGTTTGTGTGTACGCATTTCGAATTGTTCGCGTGAGTCTTTGTATTTGTGAGTCGCGCGGATAACAGTGTAGACGCTACGGTCAGTAGGAAGTGGAATTGGACCACTCACTTCTGCGTTTGTACGTTTAGCAGTTTCTACGATTTTTTCTGCAGCTGCATCAAGGATACGATGTTCGTATGCTTTCAAGCGAATGCGAATTTTTTTAGTTGCCATTTTTTCTCCTCTCGTCTATTGTATTCAATAGGCTAGCTCAACGGGAAAACCGACACGTTAGGTATGGCAATACCTTCGGGTGTGTCGCAACCTCTCGTTTCATCGCTACATACTGTTTTTAACAGCACTTGTCTATTCTATCAAAGCAACCTTTTCTTGTCAAGGCTTTTTTGAGATTTTATTTAATTTATTTTTAAATCGAACTTCCACTGTAATTTTTCATTTTCTTCTCTCTAATAATCCAGTGTTAATGAGGGATAAAACAGTGTATTCTGTTTACTTCAGTTGAGGACGCTTTATTTTGTAGCGATTTAAGTTTTTGGTATAATTTAAGAAACAAACGTTATTAGGAGGACTTATGTTAAAAGAATTTAAGGATTTTGTGTTACGCGGGAACGTCTTGGACTTGGCCGTTGGGGTCATTATCGGGGCTGCTTTTACCGCTTTGGTTAAATCTTTAGTAGATAATCTGATCAACCCTTTAATTGGGATGTTCGTGCAAAGCACTGCACTAGCGCATCTATCGGTTACCATTGGTAAAACTAAATTTACTTATGGGGCATTCTTGAATGACGTCATTAACTTCGTCATTACAGCTTTTGTCATTTTTATGTTGATCAAGATTATCAATAAGATTTTCCCTAAAAAGGAGGAAGTCGTCCAAGAAGAAAAGAACGAAGAATTGGAAACTTTACAAGAAATTCGCGACTTGTTGAAAAAACAATAAAAAAAAATTACTGACAGTTTCGTCAGTAATTTTTTTACATCATTTTTAGCTTTTTATCAAATTTAAATTTCAAAAAGAGAAAACGGAAAAGATTGTCCAGCAAAACTGCCAACCAAACTCCTTCTAGACCCATTTTTAGGGGAAGCGCTAGGACAAAGCCGAGAAATAAACGTATCCCAAACATCCCTGCCGTCGTTGCATAAAATGACAACTTGGCATTTCCAAGTCCTTGAAAGGCAGCAGTATAAGTAGTCGTCCCCGTTACAAAAAAAGTTGCCAAAAACGAAAATAGAATCACGATATTGCTCGCTCTTATAGCCAATAAATCTTTTGTGAAGAGCAAATTAAGCGGCTGGCGTAAAAGGACAATAAATAGTCCGATGATACCCATCATAAGTGTAGATAGCCAGTAAGTTTTTCTGACATAAGCTTTAATTTCCTGAGGTTTTTCATCAGCCAAAGCCTGAGCTACCAATATTACTGTTACTGTCGCCATACCAAAAGCTGGCATATAATTAAATTGAGTGATGCTTTCACCTATTGCATTCCCGGCAAAGACACGCTCTCCCAAATGAATAATAATCATCATGATGAGCAAGTCACCTAAACGCATCGCCAGACGCTCGCCAGTAGCTGGAAGGGTGAGCCTAATCAGCGCTTTTTCGATTTTTACTTTATAAAAGCCACGGTTGGGGCGGTGAGTATGGAGTTTCTGGTAAAGGTATAGCACACCAAAGCCTCGAGCTAATACCGCTCCTAGTGCCGTCCCCCACACTCCCCAGTGCAAAACAAAAATAAAGAAAATAGAAAAGATGAGATTCAATACATTTGCAAAAAGGCTGGCCCACATTGGAGTTTTTGTATTACCAGATGCTCGCAACAAAGCCCCAAAGGTCGTCATCAACCCTAGAAGCCCAATCAACCCTCCCACTAAAGAAAGATAAAGCTGACCGAGCACATGAACTTCTCCTCTAGCACCTAATAAGGTAAGTACAGGAGCCGCCAATATTAGAGTAGATACGCCCAACCCTAGGCTAATCAAAACAGTAAGCTTTACTGCACCATTGATTAATTGCTGTTGCTCAACTACCGCTTTATCAGCCATGGCTTTTGCAAACAAACTCGATACAATCGTGCCTAATGCAATGAAAATGGCCTGATAAACTGTAATCACGTTGTTAGCAAGCGATACTGCTGCAACCGCTGATAAACTTAAATGTGCAACAATCATGGTATCACTTATTCCTACTAACATTTGCAAAAAGTTTTCAATGATGGCAGGGAAAGCAAATTTTAAGATGGCTTTATTACTTTTCATGATAAGCCCAAATAGCGTTCAACTTCCGACTGCATTTGCTCAACTTTAACTGTCGTATGGTGACGTACTGTGGCTGTTTCTAAACCACGGATTGCTTCTGGTAAAGCCAAACCACTGATACGCTGCAAGGCTGCGACCGCTGAAAAATCTCCGTCAGCAGCTGACGAACCGGTCCGCTCTTCTTTTGGCTGAATGGCTTCTAAAACAACTGCTGGAAATTTATAGGGGCTGGCTGTGCTGACTACCACTGTTTTTTGGGTAGGGGCGAGCTGATGATAAACTGAACTTGCAACTGCAGTATGTGGATCAAAGACATAATGCGTTTCTTCGAAAGTGTGCTTAATTTCCTTAATAATCTCGTCTTCAGATGCCCAACCTGCCACAAAATCTTTGAGCTTATCTTGCATGGGTGCTGTTATTTCATAATGACCATCTACTGACAGCGCCGTCAGTAGTTTTGCTGTAGCTTGATCATCCTCTTTTGTAAGCTCAAAGATCAACCGTTCAAGGTTGGAAGAAACCAAGATATCCATTGAAGGGGAGCTTGTAACATGAAAGGCCCGATTTTTATCATAGCGACCCGACTTAAAAAAGTCCGTTAGTACATTATTCTTATTAGAAGCACAAATCAACTGATGGACGGGTAAGCCCAATTTCTTAGCATAGTATGCCGCTAGGATATTTCCAAAATTTCCTGTGGGTACTGAAAAATTAATTTCCTCTCCAATCGTGATCTGTTTTTGCTTGACCATTTGAGCATAAGCATAAATATAATAGGCTACTTGGGGGATCAAACGCCCAATATTCATGGAATTAGCAGAGGAGAATTGCTTGCCATTTTGTGCCATTTTCTCACGCAGCTCTGTGCTGTTGAACATCGCTTTTACAGCGGTTTGAGCTTGGTCAAAATTCCCATCAATGCCTACAACATGAACATTTCCGCCCTGCTGGGTCAACATTTGTTGTGCCTGAATTGGACTTACCCCATTTTTCGGGTAAAAAACAATAATTTTTGTTTGGGGCACATCAGCAAAACCAGCCATAGCGGCTTTACCAGTATCGCCAGAAGTTGCTGTGAGGATCACTATTTCACGAGTCACGCCATTTTTTTGAGCGGCTTGCTGCATCAAATGAGGTAAGATTGATAAAGCCATGTCTTTAAATGCTAACGTTTCACCATGAAATAGCTCTAAAACATGAACTCCCCCTACTTTTTTGAGTGGGGCAATCTCTGGTTGGTCAAACTTTTTGCCGTAAGCAGCATCCACCATTGTCCGAATCTCCGATTCCGTAAAATCATCAAAAAACGTCTTCAAAACAAGCGTAGCAATCTCTTGATAGGTTGCATTTTGTAAAGTTTTAAAATCAAGATCCAATTGAGGAAAGTCCACAGGCACAAAAAGTCCCCCGTCTTCAGCTAAACCTTGAAGAATCGCTTGAGAAGCCGTTTTCCGGTTATTTTTGTTACGTGTAGAATGGTAGAAAGTCGTCATAAATATCCCCTAACTCATTTTTTTCAATTATAACAAAACTTCAGCAGAATTAATATGGTGGGTACTACTTTTTGAGCGGTCAGTAAAAAAACATCGAAAAACCACGGCTTATGCCGTGGTCAGTTTTTAAGCTTTAATTTCTTCAATTTGGTGCATATCAAGTTCTACTGGTGTTGCTCGTCCAAACATATCAACCGTCAAGGTTAACTTGTCTCCATTAATTTCTGTGATTGGGGCTTCAAATCCTGAAAAAGCACCATCAACAATACGAACCCGTTTACCGACATAGACATCAAAGTCAATTTCACGAACGACTTTACCCATACCGATAAGAATTTCTTGAATTTCTTCTTCAAAAAGAGGAGTTGGTTTTGAACGATTACCATGTGAACCCACGAAACCTGTAACGTTTGGTGTATTACGAACAATAAACCATGCTTCATCAGTCATGTTCATTTCAACCAAAACATAACCTGGGAAAAGATTTTCTTCGATATCTTTCATTTTTCCGTTAACTTCAGTACGAATGGTTTCTGTAGGAATTTCTACGCGAAGAATTTTATCAGCCATGTTATAAAGTTCCGCACGTTCCAGCAAATCCTCTTTCACTTTACGTTCGTAGCCTGAGTAAGTTTGGATTACAAACCAACCTTGATCAAAACTTGTTAAATTATTTTCTTCCATTTTTTCTACCTCAATTTTATTTTATATTTTTGTTTTTTACTGATAGCGCTATCAGTGAAATTTTGCGATAAGAAAAAGGGTCCAGCCCTTTTTGATACTCTTATTATATCATATTTATCACGAAATAAAAGGGCTTTTAACACTCTTCTAAAGAAAAAACCTGCCCCAAAAGGCAGATTATTTAAGCAATGGTACCAAGTGATCTACACTGAAAGTAATACCATGTTGTGTGACCCAGTCAAAAATCATAATAAAGATCAAGAAGAAAATCGTGTACTCAATCACCATAAAAAAGTCGCGGACAGATTGCTTGCGGCTTGGCCATGTTGTCAATTTCATTTCTTGAACGATACTACCAATAAATTTAAACATTAGACTTTCCCATCGCTGTCAGATGCTCTGACAGGTTCCATTTCTTCTTCAATATTTACTGACGACGTGGTCAGTTCTTCCTCCAGGCGCCTTATTGAGCTTAGCGCGTTTCTTTATGGAGGGTGTGTTTACCGCATGTTCGGCAAAACTTTTTTACCTCAACGCGTTTTTCTTTCGCCACTGACGAAAGTGTAAGGGTGTAATTTCGTGAACCACAAACGGTGCACGCTAATCCTGCTTTTTTTAACATATTATTTCCTATTCTATCAAAAATTATTTAGAAGCGCAACCTATTTCTAATCTTCAAAGCCGGTCAGATGATTCGCTACTAGGCTAGCATAATTGACTTCACCCGCTCCTTTAGGATGGATATTATCACTATAAAACCATGAACTTTTACCGGCAGAGGCTTTATGCCAATCTATAATTTTGAGTTGCTTGTCTTTTTTAGCCATTTGTTTAAGCAATTTATTATTTGCTGTTTCCCAAACTCGATCCGCTTGAACATTAATCCAATAAACCGGCAAATCTCCCGCCGCTTTCAAGGCTGCTTCCACATCCTCAGCCTTAATCGTCCCATTGGTGCCCAGTCCAATCAAGAGCGCTTGTGCATCTGGTTCTTGCGCTTTAAGATTTTTTATTTCTTCTGTAACTGAACTAGGCTGACGGCCCACGGCCGCATCAATGACCATATGCGGAAAGACTTCTTGTAAAGCTGTCGAACCAGCTACCATGACAGAATCTCCCAAGGCAATCACCTTCATACTATTGGCTTTTTCTGCAACTACAGGTTCAATACCATATTTTGAAGCAATGGCTTTAAGTGACAGGGGTACTTTTTTATTGGCTTGATCCAATTTCTCCTTTTGAAGCGCCTCTTGTTGAGCCATTATGCGCGCTTCAATAAGGCGTTGATCATGAGGAGAGGCTGGCGAGAAAATAATGAAACCAAGTATTACAACAATCATGCCCGTTAATAGCATTGGTGCGAGGTTCTTGCGAAGTTTCCAACCTTTTTCTCGGATAAAACTTTGGAGGTTTCCCAAAATATTACTATAATCAAACTTCTGTGCGGGCTGCTCAATAAAGCGATAGGACAACTCCGTCAGGAGTAAAATGATGGCCACTTGCCAAATCACGTTATACCAAGCGGTCGGTTCCAGAACTTTGGCCTCTGCTAATGCAAAGACAGGAAGTTGCCAGAGATAGATTCCATAGGAACGCGAGCCAATGTAATCAAAAAGCCGATTGGAAAATAGGCGATTGGCAGGAAATCCCGGATGAGCTACCAGCGCAATCAGTACCATACTCAGCAAACTAACTACCCACATGCCGCCGTAATAAGTAATTGCACCTTGGGCAGGCATAAAAAGATAAGCAACTAGTAACAAGACTGAGATCGCAAGGGTCATTTGCCATCCCATTTTGACCCCACGTTTATTAATCTTTTGAGATAGCTTATTTAAAGGCCATACAAATGCTAAACTTGCCCCCATCATAAGACTGAACAAACGTGTGTCTGTACCATAATATACACGAGTAGGATCTGCACCCGGCACATATAACATCATCATCAGAACTGCTGAGGCTAAAGCTAAGGCATTAGCAATGATAAAGCACCGTCCCCGTTTTTTCACAACTTTTAAGAGCGCAAGGAGTACCAAAGGCCAAATCAAGAAAAACTGACCTTCGATTGCTAAGTAGTAGATGTGTTTAAAAGGCGAGGCCCCGGCTATATTGGCAAAATAAGAACTACCTTGTGAGATTTGCCACCAGTTTTGTACGGAAAATATTGCTGAAAGAAACTCCGAGCGAAGCCCTGCCCAAAGGTTTCTTTGAAACAAAAGGATGTAAGGGGTAACCAGCAAAAACACCACAATCAAAAGAGGATAAATCCGCTTGAGGCGGCGCCCCCAAAATTTAAAAAGATTAATCTTCTTATGCTTTTCATACTCTCGAAGTAAGGAATCGGTCACCAGATAACCAGAAAGCACAAAGAATAAGACAACACCAAGAAAACCACCTTGGATGACCTTAGGCCAAAGGTGATAAAGGATGACTGTTAAAACTCCAATCGTCCGTAAACCATTGAATCCCGTGATATAGCGCTTCATTTTCCCTCTACTCTTCTCTAATGTTCCTTTTTATTTTCACAGACCACTCCTCCCTTTACTGACAAACCCGTCAGTAAAAAATGGCCTTCTTTTCTTATTTTAACATACTTTTCAAAACTTTTTTGAGCTTCAATTTCCAAAGAGATTGGTAAATTTATCCCATGCATTTTTTGCTGCATCACCGATATCTTTTGCAGTTTTCCCAAGATCAAAACCGCCTGAATCTGAGGAAGAAGCGGAAGTATCACTACTGCTGCTCTCAGGTGTATTACCAGTGGTATTAGCTTCCGATTGCTCTTGCGTGACAATATCGTCTTGGTATTGACGTTGCTGAGTCCAATAAGGTTGTTGCGCTGCCACTCCGGCTTGCGCATAGGGGTTTTCGACGGTAAAGGCTGTACCTTTGGTATAAGGAAGCATATAACTGGCTTCTTGACGGAAAATGACCGAAGTTTGACCTTCTGATGAGCCAGTCAGTTTATTCTTACCATCTGCATAGCCCACCCATAGAGCCATTACTACATCAGGAGTATAGCCAACTACCCATTGGTCTTGGTCTTCGTTTGTTCCTGTCTTACCAGCTAAGGTATAACTCTTAGGAGCCGCATTCCAAGCTGAACCGTTAGTGTAAGTCCCCAACATCATTTGGGTCATTTTATCCGCAGTATCTTTACTGATGACTTGTTTTTTAGTGACATTTGCAGTTTTGACCACTTGCCCCGCTGCATTCTCAATTTTAGTGATAAGATGGGCGTCGTACATCACCCCATCATTTGCAAAAGCTTGATAGGCTTGCGCAATTTGCCAAGGATTCGTTTCCACTCCTGCACCAAGTGCTGTAGGCAATACATCATTTTTACTAGTCAATTTTAAGCCAAATTCACGTCCCAGAGCATTTCCGACTTTCGGTCCAATTTCTTGATAAGTATTGATGGCTGGAATATTGTATGAATTAGCAAGTGCCGTATACATTGGGATTTGCCCTCGCCACTGATTATCAAAATCAGTTGGTTTCCACCCATTGTAATCGGCAGGTGAATCATCCACTGTTTTATTAATCGCCCACCCAGCTTCAATGGCTGGAGCATAAACAATTAAAGGTTTAATGACTGAACCAGGGGAGCGCTTCGCCATTGTTGCGTAATTAAAATCAGTAAAGCTGTTTGAGCCTTCTGTATTAACATTTCCGACCAAGGCATTCACAGCTCCCGTCTTGGGATCAATAGCCACAGAGGCAGATTGCGCATAGGTGCCATCTGCCGCTTGGGGGAAGAAGCTCGGATCTGCATAAGTTTTTTGCAAGCCAGCTTGCATGTTTTGATCCATGCCCGTATAAATCTTATAGCCGTTATTCATGATTTCCTGTAACGAGAGCCCGTATTTGCTCTCCGCTTCGGAAATCACTGCGTTATAGTAACTTGGGTATTTGTAAGAGCTATCTTCTGGATTATAATTATCCTGAACTTGCGACTGCAAGTCCACTTTCATGTAAGTATCCGCCTCATTTTGTTTAAGATAGCCTGCATTGACCATGTTTTGGAGTACCGTATCCCGCCGATCCGTAGCATATTTTCCATCTTCATAAAGCGGATTATATATTTCGGGACCTTTTAGCATTCCCGCAAGACTCGCCGCTTCATCAACAGTAACTTCACTTGCTGGAACACCAAAATATTTTAAAGCAGCATCTTGAATTCCCCATACCCCATTCCCGAAGTAAGAATTATTGAGGTACATATCAAGTATTTCATCTTTACTGTAATGCTTATTAATCTCTAAAGCTAGGAAAAACTCCCTTGCTTTACGGTCAATTGTCTGTTCCTGAGTCAAATAAGCATTTTTAGCCAACTGCTGAGTGATTGTAGAGCCACCACCAAAACGGCCCAATGTAACAATTGCTAAAGTAAAACGTTTGAGATTAACCCCGTGATTTTCATAGAAGGTACGATCCTCCGTTGCGACAACTGCTTCAGTGATGTTTTTAGAAATTTGATCAATTTTTACAGGTGTCCCTTTTTGTCCGTAAAGATTTCCTGCCACCTCGCCCTCTTTGTCGTAAATAGTCGTTTGAGCAGAAATTGAACTTTGTAAAACTTTAACATTAGCTGTTTTAGCTAAATAAAATAGGTAAGACCCTGTCGCTACGACTGCTAGTAGTACAAGGATAATGGTGATTTTTGTTAAATTATATTTTTTCCAAAAACGTTTGATAGGTCGCATAAACTTGGCGAATTTTGTTTTGGCTGGTTTTTCAACCTCTTCATCATTCTTTTTTGTTTTTTTCGGACGTAATTGTGGAACTTTGAGACGCTTTTTCGTTTCTTTTTTACTACGCCGACTGAAATTATTATTTTCAGGCATTTCTTTTTCCTCAGATATTTACTTTGTATTCTTTTGATAAAGTATTCAATACTTTATTTTACTACAATTCTTCGTACTTGGGGCTTACAATTATGTCAGAATAGCTCACCTTCTTTTTTATTCTGCTTATTTTATCAAAAATTGCTTTGTGTTACAATGTGACTATGGAATTTAACTTCATTTTACCAAAAAATTTTAAAGAACAAAGTATTTCGCATTTGTTGGCAGAAACTTGGTTTATCCCACGTAAGCAACGGCATTTTCTACGCATGAAAAGACATATCTTAGTTAATGGCGAACCAGTCAACGACAATTATAGGGTCAGTGCCAGCCAGCAAATCACCCTCCTGTTTGATCATGAGGATTTTCCTGAATTGAACGTCCCCTTTGGTGACGCTAAGCAAGCTGAAATTCTTTACGAAGATGAACACCTCGTCATCGCTAATAAACCAGAACAGATGAAAACGCATGGTAATTCAAAGGACGAGTTGGCGTTGCAAAATCATGTGGCCGCTGCACTGAAACAGCCTGTCTATGTCGTGCACCGCTTAGACCAAGCCACCTCAGGTCTCGTTTTATTTGCGAAAAATCAATTTGTTTTACCACTCTTAGGACAACTGTTCGAGAAAAATAAAATTCATCGTCAATACCTTGCCTTGGTCAAAGGTCATTTTCCAAAAGAACAATTTATTATCAATCAACCCATTGGAAATGACCGTCACGATAAGAGTAGGCGTATTGTAGCTAAAGGCGGTCAAGAAGCGATTACACACGTTGAGGTGTTACAACGTTTTCCCCAGTCAACACTTATTCGGTGCCTTTTGGACACAGGTCGTACACACCAAATCAGGGTACATCTTACTCATCTAGGACACCCTATTGTTGGAGACGTCCTTTATGGAGGAACGAGAAATAATCGACTCATGCTGCACGCGCAAGAACTCTATTTTAAGCACCCCTTTACCGACCAACACATCAAAATATCAGTTGACAGTCAAACTTTTTCTGAAAATTTACCTGATTTTTCTGCACAAAAAAGACCTTTCTAAAGGTCTTTTTTTAGATAGCTTTCCACATCGCACCCTCTACTCTTCAAAGAAAGAAGTGCTTATCTTCTTACTAACTTTTTTACACTCGAAGTTAATAAGAACAAAACGATGAAGATCAAGGTAATTGCAGCCGAAGCTGGGGCATCCATGTAATAAGAAGCAATTAATCCACTATTTAAGCCGATGAAACTAATAAGAACGGAAATAAGCAATACAGACTTGAAGGATTTACCTAAACGCATTGCGATTGAAGCGGGCAACACCATAATCGCCGAAACTAATAAAGCACCAGCAGCTGGTATCATCAAGGCAATTGCTATCCCAGTCACAATATTAAAAGCGATTGAAATCCAGCGAACTGGTAATCCATCAACAAAGGCTGTGTCCTCATCAAAAGTCATCACATAAAGAGGCCGTAAGAAAAGCACAAACCCGATTAAAACTACTACTGCTAAGGTAAATAACAATATGACTTGAGCTTGCGAAATCGTGATAATTGAACCAAATAAATATTGCTCTAAACTGACACTAGTTGCCCCCTTAGAAGAATTTAAAATCAAAAGGGCAATCGCAAGACCTGCCGACATCAAGATTGCAGTAGCAATCTCCATATAATTATGATAAATCGTCCGTAAATACTCTAAAAATACAGCCGCAATTACAACTGTAATAAGCGTAGTTAAGGTTGGATTCCAACTCAATAGCACACCAAATGCTACCCCTGCCAAAGAAACATGTGATAAGGTATCTGACATTAAACTTTGGCGACGTAAAACCAGGAAAACTCCTAGCAGAGGCGAAAAAATAGAGATTGCTGTCGCTGCTAAAAGTGCGTTACGCATAAAATCATACTGGAGTAACTCAAACATTACTTACCTCCTCTGATATCTCTTCTTGCTGGAGGACTTGTTGTTCACGTTCAGTATGCAAATCAAAACAAGCAAACTTCCCGTTTTCATCTTTTAGAAGATGGATGTTGCGATCCGCAAAATCTTTTACTTCTTCAGGATCATGTGTCACCATTAATACTGCTTTTCCATGAGTATGTGCTGCATGATGCATCAGTTGATAGAAATCACTGCTAGAGATATCATCCATCCCAGTGGTTGGTTCATCCAAGATAAACAAATCGGGATCGCTGGCAAACATTCTGGCAATAGCCACTCTTTGTTTTTGACCTCCTGATAGCTCTCCAATTCGCTTAGAACGATAGGACCACATTCCCACAGCTTCTAAAGCGGTTTGGACGTGTTCTGCATCATGGGTTCCCATTTTTTTAAACCAGCCCCGTCGGGGATAACGACCACTCATGACAAATTCATAGACCGAGCTGGGAAACCCTGCATTAAAGCTAGCCACTTGCTGAGGAAGGTAGGCCATTCGCAGTTTTTCTCCTCGTGTATTTTTGTCAGAAAGCAGAACACTCCCTTGCTTAGGGTGTAAAATACCAAGGGTCGTTTTTATGAGCGTCGACTTAGCTGCTCCATTCTCGCCAGTTAATGTGACAAACTCACCAGAGTCCACATGATAACTAATATTTTCTAGTACTGGCTCCCGATCATAGTAGAAAGTCAGATTTTTAACGTCAATATATCTCATTTTTTCTCTTTTAATATTATTTTCGATTACTCAAGCGTTTGAAGTACTGTGATCATCTTACTGACAGAGCTGTCAGTAAAAGTTGCAGCCTTTTTTTGCTAAAAATGAAACTCCCGTCCAAAAAGAACGAGAGTTTCAAGGAGTTATAGGAAAAGATTTTTTAGGAAGGACTCCATTATAGAACGCCCTTCCTAATTTTTCCTTAAACTCACTTGATGGTTTGTTGTAACGCCTTTAAATTTTCTTCCATAAGGGTCAAATATGTCGCACCCTCTTTCTTCTGGGCATCAGAAATTCCTTCAACAGTATTGATTCCAATCAGGTTAGCACCGACTGATTTAGCAAGAGTTTCTGCAATTTTACTGTTGGCATTGCCTTCGAAGTAAACATTTTTAAGTCCAGCTTTTTCCATCTCTCCCTTCAATTTCGCTAGTGTCGCTGCCGAGGGTTCAACTTCGGGATCCAACCCTGCAATAGCAATTTCATTCATTCCGTAATCCCGAGCAAGATAAGCAAAAGCTTCGTGCTGTGTAATAAATGTTTTTTGTTTCGCATCTTTTAGCGTGTCAAACTCAGCATCTAATTTTTTAAGTTTTGCCACATAATTAGCTGCATTTTTTTCAAAGGTTGCTTTATCATCTGGGAAGGCTTTACCTAAAGCTTCGGCAATTGTATTAACCTCAACAATCGCTTGTTTTGGACTAATCCAAGTATGAGGATCCCCTTCAATCTTATCCACGTCTTTGCTGGCTTCAATTTTAACCCCATCGTTTTTTACTTTAAGTGCCCATTTTTCAAGGTCAGCCGAGTTATAAATTAGTGCCTGTGCATTTGTCATAGTTGCGACTTGTTTAGCACTCGGTTCAAACTCGTGCACTTCTTGATTAGCAGGCACAATATTTTCCACCTTTACCTTATCACCGACGATGGCTTTGGTAAATTCATACATGGGTTCAAAGGTAGTGACCACTTCTGGCTTACTCGCCGATTTTGTGCAACCACCAAGGATTAAAACAGCTGGGATAGCCAATAACAATAACAACTTTTTCATTAAAATCTTCCTCCGTTAGAGTTTCTTGCTCCCTGTCAGTTCGTCTGACAAGGCCTTCAAGAAACGCTCAACCACTTCTTGTTCATCTTTTGTAAATTCATCTCCCAGCGCTTGATAAGTTGCAAGCGTCTTTTGATGATGTTCAGCATGCTCATCCGCTATAGGAATTGCTTTTTCGGTCAAACTCCAGAGAACCACACGTTCGTCATTTGCTGCTCGACTTGATTGAATGAGTTCTTGTTCCTGCAATTTTTTCAGCGCTTTTGTCACAGCTGCAGGTGAAATTTTTAACTTTTCGGCAATCCTAGCATTTGTTGAAACTTCATCGGCTAAAAGCATCAAAATATGTTCTTGCGTACTCGTTAACTTTAAATGACTTTCACATTCACCAAGCAGTATTTCATGTTTATTTTCGGCAAAATGCATAATTGTTCCTAAAAATTCATCGATTTTAGTTGCTAGAGCCATCTTTTTTTACCTCCACGTTAGTTTACTGGTTAATTATATCCCAAATTAAAAATAATGTCAACTGGTTAACATTATTTTTTACTTTTTAATTATAAAGTCGCTCCCATCATTCAAATGAACAATATAAGAACCTTCACTATTACTGACCGTCTGGTCAGTAACTGCTACATGTTCTGAAGGTGCTGACGTAATCTGATAAGTTACCTGTCCCTGTTTAAAATATACTGTTTGATTTTTTTTAGGTAGATTTTTTTGAATCAAGAGAACCATAAGCTCAGCTGTTAACCGATCTTTTTGCCTAAACATTTGTTTTTTAACTGCAAGTTGTTCTTGGAGGTAAAACTGTAAAACTAAACCAAATATGAGAGAAAGCACAAGAGCATAAAGCAGAATTCCACCCCTCAGTTGATATTTATAAATCTGTAAACGAATGTCCGACCTCCTTCTTTTTCAAATAAAATTGTCATTTTTATAAGTCCTTGTTCCTGTTCTATTTTTACATCTTTTATTCCAAAAAGCATAGGCTGGTAACCAGTTCCTTGTGCCGATGTTTTACGAAAATCATCTCCTATTAAGCCAAAGCGAAGCTTTTTAGCATTCTTGGTCACATATAAAAAATTACCCTCTACCTTGTCGAAGCTTGCGCCATCAAGTTCAGCATACATTTGCTCACAGAAAATCTGCCAGTCTTTCGTTTGCTCTACTTGAACACTCATAAGTTGCTGATGCAAAAGATTTGTTAAGCCGTTAATAACTAAAATCGATCCAGATAAGACAAGCAAGGCAATCAAACATTCTAATAATGTAAAAGCTCTAATGCGGTGTCCTCTCAAGTTCTAAAAGCTCCTTTCCCCTATTTGTTATAGAAATTTGGTCATCAGTTTGTTCAACTTTAATTGAAGCACCATTTACTGATAACTCCGTCAGGCGACTGTTTAATGCCATCTTCGCAACATTCAATGCTTCAATCTGTTGATTATCCTCTTGCAGTTGTTGACGACTCTTCACAACTTCTGTCAAAACACTTGTGACTAAGATACCCAGCAAACCCAGCGTTATTAAACTTTCTAAGAGTAAATAAGCTCTAACTGACTTCTTTTTTAAATTTTCCACTTCCTAGCTCCAGTTGATAAATAATTGTTTTTTTCTCCTCGGGGAGATAAAAACTCACTTTTTGTAAACTTGAGTTTTCTCCCTTTTCGTCAAAAGTAATTAGAAAAGTGCCACAGTCAACCTCTTGAGGCAAATCTATGTACTCCTTTTCCCAATAAAGTCTCTTATTCTTCACAGAGATACTCTCTTTCTCTGCGAATAAAGCCGCATCTTCCTGTGTTATCTTATAAAAATGTTCAAAACGTAAAATAAATAGCTCTCCTTTTACGCGGTGAAGGGTGCTCTCAAGATTAATTGAAAACGTAAGTGTAATCAAAACAGTAACTGATAATACGATAAGAGTTTCTAACAATGTAAATCCTCTAATCGTCCAAAGCTCTCTTTTCATCTTTATTTTGAGCATAATAATCATCATAACTTTCTTTTTGCTTCTCACTAATAAGCTTAGCTGACATCAACGTAGTAAGAGTAGGAATATCATCATGGTCTAACTCATAGAGTTGTGCTTGACTTTCCACGACTTTAACAACTGCTGCCTCACCTGTTTTTTGTACTTGAGCTTTTTCTTTAATGAGATTAGGAACAAAGAGCAAGATTAAGATACTAATAATCGCTAAAACAATGAGCATTTCAATCAGGGTAAAAGCCCGGACAGTTCCGCGTTCTAGCTTTACTGATTTTTTATTATTAACACAAATTTTTATCATTTTTTTAATCATTTTTCTCCTTCTTCTATAATCCATTTCCCATGTTTGCATAAATCGGAAGAAGCATTGCCACATACAAAAGAACAATCATTAATGCAACAAAAAGGAAGACAATGGGTTGAATCCAATGCATCATACGCTCAATTTTCACAAAAAATTGTTCCCAACATTCATCTCCATAAATTTCGAGCTCAATTCCTAATTTATTCTTTATTTCCCCATATTCAATCATTAAATGAAGTTCTGGTTGAAAAAACTCAAGGCCAGCTATCAAGTCACTAAAACTCAATCCTCCTACTAATCCATTCGCAAGGTAGCTTCCTACTTCACTGAAAATCTGACTTTTTTGCGTGCTCATCAGTTCAAAAATATTACGCAAGTCCACGCCTTGGGCAATCAAATTTCCCCACTCATGCGCAAAATAACCCGTTAAATATAATCTTACTGCATCTGCAAGTAAGGGAATACGTACTAATATGCTGTACTTTAACAAGCTTGTTTGCTTTTTAAAAAAAAGCATGCTAAGGATTGTCAAACACAAAAGAGTAAGGACTCCTCCTCCAATTAGTTCTGGGAGATGATTAATAAGAAGGGTAGCAAAATTGCCCCTCCACCCTCCCTCATCTCCAGAAATTTGCGGCAGTAAGTAGCTTCTGAGGCCAAATATAATTCCTGTAAGAAATACCAGCAACATCACAGGATAGATTGATAATGCCAATAGCTTTTTTCGAATTGTTAAGTGCTTTCGAATATTTCTTTCAATCAGCACTAAAGTTCCAGAGAGATCACCATGGACCTCTGCTAAAGCAATTTGCGTTACGACGGACTTAGAAAAATGCAATTCGTCTAAGATAGTCGCTAGGTTCCTTCCCGCAGCAAGCCCGTGGCGCATCTTTGCTACAAAATTTCTTTCAACCAGTCCAGAGCGCTCCAGAAAGTCCACTACTTCACCCAGATGAAAACCATTATTCAATAGATTTCCCATGAGTTGGATGAGTTTCACCTGTTTGGGAAGGGGCAATTTTTTCCCGCTCACCTTCATCTCTGTCAAGAGCTCCTTGTGTAACCAATTCTTCAATCTGCCAATTCCATTTCTCTTGTGACCAGTGTTCAAAGCCTTCTTTTGCAATTTCCACCATCCCTTTTCCATTTATTAAACGTTGATAAACAACTGCTTGCAGACAACTTTTTAATTCCCATTCTGAAATACCAAATTCTAAGAGGCGTGTCCAGACAGCTGATATTGAGGGGGCATGAATTGTCGAAAAAACTGTATATCCTGTTAAACTCGCTCGAAGAACTGCCCGTGCTGTTTTTTCATCACGGATTTCTCCTACAATCAAAAGATCAGGACGGTGACGCAGGGAAAGCTTGATTAATGCTTCATAATCATTGCCTATTAAATCGTTGACTTGCAATTGTACAAATTTTGATACAACAATTTCTACAGGATCTTCCACAGTCATTACCTGTCCACTATCAAAAGCACGATTAGCCCAATTAGTCATCAGGGATGTTTTACCAGACCCTACAGGTCCAGCAAAAAGATATAATCCCCGCCTAAAATTCATCTGTTTGAAAAGTTTTTCAGCTTCAAACCAGAATTCAAGTTGCTCTTTAGGCTCATGTAAAAATCTAATCACTAGCGATTCATTTCCTTCGAAGTCACCTACAGAAGAGAGGCGTAGCCGTCTTGATTCCGTTCCAAATTGGTACCAACAAGCACCTAACTGTGTTCGCCGTTTTTCTCCCACATTCATCCCAGCACAAAACTTAAAATGAGCAATCAGTGCCAAGCCTGTTTCTAGAGCTAACTCCTCTGTAAATACTTTAGAATTTAAATTTCTAAAGTATAAGTCATAATGCGTCAAACTCCCTTGTAAATAGAGGTCTGTCACACCTCTTTCAACAGCTTGTTTGATAATGCTTTTTGCTTTTTCTTGTATCATATCCCTTTATACGTTTTTTTATAGGCAATGTCACCAAGTATCTTCCTGAAGCTTTAAAATAAAAAAGCACTGGATTTTCATCCAATGCTTTTTTAAAAGAAATCTTCAAATAAACTGAGTTGGTTATCATCAGGCATTCCTTCTAATATTCCCATGTTGGTCATGTTTTCAATGATAGTCTGAGAAACGCCTCCCCGTTTTCTGAGCTCCATCTTACTTAAAAATTCACCTTCTGCACGCGCAGCTACAATCTGTTTAGCGACATTTTCTCCCAAGCCATCCATTGTAACAAAAGGAGGGATCAACGTATCGCCATCAATAACAAATTCTGTGGCTTCTGAGCGATAGAGATCTATTTTCCCAAAAGTGAAACCGCGCTCGAGCATTTCATTACAGAGCTCCAAAGTTGTATAAAGGTTAGTTTCTACATTTGTAGCTTCAAAACCTTTGTCTTTAATCTCTTTCATTTTAGCTTTAACCGCTTCAAGGCCTGCACCCATTACTCCAATATCAAAAGCTGTTGCTCGTATTGAGAACCAAGCACAATAATAATAAATAGGATAGTGGACTTTGAAGTAGGCCACACGCAGAGCCATCATAATATAGGCAGCGGCATGGGCTTTCGGAAACATATATTTAATTTTTGAGCAAGATTCAATATACCACTCTGGTACATCATGAGCGCGCATTTCTGTAACATATTTCTCCCGCTCTTCGGCAGAAATCTTACTCCACATTCCTTTACGGACACGTTCCATGATATTGAAGGCCATTGAATTATCCAGGCCTGCATGAATCAAATAAACCATAATGTCATCACGACAACCGATTACGCTTGATAAATCTGCAATTCCGGAGCGAATCAAATCTTGAGCATTTCCCGACCAGACATCCGTACCATGTGATAGTCCGGAAATTTGGAGTAGATCAGCAAAAGTTTTTGGCTTAGCCTCTGCAATCATATTCATGGAAGTAAAGGTCCCCATTTCAGGAATTCCTAACGTCCCAAGTTTTACGCCGAGTTGCTCCTCTGTAACGCCGAGAGATTCTGTCCCACTAAATAGTTTCATAACTCCCGGATCATCCATAGGGATATCCTGTGGAACAATACCTGATAAACTTTGTAGCTTCCGGATCATTGTGGGATCATCATGCCCAAGGATATCAAGTTTTAAGATATTGTCATGAATGGCATGGAAATCAAAGTGAGTGGTTTGCCATTCTGCCGTTACATCATCAGCAGGGTATTGGACCGGAGAAAAATCATAGACATCCATGTAGTTAGGAATAACGATAATCCCACCGGGGTGCTGTCCTGTTGTTCGCTTAACTCCAGTGGAACCTGCGGCTAAACGATCAATCTCAGCATTCCCATAGTATTGGTCATAATCTCGCTCATAGCCTTTGACAAAACCAAAAGCGGTCTTTTCAGCAACTGTACCAATGGTACCCGCCCGAAAAGCATAGTCTTCCCCGAAGATATCCCGTACATCCAAGTGAGCAAAGGGTTGATCATCCCCAGAAAAGTTCAAGTCAATATCGGGAACCTTATCTCCTTTAAAGCCTAGGAAAGTCTCAAATGGAATATCGTGACCGTCCTTAATCAATTTATGATTGCATGTCGGGCAGTCTTTATCAGGCATATCATAGCCTGATCCATAAGTACCATCTTCAAATGCTTCAAAATATTGACACTCTGGACAACGATAATGTGGTGCTAATGGATTTACCTCAGTAATCCCAATCATCGTAGCAACTAGGCTCGATCCGACCGATCCCCGCGATCCAACGATATAACCACGATCATTAGAACGCTTAACCAATTCTTGGGAAATGATATAAACCACGGAGAAGCCATTCCCCAAAATCGAACGTAATTCTTTTTCAAGTCGGGCATCAATCAAATCTGGCAAGGGATTTCCATACCACTCATGCGCTTTTTCATAGGTTAAGCGAACAATGCGCTCCTCGGAAGTCTCTCCACCATCAAATACCATCTTTGGCGTATACAAATCATCACGCACTGGTGTTAGTGTTTCAAACTCATCTGCTAATTTGTTCGTGTTCTCAATAACAATTTCACGGGCAAGTTTTTCTCCTAAAAAGCTAAAAGCTTCTAACATTTCATCAGTTGTTCGAAAATGTGCTTCTGGCAGGGGCAGAGGCTTGGCATGTTCACCATGACCTTGAGTCCAGTTGATTTCGGCACCGAGCCCTAATGAACGCACAATAATTTCACGATAAATGGCATCCTCTGGATTAAGATAATGTAAGTTTCCTGTAGCGAGCACAGGCTTACCCAATGCTTTTCCGACCTTGATTAAATCTTTGAGAGTTTGTTCTAATTCTTTTTCAGATTTGAAAGAACCTCCCACCACTAAAGCACGGTAGAGCGCTGGCGGGAATACCTCGATAAAATCATAGAATTTCGCAATTTCTAATGTTTCTTCAAAAGTCTTGTTTGTGATTGCATCAAAGACCTCGCCTACTTCACAGGCCGAACCCACGAGGAGTCCTGCCCGATTTTCTTGTAAAACAGAACGTGGTACACGAGGCACACCTGAATAATAACGAACGTTACCATAGCTGACAATCTTAAAGAGATTTTTTAACCCTTCTTGCGTTCTTGCATACAATGTCACGTGTTTAGGGCGCACTTTTTTGTAGGAATCTTCACTGACCAGCTTGTCATTAAGTTCCAAAAGGCTACGCCAACCAGTATTTCGCGTGCGGAGTTCCTCTAAGAAGACAAAGAGGAGTCGACCAGTAGCCTCCGCATCAAAGTTGGCCATATGGTGATGTTCCAGTCCGATTTGAAATTTTTTAGTCAGTTGACCAAGTCCAAAACGTTTCATTTCAGGATAAAGATTGCGAGCAAATTCTAATGTATCCACGACGGGCTGCGTAATGAGAGGCAGACCATTACGGGAATAATTCATATTCATAAAGCCCACATCAAAAGTAGCATTGTGGGCTACAAGTATTGTACCCTCACAGAATTTTTGGAAACGTGTTAAAACTTCATAGAGTGGTTTTGCGTTTTTGAGATGCTCATCCGTAATACCGGTCAATTCTGTAGTAAATTCACTCAAATGATAACCTGGATTAATGAATTCATCAAACTCATCAATAGGGTTACCTTTATGCATCTTAGTGGCCGCAATCTGTATCAAGTCATTGTTGACAGCTGACAAGCCTGTAGTTTCTACGTCAAAGACCACATAAGTTGATTCGTACATATCCACATCGGCCTCGTTGTAAACAATAGGAATTTTATCTTCAACGAGATTGGCTTCAACACCATAGATAATTTTGACCCCATGTTTTTTTCCTGCAGCGTGAGCTTCTGGGAAGGATTGCAAGCCCCCATGGTCAGTAATAGCAATAGCTTTATGTCCCCACTTAGCGGCCTGAGCTACCAAACTGGAAGCTGAGGGAATAGCATCCATCTGGCTCATATTAGTGTGCGCGTGGAATTCCACCCGTTTTTCATCAGATTTATCCTCTCGCACATTTTGCGTAGGAATTTCGATTAGATCACTCAGCTGCAAGACCAAATCATTTTTAAAAGTATCACGTTGGACTGTTCCACGTACACGGCACCACAATCCTGGTTTAATTTGTTTAGCAAGATTGATTTCTTCATCACCGCGTACCCATTTTTGGACATAAAAGCTAGAGGTATAATCCGTCATTTCAAATTCTAACAAATAGCTGGTATTCCCCGTTTTACGGGATTTTATTTCTCGCAATTCCCCTTTAAAAACATAACCTTCAAAAACAACCGGTCCGTTAGTTGAAAATTCACTAACCGAACGCATGGGTGTTACTGGTTCGTTATTTTTAATTTCTCGTCCAAGTTGGATTTTATCTGATTTGACAGCCTTGATTTGGAGTGCCACTCGATCTGCCGTTGGCTTAGGTTTGATCTCAACAACTGCATTGGCCGTCATTACCAAGTCATCTTTGTATTTATCATGCTCAATATTACCTTGAACACGCAACCACAACCCTTCTGCTAAGAGCTCAGCCCAGCTGACCGACTCATCAGTAAACATCCGCTCGGTTTGCGCTTTTACCGCTTGGACAATATGATCAAATTGTGCGATTTCTTCTTCTTTGCGCCCCCACTTAGAAACCATAAAAGTAGAAGTCTCATCTGCCAATTTCATTTCAAGAATGTGGTTCGTTTTGCCAGATTCTTTCCCTGTAAATTCACGATGAGCCGCTTCAAAAACCACACCTTCAAATATAACTCCAGAACCTTCACCTGCTATAAAAGACATACTGGTGATGGGACTTTGTCCACTGATTTTTCGTCCAAAAGCCACTCCATCATCCAAAGCAGTTTCCACAAATTCGGCTTTAGGCTCACGCGTATGTTTGGTCTCTTGCTCTTGAGTGCGTTGTTTTTTTAGTTCTGATACCTGAGCTTGCTCTGCAGTTTGGGCTGCGAGTCTTGCAGCAACTTTTTCAGCATGCGCAGCTGCTTGCGATGCGGTCAGTTGTTCATCAACCACAGGGCGCAACGTTAATTTTCCAAAACCAAAGTCAGCAAACTTTTCTTCTAATACTGGAAAATATTTCTGAACAAACCAATCCATCCGCGGATTGTCTTCAACCAAGAGATTGAGTTGGACGCCACGTTTTTCCAAATGATATTTTTTAAAAATACTAGAAAATGCCGATTCAGATAGTTCAGGCAGTGTCAGCGCATACTGATAATAATCATTTAATAAGTCTTCATCAAAAGCATTATCGCGGGGCTTGATTACAACTTCTGTACGAGCAATAGTTGCAAAAGCAGTCGCTGACAGCTCTGTCAGTAACTTATAAGTTTCGATTGGCAAAATTTTGTCAAAAATTAAGTAAAAACGCCAAAGTTTACTTGCAGTATGCACTTCGACATTTTCAATTTCAGCCTGCATAAATTGTTCAGAATTGCGCAGATGTGGCGGAAGATTGATTTGATCCATCAATTTTTCAAACAGATTTGCCATGAAATATATCGCCCTTTTCTTTTTATTATTTGAAGAGTTATAACCCTTGTAATGCTGAAAAAACTGGAAGTCTTGATGTCCAAAATTAGACCACTTAACTCCATTTTGAAATCAGCGTTCATTGACCATTATATCATAATTTGAGGCTTAGAGCAGTTTACTTTTTAGCGCTCATCCAACAAAAAAAGCTGCTGACAAGGCTGTCAGTAGCTATAAAAGTATGGATTTTTTAGTTTTGATTCAAAATCTCGATGGTGTTGACCAATTCATCTTTATTGATCTCCACAACTTCACCTGTAGCACGGATTTTCACTTCAACGATACCTTCAGCAGCTTTTTTACCGATGGTAACACGGACTGGTAAACCAATCAAATCGCTATCTGCAAATTTAACACCTGCCCGCTCATTACGATCATCTACTAGGACTTGATAGCCTTTTGCACGAAGTTTCGTTTCAAGCTCTGCCGTAAGGGCCATAGCTGTTTCATCCTTAATATTCACGGGTACCAAGTGGATATCAAACGGCGCGAGTTCTTTAGGGAAATTGATAGACCAGCTAAATTTGTATTCTTCCTTTGGTGTTTTTTCCACATAGATTCGTGCAAACTGTTCTAAGATAGCTGAAAGCAAGCGACTAACCCCAATCCCATAACATCCCATGATCATTGGGATAGCACGCCCATTGGCATCTAAAACATTGGCGTTCATTGCTTCTGAGTAACGAGTACCTAGCTTGAAGATGTGACCAATTTCAATCCCACGAGCAAATTTTAAAGTTCCCCGACCGTCTGGGGAAACTTCACCCTCGTTAACGGTACGTAAATCTACAAATTCAGACACTTCAAAGTCGCGGCCGATATTAACATTTTTGTAGTGGAAACCATCTTCATTTGCACCTACGATGGCATTCTTAACTAATTCGACTTCGCGATCAGCTATGATACGCACCTCTTTTAGACCAACTGGACCTAATGAACCAAAATGAACCCCAAAGGCAGCCTCAACATCCGCCTCACTTGCTGCTTCGACTAAGTCTGCACCAAGATAATTGGTCAATTTAACTTCATTAAGTTGATCATTACCATGCAATAAAACTACTACTAACTCATCATCTGCGCGAAAAACTAATGTTTTAATTGTTTGAGATTGGTCCACCTTAAGAAATTCAGCAACTTCGTCAATCGTTTTAGCATCTGGAGTTGCAACTTTTTCAAGCTCTAACTCTTCGGTGTATGCCGCTTTAGGGTCAAACTGACTCGTTGCCATTTCAAGGTTAGCTGCGTAATCGCCACCGTCTGCATAGACGATTGTATCTTCACCTGCAACTAACCATTTCCCCAGTTCTTCTTTAATATCAGCCAAAACAGATTCAGGAATTTCATCGATTGAAGTGATATTTTTACTCAAGACGAGCCATTTTTCAAGATCTGTACGATCATCTGTAATAGCCATAAATTCTTGGCTATCTTTTCCACCCATGGCTCCACCATCACCGATAATAGGTTTAAAAGTTAAGCCAGCACGTTCAAAGATTTTTTCATATGCTTTTTTATAATCCTGATAAGTTTCATCAAGTGAATCTTGATCTGCGTGGAAACTATAACCATCTTTCATAATGAATTCACGACCACGGAGCAAACCATAACGTGGACGTTTTTCATCACGATATTTTGTCGCAATCTGATAGACATTCAAAGGGAGTTTTTTGTATGACGTGATTTCGTCACGAACGAGCGCTGTCATGGTTTCTTCATGAGTTGGACCCAAGATAAAATCAGAGCTATCACGATTTTTCAATTTGTAGAGATCTTCACCATAAGTGTCATAACGTCCAGATTCGCGCCACAAATCTGCGGTTAATAATGTTGGAGCTAAGAGTTCTACTGCCCCAATTTCTTCAAACTCTTCTCGCATGATATTTTTTAATTTTTCAAGTACACGATTCGCCAAAGGCAGATAGGCATAGATACCTGCCGAAACTTGACGAACATAGCCGGCACGCATTAAAAGCGCATGACTGATAACTTGTGCATCAGAGGGCATTTCCCGAAGAGTTGGGATAAGCATTTTTGATTGTTTCATAATAAAAAATTTCCTTTACGATATGGTTTGACTTCTTTAATTTCAAAAGAGGTTTGAAAGTTTAATGGACAAAGGCACGGAGAATATCATTCCAAGTGACCGCTATAAAGAGCACTGCCATAAAAACGACACCTACAAGGGTAATAATAGACTCTTTCTCCTGCGACAACGCCTTGCCTCGGATTGCTTCAATAATATTCAGGACAATCTTTCCTCCATCCAATACGGGAATGGGAAAAAGGTTAACAATACCCAAGTTAATTGAAAGCATGCCTAAAAGATAGATGATAGAAGGAAGTCCTGCACGAGCAGCTTCGCCACTCAGTTGGTAAATTGCAACGGGTCCTCCTAATTTGTCAAGGCTCGGTCGTGCGAGCAGGTTCCCAAGTGCTTGGAAAATAGCAGTTGCTGCGCGTCCAGCTTGAACGAAACCACCTGTTATTTTATCCACCACTCCCGTTTTGACCGTTTGCATAATCCCAACACGATAGGTCCCGTCTATTTTTTGAGGGGTCACGCTGATGGATTGACTCGAACCTTTTCGCTCAATCGCCAAATCAAGTTTTTTACCTTCTGAACCTGAGATTTCTGTAACCACCTCATTCCAGTTTGCAGTTTTTGTTCCATTCACTGCTTCGATTTTGTCGCCAGCTTTTAGACCTGCTTGGTAGGCTGGGGTCCCTTTTTCAACCTGACCAATAGCATTGGTTGGTGAAGGGACTCCTCCTTGGACAAAAGTTAAGACAATAAAGGCAATAATTCCTAAAATAAAATTATTGAGTGGCCCACCAAAGTTGGTAAGCATTTTATGAAAGACACCTGCCGATTGATATTGAACATCAAGCGGAGCAATACGCACCTCCGTCCCATCTTCTTCAATAATAGTAGCATCATGATTTACAGGATAGCGCTTGATTTCTCCAAATACTTCGCCTTCGATGAACAGCGATTCTTCAAAATCATAATCTGTGATGAGCATGGGAACAGCCTGATCAAGCTCCACACGTTCAGAAAGGTTAATTCGCGTAACCTCCTCACTGCTCTGTGTATCAGAAGACACGTTTTCACTGACCGGTGTATCAGCGGGATGTTGCTTTTCTTTTATACTGACAGCAAGACTCGCAGCTTGTCCCTTTTTAATTTCCGTTTTATCATCACCCCAACCCGCTAAGCGAACATAGCCTCCCAGAGGGAGAATTCGGATGGTGTAGAGGGTTCCGTCTTTTGCTTGATGTGCAAAGATTTTTGGTCCCATTCCAATCGCATACTCACGCACTAAAATACCTGCACGCTTGGCCCACCAAAGGTGCCCATACTCATGAATGGCAACTATGATACCGAAAATGATAATAAAAGTAACCAAAGTTTCTATCAACTGACTTCCTCCTTAAAAATTAGAACAGTCCTAGTAAATGCATAATTGGGAAAACGAAAATCAGATTATCAAAGCGATCCAAAATACCACCATGACCAGGCAATAACTTACCAGAGTCCTTGACACCAAAATGACGTTTGATACTTGATTCTACAAGATCTCCGATTTGACCTACAATAGAAAAAATTACGGTAAACAAAGTAAGTTTGAGATAGCCAATTTCAGGCATTTCTTTGGTGAACAAGAAGTACATAATAAGAGCGACAACTACTGCTGAAAAGATTCCTCCCAATGAGCCGATCACTGTTTTATTAGGCGAAACGGAAGGGAGAAGTCTTTGAGGAAATTTCTCTTTCAAAGTCCGACCAAAAGCATAAGCACCAATATCTGTCGCCCAAACAATAAAAAGCGCTAAGAAAACAATGTAGACACTACTTTCACGTGCGGTAAGCAGATTTTGAAAACCAATACCTACGTAGAAGGCCGAGATGAAAGGAAAACCTGCATCAACAAATGAATACTTCCCATTTGAAAAGACCATACCTGTAAGCATCGCGAAAAGAAAGAGTGTAAACAACATCATTCCGCCATCAACGTTAAGTCCCAACCAATCTTTACCAACAGGAAGAGCAAGCGATAGTGCTGCTAAAGTCGCCAAAATCCCTTCAAATGACAGTAACTGTAACTTATACATACGAAAAAGTTCGTGCATAGCGATAATGACTAGGAGGGCTATTAGTATCTGAAAATATAATCCTCCAAGTAAGAGTAAGGCAAGGAAAATTCCTCCTGCAATCACTCCCGTAATAATCCGTTGCATCATTATTTCAATCCTCCATATCTGCGTTCCCGTTTTTGAAAGACCGAGATTGCTTTATCAAGTTCAGCTTCATCAAAATCCGGCCAAGCCGTATCTGCAAAATACAATTCACTATAAGCGGCCTGCCAAGTTAAAAAATTGGACATACGTTGTTCACCCGAAGTTCGGATAATTAAATCAGGATCTCGGAGTGCTTTGGGTAAAATTGCTGTTTGAAGCTGATCTGACAACTCCTCCTCAGATAAAGTTGTCAAATCAACTCCTGCACGTGCTAATTTTTGTACCCCTAAAATAATATCACGACGGCCACCATAATTCATCGCAAAGTTTAAAATCATTCCTGTATTTTCTGCTGTCTCCTCTGCAGCTTGATCAATTGAAGCTAAAGTTGCCTTTGGCATACCTTCACGCTCACCAATCATACGAATTTGGATATTTTCTGCCTTGAGTGTTGGCATATATTTTCCATAAAAATCGATGGGAAGGCTCATGATGAATTTGACTTCATCAACGGGACGAGCCCAATTTTCAGTGGAGAAGGCATAGACTGTCATTACCTTTAGACCTCGTCTTGCTCCATGAACAGCTACTTTTTTCAGAGCATCCATTCCTGATTTATGACCAAAAATACGTGGTTTACCTTGAGCTTTCGCCCAGCGTCCATTACCATCCATAATGACACCAACATGCTCGGGCAGTGCTGCTTCTTGTTCTTTATTTTTTAAGTTATTAAACATAGTACCTCACAAGGGAACTTATCAGGAGCTGACTCCTTTCTATAATCACCCATATGTTTTGGAGTGAACTTCTTTTTACTTTTAGATTATAGAAAGTAAGCCACCTGAAACTGTTTTTTCTCTTCCAAAAAGATTATCAACGCTTGATTTTCGGGAAAAGACAGTATTAATATTCCTATTCTACCATATTTCAAGAGAGAATTGTAGCTCAAATTTTCTACTCATCAGACTAGACTTTCTTTCATATTACCTGAAGAGTCTAATCTGTGCATTGACTTTCCCTCATACTTTCCAATCTTTCCTGGAAAGTGAAAAACTTTTTTCTAAGATTTAGACTTTCACAATTCTTGTCCACTCAAAGAAAAAACCTATCAGCAAACTGACAGGTTTTTGTAAGAATCATCTTAATTGTACCAGTTTGAAAATCAACTGACAGATCTGTAAGTTCAAAAATGGAACTTCATGCCGAATTGAATTACATTCAGCACCTAGGAAAAGTTAATTAATTTTCTTCAATTGGACTTTCAACAGTAGGTTCTGCTGGTGTTTCTACTGTTGAAACTGGTGTAACACCACTTTTAATCGTTTTTACAGCAGCACGATCAAAAGTAAGGATGACCCCTTCACAATCAAGTTCGATTGTTCCTTTAGCTGTATCAATACTTGAAAGCACACCATGTAAACCACCAATGGTTACAATTTCTGAACCAGGTTGCATTGCATCTAATTGTTCTTGACGTTTCGCTTGTTGTTTCTTTTGTTGGCGGTTCATGAAGAACATCATCCCACCCATCACAATAACGATAAAAATAAGAGATAAGCCTGACATTTCTGTCTCCTTTTAAGTTTTATTCAAATTTAAGTTCAATTTTGAAGATTGTTTTCATTTTAGCATAGTTTGAAAGCTCTGTCAAATTGAGCTTTTGAGATATTTACTTCCTTCACGAATAGAAAGATTACTCATTTGAGCGCGATTATTATCAATGAAATGTGCTACCCATCGTGGATCTGTTTTTGAGAAATCACGCAAGGCCCAACCTATAGCCTTATTGATAAAAAATTCTTTTTCAAAGGTAGAGCCAGCTAAGTTCTGTCCAATCACAAACGCTAGTAGCACTTCATCCGTCTTTTCTTTAAAACCGAGCTGACAATCAATTGCGATTCGCCGTACCCAAAAATTTTCCGCTGTCGCCCAATCCCTGATCGTTGAATTCACCACATTTTTTTCATTGGTGTTCTCTTGCAACCCTTGACTTCTTTCCTGAAGGAGTAAAAAACCTACCAATTCATCCAAACTATCGACTGTATCCCACCAAGATTTACTCAGGGCGAGTTTTTTTATTTTTTCTAAGTCAGACGCTTGGAGATATTTTTTCATTTTTCGCAGATAGTCTAGGGCTAGATATTGAAACTCACGTTCAGGTAGGTACCAAAGCGCCCAAACTGTAGGCCAATCTACTTTAGCATCCAACTTTTTTTCTCGTAAAAACTCTTTTTGAAGTGCACGACGCTCAGGAGTCTTTAATCCAATAAATTCAAATTGGTGTCGCAAATAAGCCGCTTGTCCCTCTGCGATCCTCTCATCTCTATGAGCACGAAATTGCTCAACAATATCGATCATTTTTTCTCCTTTACCCACTATTTGTGATATGCCGATCCCCTGTTAATCATCTGTGCACGATATATTTGCTCCACTAACACGAGTCGCATCAATTGGTGTGGTAAAGTCATGCGCCCAAAAGAAACTTGGATGTCACTGCGTTGATAAACTTCTTGGGAGAGGCCTAAAGAACCTCCAATAACGAATACAAGATTTCTGGTACCATAAACTTCGGCTTCTTTTACAAGAAGTGCAAGCTCTTCTGAAGACATGAGTTTACCCTGAATAGAGAGAACCACCACTTTATCCCCCTCTTGTATACGAGCAAGGATTTTTTGACCTTCTCGATATTTAACGGCCTCTTGCTCTTTTTCTGAAGCATGATCTGGAATTTTTTCATCTGAAAGTTCTATGAGCTCCAAAGGTAACATCGTACTCATACGTTTACAGTATTCTCCGATTCCTTCTTTTAAATACTTCTCTTTTAATTTCCCTACAACAATTAATTTAATTTTCATATTTCTCGTATTTTCCACTGGCGTTGAATGTTTTCGCATAAAATTACAATATTTTTCCCCAAGTAATCTGGGGATATTTTGCTGAAGAATTAAGAAAACGATCACTTTAACTTAATTTCCCCCTATAATTTTACCTTTTTCCTCAAGTGAAAACAAGATGAAAACAAGATTTATCAACATTTTTACACTTTTATCCACTTTTCTGTGGAAAACCATCTCATTATATCCACTTATACCCATTCAAAAAACACTTATCCACAATTATGTGGAAAGTAAAGTATTTTACTTCTTTTTTTACAACTATTAAGGTATTATTAAGTGTAGATGGATATAATCACCTTATAATAAAACAAGAAAAAGGATGAATTGAAAGGAATGATTTATGGCTAAAGGTAATCTAGGAAAATTGCTTTTGACAGGTGTTGTGGGAGGTGCTATTGCTCTAGGAGGTAGTGCCATTTATCAAACGACCACTAATCAAAATGGAACAAGCTCAAGTAACACAACCAGTACAAAAGTAAGCAATGTTTCAGTGAACGTCAGTACAGATGTGACAGCAGCAATCAAGAAAGTTTCAGGTTCTGTTGTATCCGTCATGAATTATCAAAAGCAAAACAGTTCTGATGATTTCAGCTCTATTTTTGGCAATAAAAGTTCAAGCGCCTCATCTGATAGTCTTCAGTTAGCAAGTGAGGGTTCCGGGGTTATCTACAAGAAAGATGGAGACTCCGCCTATGTGGTAACAAACTACCACGTTATTGCGAGCAATGATTCTCTGGATGTCTTACTCTCAGGCGGACAAAAAGTGAGTGCTAAGGTAGTAGGTTACGATGAATATACAGACCTTGCTGTACTAAAAATTAGCTCAGAACATGTGAAAGATGTAGCAACTTTTGCAGATTCTAGCAAGTTGACAGTGGGTGAACCAACCATTGCAGTCGGCTCACCTCTAGGAAGTCAATTTGCCAATACCGCAACAGAAGGGATACTATCTGCCACAAGTCGCCAAGTAACTCTCTCTCAAGAGAATGGGCAAACGACTAATATAAATGCTATTCAAACAGATGCAGCAATCAATCCAGGGAATTCTGGGGGAGCGCTTATCAACATTGATGGTCAAGTAATTGGGATTACCCAAAGTAAACTGACAACTACAGAAGATGGCTCAACAAGTGTCGAAGGCATGGGATTCGCTATCCCTTCTAATGATGTAGTAAATATTATTAATAAGTTGGAATCCGATGGCAAAGTTTCCCGCCCTGCCTTGGGTATCCGAATGGTTGATTTGTCTGACTTATCAACTAATGACAGCTCTCAACTTAACTTACCAAGTAGTGTCACAGGTGGGGTCGTGGTTTATTCTGTACAATCAGGTATGCCTGCTGCTACAGCTGGCCTGAAAGCGGGGGATGTAATTACTAAGGTTGGGGATACTTCCGTTACTTCATCTACCGATTTACAAAGTGCTCTTTATTCTCATAATGTCAATGATACTGTCAAAGTGACTTATTATCGCGACGGAAAATCACATACTGCTAATATTAAGTTAGACAAGACAACAAGTGAACTTGATACCAACAGTTCAAGCTCGTCAAGCAACTAGTTACTCAACAAAAAAGGCCCTCCTAAGGTGGGCTTTTTTTAGGTCTAAAGTCTGAAATTTTAATAAAATGAAAGTATTACATTTCTCTTTATCTGTTTTATGGTAAAATATGAGTTAAGCATGAAAATTTTACTTTACTTAGAAGCCGAAGAATTCCTGAGTCATTCAGGAATTGGACGAGCAATGAAACATCAACAACGCGCATTGGATCTTATGGGAGTGGACTGGACGAAAGATCCCTCAGAAGATTATGATATTCTCCACTTGAATACTTATGGATTTGGCAGCTGGAAAATGCTTAAAAAAGCCAAAAAAGCTGGTAAGAAAGTTGTCTTTCATGGACATTCTACAAAAGAAGATTTTCGTAATTCATTCGTAGGGTCTAATTTGGTTGCACCTTTTTTCAAACAATATCTCATGCGCTTTTATCGCGCAGCAGATCTTGTAATCACACCTACTGAGTACTCTGCAAGCCTTCTTCGTGCTTATGGAATCAAATGTCCAATTTTACCAATATCAAATGGAATTGATTTAGCAAAGTATGAGCGTTCTCTTGAAAAAGAGCAAGCTTTTCAAGAATACTTTAATCTCAAAAGTAATCAAAAAGTGGTTATTACCGCCGGTCTTTACTTTAAACGTAAAGGGATTGATGATTTTGTAAAAGTTGCAGAGCGAATGCCTGAAGTTACTTTCATTTGGTTTGGCTATCAAAACCTTTGGACCATCCCTGGCTGGGTACGGCGAATTGTTAAAAAAAATCATCCCAAAAATGTCTTGTTCCCTGGCTATATAAAAGGGGAGGTTTTTGAAGGGGCGATGACCGCTGCCGATTGTTTCTTTTTCCCTTCACGTGAAGAAACCGAGGGCATTGTAGTGCTTGAAGCTTTGGCTAGTCATCAAAAAGCTTTGATTCGGGATATACCTGTCTATAAAGGCTGGTTGGATACTTCATCCGTCAGCATGGCCTCTGATATTGACGGATTTGTCCAGGAGCTTGAAGAGATTTTAGAGGGAAAAGTCGATAAGACTGCTGCCGGATTCGATGTTGCACAAGAGCGAACTATTGAAAAGGTTGCGCATGAACTTGTAGCTGCCTACCAGCAAGCTCTAGAACTTTAAAAACTAACTTAACTGACGGAGCCATCAGTTTATCAAAGAAGAATTGTTAAATGGGAATTAATTATGAGAGTTGGACTTTTTACAGATAGTTACTATCCACAAATCAGTGGAGTTGCTACGAGTATACAAACTTTAGCTTTAGAGCTAGAAAAATTAGGACATGAGGTCTTCATCTTTACTACGACTGACCCTCGCGCGGATGTAGACCATGAGCGAAACATTATTCGCTTACAATCCATTCCCTTTGTCAGTTTGGCAGAGCGCAAGATTGTCCTTAAGGGGGTTTTTGCTGCCTACCTTATTGCAAAAGACTTTGACTTAGATATTATTCATACACAGACCGAGTTTGGCATGGGGATACTTGGTAAGATGGTTGCTGCACAGCTACGAATACCTGTCATTCACACCCTTCACACAAAATACGAAGATTACGTCTATTACATTGCAAAAGGGCGGTTAATCCGCCCTAGCATGGTCAAATATGTTATCCGTAATTTTTTAAGAGGTACAGAAGCGATTATTTGTCCAAGTGAGATGGTCGCTGAGACGGTGGATAGCTATGGCATCACTTTACCAAAGCGTATTATTCCGACTGGGATAGAAATTGAAGTCTTTAAACGTGAGGATATCAAACCAGAAGAACTCATTGACTTACGCAAAGAACTAGGTATTAAACCTGATGAGATTATGCTCCTCAGTCTTTCAAGGATCGGAGCAGAAAAGAATATCCAAGCTGTTGTGCGCGCCTTGCCTGAAATATTAACAGAGTTTCCCGTGAAACTTGTTATTGTTGGCCACGGCCCTTATGCTGACACTTTAAAAGCTCTCGTAGAAGAATTGGATTTAACTGAGCACGTTGTTTTTACCGGACGCGTAGAAAATGAACAAACTGCTTATTATTATAAAGCTGCTGACTTTTTCATTTCTGCCTCTACTTCCGAAACACAGGGGCTAACTTATTTAGAAGCCATTGCCTCAGGGACGCGTGTATTAGCCGCAAGGAATCCCTATTTATCTGGCTTGATTAATGATGTAGAATACGGCCGACTCTTTGAAGGCGATGATGATTTGGCTGAAGTGACAAAAGCAGCTATGCGTGATCTGCACCCTATTGATAAATTTAAATTTGAAAAGAAACTCTATGAAATTTCTGCTGAAAATTTTGCCAAACAGGTTTATCTCTTCTATCTCGATACGATTATTGAGTACAATAATCTTAAATCCATCGAGGCTGAGCGCTTCCCTATGAAGATGGAAGACACAATCCGTCAGATGCCACTCACTGTGAAACGTTCAATAAAAAGAGAACAAATTCGTGCAAAATATTTTGCTAGAAAAGCCAGTAAACTTGCCAAAAATCTACAAAGTTATGTTAAAATAGATAAGGACAAAGAGCAGGACTAGAGCCAACTATGATAAGCTGCTCATTTGAAAGAAAATTTGCAATAAGATAGAGCAATCTGATAAAAACAACGTTTTGCCTTGCAGAACATCGAAAGGAATCCTTTAAACATGAAATCACATTTATTAGCCATCATGAATCGTTTGAATCGCTTAGTTGAAGGTGGCGATCCAAAAGAAACTTATAATTTTGAGCGTGAGGGCGAAGTTATGCTTACCGTCAGTTATAGCCCTGAAGATCAAGCTTTCTCCCTTCGTTATCCAAAACAAAAGGATGCTTCTTTGTTTGATGACATTGACCTTGTAGCAATTGAAATTTACGATATGATTTATTAAAAAAATACTGACAAGCTTGTCAGCATTTTTTTATTTTTGACAAAAGATTGACATTAGTACTTGTTCATAGTAAAATTAGCTGTAAATTTAGGAATTTGGAGAATTTAATGAAAAAGAAAAAATGGCTCGTCCCTGCTGCCTTTGGTCTGGCACTCCTTACGCTATCTGCTTGTGCTCCTTCCCAAAGTAATGCCAATGCAGCCAAAAAAACTTTTATAAAAGATGTTGTGGCACTTAATGATACTTCTGTTTACAATGCTCAGGAATTCACACTTAAAGTAGCAGACTTTAAGGCAAGTGGAGAAGACGCCTCTGAAATGAACAAACTACTCACTGGTTCATCACTTCAACTCAACGTTAATTTGGATAAAGCGCATCAACTTGCCAGCCTTTCCAGCCAAGTGGGAGTCAATAAAGCAAGCTATGCTTTGAGTTTATTGATGTCTGAAAAAGGAATTTATCTTAAGAGCGACGACCTTAAAAACATCTATAAAGCAAGCCCTGCTGCTTCTTCAAGCTCTCAAATAGGGACTATTTATGGTGGAATGATAGAGGGACTGACGAAACCCTATTTTCTCTTAGATGATCAAACCATCAATGCTGGGGCAAGCAGTACAGCTGATGATGGTACAACGGAGGATTGGTCAAGCACCTTCAACACAATCTTTGAAAATAAGAATACAACAAAAGAAGAATTAAACAATGCTTTAAAAGACGTACCTGCCTCAGCTTTTAGCCAAAAAGGAGATAAAGTAACTTTCAAAATCTCTGGTAATGACATTTCCTTTTCTGAACTTATCAAAGGCATGAGCCAAGTTAATAATCTCCCAAAAGAACAAGTTGATACACTCATTAAAGAAAGCAAATCTCTTAAAGCGGAACATGTCGCTCTTGATTTGACGTTAAACGAAAAAACGCACCGACTTAACGGTACGATTGCTGCAAAAATTAAAGATACTGAACAAGATTCAAATGTCACTTTTAAGTTAGACTTGGATGCCAAGCGCAGTAAACTCAAAACAGCGCTTAAGGAACCTACAAGTAGTGAAGTCGATACTTTGTCCGATCTGCAAAATGCTTATATGACTAATTTAGAAACTCAAGCTGGACTGAGCGCTTGAGTTATCAGTTCTTCTCTCTCAAAAACTACTGACAGCCTGGTCAGTAGTTTTTTTAATGCTTTCCATAATATATTTCATTGATTTCATCCGTATAATTTCCGTCTTGATCATGGACAATCAGCGGAGGCAGAAAAATCTCACCGCCTGGCTTGCCATCCTTAATCGCATCAATCAATAAAATATTGGCAGGTTGATCAGCCTTAGGATAAACAAACTGGATCCATTTGGGTTGGAGATTGTTTGCACGCATCTTATCTACAATCTCTAAGAAACGCTCTGGTCGATGAACCATAGCAATATGTCCGTTTGATTTAAGGAGCTTTTTGCTTGTTTCAAAGATTTCATCAAGATTTGTGGTCAATTCATGTCTTGCCAAGGTATAGTGTTCGCTCTCATTGAGGCGGCTTCTTTTAGAGTCCACTTTGAAATAAGGCGGGTTACAAAAAATTAAATCCGTGCTCGAAGGGTGGAGATAATCTAAAGCATGCTTTAAATTATCAGTAATAACCTCCATTTGGTCCTCTAAGCCATTAAGTGCAATCGAACGGCGAGCCATTTCAGAAAGGCGTTCTTGCAATTCCAACTCAATTATTTTAGCACTTGTCTTGCTACTAGCAAACAGTCCTACAGCACCGTTTCCTGCACACATATCCACTACCTGACCCCGCCTAGGTAGACGGGGAAAACGAGCCAATAAAATTGCATCAATACTAAAAGAAAAAACCTCACGGCTTTGAATAATCTTTACGCCGCTGCTAGCAATCTCATCAATTCGTTCGTTCTCATGTAGTACAATATTTTCCATACTTTTATTATAGCGTAAGAAGTTCAAAACAACAATTTTATACCTTAGTTTTCGATCAATTTCTCTTTTTAAACTTATGAAAAAAGTTCCCTTTAGCTTAGGGGAACTTTTTTATTACTGACAGCTTGATCAGTAAGCTGACTGACTCTTCTATTTAGCTTCGTACCAAGTCTGACCCGTGTTTTCATCAACTTTAAGAGGGACAGCTAATGTCATAGCTTCTTCCATTGTTTCTTTGACTAGTTTTTGTATAACGTCAAGTTCTTCCTCAGGGACATCCAGGATAATTTCATCGTGCACTTGTAAAAGTAACTGCGTTTTATAACCTTTTTCAGTCAAAGCCCTATCTAGATTAATCATAGCAATTTTCAAAATATCGGCTGCTGATCCCTGAATTGGCGAATTGATTGCTGTACGCTCAGCAAATCCTCGTACGTTAAAGTTCCGTGCGTTAATATCTGGAATTTTTCGCCGACGATGACTCATTGTTTCCACAAAGCCCTTGTCTCTAGCTTCACGTACAATATTTTCCATATAAGCCTTAATACCAGGATAACGCTCAAAATATGTTTCGATATAATTTTTGGCATCTTTTCTTGTGATTCCTAAATTCCGGGCTAATCCGAAGTCTGAAATTCCATAAACTACCCCAAAGTTGACCGCTTTTGCATTACGGCGATCATTAGGCGTGACAGCTTCTGGTTTATCAATGCCAAAAACCCGCATCGCTGTTGAAGTATGGATATCTGCTCCATGGTTAAAGGCATCAATCAAGTGCTCATCCCCTGAAATATGAGCTAAAACACGTAATTCAATTTGCGAATAGTCGGAGCTCAAGAGGATTGCATTTTCACTGGGAACAAATGCCTTACGGATTTTGCGTCCTTCTTCTAAGCGAACTGGTATGTTTTGTAAGTTTGGATCTACAGAGCTTAAGCGTCCCGTCTGTGTCAAATCTTGGATATAACGCGTATGAATTTTTCCATCAGAAGCAATCTGTGGAATTAATCCTTTCACGTAAGTGGACTGCACCTTATTAATCTGACGATATTCCAAGATTTTGGCCACGACAGGGGACATTGTGGCTAACTCTTCCAAGACATCCACCGCTGTAGAATAACCCGTCTTCGTTTTCTTACCTGCCGGTAATTGCAATTTTTCAAATAAAATCACACCCAGTTGTTTAGGAGAATTAATGTTGAACTCTTCACCAGCTAAATCGTAGATTTCTCTAGTGAGCAAGGCAAGTTTTTCCTCATTTTCGGCTCCTATTTGCTCTAAGGTTTGTTGATTAACAAAAATTCCTGCAATTTCCATCTTCGCCAAAACTTCCGCTAAAGGCAACTCCATCTCATTCAACAACTGCAATTGCTCATTGTCTACGAGCTCTTGAACCATCTTGGGCTTCGCCTGCGCTAAAACTCTGATTTTCCGAGCCAAATGTTCAAACATTACCTCATCCGCTGGTAAAGCCAGTTTTGTTCCTTTACCATATATTTCTTCATCAGAAGCAACATACCCTGCATCAAACAATCGAGCAATCGTCGTGATTTTATTGTCTTCCGTCGTAGAAATTAAATATTTCGCAAGCATGGCATCAAACTTACTAACAGAAAGCTGTACGCCAAGACGATTGAGCAAAACACGATTCTTTTTAAAATCATACGTATTCTCTGGTAAATTAAGCTGTTTGAGAAGGTCTACATTCTTTGAAACATAAATCTTATCTACATTTCCCCAAGCAAAGCCGATAATTTCTTCTCGATGATAATTTTCCCCTAAAGTTTCCAAGTAGAAAAAGTCGTCAGGGGATATTTCCATACTGACAGAGTCATCAGAGACCAGTTCGTAACTTATCTCTTCTTTAATTCCAATTGCATCATCACTTACAGCACCATCAGTCAATAATTTACTCTTGAATTGTGCAAAACCCATTTCATCATAAAAAACACCTAATTCAGCAATCTTTTTGGGTTGCAGTACAGTATCCTCTAGACTGATTTCAATTGGAGCTTGAGTATTGATTGTAGCTAATCTTTGAGATAAAAAAGCCATGTCTTTATCAGCGATCAAGTTCTCTTTCATCTTGCTCGCCTTCAATGTTTCCACATTTGCATAGAGATTTTCCAATGATCCCCACTCTTGCAAAAGCTTCAAAGCCGTTTTTTCTCCTACTTTGGTTACACCTGGATAATTATCCGAACTATCCCCCATTAACGCCTTGAGATCAATAAATTGTTGAGGGGTTAAGCCCATCTTTTCCATTAAATAAGCCGTTGTATACTCTTCAAATTCAGCTACACCCTTTTTGGAAATTTCAACTCGCGTATTTCCATCCACAAGCTGAATCATATCCTTATCACCCGTCACAATAGTAACATCAAAATTAACATCTGGGGCTTCCGCCATTTTGTCCAAAGTCCCAATAATATCATCAGCCTCATAATTAGCTAACTCATAATGACGGATTCCTAATTTCTCAATCATTTCCTTAATAAAAGGTAACTGTTCGCGAAATTCATCTGGTGTTTTTGAACGTCCACCTTTATAGTCAGCAAACATTTCCGTACGAAAAGTTGTTTTTCCAGCATCAAAGGCAATTAATACATGTGTGGGTTGAATTCTTTCCATTAAAGAAGAAAGCATTGTATGAAATGCAAAAATTGCATTTGTATGAAGCCCATTAGGTGCTCTGAAACGATCCAACTGACTGTATAAAGCAAAGAAAGCTCTAAAAGCAATCGATGATCCATCAATAAGCAAAAGTCTATTCTTATTTTCCATAGTACAATTATACCCTAAAAAATAAAGAAAAAGAATGATTGGACTCCTTTCATTCTATTTCAATCAAACGTATAAAAAAAGGAGCCATAGCTCCTTAAGTTCACTTGGCCACTCGCCTATCTCCCAGGGGGCAACCCCCAAGTACTTCCGCCGTAGATGGACTTAACTTCTGTGTTCGACATGGGAACAGGTGTATCTCCATCGC
>NZ_BNDT01000006.1 GCF_014905395.1 Lactococcus taiwanensis
ACTTAACTGTCACATCTTCGGCAGCGACCGCATCTTTAGAATACACATAAGTTACAATTTGAGCTTTATCTGTCAATGTACCTGTCGCATTTGTTGGCAATTTCTTCTCATCAAGTGTGTAACCTGGGATGGTCAATTTATATTCTGGTGTGCTTGCATCATATTCATCACCAATATTACCCTTGATGGTTTGTGAATCATGGATGCTATTTCCTGATTCATCAACGTACTTAACTGTCACATCTTCGGCAGTCTCCGCGTAAATCTCTACATGATAAGTTTTACCATCAGTATTCCCTGAACTATTTTTTACTTTGTACTTAACTTCATAGTTCCCAGGTTTAGTGAAATCCACTTTACTAGTATCAACCGTAATTTCACTAGGATCTATGACACCATCAATGGTATCTGTAGCAGATGCATTTGAATCTCTTTTTAAAATATCCTCAGCATTTTCAGCACTCAACTGTCCAAGGGGATAACGCAGATCTTTAGACTGAACAGTTGGAAATACATTACTAGCACCATCTTCAGAGAAAATTGAATGTAATGGGAAATTTTGAACAACACTATTATCCTCTTTTTCAAGCGTCATCGTGTTATCATAAGTTAACGTTGCGTCAGTTACCGTTGCACTATAACCTACTACCAACACTTCTTGGCTAGAAGCCCCACCTACTATCCAATTATCTTTGAGTTGTACTGTAAAAGAATGATTAGCTTCATCAATATTTACCCAAGCTACATGTTCCCCTGCCATCGGCTCTGTCAATTTATATGGAACGAGATCGTAATTACTTTTTTTGTAAAGTTGGATTGAATTAGTGTCCAATGTCTCACGAGGATCATAATCAAATTTCAACGTAACCCAGCGGTCTGTATTGTTAATAAAATGATCCCAGTGTTCATATGATGTATTAAATTCTCCAAAGATATCTATTTGATTTTTTGAGCGACTGAAAATACCCGTTTTTTCTAAACCAGCAGCTTGACCTATAAAGTTACCATTCAGTCCCTCGTGCAATCCCCAATAAGTGTTGATATCTCCATATACAGCATTATTCTCATTATCCTTAATTGTAATCGTATCATTCGTTACAGGAACTGATGTGCCATCGGATGCCGTTACACTAATCGTATAATTTTCTCCAGCTTTGCCTGTAACAGGTATGTGTATAATCGGATTAACCTCTGTACCATTACCAACTACATCCTGCTTCAAAGTCAATTTGATTTGTCCAGCTGCTTCATCTGTAGAATAATCAAAAAAATTCGTAATTGTAGCATCGCTGAAATCAATTGCATTGTAATCAATTGCCTCTGAGCTAATATTGATAGTGAAAACTGTACCAGCTGAAATTTTATCATCATCATTATTTTTAAGGAATAATTGCAAATCTAAAACTGATCCCGTACTTACAATATTTGCATTTGTAACTAGGGAAGCCGTATAATCATTAGCAGCTTGCGCCTCTGCAGTTTGGTTTGTTCTCTGTGGGGATACTTGAGTGGCAGCAACTACTGGAGCCATTCCAGTAGAAATAAGCTGTAAGGCAACTGCACTTGTTGACATAATTTTAAACTTTTTTGTGTGACTCATATTTTCTCCATTCCTATAGTTCTAATATAACTTCCAACAGAAAGCTATATGTTTTTTCTAAATTATTCTAATAGCTATACACTTAAGTCAGGAATTTTTCTCTCAATTGTTCGATAGGTACGTGACAGAAAGGCTCTCATATTTTCTTCGTTATACCCTGATTGAAAATGCTGGTCGCTCAAGATAAGTGGATGTTTGAGGAGCTCTGGATTATTTTCAATTTTTTCAAGTAAATCATTTAAAGTAATATCGTTAAAGTCAAATTTTTTCTCTCTGAAACACTTACTGCGTAGTGAAACAATGTCCTCAATACCCAGCTCTGACATCGATAGCATTTTTAAAAGTATTTCCCGTCTAATTCCATTAGTCCGTATATTAATTTCTTCAAACTCTAAATGATGCTTAATCAACCATTTTCGAGCTAGTTTACTAGATCTGCACGAACTTGCATAATAAAATGCAATCATTATGTTCTCCTCTATGGTTGCTTTTTTTATTAATTATTTATTTCCATTAACTTTTCAGCTGTTAAGATAGCCCCCTCCCCCTTAGAAAGTGAATAATCCTCTAGTGAAAGTAAACCTACAGCTATACCTAAACTTTTGCTTTTTTGTAACAATAGATCACGCATAAAAGAAAGTTGAGGTGTTAATAGGAGTACATCAATATTCAAATACTCTTTTGAGCTTAACAGGTTGTTAATCTCTACACTTGTATCACTGAATATCTTGTATTTTTTTCTCATCATTGCAGCATTCTCCTGCATTTTATTTAGTAACGATTCTACCGCTCTACCAGGCCTGCCCACAATAACAATCACTTTAGTTTTCATGCTTTCGTAATACCTCCATATATATTTAAAAATAAATTAAAATCTTCTAAAATTTGATATTATATCCATTTTCAATTATAATTGTGAGTTTGTGAACATAATTTAGTTTATCTTTTACCTAATATTTACCTCCTCTTGAGTTTTTTGCATCAATTTTAAAGCTTTTACAATTTGTACAGAAGCTGTACCATCCCCATAGGGATTTTTAGCATTTGTAAAAGTTTGGTAATAACTGGGCTCTTCAAGCAATCTGTTTACTTCACCCACTATAGTCTCTTGATTGGTTCCGACTAATTTAAGAGTTCCACTCGCTACACCCTCTGGTCGTTCAGTTGTTCCGCGAAGAACTAACACTGGTTTTCCTAAGGAAGGGGCTTCCTCTTGTATTCCCCCTGAATCAGTTAAAATAATTTTTGCTTTTTTCAAATAGTGGTGAAAAGCCACCACCTCCAAGGGAGGAATGAGATGAACATTAGGAAGACCTTCAAGAAATTGATGAGCCATTTTTGTGATCTTTGGATTCATATGAACAGGGTAAACAATTGCATAATCTGGCCACTTTTTACTTAGTTTTTTTATTGCTAAAAATATATGCTCCATCGATTCGCCAAGATTTTCTCGTCGATGAGTAGTTAAAATAATCATCTTACCTTCGACTATTTGATCCAAAAATGTATCTTCGTACTTCTTTTTAAGATTTAAAAATAAAGTATCAATCCCGGTATTTCCAGTTACCCAAATTTTTCCTTGAACTCTTTCTTTAAGAAGATTTTCTTTTGCTTTTAAGGTAGGCGCAAAGTGGAAGGTAGCAAATCTACCAATAAGCTGACGATTAAGCTCTTCTGGAAAAGGGTTGTAGCGTTCATAGGTTCTCAGCCCCGCTTCTACATGTCCAACTTCAATTTTGTGATAAAATGCCTCAAAAGCAGCTACTAAAGCAGTGGTTGTGTCACCATGGACAAGTACAAGGTCAGGACGTTCTTTGGTATATAGTTCATCATATTTAAGCTGTAAAATATTCGTGACTTCTGTCAAGCTCTGATTTGGCCTCATAATATTGAAGTCAATATCAGGTGTAATTTGGTAAATGTCTAAAACCTGATCTAACATCTCTCGATGCTGTCCTGTAACAACGAGAGTAACGTCAAAATTATCTGGATACTTCAGTAGTTCTTGATAAACTGGAATCATTTTAATAGCTTCTGGTCTTGTGCCAAAAGTAACTATTACTTTCTTTTTCACTTGTATTCTCTCCTTAATTTAATAAAAAATATAAAGCAACAAAAGCTATAACAATGAGTAAATACAGGAGTGTAGTTTCATTATTTTTACGTTTGGTATTCATTTATTCTCCTTTTCATTCTTTTTCAAAAGTCGCATTGTGAACAGTCTTTCTCCACTTATTTTGCGGGAAATACCAAGTCACAAAGCCTACTAGCTGAGCAAGTAAATATGTTAGAGAATTCCAAACAAAAGCAATGATTAATCTAACATATAAGATTATCTTCATAAAAATATTCTTCTGTTTTCTAAAATATAGATTCCCCTCTTGTGTAATATAGATAAAAGGAACTAGAAAAAAGTTAAGGATCTCAATAATCCCCCAGTAAATAGCTAGTGAAAAAAGATTTGGTAAATAAACGAATAAACGTCTATCAATAGAACTCAAAATTAGAATCAAGCAATAAATGACAGGTCGAATCATTGAATATGAATAAAACAAAGTCTCTACACGATTCATAAAATCAACAATATTTTTAGACTTTATAATTCTTTTTATTTGTTGAGGTGTAGTTGTGATTCCCACAAACCAATGTCCTTGGGCCCATCTCGTTCTCTGATTATGACTTGCTATGAACGAATTTGGTTTTTCATCATAAACTTTAGCAAAATGGTTCCAAGTACTTTTCATCCCTTGATTTGAAAGCTCTACTTGTAACTCAAAATCTTCCGTGTAACTTCTAGGATTCCATCCATGAACTTTCAGATACGGAACAGATAGAATAAATCCTGTCCCCCCTATCGCAGCGTTCCACCCTAATAGGTGCTTACCGTATTGAACAGCTCGATTAGTAATAAAATAGACGGCTGCATAACCTGAAGCAGTAATTGAAGTAGCTAAATTCTTAATACCTAGATAACCTTGAACAGCCGTCAAATTAGGATTAGCACATACTTGTGAATTCATTTCTTTAAGATAATCTGGGTGAACAATATTATCAGCATCAATAAAGGATATATAATCATAATGCTGCCAGGGATTTGTTTCGAGATATTTCGCTATTGCGTGTGGTTTCCCTCGTGGTTCATCTGGTTGAGAGTGATTTTCAAAAACTGACACGCCTTCAAAAGTTTTACCAATTAAAGCAGTTTGGTCAGTACAATTATCCGCAATAAGAGCAATTTTATATAAAGATTTGCGGTAATTGAGTTGCGTTAAGGCTTCCAGGGTATCTCTAATCACCGCTTCTTCGTTATGAGCAGGAATCAAAAATAAAAATTTCTTTTGATCATCTACTAGTCGATAATCTCTTTTCGGTTTCCTTACAGCAATCACACTCAGTGATGTATAAAAAATTAAGTTGGCGAATAGTAAAACTAATAAAACACCTACTATTATTCTTAAAATGCTAAATAGCCAATCTGGAGTCAAAAACATTTCTTTTATTTCCTAACTGTTTGAATTTTCCTATATTTTTATCATCTTAAATCAAAAGATTAATAAACATCTCGGTTACCTTAACTATGCTACCAAAAATAACCCTTCAGTTTAGTTCCGTATCTAAAGCGATACAAAACTATCCGTGTGTTTCATATGGGATACGTTTTTTATCAGCGTTTTTTTATTTGTTATAGTCTAACTTGAAGGTAGTTTCGCTATATCTACCTTAATTTTTTAAACCTTTGGAGGTTCACATGATTTATAAAAAATACGGAAATACTTTCAGAATGCTGAGAAATCAGAAGCAATTACCTCTTTCAGACTTCTCTTCAATAGCTCCTTCAAAATCAACCATTTCTAAGTTCGAGCGAGGAGAAACAATGATGGGGTTTGACAAAGTTTTGGCGAGTTTACAAATTATGGGGGTTAGTTTAGAGGAGTTCGAATTTCTCCTGGATGGATTTACTCTTGATGATGCTCAATTTTTAATGCAAGAAATTGAAGAAGCTATTATTGAGCAGAATAACAACAGGTTACAAGAACTATACAAAATTGCTAAAAATTCTGAGCTGCAGTATATCGCTCTTACTGCTAAAGCTTATTTTTCTTCTTTAGACGAGAAAGAGATTGAGTCAATTACTGATTATTTTTTTTCTCTGGAAGCCTGGTTAACTAGCGATTTGTGGATACTAAGTTTCACAATTAGACATCTAGACATACATGATTCTCTCCACATACTTGATAAACTGATAGCTGATAAGGATAGTATTGTTCGTTCTACAACCTATAGCTATTACCTTGTTAAAGTTATTTGCAACGCAGCTCTTCGTCTTATAAAATTAGGTTATAAGGACTATGCTAAATATTTACTTGATCATATACAAAACTCTTCAATGATAAATATTTCCACTCATAATTTTATGTTTCTACAAAACTTATACAATTTAACCATTGGATGCTGGATTTTTAACTTTCAAGAACGGTCAGAAGGAAAGAATAAGATTGAAAAAGCGTTAAGAATATTTGAAGAAACCGGTAATTATAATTTATCTAACTATTATAAACAGTTAATACAGAGTCTGTTGCTACCTCGTCAGCTTCACATCTCAACTAAAAAGGTTTCTCAATAAAAACTTCATCAAATCAATAAGGTAAAGTATATGGAAAAAAATTATATCTTTCATCAACGTTTAAAAGAACAATGTAGAAAAATAAAAAAGCCTATTTATCAAGTCGAGCGAGAATTAAATTATCCTCGCAGTGCTTTAAATAACTATCGTTATGGAAAAATTCCTTCTGGACTCCGATTACTAGAACTTTCAGATTATTTTGATGTCAATCCCGAATATTTACTTGGCTTGTCAGATGATCCAAAGCAAACTACCATTGCTGAATATTTTTATGGCTTGGAATTGGGTAAAAAAAAAGAGCTTTATCAGCTCTGTAAAGAATATTTCGATCCTAATCTCATTTAAATCACCAGAATACTATAAGGAGTTTCTTAAAATATGCGTCCAGGGGAAAAAATTATCTTAAGTAATGGACAGTCGGCAACCGTGGTTGTTAACGATCCAGATCGTTTCAAGAATATAATTATAGTCCGACTCAAAAATTCTGAATTACGTGTTATAGATAAAAGAAATAAAAAATTAATCTAACAATAAAGTATTAATTTCACCAGACTTAAAAGGATTTTTTAAATAATTTCATTAACATCAAAAAGTGAAGAAGTATCTATCTCTGAATAGAAATCGATTTTGGCACATCACGTATACAAAAAAAGATACTATCCTATGTAATACTATGTCATTATATAGTATTACTAATATATAATATCACACCCATCTCTTAGAAATTTTAAAACAAAAACATAGTTACATGCTTAAGTTTTCGTTTAGTTAGCAAATAATGATTCAATGTAGAATTTAAAAATTACAATAGATATATTGTGTAATATATCACATTTGATTTTTTATGTCCTAATAAAATTCCTATAAAACCTTAATTTCAGTACTCATTTTTTTTTTGACAAACATATAGGGCTATGTTAGTATGAATTTGTAAAAAGTTGAACAATCTTTGCGCAAAGTTATTTACCTTTTTCAAACAATCTGGAACTACTAATTGTTATTTCCAGTAGTGCTGCCTGCGTTTAATATATTTAGGAGGATTCTTTTATGATTAACAAAAATTTTATTGTTGGAGCTATCGCTTCAAGCTTAATAGTAACCGCTATCCCTTTAACATCTTTTGCAGATTCGGTACCAGTACCTAACCCGACAAATGCCGTGCAATATGATAATCCTCAATCACGAACAGTAATTGTTGCGGCGAATGGTAAACTAGAGGGACAAATGGTTCCTTATATACAAGGACTAGATTTCACAGGAAAAGTAACATTACACTATTCTGCTCAAAATGTGGGCTTTGTTGATGGTGATGTCTCCGTATTAATGATTAAACTTCCTCAAGAGTTTAGATATTTAGGTGTAACTCCTGATTTCTCTAACGCGATTACAGGTAAAATACATACTCAAACATTCTTGGGAGATAAATCTATTGATATTACTCCGGATATGATCGAAACTTATAGCGATCGTATTCTTATCAAAACTCCTCATCAACTGTGGGTAGGGCAAGGGCATGTTAATGCAGATGTAGTAATTAATTATGGACAAATTCTTACACAATATCCTACATTACCTCTCCCAGACGCACCTAAGGGCTATGAATTCCAAATGCAATTAAAATATAATGCTGCAATGTGGGATATCATTCACGATCCAATTATTGGTTCAAATAATGAAACATACGTTACTGATGAATCTAGTGCTATAGTACAATAGGGAGATTAAAAGATTTAGAAGTTAAATAATATATCTTAAGAAACAGAGGATATGCAGTATCTGAAATAACTAAGCTTTATTATTATACATAACCTTTACTACGCACTGCTATAGAAACTATCCTTGATAAGACAAAAAAATAAGAACTATATATACTTTAGGTGAGTAAACAGTTCTTAAGATTAATTTAGCAACCAACTTTTAGTTGGTCACATAGGACTTGTTAGCGCAAGTTCTTTTCTTTATACTTACTATAACATATAATTAGCAATATTTGTATAGTTAATGGCATCTAAATGATATTTATTTTCTGTTATTAAAGCATCTGATATAGAAGACAAGCATGGATTTATCAAACCTTTAAGTTTATAAATCAAACAAATAATTAAGATATAAATATCATCTTTTTCGAAATTACCCCAAATTTGCCCCATTTTATTTTTTAATTTAAGAATTTTTTTATAGGAAGCGTTTATAAAGCCTCAGAACAGTTGTACTTAACCTTGAGGGTAACATGAAGCCTGCACTCGCACAATTATAAAACCATGCATATGGTTTTTTGTTTATTTTTTTACTTTGATCCAATTTTTACCACATATAATAAGAAAAAGAACTCCAAAAGAGTTCCCATGCGAAGTAAGGCAATTAAATCCAATCGAGTAACTGTCAAAAACAGAGAAGCTTGCAAACACTACATACACAAATTATCTACTGAAGTTTTAATTATTGAGCTAGATTTTGCACATCATTATCATAATTAAGAATTTGAAAAAAACCGACACATAAGTCGGCTGCCTAAGGTTAAGACTAGAATAGTATACCACAAATTCATGCAACAAAAAAACACCCAGTTAATTGAGCGCTAAAATTTTACGAATACACCTATTATATAGTAGGTTCCCTGACTAAAAAAATCATATATGTTCTTAGTAGTTTCTCTCTAAAAATTATTGAGCATTTTGAACCGCTTGATCAGCCTTTTGACGTGTCGCTTGAACATCACTTAAAGCTTGGTCATTTTCTCCTGATTTTGTTTGCAATTCACTAATTTGAGCTTGAAGGTTACTAATTGTTTGATTAGCAGTATCAAGTTCTTTTTGTTTATCTGCTACTTTCTGATTCCCTTCCGCAATTTTGTCATTAATTTCGTCTATTTTTTGTTGGATTTCTTGTTGTTTAGAGGCATTCACTTGTTCAAGTTGAGTATTAAGCGAGGTTACTTGTTGTTTCTCTGAGTCTAGCGTGTTTTGTAAATCTTTTACGTTATTGTTAAGATCAGAAATTTTCTGATTCTTTGTTTGAATACGATTGGTTAAGGTATCAATATTCTGGTTAATAACCTCAATGTCAGCATGCCCTGTCCAGTAATTTTCAGCTAAAGCTTTTGCGCCTAAGCAACCACTAAAGATAATTGCGAATATAAAAGCTGAAATAATTGTTTTTTTGTAGTTTTTCATGATTCTAAACTACCTCCATTTCACATAGACGATTTTAGCAAATTGGTATAATTTTTTCAAGGAGTTATATTAAATTATCTTACACTTTTAGACACTTGTGATATAACTGTGTTTTTTATAAGAAATCCTCGTGAAAGTCTGGAAAGATTAGTTTAAACTAAGTGTCTTAGAGCTAAAAAATAACAGTTGGCACGATTAATTCAAATAAAAAGCCATCCCTTAATGGGGGAGGATGGCTTCAAAGATATCTAGGGTATAACTTGTACCCTATACTATACTTTATTTTATCACGATAGAAAAAATTTTGTCAACGATCTTATTTTTATGATAAAAACGTCCCCGAAGATGAAGAAATTAAAGTACATCTACTAATGGTTGTGTGAGCTTAGGACTTTTAGCCTTTTGTGTTACTAATCTAATCTAATTTAATTTAATTTTTTCTTTCAAGCACCCAAGAAAATTACGAATCAGATTTTAATATACTCCCTGCTTCTCTACATGAACTGCTTAATAAAGTACAACTATAACTTAAGCACTGTTCACCTACGTTTTACTATACTTACATTTGGTTATAAAACACGTAGATGACATTTTCTCTATCTATAGGTATAAAACCTAGTAAAAAAATAATAATTTTGTATCATAATTCTCTTTTGAGATTTACGTCTATACAAACTTAAATTGTATTTAGCACTCAATAATAACCGCTTACAAAACAAGGATACACCAATAAGGTCGAAGGTTCTTGCAACCTGGATTGTGTACAAATACAATCGGCTTTGCAAAGATTTGCTACTCACAGATCTCTTGAAAATTTTATACTTCCTCTTTTGTAACAAGTTCCTTGTTTATATGATTTATTATCATTAAGAAAAGATATTCTCTTATGACTTTGTATCATGATGAAGCTTTTCCAATAACTTAGTTAAGGTACTCCACTCATCGTCTGATAACTGTGATTTTTCTAACAAAATTTGAGGCAGGTCATAGGCCTCTTCTCTTAACTTCTTCCCTGATTCTGTGATGGTAAGTAAAACAATTCGTTCGTCTTCCTTACTTCGCTCTCTTGCTAGTAGACCTCTTTGCTCCATGCGTTTTAGCAGGGGTGTCAAAGTATTACTAGCTAAGTCAAGCTCCTCTCCTATCCTTTTAACAGATAGTGTCCCTAAATCATATAAACTCACTAAGATTAGATATTGAGGATAGGTTAAATTATATTTCTCTAAAGAAGGATTATATAGCCTCTGTATCGCACGTGAGGTAGCATAAAGTGAAAAGCAAAGGTGATCACTTAAGGGAGTTAAATTTTTATTTGAAGCCATTTTGTTCCTCCAATCTATTTTCATCTAGTATAAACTAAATAATAACATTGCTCAAGTTTAAATCCTTGACGATTATATCGCGAACGATTATAATTATCTATGTGATAAATATTAAAGGAGTCCACAATAATGACAAAGAGAATTTCATTAGAAAAAGAAGCAATCGATTTTAGTGAGGCAAACGCTCCTCACCCTCGCATCTATGAACTAGATCCTAAAGATGGGCGTAATTTACTTGAAAAAGTACAAGAGTCACCTGTCAATAAATATAACGTTGATATCGAAGACAGAATCATGGATACTGGTAAGTATGGACAAATTAATATTCGTTTTATTCGTCCTTCTGGAAATTATGCTAAATTACCCGTAATCTTTTATATCCATGGCGCAGGCTGGGTATTTGGGAGTGCTAAAACACATGATAAATTAGTGCGAGAGCTCGCTGTAAGAACTAATTCTGTAGTAATTTTCCCAGAGTACAGCTTATCGCCCGAAGCAAAATATCCAACAGCGATTGAACAAAATTATTCTATCTTACAACAATTGCCTAATATTGCAGAAAGTAAAAACTTAGATATAAGTCGCTTAACCGTGGCCGGCGATTCTGTCGGAGGTAACATGGCGACCGTAATGACTATTATGACTAAACAACGCAATGGTTTACCGATTAATCAACAATTGTTATATTACCCTGTAACCGATTCAAATTTTGATACAGAATCTTACAATGAATTTGCGGAAGGATACTTTTTAACTAAAGAAGGGATGCAATGGTTCTGGGATCAATATACAATGAATGAACAAGATCGTTCACAAATTACTGCTTCTCCATTAAAGGCAAGTAGTGATGACTTAGAGGGCCTACCTTCCACAATGATTTTAAACGGCGAGGCAGATGTTCTACGTGATGAAGGCGAAGCATATGCACGAAAATTACGAGAAGCTGGTGTAGAAGTTACACAAGTTCGTTTCCAAGGCATGATTCACGATTTTGTAATGGTAAATAGTTTAGACCAATCTAAAGCAACACGAGCAGCAATGACTTTATCTACAGAATGGATTAACAGAAAAAACAATATTTAGTCAACCTGATATTATATTAAAAGAATTTTATAAAAATTGAAAAACCCATATTTCTAGTTTACATTTCTAAAGCAAGGAGAATAGAATGAAGATCAAATTTGATGAAAAGACTGCTACTAAGATTAAAGATTTAGGCGAAGCTGACTTAGTCTTTGATTTCGATCATACATTGAGTGAAGAAAATACAGAAGTTGATGCATGTGCTGGCGGGATTTCTCGCTATCGTATTGTGGCTGTCGATAAAGGAAAAGTCCCAAAAGAATTTGATGCGACAATCGACTCTGAATTTGGACCAATTTACTATAAAGGATATGGCGCCTACTTCTTCCAAGATGAGATGTATACAGTGCTTAATACCTCTTACAATCTCATTGAGCTTCGGAGCACTGCAGAACTTCTAAGTCCTAACCTTTTGATTGTAGATTTTCGTGGAAAAACAAGGGCAACTTTCTAAATAAAGTTGGACAATAAAATTAACATTAAACAATTATAAAAAAAACAAGGGAATTCCTTGTTTTTTCTTTTTAAGATGAGACATTGCTATCACAAACTCCTATAAGAAACTTTCGCTACATCTCACAACGCTATTAATTTTATGTACTTTCCGAGTACAATAATAGATTTAATTAAAAAGATGAAATCGCTTGCTCCACTTTTTAGCCTTTGATACGATTATAAGTATATCAATTAAAGGAGATGATGAATGAAAAGAAAAACAAAGAGTTACGTCGTATTAGGGATACTCGCAATCTCAGCCAGTGTCTTGTTCACACATAAACAGGTAAAAGCTGATATAACCCCCAAACAACAAGAGTTAATTATAAAGCACGTAGAAGAAAAACAAACAGATTTTGTACCTGGTCAATTAATTGTTGGGATGACGCCAAGTGTCCCCCTTGATTCATCTAATAGAAAAAACGACAATTTATTTGGTATTAACGCAAAAATAGTTGAAGACTTATCTCTAGAAAAAGTGACAAAAGATAGACAAAATAATCAGGTTCTCTTAATTGAGTTTGACACTGAGATAGAAATATCCCAAGCAATTGAAACTTTAATAGCTTTACCTGAGGTTGAATATGCTGAGCCTAATTACATCGTAAAAATGGACGATACCGATGCAAAAGGTCTATCCTCACTTTCTAATACGTTAGCATCAGCTAATAATAATCTTATTATCCCTAACGATGATAATTGGTGGAGAATGTGGGGCCTCGCTAAAATTGATATGCCTTCAGTCTGGGGACAAACAACAGGTTCGAAAAATGTAAAAGTGGCTGTAATAGACTCTGGCATTGATTATAACCACGAGGATTTAAAGGATAATGTACAAGTAGAATTAGGCTATGATTTTGTAGATAACGATACCAATCCAAATGACGGTCATGGACATGGGACACATGTCGCTGGAACAATTGGAGCTAAGGGCAACAATAGAATTGGTATTCCCGGGATTAACTGGGATATTACCTTGGTACCAATCCGAGTGTTAAACAACGCTAATTCAGGGACCAGTGCTAACTTTGTTAAAGGGATTAACTGGGCCACAGACAAAAATATTCCACTGATAAATTACAGTATCCAATCTACTGGTTATAACTACTCTATTGAACAGGCAATCACCAATTATCCAGGACTATTTATTGCCTGTGCCGGCAATTATGGTCAGGATTACTCTTCACTTCCCATATATCCAGCTTCGTTAAATATTTCTAATATGATTAGCGTTGGCAATTCTAATGCAGCGGATCAGCGTAGTTCTAAATCTAGTTATAGTAAAACTGGTGTTGATTTGTTTGCGCCGGGCGAAAGCATCTATAGCACTAAGCCTGGAAATCAATACGATTATGACACCGGAACCTCTATGGCTACTCCACATGTAACTGGTAGTGCGGCATTAGCACTATCTCAAAATAGTAGTTTATCTACCAAAGAATTAAAAGACAGTATCTTGGAGTCTGTAGATAAAATAGATACATTGAAAGAACTTTGCCAAACGGGAGGACGCCTCAATACTTCAAACTTACTCCGTCTTACAGGGGACATTTCGAGCAATCCATCGGATACTTGGGATAAAGACAAGACTTATTGGGGTGGTGACCGTGTAATTTATAATGGAAAGCAATATGAGGCCAAGTGGTGGAACAAGAACTCTCAACCTGATCAGTCTGGTGAGAACGGACCTTGGAAATTAGTTTAAAATACCAAATTAAGGAGCCCTTCAATGTGAAGCTATCTCAGATTATCCTCTATCACCAATGTGTTATCAAAATAGTCAAACTTGAAAAACTTTAGAATAATGGAACAGCTTTAAATGTTATTCTTATAGGTTTTATAGGATTACTATTCCTTCCAAAAATTAGGTTCATATTCCTTGAAGTTAGCTAAATAAGAAGTGAATATAATTTAGAGTTTTAATAACTAATTTATTAAAATTACCCCAAATTTGCCCCATTTTATTTTTTAATTTAAGAGTTATACTATAGAGAACACTTTGAAAACCTTATAAAGCTTATATTTACCTTTTAGAGTGAACCATTAAAGCCCCTTGACTCCTTAATACCAGCTTACTCCTTTTCCACCTGTTACTTGATTACAGGTGGTTTTCTTTTGTCCTGCCCCAAAATTTGTCCCATTTTATTTTATAATTTTTTATCTGTTCATAGCCTGTTCACGTGTTTCTAACAAAAGGAGTATTTCTTTATAAGTAACGCAAACTAAATGAGTCAATCATTCTTTTGAAATGCTCCTAACGAACAAGCAATTAATAGCTCTTCATTTTAGTTGAAAAGTAGTTTTACCCCTCCGCAATAATATCGACTAGTCTAATGATATCAATCAGAATATCTTCAAAAGTAAAGTAATCCATCAACAAACCTTCATTTTTCGAAATCATCCCACACACCTCTTTTCTATACTATTGTAAATATACTTGATTCTTACCTCGTGCTTTTGCTTCGTAAAGATTTTTATCACCTTGAGAGATAATATGTTTTCCCAATGCTCCAGGTGTGGCTTCTACAATACCTGCAGAAATTGATGCTTTAATTTTAAATGAATTACACTGAAACTCGGTACAGGAGATTTTCTTCACTATCTCCACCATTATTTTTTTAACTTCATTTCCAGATCGATTTCTAAAAATTATGAAAAATTCATCACCACCAAATCTGAAAAGTTGACCGTTCTCTCCATTCTCCCTCAAGTGTTTTTCAACTAGATAGCTGATATCTCTTAGTACTATATCTCCTGAAAGGTGTCCGTATTTATCATTTATTTGTTTAAATGAGTCCACATCAAAAAGTACTAATGAAAACTTATTTATTGTATCGCTATTAAGTAGTTCTTTGAATGTTTCATCAAACTTTCGCCTATTATACACCCCTGTCAATTCATCAATATAAGTGTATTCTTTATATTTTGAGTATTCTTCTATTATTGAAGCTACCTCTTTAAAAATAATCTTAGTAATACAAAGAAGGATGAAAATTTTACCAAACAAAGTTAATGCGTATAGAAAATTGATTGGAAATTGCGAAGATATTATCAGAAGCACTACTAATACAAGAATTAGACTGACTAGTAGGAGTCTAGGTATGTTTTGAATGATATCAACTCTTTTTTTAGAAACCAATAGCAATAGAAACCAAAACGATGCTAAAGCCAGCCATACTACAATAAAAGATTGTAGTGTGAAGCCATATTCATTAAGATATGCAAAATAAAATACTACAAAAAAAGGGAGTACTGTGTACTCAATATATTTGTAATAAGATACAATGAAATAATCAATTAAGATTGATGTGAAAATAAGAGAAATATCTTTTATTGAAAAAACATGAGGGTTAGGATCAATTTTGACAAAAACAAATTTTAACATTACTAACCAAAAAGTGAAATTAAGTGAATAGAATAAATAAATTAGAAATTTGTTTTGAGTAAATTTATTTTTTCTTAGTAAGTTTTTGCAAATAAAAATAAACCCTAGAATGCTAGGGATTAAGAGAATTTTTGTTAAAAAGTATTTTCCTAGTACCTCAATGAATAGCTCCATCATTGCCCCTATCCTTTTTATTGATATAATACTATGATAACCTATTTGATATTTTTGGTAGCTTCATATATTGTAATCCATACAATATATTATCTGAATTATTTTGTCAGTAAGAAAACTTTAATCAAGTAAAAAGTGGAATTATCCTCAAATATTATAAGATTTAAAAGTTTAAATTAAGCAAATAAAAGCCAGAAATCCAATCCTTATCGTACTTAACCTAGTTAAAGTAAAAAGCCCATAATAAGATAAATATATGAGTTCTTTTTATTGGTGTTCCACTACAGTTTTTTAAGTTCAACAGGCCATATATTATGTGGTTTTGAATATATATAACCTTGATGAAGGTGTGTAATATTTTCACTGACCCATTGCGAGAAGAGAGCATCCTCAATCCCCTCAATTACAAGGTCTTTTTTAGCAAACTTCGTAATGTTAGAAATGTATATTATAAATTTTTTTAGCTGGTCCTCATTCATCGAACACCTAAAACTTAATGTTGAAAATTTAACACGATCTATAAAATCTAAGAGTAGAAATAAATTTCCTATTGAATTTATTCCCTCTGCGACATCATCTAGTGCAATTCTATAACCCATATTTTTAATCTTTTGGAAAGCAGAGAGGTTAACATGAGAGAAATAAGGAGTATTTCTTACTATTGGTGGAACTTCGGTGACCTCAATAATAATCCTATTTTTAAATTTACCAAGTTTTTTTAGCATGTTAAATGTATCATCATATTCAAGCTCTTGATGATCTAAATTGAAGCTAAAAATCTTGTTTGGATAACGTTCAACGACTGACTTTATAGCCTTTTCAAGCCATATCAGATATTCTTTATGCTTCTCTTTATTGACAACAATTTTACTAAATTCTTCTGCGGGGAATGAAGCGCCATTTGCCGATCTAAGCAATAACTCATAGGATTTATCATTACTATTTTTTGTATTTTTGATTCTCTGACAAAAAAACCTAAATTCTACCATTATTCTCTCCTGTAATACTATATTTTGGTTTTGTTTATGAAATATATTTTACTCATTTTTTAAGATTGTACAGACGTTTTTGTATGACCTATAATTTAGTTTGATTTTAGTATTTATTGATAACTATTGTTTGTTTCTCTTTGACATTTATGTTATTTTTAGAGAGCCATAAACTTAAAGCAAAAAATACACCTTGGTTTCACACACGATTCGTCAGGGTGTATTTTTTTATGAAATTTTTATAATTTGATTAATGGAAATGAGATAAATTTTATCGGTTGATTTTATTCGAACTTGGTTATTAATAAATTCAGAAACGAAACCATAAACGACTTGGAGCGTATTTTTTGTTTGATAAGTGACTTTAATTTGTATCTGGTTGGTAAAAGATTGATTTAAAAGATGAAGTATAGCATGAGGGGATAAGGGATGAATCACTTCATCCTTTTTTTGTTTCTTCTCAAAGGTGCATTGGGCTTCTGTTAACTCGCCTGTCGCAAATGCCCCCCATTTCATCATCCCTCGATCATGATAAGTTCGAATGACCTCAAAAGGACTGTATGAACGATCAACTGACATCTTTTCTCTCCGTTTCTTGCTTAGCTGCGTGACCTCCAATAAGCTTATTGCGGTAGATGACACGTGAACCCTCAGATAGACTGCTTGCTTTTTGAATAGCTAAAAAATCAAACTTCTCTCGTATCTCATCAATAGCCTTTTGGAGTGACTCTTGTTTTTCTGTATTTTGACTTTCCTCTGGTGTTTCAAATAAAGAAAGCTGTTTGACAGAAGCGGATGAAAGGCGATTTCCGCTTATCCCAATCTGGCGAACAGCTCCACCTTCGTACTTTTCACGAAAGAGGGTTATTGCCAGGTCTTGCAGTTCTTTGGTGTTCTGCGTAGCTTCTATATTGCGAGAGATTTTAAGGGAGGAATATTCTGAGGTCGTTGCAGCACCGACATAGAGTGAAAGGTTACTTGCAAGCTTTCCTCCCTTTCTAAGCCTTGTGGCTAAGTTTTCCGCCATTTCTCTAATGACTAGTTCAATTTCCCTTTGCTTAGGATAGTCACGTGGAAGAATTTGCGAATTACTGAAGCTGGAGGACTTAGGCACATACTTTTTTCGGACATTGCTTTCATCAATACCGTTGGCATGGAAAAAATGTTGAAGGCCTATTGTGCCTAGTTTTTGCTTCAGCAAAAGAGGATTGGCATTGGCTAGTTCTTTTATGGTGGTTATGCCTAACTTATTGAGCCTTTTTTCTGTTCGTTTACCAATTCCCCAGAAGTCAGTCATTTTTGGAATTGTCCAGAGCTTGTCAGGAACATCCTCATAACGAATTAAAGCCCTCATGTTCCGATTATGCTTGGCATAAAGATCCATGGCAAGCTTGGCAAGCAGAGGATTGTCTCCCATACCTACCGTCACATACAGTCCTAATTTATGGAGTATTGCTCGTTGCAGATCTAAGGCAATTTGATTCATTTGCACGTACCGATTTTCAATATCAGGATAAAAGAGATTGAGGGACTCCGTCACATCCAAAAAAGACTCATCAATGGAGTAAGAATGAATTTCCTCAATGGAGGTATAGTTAGTGAGAATGTCAGTGACCTTAATCTTGTAATCCACATACAGTTGCATTTGCGGAGGTACTAGCCATGTTCGTTTTGCCCAGCTCTCAATGTAGGCAACATACTGAACACTTGGTGCTGTTCGTTGACCATGAATATCCGTGTGTGACCGATACCATTGCGGATAATTGAACTTTCTTGTTTCAATGAGAAAAGGTAAATCGCTCGCTCGACTCACGTTTTTCACTCCAAAAACCTTCTTAAAGGTTGGACTAGAGGCAAGAATTAATCCTTTAGAATGATCTGCTCGACTCATCACACAAAGGGAAGTTGTTAAAGGATTAAGGTTACGTTGGACACATTCAATTGAAGCATAGTTAGATTTGACATCTTGAAAGAGGATGGCTCGTCTTGGTTCAAGTGAATAGTCAAAGTATTGACTTTGATTTAATTGATTCATAGCATCCTCCTTTAAAATGCATAATATCAGTTTAATTGATATTATACTCCCTTTTTAATTAAAAATCAATACTATTTATCTGTTAAAATGATAATTAGAAAATATTGTGGTATAATGAGATGCAAGATAACTTAAGATAAGTACTTCATAAAGAAGCCAATTTATTTAGGAAAGTAGGGTTAGAAATGATATATAAGAAAGATTTAGAGCGCTCAACCAGTTTATTAGATATTCAACAGACCTATGAGCGAGAATGCCATCGAAGGTTTTTAGTCCTTCAAGAAGTATTTCCAGAGGATTGTACACGGATGATGCTATCAGAGCATTTATCTATCTGGATAGCGGCCGAAAAACAAGCGATCAGTAAATTTGGGCCTTCAGACCGCCATTGGGTTAGAGAAAAAATTATGGAATTTAATTGTAACTGACTCAAGTAAATTTGGCTTGAAAAACTATCCTGCTATAATATAATTGAGAAAAAAAAGAACTTGCGTCAACAAGTCCTTTTTTTCTCAATTTATTCTAAGACATATATAATAACTAGTAGGATTTATACTGAAAAGCTATAAAGATAAACGGAAACTATAATCTGTTTATTATACAGACAAAAAGAGATTTTACTACATCTAAAGCGTGATTATATACCAGCGTGTTCAAAAAGTCCCTCAATTTTCAACAGCTTTTTATTTGTCATATCTCTTGCAATACTCACACTTTCCCTTGGATCTAAACATTCGTCTGAAATAAGCTGTACTGCTAAGTTTGCAAGAGAGGGAAGTGTAGTAACATAACCTCTTGCTACTTCGTTTTTTAATATTTAATTATTTCCCCCCTCAATTTACCCCATTTCATTTTTCACTTAAAGAGTTTTACTATAGGAAATACTTTAAGTTTCTTATAGAGCCTGTATTTATCTTTGAGAGTGACCTAAAGAATCCCGTTGACTCCTTAATACCAGCTTACTCCTTTTCCACCTGTTACTTCATTACAGGTGGTTTTCTTTTGTTTTATATCCAAATTATTCTTACTTCATTTTTTTGTAGATTTTAGCTTTCTATTATAAAAATCAGTTTTAAATGCTTATTGCACCTTTTTTAACTTTGAAAATATCCTAATGAAACATGAACTACCCTCTCTTTATCTCTAGTTACCTTGTAAACTTTAAAGGGTGCAGCTAGCATTTTGAGAAATGGCTTGTAACTCTTCTCATTGAATAAAAAAAACAGAGTTTAAAACTCTGTTTTTAGTTTCAGTTTAATCAATCATTGAACTATTTGACTGCATACCAAGCAGTTTTTCCATATTTCCAACCGGAATTCAATAATGATTGTTCTTCAAATGCACTCATTGTATAGTTGTGAGCACCAGATTTCGCATTAGGATTATATGCTACATAAACTGCTTTGTTACCGCCTGAGTAAAAGACAGGTTTAGCATTATTATCCCACTTCCAGCCTTCTGAAACTCGTACTTCAGCTTCATATTTACTCATTGTATAGTAGTGGTCGCCACCCTTCACATTAGGGTTGTAGATACGATATACAGCTTTTCCTTCTTTAGGTGCGTTTTCCAAAGTACCTTCGTTTCTCCATCCAGCTTTAATTGTTGCATCACGTTCATATTTTGAAGTTGGATAGAAGTGTTCCCCTGTGTTTGGATTGTATAGACGGTAAACAACTTGAGTTTTTACAGGTACTGAAGGATTTGTTGGATTAGTAGTATTTGCAGCTGGAGTGGTAGCTGTTGCAGCTGATGAGGTATTACCATGAATATCTGTGGCTTTTACTGTAATTTTAGCACCTGCTTTTTGTGATGTATAATTTACATTTACAGATACTTGTGTTTTACCATCAGCTGTTCCTGAGGCTTTCGCAGAACCAATTTGTTGACCTGACGCATTATACACTTTAACAGTTGATCCAGCTTCAGCTTTTACGGTAACAGAAGATTTCTTAACATTACTCAAACTTGGGGTTTTAGGTGCTACAATGTCTGCAAATTCAACAACTGTATTGGCAGAGGCAGTATTTTCAAAAATATCCCAACTTATTCCTGACGTATTTTCAATACCTGCTGCAAATTTAGAAGAGGTACCATTTGGGGCATATTTTTGATACCAAGACATTGGGACATCAATATCTACTGGGAAACTGATTGTAGCTGAAGTCAAAACCCCTGTATTACCAAATAAGCTTGCCAAGTTACCAACACCACTGTTAATACCTGTTTGCAAAGTATCAATAGCCTTATTTACCAAAGGTTTAACTGTTTCAGTAATTGTGTTTGCGATACTTGCAGCTATACCATTACCCCAGTCAACCATATTGATTGCTGTTTGAAGATTTTCAAGTAATTGGATAATTTGGTTGGCAATATGTCTTGCTGTTGCATCATCAAATTTAGCAGTAACTACACCATCTTTTACTGAAATTTGTGATACTTGTTCAGAAATATCCATATTTTGGAATGTTTCCAGTGCATTGATTGCGTCGTACACTTTATCCACGTTACTTCCTTCAAATGAAGGATTATTTACAATGATAGCAAGTTGTTTTTTTATTGCATTATCTGTACCAGTAGCCAAGCCATTGAACAAATCGCCAAGTAGTGGAATTTGTGTGAGGTTGATCCCCATTTTCATTTGAATATTCGCATTATCAGCTACTTTTATGTTATTCGCAAGTTCTGCTGGAAGCTTAATTTCTGCGGATTTTAACGTTTGTAGCAATATGTTTGCTTGGGCACCAATAGTGTTAGTAACCGTAAGGGTTCCTGAATGAGAACCTGTTGTCTTAATTGCTGATTTATAAGACGAATCTAAACCAGTTTTTGAAGCTAAAGTAACATCAACTTCTGAAGCTTCAGCAGTCATAGTAGTCGCATTCATCAAAGGAACAGCTAAACCACTAGCGCAAATTATAGCGGTTGATAAAAGGGTAATAGCACTTGTTTTTTTAAATTTTTTCATTTTAGTATCTCCCAATACATTTCTAATCGTTTTTCCTATTTAGTTTTTCTTTTTTTATTTCTTTAAATAGGCGGGGCTTTATTTACACCCAAATTAAAGCGATAATTTAGCACTTCACAATTAAGAATATTAGTATCGTACATTAATTCGTCCTTTCATTTAAGAGTATGATGTTGAAATTACATATCTGTAATAATAGGATAGTCACTCATTTTATTCCTCCATACATTTATTAAATAATAAGTGTCTTCTTATTTATCATGTTTTCATTATAGCTTACTTAGTTTTTATAAAGTACATAACTACCTCTGCATTATTTTAATTAAACTTCACCTTCTATAAACTATATGTTTACTGATATTTTCCTAGTTTAGTAAGGAGAAAAGCAAATCAATATTTTTAATTAGCTTAAACTTTACTTAAAAAAACACGTGCAATAATTATAATCTAAAGTACAAAGTCTGTTCTTTTGTATTATTTGTAACACATTAGGAACTTTTGTATTTTATAAACAACCTTTATGTAATTTTTCGTATTTTAGCCTATAATATTAGTATACTTAAGATTGAATATCTTATTTGGGGGGTAAATATGGCAGAAAAAAATCTTAATACTCTTAACAATACACCTAATATTTTAGGATTAACGTTCAAACAACTACGACTTGCTAAAGGATTAACCCAGAAAGAGGTCGCTGGTGAGCTATCTACTACCTCACTTTCACACTTTGAAAACGGGAAATGCATCCCCCATGTTGATCACTTTTTAAAACTTTTAAGAAATATAAATGTTAATACTTACGAATTTCAATTTCTTTACAACTTAAATCAAAGACATTCTGATGTTACTGTCTTTGATAGTAGAGTGTCTATGGCTTACTACAAAAGGGATGTTATCCAATTAAAAGCTATTCTTGATGAAATCATCAACTTAGAACAAGATAATCCCAATATCAGACACTATAAATTGGAAAAAATAAGAGTAAAAGCTGTCATCTCTTTATTAGAACCTTTTGAAATTAAAACTAAAGAGATTAACTTCTTAAAAACTTATTTATCTGAGATAAAGGAATGGGGACAGTATGATATAAAACTATTTGGTCAATGTTCTCATCTCTTTGATGGCTACACTTTGTGGGATTTAACCAATAAGATGATTTCCCCCACCCAAAAAAGTTTAAAGCTACAGTATACTAGACATGCTTTAATTGATGCCGTCCTCAATGTCATTTCACAGCTGATTCATCTCAAGTTTTATTCACTAACGACAGACTTTATAACCTTCTTAGAAAATATAAATATTGATGATCGATTTTTATATGAAAAAATAACTCTAGTATACGACAAAGCTATTTTACAGTACGTAGCAGGAGATGTTGAGGCAGCCAAAATCATTAAAAAATGTAAAGAGGACTTAGTCTTTTATAACTGCTATGACACTGTAAATCTTATACAAAGAGATTTAGATAATTTAGAAATAAATGAGTAAGTGAATCATTCTAAGACAAATGGGCAGACACTTATCCTATCGATTCTCAATATTAAATCGTAAAAAACTCCAGAGTTTCTTTCTCTGGAGTTTTTTTATGATTTAATGTAGTCTTCTTTATATTTTACTATTGTTTTTTTATTCTTCTCTTTAGCTCATAAAGCATTGCAGAAACAGCGAGTAGGAACACTCCTAGAGTGCTTAATAATCTCATTTTGGATATATTTTCACCTGTAGTTGGCAAGTTGTCTTCCTCTGTTGTAACCTCAGTGCCTTCTTCAAAGGTAGGAACATCTGCGGTATCATCTGATTTAAAATCAAATTCTTCCGTTTTTTGATTATCAATTACTTGATCAGGTAATGAGGGATTACCAGAATCAGGGAAAGTTACTGGAGGCAAAGTAGTCGTTGAAGTATCCTTAGTATAAACGACTGTTTTTTCAATATCTCCCGTCTCAGGTGTTACTCCCGTGATAGCATCAATCTTGGATTGATCAGCAGAGTATCCTTTGATTTTTGGTGAAACTACCTCAGCAAATTGATCCCCATTTTCAGCTTGCCATGCGCCATATGTTTTCTCACCTGTTACTTTATCCGTTGTTACAGTACGGCTAAATTTAATAGGGGTCGCAACATAGTCCTCTGAAGTACTTTCTCCATTTTCAAAGACATAGTGGATGGTTTCATTTACTATTTTTTCTTCGTCTTCTCTCATTTCATCATGTTTCAAATGTATGATATATTTTTGTCCATCTTCCGTAAAGGTAACTTCACTTTCTGGATAGCCATCAGATACCAACACGAAACCTTTATCAATGTAATACTTTATACGATCTGCAGTTGTGTAATCTACGAGACTTTCTACTTCACCCGTCAGTTCTTTTTCTTCTAAAACTTTATTCGTAGTATCGTCTATATAAGTAATAACAACACTACCTGGATTTCTTTTATAAGTGACCGTTTTTTCGATATCATCCATATCTACAGTTACGTTAGGGATGGAGCTCACTTTATCTTGGTCAGGTGTATATCCTTTGATTTCTGGCGAAGCCACCTCATCAAATTGGTTACCATTAACTGCCTTCCACTCACCATAGGTTTTTTCACCCGTTACTTTATCCATCACATAAGAACGACTAAAGGTAATAGGTGTTGCTTGATAATCCTCCTTAGCTAGATCACCGTTTTCAAAGACATAGTGAATAGTTTCTTTCACTTCTTTTTCTTCACTACCTTCAGTTGTATCATGTTTTAGATGAACCTCATAGTGTTGAGGCTCTTCAGTAAACTGCATATCTTGAGTAGGGTAATCATCAGAAACTAGAACATAACCAGCATCCGTATAAGACTTAATCGTATCGGCTGTCGCATAATTTAATGAAGCACCTACCCCCCCAGATAAATCTTTAGTGGTTAAAGTTTTTCCAGTTGTATCATCAATATAGGTCACATCTGCTTGTCCAACATTTCGGGTATAAACAAAGGTTACTTCTTGATCATTTGCTGTGTAAGTCCCTTCCGTTGGTACATTATCCTTCACCTCTTTAAAAGTGTATCCGGGTATTTCTTTAGGTTTTAAGCTCCAAGGAGTATTTAAGTCTCCTGATTCTTCTTCAGAGATGGGATTACCATCTGCATCTAAAATAGGATTACCATCTTCATCAACAAAATGTGAAACCACAGTTCCTTGAGCTATCGTGTAGGTAAAGGTTACATTCTTAAGTTGTTGTAAATTTTTATTTCCTCCAGTAGATGCTGCAATAGAGAAAGACATGGCTGTTTCATCACCCATAAATTCTTTTACATTTTTCTCCCATTTTTCACCATTATAAGTAACAGTCATGGTTTCGGTTGTACCATCATACACAATTTCAAAGGGTAAGAACTGGTTATCAGTAGGTTGCGGTATTGTTAAGGAACCCTTCTCAATTGTCTTTGCTACACCGTCAGTCCCATCAACAAAAGCACCGAAAGATTCATCGGTTTTTGTAGCACTTTTAGAAGCACTATAGATATCTGGATCCGCCATAAAGCTAGATTCAGCAGTTCCATTATAATAAGTATCTAATTTGAAACCAAAAGCTCCCTGAACTCCACCTATACCTGCAGCTCCACCTATAGCACCAACTGCATCTGTATCACCAGGGTGGAAAAGAAAACCTATACCGTCTGCCCCTCCATCTTGTTTACTTTTATTTCCAAGATTAACTTCGCCTTTAAAGCTGAAGCTCTGCGACATATCTACCTTGGTAGTCAAAGTAACATTTCCTGCCAAATATGTAGCATCATCAGTCAAAGTCTGGATATAATTAACTTCATCATAGGGATGAGCTGCTGCGGCCCCATTGCTTTGAAAGTAGTCTGGAAAAGTTTCCCCTGTAATCGTAATGTCTCTAGAGGTTGCTGCATAAACCTTACTATTTCCAAAGACATTTACGACATTATGCGATGATAATGCACCGCCGCCTAATGTTGTAACAACTGCTGTTGCTAACAATATACTCGTTTTAAATTTCATCTGTTTCTCCCCATAAAAACATTATGTCTATAAAAGTTATTTTACACCAAGCTTAAATAAAATACACGTGTCGCTAAAACCATAAAATTACATAAGCATTTCTTAAAAGTCCATTATCTTACACGGCATCTAATTTATCTGTTAATTTAGAAGCGATGTCTTGTGATGTATTAAACAAAAAGATAAAAATAGCAAATGTTTCATAAGAATAACACTCTCTAAATTAGGACATCATTAATACAAAAAGAGGTTTTTTTCAAATTGCATTTCCGACCTGTTATCCTATAGAATATTTTTATAAAAATCGTAATTTGTACTAAAAGGGTGCCATAATAGATGCCACAAATACAGACAGAAAGTATATACTAATAGACGTCACATTGTTTTTCCGATGCTTAAATCTATCTTTTTGAATACAAGGTATATTTAGTCAAAGCATTCATATCTCAATGTAAATCAAAACAAACTCTAGCAGAAAGGATATAACTATGAGCAAAGAAAATTTATTTTATGAACGTCTCTTAGAACTCATGAATTCATCACACAAATCCATGAATCAAATTGAAAGAGAACTTGGCTATCCACGAAATGCATTACACAATTACAAAACTGGTCGTGAACCTTCAGCAGTAAGGCTTTTAGAGCTTGCAAGCTATTTTGAAGTAGAACCTGAATATCTTATTGGGCAAGATACTACAAGCCGCTCAAAATCTATTGAATCTATCTTCAATACTCTTGATTTTAAGCAAAAAAAAGAGCTCATTGTCCTTTGTCAAGATTGGATAAGGTCACAATTGGATTATTCTAACAATACTACTCATAAAGTGTCTTGATTAATCATAAAAAAATTAATAATTTTCTATCATATTAGCATTAAAAAATACCTTGAAATTTCAAGGTATTTTTTGTTGGATTAGTCTCATTTACTAAAATTTCTTTTATTCATGAACAATGATAAAAAGCCTGTTCCTAATAAAATGATTGCCGAAACGTAGTATGGGAAGAGATGATTAATGTCAAAAAGGTATCCGGCTGCCAAGGGACCTAGTATATTACCAAAACTTGTAAATGCAGAATTAAGTCCATTAATAGCCCCCTGTCTTTCTCCTGCATTTTTAGAAAGATAAGTAGTGACAGCAGGCCTAAACAAATCAAAAGCTAGAAATACTACAAACGTAGAAATCGCCACTAGCAAATTACTTTTTGTGAACGCTATAACGCCGATAAAGACGGCACTAGCAAAAAACGTAAGTTGAATTAACCCTAATTCTCCTATTTTATTGACGATTGGATCGAATAAAAAAACTTGAAAGAAGAGTGCTAAAACACCACTCACACTAATAACAAGAGCTATCTCTCCCATTGAAAAATCAAAATTGATTGTGGCCATAATACTATATATTGATTCAAAGGCTTGTAAACCAAAAGAAGAAATCAAGATGATCACAAATAAAGACCCAAACATTGGATTCTTAAGGATTGACATAAAGGATACTTTTTCAGCCGTATGTTCACTCTGCATTGATTTTTCAGGTTCTTTTAAAACAGTAAGAGTCAAAACGAAACCTATAAAAGCTAAGAGTGCTGCCGCAAAAAAAGGTACACGAATTCCTAGGGCTGCTAGAAATCCGCCAATCCCCGGTCCGATAATAAAACCACCGCTAATTGCAGCTGATACCAATCCCATTGCCTTAGGACGTTCTGCAATAGTCGTTAGGTCAGCCACATAGGCTGTCACCGATGGCATAATCATAGCCGCTGCAACTCCTCCAAGAGCGCGCGAAATATAGAATCCTGTTTTTACCTGAGCTAAACCAAATAATAATTCTGAAAAAGAAAAAACAATCATACCTAATGCAATGAGTTTTTTCCGACCGATTTTATCTGATAAAGCTCCTGCAATAGGTGAAGCAACCAATTGCGCAATCGCAAAAATCGAAATCATCATTCCCATCGTTGTCCCTGAGAAATGCATTTGTTCTTTCAATGTTGGCAACACTGGTATAACTAAACCTGCTCCCAAAAAAACAAGAAATAAATTTGAAATAGCCAAATTCATCATTCTTTTTTTGTTCTTCATTTTTTCCTCCTCATTAAAAATAGCAAATAGAACGAACTATTGCTACTTTATCTTATTTTTTACCAATTCATCCATTATAACATGAATCTAATGGATAGAATACATTATTGTTTCAAGAAGACTTAGTGACCGCTTGTTACTTTTATGCCAATAATTCCAATAATTAGCAATCCTATAAATAACCAGGTCATAGTCGGAACCTTATCTTTAAATAAGATAATACCTATAATAATGGAGCCTACGGCACCCACCCCTGTCCAAATAGGATAGGCAATACCTAAGGGCATTTTTTTTAGAGCAAATGCTAAAAAAGTAAAACTAGCAATCATTCCCACTACTGTCAACAATGAAAACTTAAAGTTAGAAAATCCTTGGCTCATTTTCATCGTAGTTGCCCAAGCCACTTCAAACAATCCTGCTAATATAAGATAAAACCACGTCATTGTCTACTCCTTTTTCAAATAAAAAAACGACTTCCCACATTTCTTCAAAGACCTACTGAAATGTAAAAACCGCTTAGCGTTTGACTCCCGGTGGAGCATTTATTCATTTCCATTATTCTAACATATTTCAACTAAAAAATATAGGCTTTTAGGCTCGTTAATGTCTCATCTCTCTTAAATAGTATTTTTATCACATTTCGTGTATAATATAGCTCATGAAAAATTTGAAAAAAAAGCGACTTTGGCGTTGGGTAATAGGCCTCTTTGCACTGCTATTAATAATAGACTTTGGGGTAACCCTTTATTTTTATAAAGTAGCTTGTGTCCGTAATGATACACCGGTAAGCCAAGTAAAATCTAGTAGTCCAAACTACTCCCTTATCAAAAAGTTTGACAAACTTCCCAAATCTACTGAAACAATAACGAGTGATCACTTAGAATTAAAAGCATGGTATGTTCCAGCCACCGTTCGTACTGACAAGACTGTCATAGTAGTCCACGGTTTCCGTCAGAATAAATCTGCAATGCGTCAGTACGGCGAGCTTTTCCATGAGTTAGGATATAATGTCTTAATGCCTGATAATCGTGGTGCAGGTGACTCTGAGGGTAAATTCATTACCTTTGGATATCATGATAAAACTGATGTTATTGCCTGGGCGAATTATCTTACTCAAAAGAACCCCCAAAGCGACTTGACCTTATATGGGCTATCTATGGGTGCGGCAACAGTCATGATGGCTTCCAGTGAAAAAGCACTTCCAAGTTCTGTCAAAAACATCATTGAAGATTGTGGCTATACGAATGCTTGGGATGAGATTGTTTATCAAGCAAAATCTAGTTATAATCTACCTGCATTTCCTTTGGTCTATAGCGTCTCTCTCGAAAGCAAGATTCGTCAAGGCTGGTTTTTCAATGAAGCAAACGCCACTAAAGCTTTGTCGAAGAACACGCGCCCCATTCTTCTTATCCATGGTGATAAAGATACATATGTTCCCACAAAAATGGTTTATGAGAATTATCAAGCTGTCAAATCAGGTACACCTAAAAAACTGTTAATTGTCAAAGGAGCGACACATGCGAGATCTTTCGAAACTGATCCTAAGCTCTATCGCAAAACTATTGCCCAGTTTATGTCAACTTACAATCCTATCAGTAAATAACACAACACCTAAACCGATGGATTATTGGGTTTATTCTTGACAACTCCACCTCTAAATGGTATTATATTAAGGTACTGTTTTGCGGTGGTGGCGGAATTGGCAGACGCGCAGGATTAAGGATCCTGTGACCGCTTTAGGTCGTGAGGGTTCAAGTCCCTCCCACCGCATCATAATTACAAGAAAACTCCTACCTATTTAGGAGTTTTTTTATTAAATAAAATACACTTAGTACAAACTGTACTAAGTGTTTCTTTTTAGAACTTTTTTAGTCCTCTTTGTAGTAAACTTGGTTTTTTCCTTTATGTTTTGCCACGTAGAGTGATTCATCAACCTGATGAATCACTTCGTTTCGATCCATAAATTCTGTTATTTCTGAGATACCCGCTGAAATAGTAATTTTGAAACAGTGACCACGATATTCGAAAAGTTCTCCAGATATTTTTCTCAGTACTTTTTCCATCACGAATTTCGCATTCATCCCCGTAACATTTCTAAATATAAGAAAGAACTCATCACCACCATATCTAAACAACTGACCGTTACTCTGTTCCTCTTTTAAAGTTTCCTTAACGAGTTCACATAACCGCTTCAGAACATAGTCTCCAGAACCATGTCCATATGTATCATTGATATGTTTAAAGGCGTCCACATCAAACAATACAACAGAGAACATCGTGATATTTTTACTAATGAGTAAGTCCTTGAGAACTTCCTCAAACTTACGCCTATTATAAACTTGTGTTAAGTCATCAATATATATATTTTTTTTCATCAAATTATACTCTTTGATGATAATATTAATTGCAGAAAAAACTATTTTTGCTAAAAATAAAAGGAAAACTATTTTTATATAAATCTGGAAAAAATAAATAGGAAGAGAAGTTTTTATATACACTTCTAAAAAGTAACTATCATGCCAAGTTGCGATGGTACTGTAGAGTAAAAATACTGAAATATTTACAGCAAAACCTATAATTGGATAAAATATTAAACTATATTTATTGATGTATTCTCGGTGTCTAAAAACTTTCATAATCGTGAACCAGAACAGTACAAGACCTGCGATAACCGCAAGAACTTTTAACCAATCAAATTCATAAGTAAATAGATAAAGACCCAAAAATACAACGAGTGTAGGGATTACTGTATATTCAGCATAATCATAGAGAGAATAAAGGAAATAGTTCACTACAATCGTGACGAGCATTAGCGAGATATCACTGATTAAATACCCTTGCACAGCATTGGGATCGATTCGATTAAACAGAATCCTTAAAATTGCCATCCATACAAAAAAGTTTAAAGAATACAAGCAAAAGACGAGATACTTATTTGTATGCTTCAAATAATGGTTGATAATATGTCGAAACACAAAGAGGAAACCTAACACAGTCGGTATCACAAATAGCTTTACCATAAATTCCTTGCCTAGTATATTAGTAAAATCTATCATCACTACCTCCTATAGCTCCCGCTACCATTCTTTTCTTAATTTACAGCACATTATTTTATTTTTCGAGGAAGCTCATAATAGTAAGATTGTTGCTTCCATTCCTTTGGAAAGCTATCGAGAAGCCCTTGTTCTTCCACACCTTCTATTACCACTTCTTTCCCCAGTTCACTAATGATATGAGCCAGTGAAAAGAGCAACTTATGAGCTTCTTTACTAGGGAGAATGCGTTTAAACCCTACCCAAGAAATTTTTACACGAGATATCAATTCATCTAAAGCGTACAGAGTTTCAAAAGTATTTACACCAGACAAAAAATCATCCAAAGCAATGCTATATCCCATCTGTTTAACTGCTTTTATGATGTTTACAGGCACTAATTCCTCATATGCGTTATTACGCCTTACTGGAATCCGCTCGGTAAATTCTATTTTTAAGCGATCTTTGTATTTAAATTTTTTCAAAAATACAAGTGTTTCCTCATAAAATAATTCCTGATAATCCAAATTAAGACAATAGATATTCTGATCTTGCTCAAAATAGTCATTCAGTAATTCTTCAATATGATCTATATAGAGTTTATGAATCCTTTCATCTGTCATAATCTTATAAAACAGTTGACTCGGAAAAGCACAAAGTCCTTCTGCTTCACATCTTAACAGGAGTTCATACTCATGCGTTTCACTTTCATGTAAATTATAAATGCCTTGCTTGAAGAAAATTAAATCTTTGATTGGAAAAGGAGTTCCGCTTTTCATCTCATCACCTCTTTACTCTATCTAAAAAGCAAACTTCCTTTTATGTCTCCGACATATTTTTATTTTGCTTAAAATTATTAAAGTTCACACACTCTAATCTAGCACTTCTGTTTATCTTTAATTAATAATTATTTAATTTGCATTTGTGGCTTACCATACAGAAAACCTTGCCTCAGATTTATACCTAAAAGGTCTACAAGTTCCGCATCAGCTTTGGTTTCTACCTCTGAAACAATCAATTCAATTTGATATTTCTTAGTTAGTTTGCCCCAAAATTTTAAAGTCAAGTCCAACCAGCTTTGCTCTTTATTAAAGTATTTCATATCTAATTTTATAAAATCGATGTAAGGCAATAGTTTATGGATATTTTTTGCATGACTAAATTCTGAGCCTATATTGTTAATAGAAAAATAAACGTCTTGTTTTTTGTATCTCAAAATTCGCCGCTTTATAGCTCTCACTTTTTTAGGTTTTTTTCGAATTTCATTATGCGATAGTTCAATAACTAAAACCATTGGTGCTATTTGTGCGCTCACCTCTTTAATAATTTTACGCAAGCGATAACTTAATAGTTGCTTACTAGTAAGCTTTAAGATAAACTTAAAATTTCCTTGATGAAGGTTTTCTTTAGACTTTATCACTGTTTCTTTAATTATCTCCAAGGAAATCTTATCAAAGTCTTGTGGCAAAACCCATTCGCCGGACGTATCTTTGATACGCAGTAAACTTTCAAATCCAAAGACACTTCCTGATCGGTCATAGATTTTATTAAAGAAATATAAGTAATTATCGTTTTTCTTTGTTTTACCGAACACTTCAACCTCCTCTATCTCAGCAATTATCGTTATTTTTTATTCATTATCTTTGATACTGGCTTGTCTTTTGGTTTTATCCCAACCGTTTTGAGCCGTAAAATAACGTATGGTGGCTTGGGGATAAATCTGTGTTAATAATATAAGAAATTTTGTCAGATAATAGGTATCTTTGATGACTTTTTTTCCTGTAAATGCCGCCTCACTGTTTCTCTTTTGATTACGATTATAGAGCGTTGCCCAAACTAAGTTAATTACAAAAATGTAAAGTACCATTAGTAAAAACATGAAGATAAAAATTTGTATAGAAGCAGTAAACCCACTAATTATAATCGTACCAGCCATTACAATAATAGTGTAGACAACCACCAGGTATTCAATGGACATCAGCCAAGGTTTTAATAGAGTAAAGCTGAGTTCAAGTTTCTGTTTGAGCAGTAAATTATCAGATTTTATAATTCTATATAAATATTTAAAGGTTTGAATATTTCCTTGAGCCCAACGTACTCGTTGTTTTACTAGTGCTTGATGATCACCGTAAATTCCTGTTTGAGTAATCATAATGTCATCGTACTGTACGTTTCGTACATTATAAATCTCCGATAGGAAAATACGTAAAGACAAATCAAAGTCCTCTACGAGAGAATCTGTCCATGGAAGTTCATGAAGTGAATAAAGGGTACTCAGTTTACAAAATTGACCATTTCCCCCAAAAGCAACTGTGTTCGTCTTCGTCCTAAGGGATTGTGTCGCATTAATGATTTCTTCAAATTCCAAGTCTTGTGCAGTATTATCATCTTTATTGATAATTTGAACTTTAGATTGTAAACCTGTAAGCTCAAAATCAGAGTTGAAGACGCGATTGACTTTTTCAAAATAGTCTGGCTGGACACTTGAATCTGCATCAATGATAGTAATAAGGGTATTTTCAAAAATTCCTCTATTTTTTAAATATTTATCTGTAACTTTTTGATAAGCCCAATTTAAAGCCTCACCCTTCCCTTTTTGAGCTTCTGGTTTTACCCTTCTCAAAAGTTGGAAGCGAGGATCAGTTTGAAATTTTTCAAGTTCAGCGACCGTATTGTCTTCACTGGCATCATCAATAACATAAATCTCTAAATTCTTATAACCAGTATTTAATAAGCTCTGAACAGTATCTTTAATTACAAGTTCTTCGTTCATACACGGAATGAGTACTACTATATGATGTTCCGTCTCAATTTCTACGTCTTCCAAATCACTGGTATAACTTTTAGTTCCGTAGGCATACCAGAGCAATAACGTTTCTAAAGTGTAGTAGACAAAGGTTAATATAGAAAAGAAAATAGCGACTAGAGTGAATTTATTAATCAACTCCTGACCTAAATTACTCAAAAATTTTATCTCAAAAAACTGAAACTTTACGATGAAATAAATCGGGAAACTTGAGATGATGTATAAAAAAATTTTGCGATAAGAGGGTAGATAATTTGATAATCCAATATAGATAGTCCGCATAAAAAGGACTGTAATAAGGATGAACTGGAGCAAGAATTGTATTTCCTGAACTTCTTTAGGGCTGGTAAATGAACTTAAAAAGTAGAAATAAAACACCGCGATACTCAAGGGCGCCATAGCCAACGTAATGGTGTAGCTTGTGTGTGAGAATTTCTTACCAAGCTGGTTTACCACAATCGCTAGAGCAACTAAAGTGAGAATGAGTTGCATACTCAGAGCAAAAATAATCATCGTAGATTCATTAAAAATGGCAAGTCCTGTTTTTGCAAAAAAGTGTATCCCTCCAAAATAGGCCAGATAAAAAGTAGCAATGCTCCCCAAAACCACTTTAATCCTCTTGATTTCACCTACAGGTTTCAAGTTGAAAAAACTGACACAAGCTAGGAGAGATAATGAGTTAAAAAGACTCAGGACTGAATTAGCTTGAGTATCAAATAAAACTGGATGGACATCTCGCCATAATCCACTCACTAAAAGAATTAAAAAGATTGTGAGGGAAGCAAAGGAGAGAAATTTGATAAAAAGCGAGAGAAAATTAAGCCGAAGTGATAAGAGAAAAGTTAAAACTATCCCCGTAACAAAACTTAGGACTAAAAAGCCAGAATTGGCGAACAGCCCTATTTCAGTCATTGAAGTTAAGGTATTACCCAGCTGAACCAGCTCTTCAAGTAAAACTCCATTCAGGAGAAAATAGAGAAACAGCGTTAAAAACGTTGAATTTTTGTTAACTCGTGTAAGATTAATATAAAAAATAATGAGTAAAGGTAGCGTCAATAATAACAGAGCAGCGAGGTTTTCTCTCCATCCTACTTGTGTCATTCTTACTAAGCCCTGCACATTCAAAGCAAACAGTAAAACAACAAAAATGAGTGAACTCGATTTTATTTTCAAATTATCCATTTATGATATCCATAATCTTAATTGCAGTCGTCCCATCTCCATAAGGATTTTCTTTATTGGCCATTTCTTCATAGGCTTCTTTATCGGTCAAAAGTCGTCGGGTTTCTTTGACGATATTTGCTTTAGAAGTCCCTACCAAACGCAACGTACCAGCTGTGACTCCTTCTGGACGTTCAGTTGTATCACGCAATACAAGTACGGGAATGCCTAAATGAGCGGCCTCCTCTTGGATACCGCCAGAGTCTGTCAAGATGAGTTGAGCGTGTCTCATCACATTGTGAAAATCAACTGTATCTAGAGGGTCTATAATTTTAATGTTGGTATAAGAAAGCAATTTTTTAGCCTTTTCACGTATGAGAGGATTTAAATGAATGGGGTAAACTATTTTATGGGTTTCCTTGAATTCATCAGCAATCTCTCCAATTGCAGCAAAAATTTGCTCTAAATCTTCTAAGTTTTCACGTCGATGTGCTGTAATCAAAATCATTGCTTTATCAGCTTGCCAACTCAAAGCTTCATGCTGATAATTATCTTGAAGCGTGTACTGAAACATGTCAATTGCACTGTTTCCTACAACGAAGATATTTTCTTCATCTTTTCCTTCTTTTAACAGGTTTTGCTTGGTAACCGCCGTAGGTGCGAAATGTAAATCGGCAAGAACGCCTACCATTTGACGATTCAATTCTTCAGGGAAAGGTGAATATTTATTATAAGTTCGTAGGCCCGCTTCGACATGCGCCAATTGCACTTGATTGAAGTATGCGACAAGACCCCCAGCCAAAGTAGCTGCTGTATCACCGTGAACAAGGATGAGATCAGGTTTTTCTGTTTTGACAATAGGATCTAAACCACTAATCGTACCTGCCACTATGTCTGATAAATTTGAAGATTGACGCATTATCTTTAAGTCATAGTCTGTTTCAACTTTAAAGTGAGTGAGTAGCGTACTAAGCATTTCTCGATGTTGCCCTGTATTAACGACAACCACTTTATTTCCTCTTTTTTCCGCTTCCTTTATTAAAGGAAATAACTTTATAAACTCTGGTCTCGTTCCGAAAATAAACATTAATTTTTTCATCATATTCCTTTTTCACTCCTACTTACGACATCAAAAGTGTTTCTTTCAAGTCCCATGGCTCCAATAACTCTAGACTTAATACTTCTTCCTCAAACGACATTATAAAAATACAAATATTTTTAAAATAAATTAAAAAATAAATACTTTTTTCTTATTTTAAAAATTCTAAAAGAGCAAATAATTTCTCTAATCCTTGCTACATCAACTCAGAAAAATTAGAGTTTTTCTTATAATACACAGCTATATTTTTGTAAAAATTGTTTGATTTGTTTCATCTATGTATTTAATATTCTACAAGAATATATAGAATAATTCAAGAGCATGCGTTACGTTTCTATTTTTATTGATAAAAGAGAATTTATTAATAAAAATAAGCTCAGTTTTTAAGTAAAAAGAGCTTTTTAACTATAAGTATCCGAAAAACTCTAATTTTTCGGATATACAATGACTTTGAGCATACCGCCATGGCACTACAAAAAAAAGGCTGAAAATGTTATAATTGAAAGCGTAAAACTTTCGTATTACCTCTTTAAATCACTAAGTGGTAAAACTATTTGAAATTTATTTTACCCTCGTTGAGGAATAAAGGAGACCAATCAATCATGATGAATATGCAATCAATGATGAAACAAGCCCAAAAACTTCAGAAACAAATGCAAGCTTCACAAGAAGAAATTGCAAACACTACATTTGTGGGAAAATCAGCTCAGGATTTGGTGACTGCTGAATTTACAGGGGAACGTAAACTCACCTCTTTAACGATCAAATCTGATATCATCGACCCTGAAGACCCTGATACACTTCAAGATTTGGTGGCTGATGCGGTTAATGATGCACTTGCTCAAATCGAAAAAATCACAGAACAAAAAATGGGTAAATTCAGCAAAGGTTTGCCATTTTAAATAAAATAAAAATTACTGACAGATTAGTCAGTAATTTTTTATCTAAATTTCTACTGACCAGCCTGTCAGTAAAAAATTATTGGATGAAAGGGAGGCTAAAGAGCCAAAAGCTCGTCAGACAAAGTAAAATAAGATTAGCCAGCAGAAACAACTTGCGCAGATTTTCAAAATAAATCCACTTATTTTCCAAAATTCTCTGAAGCAAATTGGGTAAGGCCATAATGACAGGAAGGGAAAAAATATTAAAGGACGAACCAGACGGCTCTTGACTCGTTAAAATAAGCCAAAAGTTAATTTGGATTTGACGTGGTAAAATAAGGATCAGAACTAAGCTATAAAGTAATTCACCGATGGTCCAATAGTCAAAAAAGTTTAATTTTTTCATTGCTCGTCCTTCTTTTCACATTGATTATACAACTTTATGTCAAACTTATCCATAGGGATAAGTAGTTTTTTATCGAAGCTAAAAAAATCCTGTCAGTAACTGACAGGATTTTTACTTTTTAGATAAAGAATTATTTAGTGTATTCTTCAACGAGAGTCACAACTTCTTCCATTGTTGCACATTCGCTAAGGGCTTTGTTAGCCAATTCTTCCATTTTCTTAGAATCCAAACGTTTCATAAGTGAACGAGTTTGGAGTACTGATGTTGCTGACATAGAGAATTCGTCAAGCCCCATACCCATAAGCAATGGTACAGCAGTTTGGTCGCCGGCCATTTCACCACACATACCAGCCCATTTACCTTCAGCGTGAGCTGCTTTGATTACATTGTTAATCAAACGAAGGATTGATGGATTGTAAGGTTGGTAAAGGTAAGAAACTTGTTCATTCATACGGTCTGCAGCCATTGTATATTGGATGAGGTCGTTTGTACCAATTGAGAAGAAATCAACTTCCTTAGCAAATTGGTCTGCAAGCATTGCTGCTGCTGGAATTTCAATCATGATACCTACTTCGATACCATCTGCAACTGGAACACCTTCAGCAATCAATTTTGCTTTTTCTTCTTCGTAGATTTTCTTCGCTGCACGGAATTCTGTTAAGAGCGCAACCATTGGGAACATGATACGAAGTTTACCGTGTACAGAAGCACGCAAGAGTGCACGCAATTGTGTACGGAACATTCCGTCACCAGCTGTTGAAAGGCTGATACGAAGTGCACGCCATCCAAGGAATGGGTTCATTTCTTTAGGAAGGTCAAAGTAAGGCAATGTTTTGTCACCACCGATGTCCATTGTACGGACAACAACTGGTTTACCGTTCATTCCTTCAAGTACAGCTTTATATGCTTCGTATTGGTCATCTTCTGTAGGGAAATCTTGTGCATCCATGTACAAGAATTCTGTACGATAAAGACCAACGGCTTCAGCACCATTATCATTAACACCTTCAACGTCTTTAGGTGTACCAATGTTGGCAGCCAATTCAAAATGACGACCATCTGCTGTTACTGTTTCAGCATCTTTAAGGGCAGCCCATTCTGCTTTTTGCGCCGCATAAGCTTCGCCAGCTTTATGGAATTCACTTTGTTGTTCTTCAGTCGGATCAAGAATTACTTCACCAGTCAATCCTGAAACAGCCAAAAGTTGACCTTCAGAAGCGAGTTCAGTAATATTGTTTGTTCCAAGAACAGCAGGAATTTCCAGAGTACGCGCCATAATAGCAGAGTGAGAAGTACGTCCACCAATGTTAGTCACAAAGGCTTTGACATATTTCTTATCCAATTGAGCAGTATCAGATGGAGTCAAGTCTTCAGCGACGATAATTACTTCTTCGTCAATGAGTGCTGGGCTAGGCAATTTAACACCAAGAAGGTGAGCTAAAACACGTTTTGTAACGTCTTTAATGTCAGCTGCACGTTCTTGCATATAAGCATTGTCCGTCATGCCTTCAAAGATACCGATAAACATATCAGTTACTTCTTTGAGGGCTGCTTCAGCGTTAACTTTTTTATCATTGATTGCTGCTTTAATTTGAGCGGTCATATCTGGGTCAGCGAGGACCATCATGTGTGCATCAAATACAGAAGCGGCTTCTTCACCAAGGGTTGTTACTGCTTTGTCCTTAATGAGTTGAAGCTCGCTTTGCGACGTAGCAAGTGCTGCATCAAGGCGAGCTTCTTCATTAGCTGTATCAGTAATTGTCTTTGTTTCGAAAGACAAATCTGGTTGGACAAGCAAGTATGCCTTAGCTACTGCTACACCTGAAGATGCAGCGATACCTTTGAGCATAGTTGTCATGATTATTCAGCGAGTCCTTCTTTAGTCATAGTTTCAGCGATAGTTGCGATAGCATCATCAGCGTCTGCACCTTCAGCTGAGATAGTAACGTCTGCACCTTGACCAACACCAAGTGACATAACACCCATGATTGATTTAAGGTTTACTGATTTCCCTTTGTATTCCAAAGTGATTTCTGATGTGAATTTTGAAGCTGTTTGCACAAGCAATGTAGCTGGACGTGCGTGGATACCAGTTTCTGCAACGATGTGGAATTCTTTAGATGCCATTTTTTATGGTTCTCCTTAGTTATTTTCGTTTTTATTGATAATATCCGAGATATTTATCACTCTAAAAATTGTACCACAAAACGAAAGGGTTTGCAATATTTGCTTTAAATTTTTCGAGCATTTTTTGCTAAAAAAACAAAAAATCTGCAGAGTTGACAGATTTTTTTAGATTACGTTTTATTTTTTAGACTCCGCTGCGTAAATTTCTTGTACTAATTGCTCTGTTTTCTCCCAGCCCAGACAAGGATCTGTGATCGATTTACCAAATACCTCAGGGTGATCTTGACGACCATCTTCCAGATAAGACTCAATCATGAAACCACGAACATATTTTTTAATGCTGTCATCCCACTCACGATTAATCAATGTTTGGCGAACAATCCGGATCTGCTCCATAAACTTCTTGCCTGAATTATCATGATTGGTATCAATCACAATAAAAGGATTTTTTAAGTTCATTTTTTCATACAACTCAATTGTTTCCACCAGATTGTCTGTGTAATAATTAGGATGATTCTTACCATTTTCGTCTAGCCCCCCACGTAAAATCGCGTGTGCCATACTATTGCCTGATGTTTCAACTTCAGCTCGCGCAAAAATAAAATCTTGTTTTTGTTGCGCTGCATAAATGCTATTAAACATGACTTTGAGATTTCCTGATGTCGGATTCTTCATTCCTACCGGAGCATCAATACCTGATGCTACGAAGCGGTGTTGCTGATCTTCGACTGAACGCGCCCCCACCGCGTGGTAACTCACCAAGTCATCAACTAGCCGCACATTTTCTGGGTAGAGCATTTCATCAGCCGTCGTCAACCCCGTTTCCGTGATCACTTTATAATGAAGGTCACGAACCATTTTTATCCCATTGATGAGATCTGTACGTCCATCAGCTCCTGGCTCATGAATCAATCCTTTATAGCCGTCACCATTGGTCCGAGGTTTTGCCGTATAGACACGCATGACCATAAAGATTTTATCTTTGACCTGTTCTTGAAGTTTCGCTAAACGGCGAGCATATTCCAAGACAGCTTCTTCATTATCTGACGAACATGGGCCAATAATCAAGAGTAAACGGTCATCTTCACCTTTAATGATGGCCTCCAGCTCTTGATCACGCTCCATTTTTTTGGCCTGCTGCTCACTATTGAGGTGGCCTAACATTTTGATTGCATCGATGTTTATTTTGGGGCTTACTTCTTTAAAAGACATGATATTTCCTCAGGTTTCACAAATTTATTTTATCTATTGTATCAAATTTTCTGTTAATTATCTCTTTTTTTAAGAGAAATTTGTAAAAAAATTTACTGATAGCGTCATCAGTAAATTTTTTTGGTGTGTTAGGCAATATGAGTACGACCATGGCAGTTTTTAAACTTTTTACCTGATCCGCATGGGCAAAGCTCATTTCGACCCACATTTTCAAATGAAACTTCATCACTGACTGCTTCGTCAGTACCGACATTCGTAATATTTCCTTGTGAAGCGGTGGTGGTCATCCGCGGTGTTTCCTGACGGATTGCCGTTTGTGGTTGAATTTGAGCTTTCATCATCAAACGCGTCACTTCAAATTCAATCGCACCAATCATATTATTGTACATTTTATATGATTCTTCTTGATATTCAACAATAGGGTTATTTTGGGCATAACCACGAAGTCCTACTGATTGACGCATTTGGTCAAGCGCATCAATGTGTTCTGACCAGTTATTATCAACAACTCGTAAGATAACTGCACGTTGGAATTCCAACTGACGCTCTGGGTCAGATAATTTTTCCATTTGTGAAGCATAACGAGCTTTGACTTTATCAAAAATCAAATCTTTCATGGCTTGTACTGATAAACCTGTCAGTTCAGACAATTCGATACCCTCTTCTGGCAACATTGTATTGTGCAATGTTTGTAAGAGGTTCTTGACATTTTCTTCTTCTTTTAGACTTCCCGCAAGTTCATGTCCATCTACTTGACGATCAATTGTTCGCTTGAACATCCCCATAAGCACAGGTGTTAAATCTTCTTTAGCCATGATGACCGCATGGCGTTGTGCGTAAATCACCTCACGTTGTTCGCGGATGACATCATCATATTGCAAGACTTGTTTACGAGAATCGTAATTATTTCCTTCGACACGTTTTTGTGAACTTTCAATCTGACGAGTAATCAAGCCAGATTTGATGACAGCATCTTCACCAGAAATACGCATCCGATCTAGGAAAGCTGAAACACGTTCCGAACCGAAACGCTTCATCAATTCATCTTCAAGAGAAAGGTAGAATTGTGAAACCCCCGGGTCACCTTGACGTCCAGAACGACCACGTAATTGATTATCAATACGGCGAGATTCATGACGCTCAGTACCAATAACAGCAAGTCCACGAAACTCGGGATCTGGATGATCAATAACACCAGGCCCAAGCTTAATATCAGTCCCACGACCGGCCATATTGGTCGCAATCGTTACTGCCCCTTGTTGACCCGCATTCATGATGATTTGTGCTTCACGGAAGTGATTTTTTGCGTTCAAAACTTCATGAGGAATTTTAGCTTCAACCAATTTCTTAGAAATCAATTCGGAAGTTTCGACAGCAACAGTACCAATCAAAATTGGTTGCCCTTCCGCATGACGACGTTTAATGTCATCAATCACTGCTTTAAATTTAGCTTCCAAAGTTGGGTAAAGTAAATCTGGATGGTCTAAACGTTGAACAGGGCGGTTGGTTGGAATTGGCGTGATTTGAATGTTATAAATCTCACGGAATTCCTCTTCTTCGGTTTTAGCAGTACCGGTCATCCCTGACAATTTTTTATACATCCGGAAGTAGTTTTGAATCGTAATTGAAGCCATTGTTTTTGATTCATCTTGAATTGGCACAGCTTCTTTCGCTTCAATTGCTTGGTGAAGCCCATCAGAATAACGGCGTCCAGGCATCGTACGTCCAGTAAATTGGTCAATAATCAAAACTTCTTGGTTTTCATCAACCATATAGTCGATGTCGTGAAGCATGATAAAGTTGGCACGTAAAGCATTATCTATAAAGTGAGTTAAGGCGACATTTTCCATATCATAAAGATTTTCGATTTGGAAGAATTTTTCGGCCTTATCAATTCCTTCTTCAGTTAAAGAAATTGTTTTTGATTGTAAATCAATCTTGTAATCGTCGCCTTCTTCATATTCAGAAGTAGCAACATTCAAGTTTTGTCCTTTTAAAGTCTTAGTGAATTGGTCCGCACGATAGTAAAGTGCTGATGAACTTTCAGCTTGTCCAGAAATAATCAAAGGTGTTCTGGCTTCATCTACCAAGATTGAGTCAACTTCATCGACAAGAGCATAGTTCAGTGGCTTTTGAACCATATCTTCGGCACGTGTCACCATGTTATCACGAAGATAGTCAAAGCCAAGTTCAGCTGATGTTGAATAAGTGATGTCACAGTTATAGGCTTCACGTTTTTCTTCTGGTGATTTTGAATTCAAGTTCAAACCAACAGTCAATCCAAGCCAGCTGTAAAGCTCACCCATTTCCGTCATATCACGAGTTGCCAAGTATTCATTGACGGTAACCACGTGAACCCCGTTCCCTGTCAAAGCATTTAAGTATACAGGCATTGTTGCGGTCAAAGTTTTACCTTCACCAGTACGCATTTCGGGCACGTCACCATTGTGTAAGACAATCCCACCCATAATTTGAACATGGAAAGGGTACAAGCCAAGCACACGGCGGGCTGCTTCACGACAGACAGCAAATGCTTCATAGAGAAGATCATCAAGACTTTCTCCTTTGGCAATGCGTTCTTTTAATTCTGGAGTTTTGGCTTTTAACTGCTCATCTGTCAAATGTTCCATTTCTTCAGCGAATGATTCAACTTTGAGCGCCATTTTATTGAGTTTTTTTAGCTCTTTTTTGTCATTTTCGACAAATTTTCTAATAATGTTTGGCATATTTTCTCTTTCAGATAAATAGTGGATATTATCCTTAATTTTAGCACTTTTACAGCATTTTTACAAATTGGAATAACCTGTTCTTCTGAAAGAGACCCTCTTATTTGTTGACAAGCAACATATTTTGATTTATAATGTTGCTTGTCAACAAATAAAACGAAGAAAGAAGTAATACTATGACTACTCTACTAATGATTCTTGCCCACCCACATACCGATGATTTCAGCTGGTCGCTGACCACTGCAGAGAAATTTAAATTAAGCTACCAGAAAGAACATCCTTTTGATACAGTAATTATCCGAGATTTGTTTTCTGAAAAAGTACCTGCTCTAGATAATGAAACTTTTGCAGCTTGGAAACGTAATAAGTATGCACCTGATACACTTACTGTCCATGATAAAACTTTACTTGCACGCCATAAGGTCTATTTAGACGAATTTTTATCTGCAGATAAATATGTTTTTGTCAATCCAATGTACAATGGTTTTGTTACCGCTGAACTAAAGCAATATATTGATGTTATCGCTGTCCCTCGAAAACTTTTCCGATATAGTGAAAATGGCCCAATTGGTCTGCTCAAAGGAAAAAAATCACTTCACATTCAATCAGCTGGCGGCTTTTATCACAATGAAAAAGATCCCGCACATATGGCTGAAGATTTAGGGGCCGCTTATATCGACCAAACTATGAAAATGATAGGTATTGCTGATAAAGATCGCCAACAACTATTTATTGAAGGCTATGCGCGATATCCGGAACGCGCCGATTCCCTAAAAGAAAAAGCCTTTAGAGATGCTATCTCTCTGGGAAAAAATTTCTAAAAGGTTATTTTATAGTGTATAATTAAAGAATGAATAGTACCGACCTCAATCAAAATATTGCACGACAGTTGCACGCGCTACGGCATTCATCGCTGACACCCTCAAAAGAACGTGATTGGATACTAGATCAGCTTCAAGACGAAGGTCTCACACAAGAAGTAATGAAACTGTCCGTTACCGCTCTTCATATCTTATCTGCCTTGAAAACAGATGATAAAACTGGCATTGAACTAGCCAATCAACTTGAGGTAACACGGGGGGGAGTGAGTCGGGCAGTTCAAAATCTCTTGAAATATCATTTTTTAACAAGTCATCAAGGAATACAGGATAAGAAAAAAATTTATTTTCACTTGACTGATAAGGGGCGAAAAGTAGCCCTCACCCATGACAAGATGCACAAGCTCATCGAGGAAAAGTTCAATATTCTTTTGTCCTCTTACACAATCCCCGAAAAAGAACAAATGCTTAAATTCTTAACAGACTTCAATAGAGTCGAAGCACAAATTTTTGAGCAAAATAAAAAAACGAACTAGTAGGTCCGTTTTTTTATTTTGCTTCATAATGGAAATCAGGATTTAACTCTTTATCTAATCTTTCAAAGGCTTCTTCCATACGACGATTGACCTCGGCAATTCCTTCATCATTCATTCTTTTAATATCAGAAATATCAATAGGCTCACCGAAATTAATGGATACGCGCTGACGTTTAAAAACACCTTTCATGCTGAGAGGCCCCTGATAAACCGCAGGCACAATACGAACTTTAGCCATCTTTGCAATGACTGCTACTCCACCCTTCATTTCTGCACTATGACGGCTACCAGAAGGAAACATAATCATTGACTTGTCTGATTCTTTTAACATTTTTACCGCATGCTTGATAGGCTTAGTCCCTGGATTTTCACGATCAACTGGGAAGGCCCCACACATTTTAATCCACCAACCACCAAATCCTTTAAACAATTCCTTCTTCGCCATGAAAATAAATTGTTTAGGGCGGGTAGCAAAAGCGAACCAAACCGGTTCCCAAGCCATCCGATGAGGTGCTACTAGAATATAGTTTTCATCTTTGGGGATACGATCCACATGATAATATTTACTTTTTCCGTTAAAGATAAACAGCAAGAAGGCTACAAGATTGCGTAAGAACACATAGAAGAGCCGATGTTGTTTTTCATATTCTTTCATATTTCTTTACTCCTGATCATTGCTAATAACTTCATTATTTTAACTTATTTTAATGATTTTATCAATGTTTGAAATCGGAAGCGACATAAAAAGAAAGCTCCAAAAATTGAAACTCTCTCCTCTTTAGGAAACTTTATTTTACTTCAGCAACACTCTCTTCATTTTTTGTTGCGGCTTTCTTGCTAGAACGGTAGCCATAGATAAAATAAATCACTAGGCCAAGAAGGAACCATATTCCTGAATAAACTTTTGCTTCAAAATCTAAGCCCCAGAAAACAAAGAGGGAGCCAAGGAAACCAAGGGCAGGAAGCACAGGATAGAAAGGCATCTTATAAGAAGCGACTGGTAAATCCTTACCTTGACGGCGACGCAGAGCGTAAATACCTAAAGTTACAAACATGAAGGCAATCAACGTCCCAGCTGAAATCAATTGAGCGAGGAAGGCAAAGGGGAAAAATGCCCCAATCACTACAGCAACAATAGCTAATGTCCACACTCCATTAGCAGGCAATTGTCGCTTGTTTAATTTTCCAAGACCACTTGGTAAAAGTCCATCACGGCCAAATGCGTAGAGTAAACGTGACCCCGCTAGAACCATTCCTAAAAGGGCGATAAACATCCCAGCAAGAGCAATTGCAGTCACTACTTCTGAAAGTACCGCATAACCAGATTCTTGCAATGCCCAGCCAACCGGTGCAGCATTACCAGCATATGTGGAGTAAGGATGCATTCCAACAAGAACAAGCGTTACAGCTGCAAAAAGTGCGACCGCGATCAAAAGGGAGCCAATGATTCCACGAGGCATCGTTTTTTGCGGATTTTTTGCTTCTGCAGCATTTGCTGCAATAGAGTCAAAACCAATATAGGCTAAGAAAATCATCGAAACACCAGACCAAATCCCAGAGAATCCACCAAAACCAGTTTTAGGATTGTGAGGTGGGATGAAAGGATGGTAGTTAGCAGGTTTAATCACTGTAATACCGACAATAATAAAAGCAATAACCGCAGCAACTTTAAGAACTACCAAAATTTGACTGATACGCCCAGCATCAGATGCACCTCGGAAAACAATCAAAGCGGACAACAAAATCACAATAAGCGAAATAATATCCACAACACCGCCATTGGTACCGAACGGACTTGCTAGGAAGGCAGGTAGATGAAAACCAAGTGGTGCTAAAAGTTGCTGCAGATTAGCAGAGAATCCAGAACCAACAAAAGCTACGGCAATGAAATATTCTGCCAATAAAGCCCATCCTGCAATCCAACCAAAACCTTCTCCAAACAAAACCGAAATCCAGGAATAGGCCGAGCCAGCAAAAGGCATAACGGTGGACATTTCAGCATATGCCAAAGCGACAAAACCCGCCACCAAAGCAGCTAACAGGTAAGAAAAGACGACACCTGGGCCCGCAAATTGAGCCGCGACCTGACCTGGTAGTGTGAAAATAGAAGTAGAAATGATTGTTCCTACACCTAAGGCCAGAAAATCACGCGTACTGAGTACTTGTTTGTAATGCTTGTCTGCATCTTGATAGAGCTCAAAATCAGCTTTTTTCGTAAATCCCATAATAAATCCTCATTTTCTGATATTTTAATCAAATAATTTCAATAAACTGTATTTTACCGAATTGTCAGACAATTGTCAAGAAAGAATTTTATGAGGCATTAATGTGAAAAAATAGGAAGTTACTAATAAAAAAATCAGTAAAAAAGTCGAACAAAATCGAGGTCTACGAGCTGCTCAACAGGACTTAAATGATGAGTGCGTAAGCCAGTAGCCTGCGCACCTGCAATGTTGGCAGCATTATCATCAATAAAGAGGGTGTCAGCTGCTTCTAACTGGGCTTGCTCTAAGACCTTTTTGAAACTCTCAATAGTTGGCTTACGTAAGTGCAGCTCATGTGAATAATAGATTTTAGTAAAATAATAACTTAAAGGATGACCGGTTTGCTCAAGACAACGCTTTTCAAAATAAGCCGCATGGATGGCATTGGTATTTGAAAAAAGATAGAGGGGATAGTCTACTGACAGCTCTGTCAGTAGACTTAAGCGAGATAAATCAAAATCTGTCAGAATAAGATTCCAAGCCTCACGGATCTGATCGTCAGTTATTGAAGTATTCGTGACGGAGCGCAATTTAGCAAAAAACGTTTCGGGACGAATTTGCCCCAACTCCAGCTGCTCAAAAAAGTCAACTTGACCTTGCAGTGTAAAGTATTGCGCAAAGTTTTGCACCCCTAATCTTTCAAATTGGTCAACCATGCGCTTGAAATTAAGATCGAGTATTACTCCCCCTAAGTCAAAAATAATTGCTTGAGTCATCATTTATCCCTTTCATCGGCTGTCTTACTTTACTGACGTTCCCATCAGTGCTTACGAGCTTCTTTCGTATCCAAAATAATGGTTACCGGACCATCATTTACTAACTCAATTTGCATGTCTGCACCAAATACTCCTGATTTTGTAGGAACCACTTCTGCCAATTTTTCATTAAAATTTTCATAAAAGGCTTCTGCAAAATCAGGTTTACCTGCACCTGAAAAGCTGGGGCGATTACCTTTTTTGGTAGAGGCATACAAGGTAAACTGCGAGATAGATAGAATTTCACCTTTAATTTCTTGGATTGAACAATTCATCTTTCCTTGTTCATCAGAAAAGATGCGCATCTGAGTAATTTTACGCACAGCATATTCCAAATCCCAGCCAGTGTCCGCATCTTCTACACCCACTAAAAGTAACAGACCTGAATCAATTTTTTCTTTGATCAAACCATCAATACTAACAGAAGCACTTTTTACACGTTGAATTACAATTTTCATGTTTCCATTGTAGCATAAACAGACGAGTCTTGACATCAACCTCATGTTTAGTTACTATCATAATAAGTCATTTAAAATCATCAAAGCAAAAAGGAGAAAATTTGGAAGAACTAGCTATCGTTGTTCCCGTATATAACGAACAAGAAACCATTGAGCTTTTCATTCAAGAAGTCAACAAAGTACAACTTGACCTAAAGAAAAACTTTTACTTTATCGACGATGGGTCTAGTGATCAGACACTTTCCCTTTTAAAAAAACTCTCTGCGGAAAACGAAACCATTCACTATGTCAGTTTTTCCAGAAATTTTGGGAAAGAGGCCGCCCTGTTAGCTGGGTTGAAAGCAACTTCTGAACCGCTCGTTACAGTCATGGATGTTGATTTACAAGATCCACCAGAGTTATTAACTAAGATGTATCAAACACTCCAAGATGGCTTTGATGTGGTTGGAACACGACGTATTTCTCGTGATGGTGAGCCAGTAGTCATTTCTTTTTTCTCGCGACTTTTTTATAAAATCATTAACAAAATTTCCAAAGTACCTATTGTAGAAGGAGCACGTGATTTTCGCTTAATGCGACGCCCTGTTGTTGATAGTGTTTTGCGCTTAGAAGAAAATAATCGATTCTCAAAAGGTCTTTTTGCTTGGGTCGGTTATCAAGTAACCTATATAGAATACAGTAACCACGAGCGTAGTGCCGGAAAAACTTCTTGGACGTTTGGTCAACTGCTTAGCTATTCGATTGATGGAATTGTCAGTTTTTCCGAGGCGCCCCTTAATATCGCTACTTTTATCGGTTTTGCAAGCTTTCTTACTTCACTCGCTCTCGGCGCCTTCTTTGTTTTCAAGACCCTTGTTTTTGGTGATCCTGTTCAAGGCTTTCCTACTTTAATTGTCCTTATCCTGCTTTTAGGCGGTCTTCAGCTTCTGTCTCTTGGCATTATTGGGAAGTATATTGCAAAGATCTTTTTGGAAACTAAAAGGCGACCTAACTATCTCATTAAAGAAAGTAATATAAAAACGCTTGACTAATGTCAAGCATTTTTTATGCATTGGTACGTTTTACAGAATAAACATCAGGTGTCATCTTGATCTTATCCACCACTAAAGTTAAATCAGACAAATTTTTGATACCCAAAGCGATATGAATATTCGCCATCTTTTTATCTTTTGTGGGTTGGGCATTAATTGAAATCAAATTTTTAGTAGAGTTTGACAAGACTTGCATGACATCATTGAGTAAACCGGGCCGATTGAATCCATAGACGTCAATGTTTGCTACATATTCTTTAGTTAAGTTTTCTGAGTCATCCCACTCTACTTCTACCAACCGTTGTTCAAAATCTTCCATGCTTCGAACATTTTGACAGTCGGCGCGGTGAACCGAGACACCACGTCCTTTCGTGATATAACCTACAATAGCATCGCCAGGTACAGGGTTACAACATTTCGCAATCCGCACCAAAAGGCTGTCGATTCCTGAAACGCTCACTCCCCCATCATGACGAATCTTCATGACATTTTTGGTTGTTTCGCGCTTCACCTCACCCTTCATCAGTTCTTCGGCTTCTGCTTTTTGTTTCGCTTTCTCTGCTTGACGTCGTTCATTTTCTGTTAAACGATTAGCAACTGTGGTCGCCGATAATTCTCCAAATCCAATTGCAGCATAAAGTGCTTCGGCACTTCGATAGCTCATTTTATTAAACAACTCATCCAGATGTTTTTTATCAAGGTACTGATTAGGAACAAAACCTGCTTCTGCCAAAGCATCTTGCAAGAGTTCGCGTCCTTTATTGACTGACAGCTCTTTATCTTGGTTTTTAAAGAATTGTTTGATTTTATTGCGCGCTTTATTGGTTTTGACAAGATTAATCCAATCTCGACTTGGTCCAAACGATGTAGGGCTTGTGATGATTTCCACCCGATCACCTGTTTTTAATTGGACAGATAAGGGTTTCATGCGGCCATTCACTTTAGCACCTGTAGCGTGATCCCCTACCTTCGTATGGATTGCATAAGCAAAGTCAATCGGGCCTGAGCCACGGGGGAGTTCTTGGACTTCCCCGTTTGGCGTGAAGACGTATATTTTATCTGAAAGGATATCTTCTTGAACTGCTTTTACAAAGTCCTCTGCTGAATCTCCCGCCTCTTCGCGCAATTCAACCAATTCGTGAATCCAGTTTAGGGTTTCGGAAATCTCTTGAACATCTACTTTTGCTTTGCGCCCTTCTTTATAGGCCCAATGTGCGGCTACCCCATATTCAGCGATTTGATGCATTTCGCGTGTTCGAATTTGAAATTCCATCGGCCCCTTAGGACCATATACGGTGGTATGCACAGATTGATAACCATTTGCCTTCGGATTAGCAATGTAGTCTTTAAAACGGCCAGGCATTGGTTTCCACAAATCATGAATATAACCGAGAGTAGTGTAAACGTCGCTGGTCGTTTCAGTGATACAGCGGATGGCGATCAAATCATAAATTTCATCAAATCGTTTCTTTTTATCGTGCATTTTACGATAAATAGAATAGATGTGTTTTGGACGTCCGTAGATTTCTGCATCCACCCCAGAATTTTCTACGCGTTCTTGAAGTTTTTCGATGACTTGAGAAACGAGTGCTTCGCGAGCAGCACGTTTTTCATTCATCAACCCACGGATACGGTAAAACTCAGTTTCTTCTAGATAACGAAAAGAAAGGTCTTCTAACTCCCATTTAATACTGGCGATCCCTAAACGATGAGCCAAAGGCGCATAGATCTCCATCGTTTCACGTGAAATCCGTTTTTGTTTATCGGGACGAAGATGTTTAAGCGTACGCATATTGTGTAGGCGATCCGCCAATTTGACCAAAATCACTCGAATGTCCTTGGACATAGCCATCAGCATCTTACGATGATTTTCAGCTAATTGTTCTTCATGCGACTTATATTCAACTTTTCCAAGTTTCGTCACACCATCCACAATGTCCGCAATTTCACGACCAAAGAGTTCTTCTAAATCTCCTTGAGTAAAATTAGTGTCTTCTACCACATCATGGAGAAAACCACATGCTACAGTCACCGCATCAAGTTTTAATTTGGCAAGTATGCCAGCAACTTGTGTAGGGTGCACAAAATAGGCTTCTCCCGAAGCACGATATTGATCAGCATGCGCCAATGAGGCGCAATTTAATGCCTTCTGCACCAGCAAAAGGTCGGTTTCATTCATATATTCTGCGCAGATATTGACAACTTCTGCGCCCGTTAAGACTGGTTCTGAAGGCATAGTTTGAAATGCTAGTATCTGTTGTCAGTCGTTGAGCCTATGGTCAACATGAACTAGCTTTCCTCCTTATTAGATTTGTTAGATGGCTCTGTTACCTTTACAGTTAAAGGTTCATTTAAAGTTAATTGAATCTATTCTACCACATTTGTAAGCGAAGAAAAAGAATGATTGTCAAAAAATAAAGCTAAAACTCCGATCGTTCGGAGTTCATTTTCTTTTATAAAAGCTCAAAATAAGTTGAAAAAGCAGATAATGCATAGAGCGGAGCAGTTTCAGCGCGTAAGATTCGTGGGCCTAAGCCAATTAATTTTGCACCAAGTGCCTCAAATTTTTCAACTTCTTGCGTGCTAATCCCTCCCTCTGGTCCAAAAACGAGAAGCACTTTTTTACCGACTGACAGCTCTGTCAGTGCTTTTTTCAAACCCGACATTTCTCCTGCTTTGGCCGTTTCTTCATAGGCGACAAGAATCTGATCAAAATCCTTACATTGAGTAAGAAAAGTCGTAAAGTCTTCAAAAAGTTCGACCTGCGGAATCTGCAACCTCCGAGATTGCTCGGCAGCACCCCGTGCAATTTTTTTCAGCTTTTCTTGTTTTTTAGCCAATTTTTTCCTATCCCATTTGGCTACAGACCATTTGAAGGGCGCCGACCAAATGGCTGAAGCACCCAGTTCAGTGGCCTTTTCTGTAATAAAATCAAGCTTATCACCTTTTGGAAACCCGACAGCAACCGTCACTGCAACTGGTAGTTCTGACTGCTCGGTAAGCCGTTCAATCAATCTGACCGAACGGTCAGAAACAGAAACCACTTCTACTAAACCCAACTCTCCTTTATCAAACACCAGACGGAGCTGCTCCTTTGGCTGAGTACGCATTACTGTAAATATATGATGTGCAGCAGCTTCTTCATCGATTGTGATAAGAGCACCTACTTCAGGTCTTTCTTTAAAAATAAAATATTGATTTGCCATTGTCCTTTAAGAGTTTACACGACGTTTACAACAGCTGTAAACTCATCCTCCAATTACACCTTCTCTGTTCTCAGTTTTTTTGAAAATCACACAGTTCCACTCCCCTTGAATCATCCGTGTTTCAAGGAAAAAGCCTGCAGCCTCAGCGGAAGCAATTACCATTTCTGCCTTATCTGCGATAATTCCTGACATGATAAGATAACCCTCTTCTTTGACTAAGCGATAAGCATCCTCAGTCATTAGGACTAAAATATCCGCTAAGATATTGGCCACAATGACATCTGCCGTTTGAGTAACCCCTTCAAGGAGGTTATTTGCTGAAACATGGATTTTTTCATGTCCTGGATTAAGTTCGATATTTTCTCGAGCTACACGCACCGCCACTTCATCAATATCATAAGCAAAAATTTCTTTAGCGCCCAGATAGCTTGCTGCCACAGAGAGTACCCCTGAACCTGTACCCACATCAAGCAAAGTTTCGCCGCCACGAAGGATTTGTTCTAGAGCATAAAGTGACATCTTAGTCGTTGGGTGGGTACCTGTTCCAAAGGCCATGCCTGGGTCAAGTCGAATCAATTTTTCAGAACCTGTGGCTTCGTAGTCTTCTGTCCAGCTAGGGACAATCGTCAAATCATGTGTGATACGTGCGGGTTCAAAATATTTTTTCCAAGCTTCTTCCCAATTTGTCTCTGACAGATTGTTTGTTTTCACTGACAAGCCTGTCAGTGAAAAATAATCACTCAAACGAGCAATTTTATGTTCCAACTCTGCTTTCAGTTCGACAATGGGCATATTTTCAGGATAATATGCCGTAACTTCCACATAGTCAGATTGCTCAACCTTTGGCAAAACTTCGCCAAATTGATCTTCATGTGTCAAATAATCCGCACTGTCGTTGATTTCAACGCCGCCAGCGCCAGCTTCAATCAAGAGTGCTGAAATTGCTTCTTCAGCCTCCCGAACAATGGTTACAGTAATGGAATTCCAATTATTCATCTTTATCTCTTTCTAAGGTTTGTCTCTCCCGACAAAACGGTTCTTGCCTAACAAAAAGCCAATGGCGCGCGCCACATTGCGCTCAATAGCTTCTTGGCTTTTTAATTTGGCGATATAGCGGTTAATCTCAAGTTGCTTGGATGGCGTCAAAGCTTCAAACACTTCCTGAGCATCGGGATTTGCCGCTAAGGCTTCTTTGAAAGGCTGTGGCTGCTCAATGAGCCGAGGCTCAGCATCGTAGGCAATCGTCATTTGTAGGGTTTCGCCAATTCTTTGGGGTGAATTTTTTAGCATTTTCATATTGACATACAAGCGCCACTGCCCTTTGAAAAACATGAGATTTTGCTGATAGGGCTTGTCATTGACGGCACCGCAAATGGGAATAGGTGATTTTTCTTTGCCTGCTGCCTTAAAAATTTCTTGTAAAATGGCTGATGGCACCGTCACAAAAGGATTAACCCCGACAATTTCTAATTCAGCTGTAAATTCATGAGTTCTCATCATTATTTTTCCTCAAGAGCACGTGATTGAAAAATGAAAGTGCAACAAATTCAGACTTATCACAAACTTCCCATTCAACTTTAAACATTTTATCTGCCCAATCAGTTTCTATTTTAAACTCATTAGGCTGTAAAGCCCAAAAAGTCCGTAAGCCATACGTTTTAAAAGTACTGACAGCGCCGTCAGCTTCTAGCATAGTCGCTATATCATAATAATGAATCTTGCCAAACATCTGATTAACTTTTGACGCTCCTCTCAGTAAAGCGTAAGCTTCGTCCAAGGCATTTTCAAAGACAACTTTTTGCATCAGTGCTCCTGCGTGATTGTGTTTGACAATCGAAATGAAGCCTTCTTTACTGATCAGGCGAGCAAATTCTCGCAACATCGCCAGGCGCTCTTTTGGTGCATATTCAAAAACGTTATGACAGAGAATGACGTCAAAACTTCCGTCAGTAAAGGCGCTAAGCGCTGAAAGTCCACCAACAATCTGCTCATAGGTATTTTCTTGCTGCCGATTTTCCACCATTTCCAAATCGGGTTCAACTGCCACTACCTCATTATGCGCAGCAAAGTGATTAGCATTCCAGCCAAAGCCCGAACCGAAATCCAAGATTTTCTGACCTTCAAGCTGACCAACTTGTGCCCATACCATCCGATAGTAGAGCTGCATCCAAGGACTTTCCCACTGATCAAAATAATTTTGTAAACTTGCTTTCATTTTTCGTACACTTTCTGGCTTACCGCCCTGTCAGTTCATTTTTCAAGCTTCGTCAGTTCTTTTTGCATACGCGAGACGAACTTTTTAGCTGACGCGAAGTCTTCATCATCTAAATATTCTGCATCATTTTCAAGTTGGTCAATCCAACCTAGTATTTCTGCATTACGATTGTCCACGCCCAATTTTTTAAACTTCGTCAGTAAAATTTTAAGTGTTTTCGCCAGCTGTAAACTTCGATAACGCCGTTCTGAGCGACGTTTTGCCAAAATCAGTTTGTAATCTTGTTGGGGATTTTCCCAAGGAGAATGTCGCTCTGCCATCTTTTACCTCCAGCAAGTCATCGTTTCTTACAAAATACGAGTTGTCCATTCTTCACAGTTAATGACATCAGAAACTAGACCTTCATAAAATTCTGGTTCATGTGAAACCATCAAAACAGTTCCCGGATATTCAATAAGTGCACGCTTGAGTTCTTCTTTAGCGTCCACGTCCAAATGATTGGTTGGTTCATCCAAGATGAGAATGTTAGATTCGGTATTCATTAATTTCGCAAAACGTAATTTTGCTTGTTCTCCACCTGAAAGAACATAAACACGTGATTCAATTTGTTTGGCCGTCAAGCCCACCCGAGCAAGTGCCCCGCGGAGTTCTGCTTGATTCCAACTTGGATATTCATCCCATAAATCATCAAGTACCGTTTTTTGCGAAGGATTTTTGATTTCTTGCTCATAGTAAGCAATATCTTGGAAATTCCCTTTTTCAACTTCCCCATCAAGACTTGGAATCAAGCCCATTAAACTCTTGAGCAAAGTCGATTTCCCAATCCCGTTGGAACCAATAAAGGCAATTTTTTGTCCAGATTCTACTTTTAAATTAATTTCTGACGACAAAGGTTCATTGTAACCAATGACTAAATCTTTCGCCTCAAAAACGAGACGACTTGGTTTTCGACTAAATTTAAAATCAAAATGAGGTTTTGGCTTTTCAGAAATCGTTTCAACAATTTCCATTTTCGCCAATTTTTTCTCACGCGCTTTTGCTTGGCCAGACGTTGCCACATTCGCTTTTTTACGGGCTATGAAATCTTTAAGTTTAGCTTGCTCAGCGACCTGCGCATTATGCAAAGCTTCAAGCTGTGCCTTTTTCTCTTCAAAGACACGTTCAAATTCCGCATAACCCATTGAATAACGGGTAATCCCTAGACCATGCACATGATAAATGATATTGACCACTTCATCCATAAAGGGCACATCATGCGAAATCAAAATAAAGGCATTTTCATAGTTTTTAAGGTAATTTTTTAGCCATAAAATGTGTTCTTCGTCCAAATAGTTCGTTGGTTCATCCAAAAGCAAGATGTCTGGTTTTTCAAGCAAAAGTTTGCCAAGCAAGATTTTCGTTCTTTGCCCCCCAGAAAGCTCGGCCACATCTTTATCCAACAGAGGAGTTAAACCAAGCCCTCGGGCTGTTTCTTCAACTTTGGCGTCAATGAGATAAAAATCACTATTATCCAATTCTTCTTGAAGCTCTCCGACATTCTCAAGCGCAGCATTCATCTCGTCTGCTGACATTTCTGCCATTTTCATGTAAGTGTCATTGATTTGCGCCTCTATATCAAAAAGATATTGAAAAGCCTCAGCCAAAGCTTCACGCGTCGTTTTACCTTTTCCGAGTGCGGCATGCTGATCCATATAGCCAACCCGATGTTTTTTCGACCAAATCACTTTTCCTTCATCAGGTACCAGTGTTCCTGTGATAATGTTCATGAACGTTGATTTACCCTCACCATTTGCCCCAACAAAGCCAATATGCTCGCCTTTTAGCAAACGGAAACTTACATTTTCAAATATCGCACGATCACCAAAACCGTGGGATAAGTTTTTTACATTTAAAATACTCATTGTTTACTTGTTAATTCTTTCTAAAAATTTTAGTAGCGCGGATATTTGTAAAGTTCTGTTTCTGACAAAGCGGTCAGTCCACTTGCGAAGCGGTCAGCATCCCATTTGACCGAAAATGCTTCAGCTTCATCGTCCGCCAGAAAATCCATGAGGTCATCCAAGCCTTGGTCGGCTGTTTCTTGCAAAAATTGTGTGAAATAAGCCAAAAATTCACGAGAAAGTCCTTTTTCTGAATAAGGAATTGCCGCCAGATAGTCAGCCTCATCAAAACGTGATTTGGCTGGGTTATAAAAGATTACCGCGTCCTCATACATGATATTTTCAGCCGACTCAACTCCGTCAGCATCGACAACATCAACGCCTGCCGCATTTTCAACTTCTAGTAAAAAGCTGACCTCTACCGCAAAGTTACGCTTGTCCCAGTTCATCTCAAAATCATAAGAAAAGCCTTTTTCTAGCTCTTCTTCTAAAATATCTAAAAATCCAAATTTAGCCATGTTCAAACCTCATCTTTATTATGTTAAAATAATTATAACAAAAAATACTTAGAGATTAGCCTGTTTTTTAGACATCTCGGAAATAAATTTTACTGATGCTCCATTACTGACGTATAACTTGTTGAAAAATTAGCCCAACTTGACAGTAAAACTAAGCTTCTGACGGAGCTGTCAGCAATCTTTAGGGATGGATAAGCAGGTTGGAGGGTATCTGTATGAACATTCGTAAAATAGAACCGCGGGATTTCGCTATTGTCGCTCAACTTGAAAATAAAAATTGGACCCTAGACTCAACTCCTCATGTGATGGAGTCCTCTGCTGAAAAAATTATTGAGAAAATTACTCATGGTATGGGCTATTTTCTTGCTGTAGAAGATGAAAAAATTCTTGGTGTTTTAGATTATGGCCCACGACATAAATCCGAATTTGGGCAGCACGTTATCACTTTTGGTGTAATGACTGATGAGAATGCACGTGGTAAAGGCGTGGCCTCTCGACTTATACAGTTTTTCATCGAGTACGCGCGAAAAGAGGGTTATCAAAAAATTACTATTCAGGCAATGGGATCAAACCCCCAAGCATTAGCCCTCTATAAAAAACTTGGTTTCATTGAAGAAGGACGCTTACGCAATGAATTTTTTATCCATGGCCGTTATATAGATGACTATATTTTAGGCTTTCCTCTCAATAAATAAGCCAAGTAACCCAAGTTTACACAACTGTAAACACAGCGACAGGAGATTAAGATGACACAAAATCTGGCGCGGCGGATGAGACCGCGAAATATTGATGAGATTATCGGTCAAAAACATTTAGTTGGGAAAGGAAAGATCATCCGTCGTATGGTGGAAACTCAGCTTTTATCAAGCATGATTCTTTACGGTCCACCAGGGATAGGCAAGACATCTATTGCTTCAGCTATAGCTGGTACCATGAATGCCGCTTTTCGCACTTTTAATGCCACGACAGACACTAAAAAAAGACTTCAAGAAATTGCAGCAGAAGCTGAATTTTCGGGTCAACTCGTCTTGCTCCTTGATGAAATCCATCGCCTTGATAAGCCTAAGCAAGATTTTTTGTTACCACTTTTAGAAAATGGACAAATTATCCTAATTGGTGCGACGACTGAGAACCCCTACTTTTCAGTGGTTCCTGCCATCCGTTCCCGCGTGCAAATATTTGAGTTAAAACCGCTAGAACCACAAGATTTAGAAGAAGCTGTAAACTTAAGTTTACACGATAAAGAACGAGGATTTGACTTTTCAGTAACACTTGATGAGGATGCACTCTATTTTCTAGTCCATTCAACCAACGGCGATTTGCGTTCCACTTTTAATGCACTAGAATTAGCTGTTTTATCAAGTGAAAACCATCATGTCACACTTGATGATATGGAAAATTCTCTTCAACGTAAAGCGGCGACATTTGATAAAGATGGAGATGCACATTACGACTTACTTTCAGCGTTACAAAAATCAATTCGTGGTTCTGATGTCAACGCCAGTTTACACTACGCAGCACGTCTGATTGAAGGTGGCGATCTTCAAAGCTTGGCGCGACGACTGACCGTCATGGCGTACGAAGATATTGGTTTAGCTAATCCAGATGCTGCAGTTCATACGGTACTGGGACTTCAAGCAGCAGAGAAATTAGGGTTTCCTGAAGCACGTATTCCACTTGCTAATATTATCATTGACTTAGCTCTTTCTCCCAAATCAAATGCAGCCTACACCGCCATGGATGAAGCCTTGGCTGACTTGGGGAAATACGGGAATCTTCCCGTACCTTCTCATCTCCAAGATGGTCATTATGCTGGAGCGAAAGATTTAGGGCGCTCTGTCAGTTACATGTACGCCCATAATTACCCTGGGCATTGGGTGGATCAACAGTATTTACCTGATAAAATAAAAAAAGCCAATTACTTCCACCCAGATGATATGGGAAAATATGAACGTGCCCTCCACAACAGAAAACAATGGATTGATGAACAGAAAGGAGGTACAGGTGGTAAATCGAGTACCAAAGAGTAAAGTTGCTATAGCTCGTCTCCTCCTTATTAAGATATTATGACTGAAGAAATTGTACAACTTCCACTCCATCTGATTGTAAAGAACCCTTACCAGCCCCGCCTAGTCTTTGACACGGATAAGCTAGAAGAGCTCGCACAGTCTATAAAAGAAAATGGAGTACTCCAACCTATCATCGTTCGTAAATCGGACCTCTTAGGTTATGAATTATTGGCTGGCGAGCGTCGTTTTCAGGCTTCAAAATTAGCAGGCAAAACATATATACCTGCTCTTATCAGAGAATACACGGATCAAGAAATGATGACCCTGTCAATATTAGAAAATTTGCAACGTGAAAATCTCAACCCTGTTGAAGAGGCACGTAGTTTGACACAACTTTCTGAAAGGTTAGGGCTGACACATGAAGAAATAGCTAAAACTCTCGGGAAATCACGTTCCTATGTTTCGAACCTCATCCGCCTCCTCAGCTTACCTGCTCCTTTACTTGATTATGTCGAAAAAGGAGAGCTTTCACCTGCACATGGGAGGACCCTGCTTGCAGAAAAGAACTTACAAAAACAACGTCTCCTTGCAGAAAAAGCTATTGCTGAGCACCTCAATGTCCGAGAACTGGAAAGGCTGATTTATGGAGAAAGGAGACACTCCTCGCCTCCTCCTGCTCGGAAAGCGTCCGCCAATATTTTCATTAATGAAACTGAACAACTCTTACACCAAGCTCTAGGAAATAAAGTCAAAATCAAAGCCAATAAAAATTATCAAGGAACACTGTCCATCGACTTTACTACCCTAGAAGAGCTGGAACAACTAATAAAACTATTAAAAAAATGAACTTACAGAGCCGTAAGTTCATTTTTTTCAACCTCGCAAAGCTCGTAAAGCATAGAGGATAGAAATAACATCAATCACTTCTTGGAACAGAGCACCTATTACCGCAGGTATAACCCCTGCTGCTGCAATAAACATCAAGATAATACAAATCACAATCCCAATCATTACTGCTTGCTTAGCTATCTTCATTGTGTCTCTACTGATTTGAATTGATTGCGTCACCTTAGATAGGTCGTTTTGCAGTAACACGATATCTGCCGCTTCACTCGCTACGGTTCCTGAGCCAACACCAATAGAGATGCCTACGTCAGCTGTTGCAAGTGCTGGGGCATCATTCACCCCATCCCCTACCATAATTATAGGTCTTTCCTCAGCTTCTTTAATAAAGGTTAACTTTTCATCTGGCATGAGCCCAGCGTGTATCTCGCTGATGCCTACATCAGAAGCAATTTTTTTAGCAACCGTTTCATTATCCCCCGTAAGCATCGCGATACGAGAAAGGCCTAATTGACGCAGTTTTTTAATGGTCTCTTTAGCTTCTGGACGCAACGTGTCAGTAAAAGTTATCGCTCCAATGTACTTACCAGCACGACTTACATAAAAGGCCGTTTCATAATTTAATCCCTCAGGTGCGTTGACAAAGCTTTTTCGGCCTATCTTTATCTCCTGATTGTCTATCGTCCCCACTACACCTAAACCCGCTACTTCACTTAAAGAGTCCATCGGCAAAACAGCCATACCTTTTTGCTGTGCGTAATCTGATACAGCTTTCGCTAAGATATGACCACTAGAACGTTCCAGACTGTAAACCAACTGTAAAAGTTCAGTGATACTCACCTCCCCTACTGGCTCCAAGGTGTCCACTTCTATTTTTCCCTCTGTGATGGTACCGGTCTTATCAAGAAATATTCCTTTCGCTTTGGCCAATTTCTCTATAACAGTACCATTTTTGACTAATGCTCCATTTTGACTCGTACGACTCATCCCTGATACGAAGGCTATAGGAGCCGCTAAAATTAAAGGGCATGGACTAGCCACCACAAGGACCTCAGCGATCCGTACAGGGTCACCGGAGATGAAGTAGGCGATCGCAGCAATAAGGTAGGCAATAATCGTAAAAGGAACCGCGTAACGATCGGCCAAGCGGACAAACTGTGCGGGTGTTTCTTCTGCCGCTTTAACAAGCTGGACAATCTTTTGAAATTGCGAATCTGAAGCCAAGACGAGCGTTTCAATTTCGATAGTAGAATTGCCATTTACCGCTCCAGACATTACCTCATTTCCTTGCAGCAATTCATTAGGCTTCGTTTCTCCAGTGACTGACGCTTCATTAAGCACAACAGCCTCAGACAGCAATTTTCCATCAATCGGAATAACTTCCATGGGTTTAATCAGAAGTTTACTCCCAATCGCTACCTCTTCAAGTGGAACATCCTCAATATGCCCTTTTTTTTGGACATGGGCAATTGTTGGTGATTTATCCAACAATGCTGTCAGAGCCCGATTCGCACGACCTGCTGCATAATCCTCGAGGCTTTCCCCACCTACAAGCATTAAAATGATAATTAAAGCAGCCCAATATTCCCCAAAAGTCAAGGTTGCAATGATTGCAGTGATTGCTAACAAATCAACCCCGTAAGAACCACTTCGTAATGTTTTTATCATCTCAATGAACATACTGAGGGCCAAGAGCCCTCCCGCTATGGTCACAATCAGACGAGCTATAAGTGGCTCCCCAAAAACAAATGAGGCTACGAGTGCAGCCAGTGCGATGATAAAAACAAAGATTAACTTTTTCCAGTTTTTCATCTTTTTTCTCCTTAAATTTTTTGTCCTTGAACAATGCCCTGCATTATGGGAGAATTTTTTCTACTTAATTTCTCCACACGCCGCTTTGATTCTTTCGAAGCTGAGCTTAAACTTTAAGGGTTTTTCCTGATTTTCCTTACTTCTATTCTATCAAAAAAGCAAAGCTATTAAGTGAACTTATGCTGTCAAAGGTTTTTGTCAAAGCCTCTCACCCATGTGTCAGCTTTTTTTAAGACTATTTTGTCAAGTATTTTTACTTTACAAAACTTGCATTTCCTAAAATTTATGCTATACTAGTAAAGTACGTTTTTGCACGCTTGCAAAAATCGATAAAATCTACGGAGGAAAAAAATCATGGCAGTACCTGCACGTCACACTTCATCAGCAAAGAAAAACCGTCGTCGTACACACTACAAATTGACAGCTCCAACTGTTACTTTTGACGAAACTACTGGTGACTACCGTCACTCACACCGCGTTTCACTTAAAGGCTACTACAAAGGCCGCAAAGTCCGCGAAACAAAGTAATTTTAGAAAGGAAGTAATATACTATGGCAGCTGGAGTACGTACACACGTTATTCTCGAACATAAAGAATCAGGCGAACGTCTTTACCTTACACAAAAGAACAAACGTAACACACCTGACAAACTTGAACTTAAAAAATACTCTCCAAAATTGCGCAAACACGTAATCTTTAAAGAAGTTAAATAAGTTTTTAATAAAGAAATAAAAACTACACTGTTTAGTGTAGTTTTTTTAAATCCAAATAGTTGTATCTAAAAATATTTTGCGCTATAATCCATTGCATTAAAGCGAGGGCGAGCTATTATAAATAGCTTAGTAAATAAAAAACAGAAAAGAGATAAAATGACTAAAGCACTCATTGTTGTAACGAACACCCCCAAGTATGATAAAATCAATCGTCTCACTGGTCTGTGGTTAAGCGAACTTACCCACTTCTACGATGTTATGCTTAAAAATAATATCGAAGCAGATTTTGTGAGTCCCAACGGAGGGTATGTCCCATTAGATCCAAGCAGTCTAACGAATCTTGATGAAGTGGACAACAAGTATTATACGAATGCTTCCTTTCAAAATAAAGCGCTCAGCCAAACCCTAAAACCGGAAGAAATCAATCCTGATGACTACACCATCATTTATTATACTGGTGGTCACGGGACCATGTGGGATTTCCCAGAATCACGAGCCATTGCCGATATTGCTAGTCATATTTATACTAAAGGCGGTATCGTAAGCGCGGTCTGTCACGGAGTAGTAGGCCTGCTACCAGTTAAAGGGCAAAACCATCGGCTCCTCATTGAGGGCAAAACCCTTACCGGCTTTAGTAATGCTGAAGAAGCTGCCAATCAAACGACAGCGGAAGTACCCTTTTTGACAGAAGATGCCTTAATCAAGGCGGGAGCTAATTATCAAGCTGAAGCACCTTTTACCTCGGTCGTCCAAGTCTCAGAACGCTTGGTAACTGGTCAAAACCCTCAGTCTGCTAAAGCAGTTGCTGAAAAAGTAATCACTTTACTTTAAAAATTTTCCCTGTATCGTAAAAAGAGACGATAACAGGGCTTTTTTTGTTATAATTGATAAATCAATCTATGAAATAACATCGTTTAGAAACCTATAATTTCCAGGTTTCTGATAAAAACTCTTAAAGAAAGTGAGTTCCTATGCCCACCTCAAAACCATCCCCCTTCTTTATCTGGGGACTTATCCTGCTAGGGTTTGCTATCCGTGTGCCCTTTACTACCCTAACTCCTGTGCTTAATCAAATTGCGCAGGCGTTACACGTATCGGTCGATTCCCTTGGTATTTTAACAACCGTTCCGCTATTAATGTTTGCTCTTTTTTCTTCCTTAGCGCCCAAACTCGCCCAATATTCAGGAATCGAACGTTTATTCACCATGGCCTTACTCGCTATGGTTATAGGCTCTTTCATCCGAATCTTTAACGTCCCAACCCTTTATTTAGGAACCATTATTATTGGGGCCGCTATTGCGATGTTAAATGTCTTACTGCCTGCACTGATTTTGGTTAATCAACCTCATCAAATTGGTCGTTATACCACTCTATATACGACTGCTATGACAGTTGCCATGGCTATTTTTTCTGCACTTGCAGTCCCCATTGTAATGGCCTCATCTTGGAAAATATTAATATTGGTACTAACAGCTTTGCTCGTCGTCACTTTAGTCGTTTGGCTTCCCAATAACAAAAATAATCATAAACTTCAACTTTCCCAAGAGATAAGTAATGCCTCCCGTGAGAAACTCTGGAAAAACAAATTAGCGTGGTTTCTTCTCGTCTTTGGCGGTCTACAGTCTTTTCTCTTTTATACTGGTGTCACCTGGTTGCCTACTATGGCACAAGATGCGGGAATTTCAGCTGGACTAACAGGAATACTGGCAGGCGTCTACACTTTGATTGGAATGCCCTTCTCACTTTTTCTTCCCATTGCGCTCACACGCTTAGAACTTAAGCAACGCCGCTATCTCATGGGTGGTATCAGTGGACTCGGCATAGTTTCACTGATTCTACTGTTAATCCCGTTGAATAACTTTATCTATTGGTTGGTTATTAATGCTTTGTTAGGTTTGACTGTTGGTGCGCTCTTTCCCTACCTCATGACTAGTTTATCTTTGAAAACAACTTCTGCTCATCAAGCTGCCCAGCTTTCTGGTATGGTTCAGACTGGGGGATATTTCCTTGCTGCAGTCGGACCGATTGGTTTTGGTTATGCGCACGTCCTTTTTCAATCATGGTTTCCCGCAAAAGTTATTCTGTTAATTCTAGCGGCTGTAATGACTTTTTGTTTGCTTTATGTGGAACGTTTTGAAAAAATTTAAAAGCAGTACGGTAGCTGCTTTTTTTATCCTATATTAAAACACACTGCTACAGTGTGTTTTAATGAGGTCGTTCAATTTTGAAGCTTTTGCCAATTTTAGCATAATCATTTCCTGCAAGTCGTGCAATAGGTCCTAATGCCTCTATATCGATATAAAATTTTTCCGTGTCTATAACATCATCGGTAAATGATAGAGAGACAACTTCTAGTAAAACCAGATGACCCTCTTGGCCCAAAGAGATATCTTGATAAAGCTGTGTTTCAAACCTCACCCTACTCTTTACTAAACTTGGGACGTTGACTATTTGGGAGGGTTCTAAGTCCAGAGCAAACTTTTCTGCCTCACTCTCATTTGCAGCTAACTTTGCGGCTGTTTGATTCATCAGTACAACATTATCACTGTTTATCAGATGAACCACAGCTTCTTTTGTAGTTCGTAGATTAAGGTAACTGTCCTTCTCTCCCGTGAATGCCACAGAGAGTAGCGGAGGGTTTGCGGAGGCAACATTAAAAAAACTAAAAGGAGCAACATTCACAAGACCCTCCTCATTTTGGGTCGTTAACCAAGCGATAGGTCGTGGAACAATGCTACCAGAAAGGAGTTTATAAATGAGTTGCTCGTCCAACTCTTTAGCTCTATAAGATTTCATGAGAAATCCTTTCTATTCGAGTGCTTCAATAGGGGAGCCAGCTTTACGTTGTTCAACACGCTCCAGTGTCCATAAGTCATCCATTGAGCGATCTCGCATGGTGTCTGAGGTATCTAGAGGACGAAGAGCCGCAGCAGTCCGCGCTTTAGTTGCTTCATCTCCTGGGAAGAGATGAGGAGGAAGGCTGAGTTGTTTTCCAGATTCTTCTTTGGATTCATCTATCCAAAAACCTGATGTGATCAGTGCTTCTTCATAACTATCCACTTGACCTAAACCGGATTTAGCCATTTCTAATGCCCCAATACCTGGTGTATAAGTAGCAATTTCAAACAATACACCGGGTGCGACACGGACATATTCACTTGAAAAATAGAAGCGGTCTACTAGGCCAGAGTTCGGCAAACGAAAGGCATTAATTCGTTCAATCCAATAATTTAAACTATCAGGATCAGTTGTGCCAAGGGCTAGATGATGAATGGTTCCATAACCTTGATAGGCGTAAACATCTTCTTGTGCAGCTTCTTCTAGGATTAGCGCTGCTCCATTTCCCCCTTGCGCCACTTCATAAAGAGAGAGAGAACCCTCTGTACCAGCATAACGAAAACCAAATACCGACTCCAAGACTAATCGAAGGCCTTCAGGATTTTCTACTTTCACAAAGACTGGTCCAAGACCAGTGATGCCATGCTCTGCAGGAACGTTAGAAAGCTGCCAAGAGCGCCCCTTAGAAGGTGCCCCTGTATTAGATTGATCTGAGATCAGTTGATAGCGTTGTCCATCAAAATCTTCAAATTCAAGTGTTTGTTGACCAAACTTTTCTTGGATTTTACCATGTGAGACATGCGCCTTTGTGAAGCGTTCTTCCCAGTAGTCAAGTGAAGCGTCACTCGGTACTCGAAAAGAAGCACGCTCAATATTATTCATACCATGCTTTCCTTGAGGAATCCCTTTAAAATCAAAGAAAGTCATATCCGCCCCTTTGCCGTCTTCCTCTGTAAAATACAGATGATAAGTTTCATAATCATCTTGGTTAACCGTTAATTTGGCGAGACGGAGTCCTAAAATATTAGTGAAAAAATCATAGATTTTTTGTGCACTTGAGGTAATGGCGGTAACGTGGTGCACTCCCCCTAAAATGTAAGAATTAGGGATGGATGGATAAATTATTTCAGTCATGTGCTTTCTCCATTTCTGATCTATTAGCAGAAGCTGCTGATGGCTTCATCAGTTGCTTTATCATTATTACTTTTTATTTGTAGCTGCTGACAAGTCTGTCAGCCACTGCTTTGCTGCCCAAACTTCTTCTTCGCTCAGCTGATGACCCAAAGTACTTTCAAATACTGTCAGACGACAGTCCGCACTTTCTAATTCTGTCTTTAGTGAATTAAAATTATCTAAGGGGACAATTTCATCATTTTTAGCGTAAGTTAAAAAGAGGGAGCGCGATTTTTTTTCCCGTAGGGTAGGGTGTTCTTTGAGACGCATAGCATGGAAGGCGATGCTATTATCAAAGGCAATCAAGTCGGATAAGAGCATATCAAGAAGAATATTGGCCCCGTTAGAATAACCCAAGGCAATCATTCTTGAAAGATCGAGCTCATGTTTTTGACTAAGCTCAATAATTGTTTGAGACAACCATTGACTTTCTTTCGCCAAGGAGTTCAAGTCAAAATTACCAGGTGTAAATCCCCCAGTCCCTCTGAGTTTGAAATAGCGGCGAGGTCCATCAGGGTTTACACGACCTGCGATGGACAAAATGGGATGTCCAGGCGCTACAAGTTCTGCTAGAGGCAAAAGTTGTTGCTCATCACCGCCCGTGCTATGTAAAAGTAAAAGCGGAGCTAACTTATTGTCGCCAGGTTTAAATAAATAATCGGTCACTTTGCTCTCCTTCTACTGAACTTAGGATTGATTGTTAGTGTGTCTTACTTGCTCAGTTTGAAATACAAATCTGCAATATTTCCTTCAAAAGTTTCTGTTTTTCCCTCTACAATGAGTTCTACAACTTTTGCCGCATCATCAATGGCTGGGATTTCGCGATTTTGCAAAGTGACAAATTCGTCAACGCTGCTAAATTCTTTTGTTCCTGTACGTCCATCAAGGGTTTTAAATGTTACTTTCATTTTTTCTACCAACTTTCTGTTCTTTATGTTTACAATTGTAAACGAAAAGAGTTTTCTTGTCAAGAATTAAGATTGAATTCAATCAAAAAAAGTCGAGCGCGTCGACTTTTTTATTTTTTGAAGTTATTTGATAATCATCACACTGCATGGGGAGTGTTTAACTACTGATACAGCCGTAGAACCAAGCAACATCCGGTCAAGAGCACCTTTTCCTGATGAGCCCATAACAATTAAGTCAATCTCATGCTCTTTGGCAAAATCAACGATTTCTTTTTTCGCTGAACCATCTACTCGAACTTCTTCGTATTTTGCTTCATTACCAATCAAGGCAGTTGCCCGATCTAGAATATCGTTTGCTTCTTCATCAAGGTCTTCTTCCACAATTGGTACAGCGGGCACCACGGGCACAGCAGGTGCAGAAACTGCAGGCATCGGTGCTGCTGCTGCATAGAGATTCATTTTATCAGTAGCAAACAGAATAAACAGTTGAGCATCGCTCAGTTTGGAAATGACGACAGCTTCCTTTACAGCCGCTTCAGCTTGTTCGGAACCATCAACGGCAACTAGGATTTTTTTGTAATTTTTCATCATTGTAAGCGCCCTCCTCCTTAACATTTTACGTTATTTTTAGTAAGAAGTCCAAATAAACGGCGCATAATCTATTAAATAGAATACAAAGAATTAGGAAACTCATATTTCTGTTGGACTTTTAGTACCATTTTCTGCCCTTACGATTTAAAGAAAATATTTTTCTTTTTATTTAAGTTTCATTTCAGCTATATAACATATAATATTTTTCATACTCCTAAATAAACTTTTTCATAAATTACTCCTAAAACTTCCGTCTACTCCACGGAAGTTTTTTTTCAATTTAGAGGTTTGAAATGGTATAATTATTTTAAAAATGGGAGGTTCCCAATGGTTAAAACACTGGTTGAAAAATTAAAACTCAACTCATTTGAGAGTAAACTCCTGCTCCACCGTCCTGATTCAAGCTATTTAGCTGATTTAGAGCACTTTGATCTTACTGACAGCTCGGTCAGCAAAGGAAACTATCATTTGGTTATTGACTTTGTTGAGAATGCGCAAAAGCTAAAAGAAAGTTTCAGAAGTTTGCATGATAAGATTAGACCAGAAGGCCTCTATGTCGTCGCTTATCCTAAAAAAGGAAACAAAAAATTTGAAACTTTTATTCACCGAGACCAGCTTTTTGACCTCCTCCATGCCAACCGGGATACTGGGAAAATAGAGGGGACTTCCTTCAAGTTTAATCGCATGGTGGCGCTCGATGAGAGCTATACTGTCATTGCTCTCAAGAATATAGCCCAGCAAAAAACCAGAAAAATGCCTACGCCAAGTCAACGTATCGCCGATTACCAACACCGAGTGCCTGAGCTTTCAAAACTATTGACAGCTCGGTCAGCTGAATTGGCCTTCTTTGAAAGTCTATCACCCGGTTATCAACGAGACTGGGCACGATATATCTACTCAGCGAAACAGCAGAAGACTCGAGACAGGCGCCTTAGTGACTTTCTAGCTGCTATGCACGCGCGTATTAAGACGGCAGCGCTCTATAAAACTACCTTAAAATAAAAACGTTCACGGAAAGGACAACATACAATGAATGAAAAAGTCGTAGCAATTACAGGAGCATCAAACGGAATGGGGCTAGAAGCCGCCAAACTTTTTGCAAATAAAGGTTGGAAAGTCTTTGCAGGAGCGCGTCGGGTGGAAAAAATACCACGTGATGCCGATCGAATTGTGGCGCTCCATCTTGATGTTACAAATACAGACTCCAATCATGCTTTTGTGACGCACATTTTAAAAGAGGCTGGACACATTGATGTTCTAATCAACAATGCTGGTTATGGCGAATATGGTCCTGCTGAAGAAATCTCAATGACGAAGATACGCAATCAATTTGAAACTAATTTTTTTGGTGCAGTTGAATTAACGCAACTGGTCTTGCCAACAATGCGGGCTCAAAATTACGGGCGGATCGTGAATATTTCTTCTATAGGGGGTGATGTCTACATGCCCCTTGGAGCCTACTACCATGCAACAAAAGCAGCACTTCAACAATGGAGTGATGTCTTAGACCTTGAGGTTGCCCAGTTTGGTATTCGTTCGGTTTGTGTGCAACCCGGGGGGACTCAATCCAGCTGGGGAACGATTGCTCTTAAAAATTCACACAGTAACATGAGGGAAAATTCAGCTTACCAACCTTTGGTTGACACTGTTTCAGCGGGGCTTGATCGTTTTATGCAGCGGAGTGTGAAGGCTTCGGATTTAGCGGAGGTCTTCTATAAAGCAGCAACTGAACTTAAGCCAAGTTTACGTTATTTACACGCTTTCGGCGATAAATTTATGGTTAATGTGGCACGTAGACATCCCAAAATTTTCCGCAAAGCAATGATTATAGCCATGCGTTACTTTGAAAAACAAAATACTTCAAAATAAAAAATGAGCGATTGGTTGTCGCTCATTTTTTATTTAGGAGTAAACTTTATGAAAAATTTAATTGGAATAAATATATTATAAGCAGCTTCGCTTAAGTTTTACTAAAATAGCACTAAAGCGAAACTGAACTTGCGCCTTCCCCTCATACAACCTTACTTAACAATTATTGAGAACCATGTCTAGCAAGCGCTGTTTATCTTGAGGGATTTTTTCTAGAAAAGTGAGCTTTATAAAGTGTCTTTTTTATGATAGAATAGGGGCAGAATGCTTATTTTTGAGCACAAAAGTAGTCAAACTACTTTATCGAAAAATATTTGAGAAAATTTCTCATCAATAAAAAAAGGAAAATACATGCTTACAGTATCTGATATTTCATTACAATTCTCTGACCGCAAGCTTTTTGACGAAGTAAACATCAAGTTTACACCGGGAAACTGTTACGGTTTAATCGGTGCCAATGGTGCTGGTAAATCAACTTTCTTGAAAATCTTGGACGGTGAAATTCAACCAACAACAGGTCACATCTCAATGGGGCCAAACGAACGCATGTCTGTTCTTCGTCAAAATCATTACGATTACGAAGACCAAACACCACTTGATGTCGTGATGATGGGGAATGAAAAACTTTTCGCCATTAATCAAGAAAAAAATGCCATTTACATGAACCCTGATGCGACAGATGATGACTTCATGAAAGCTGCCGAACTTGAGGCAGAATTTGGCGAAATGGGTGGTTATGAAGCCGAAGCCGATGCTGCTCGTCTTTTGCAAAACCTCGGCATTAAAACTGAACAACATACAGATTTAATGGCCAATTTGACTTCTGGCGAACACGTTAAAGTCCTTCTTGCTAAAGCCCTCTTTGGTAAACCTGATGTTCTTCTTCTTGACGAACCAACCAATGGGCTGGATATTCAAGCGATTGCTTGGCTGGAAGAGTTTTTGATTAATTTTGAAAATACGGTTATCGTTGTTTCCCATGACCGTCACTTCTTGAACAACGTTTGTACTTATATGGCTGACCTTGACTATGGTAAAATCAAACTTTACCCAGGGAACTATGATTTCTGGAAAGAATCTTCTGAACTTGCTCTGCGCTTGCAAGGGGATGCTAATCGTAAAGCCGAAGAAAAAATTGCTGAGTTGAAAGACTTTATCGCGCGTTTCTCTGCGAATGCGTCTAAATCAAAACAAGCAACTTCACGTAAGAAAATGCTTGATAAAATTGAAGTTGAAGAATTCGTTCCTTCATCACGCAAATATCCTTTTGTTGGTTTTGAACAAGAACGCGAAATTGGTAATGATTTACTTCGTGTAGAAAATCTTTCGATTGCCATCGATGGCGAAATGATTTTAGAAAACATTTCCTTTATCTTGAACCCAGGCGATAAGACCGTCTTCATCGGGCAAAATGATATTCAACAAACGACCCTGATTCGTGCACTTATGGATGATACTGAAGACAATTGGACGGTGACTGGCGAGATTAAATGGGGCGTGACGACTTCTCGTTCATACTTACCAAAAGATAACAGCAAAGACTTTGATACTACGGATTCTATCTTGGATTGGCTTCGCCAGTTTGTCTTGACGAAAGAGGAAGATGATAATACTTATCTTCGCGGTTTCCTCGGACGTATGCTCTTCAAAGGGGAAGAATCTCTGAAATCAGTGAATGTTCTTTCAGGGGGAGAAAAAGTGCGCGTGATGCTTTCTAAAATGATGCTTCAACGTGCTAATGTGCTGGTGTTGGATGATCCAACCAATCACTTGGATTTGGAATCTATTTCTGCACTTAATGATGGTTTGAAAGCTTTCAAAGGCTCTATTCTCTTTGCTTCTCATGACCGTGAATTTATCAATACTATTGCTAATCACATTGTTGTTCTTGGCAAATCTGGGGTCATTGACCGTATTGGTGAAACCTATGATGATTTCTTAGAAAATACTGAAGTACAAGAAAAAGTCAAAGCACTTTGGGAAAATAATTAAAATTTATAGTTCTGTCAGTAATTTTTACTGACAGAATTCCTTTTCATTCACTGATAGCGCTATCAGTAATAGTTTGCAAGGATAGAAAGCGTATATTTCACATGGAGCAATTCGATATCTATAATTCTCGAAAACTTAAGAACGGAGAGTTGGGTGTCCGGGGAACCCCTCTAAAAAATGGACAATATCGTTATGTTGTTCGTGTAATCATTTTTAATCTAAAAGGCGATAAGGTCTTGATACAACAACGCCAAGCATCTAAGTCGAGTTGGCCTAATTTTTGGGATTTTACCGCTGCGGGTGGACTTTTAGCTGGTGAAAGCTTGGCTGAGGGAGCAGGACGTGAGCTTTTTGAAGAAACTGGGATTGTTTATGATTTTTCTGAAACTCCTAGTCGAATGACTGTTCGTTTTTACGAAGGTTGGTCTGAAATTTTTTTAATTCAACGTGATATTGAGATTAATAACTTAAAACTTCAAAACTCCGAAGTACAGGCTGCCAAATGGGTAAGTGAACCCGAGCTTCTAAAACTTATTAATACTGGCAAATTTATTCCTTTCCACTACGCAAAAAATATTTTTGATTATTTACGTTTTAGTGGCGAAACGAATTTTGGAGGTTGAATAGTGATTAAAAATATCATTTTTGATTTGGGTGGGGTGATATTAGACACAGATGTAAAAAAATCTATTGCTGCTTTTGCTTTGCTTGACATTAACTTTCCAAAAGTTGCTACTCCTGAATTTTGGAAAAATCTTAATGCGATTGGTCCATATTCTTTAGACGAGTTTTCTAAAATGATTTGTACGTCAACACTAAAACTCGTTACAAATCAGCAAATAGAGACCGCTTGGATTGCTTTGCTGGGAGATTTCAACGCTCGGCGCATGACCTTTTTAGAAAGTATAAATCTATTCACTATAAATCCTTGAAAGAAGGAGAATTTAATTCCTTATGAAAAATAATTTAAAACTTTTTGCAACCGATATGGATGGAACGTTTTTACGTAATGACCATTCTTACAACCATAAAAAACTTGCTGAGCTCATTCCACAGATTCAAGCCAAGGGACTTATTTTCGCTGCTTCTTCAGGACGTTCCTTACTTGGGTTAACCCAAGTATTTTCAGAATATAAAGATCACATGGCTTTTGTGGCTGAAAATGGCGGAGTCGTAGCTTATCAAGGAAAAATTCTTTTTGCGAAGGATTTAAGCATTGCGCAAACTCAAGAACTTATTGACGCACTGCAAGAAATGCCCTATAGTCCTAAACAAGATTATTTAATTTCAGGGCTTAAGGGAGCTTACTACCCTGAAGGAATTTCCGAAGATTACTTGAAACATGCCAAACTCTATTATCCTAATTGCCAACTTTATCACGACTTGGCAGATATTGATGACAAGCTTTTGAAAATCACGACAGATTTTCCAGATAAACATGTGCGTGACTGTGAGCAATGGGTAACCAACCGCCTGCCTTTCATTCGTGCTACAACCACAGGATTTACGAGTATTGATATTGTACCCACGGGTATTTCTAAAGCTTCTGGCCTCGCGCATCTTTTAGCCCATTTCAATTGGTTACCAGAAAACCTCGCAGTATTTGGTGATCAAATGAATGATTTTGAAATGTTAGAATATGCTGGTGCTGCTTATGCCGTAAGTAATGCAGCTCCGGAAATCTTAGCGATTGCTGACAAAGTTATCCTGAGCAACGATGAAGATGCTGTTCTTCTCGAGATTGAAAAAATTCTAAGAGAGGTTTAATCCTCTCTTGGCATACCGAAAGATGAAATCACCAAAAGTGACGCCTGCGTCACTTTTTCTGTTATAATTTTAATGATAACTTATTTGATTTGGAGAATTTTATATGAAAATTGCAATTGATGCAATGGGAGGAGATTTCGCTCCCGAAAATATCGTCAAAGGAGTCAATTTGGCGAAAAAAGAACTGACGAATGTGACTTTTCAACTTTACGGCGATAAAGCTAAAATAAAGGAATACTTAGAAGATGAACAAAATGTGGAAATTATCGAAACGACCGAGGTCATTGATTTCCACGATGACCCCGTCGCTGTTATCAAATCGAAAAAAGATAGCTCTCTCGTCCGAGCCGTAACAGCAGTCAAAAAAGGCGAAGCTGATGCTGTTTTATCAGCTGGATCAACAGGGGCACTTTTAACCGCTGGTTTGATGCTTGTCAAACGCATCAAACAAGTTTCGCGCCCTGCTTTGATGTCTACTCTCCCCACACTTGATGGACGTGGCTTTGACATGCTAGATCTTGGAGCTAACACCGAAAATACCGCTCAACACTTGGTAGATTTCGCCATTTTGGGAGCCTATTATGCTGAAAACGTTCGTGGTATTACGCAACCTCGCGTTGCCCTTATTTCTAACGGTGCCGAAGAGTCAAAAGGTTCACCTGCCGTTAAAGAAGCACATGCGCTTCTCTCTGCAATGAACGAAATTAACTTTATTGGTAATATCGAATCACGTGATATCTTAGAAGGCGGCGCAGATGTCGTTGTTGCTGATGGTTTCACGGGAAACGCCATTTTGAAGTCAATAGAAGGTACAATGAGTGGTGTCTTTAAACTCATTAAATCGACGATTAAAAACGGAAGTTTGAAAACAAAAATTGGGGGAGCTTTGGTGGCGCCTGCCCTTGCCAGCCTTAAAGATTTAGCTGGTAGCGGTGGAGGAGCAGCATTTGTTGGATTAAAGGCTCCTGTAGTAAAAGCACACGGTAATTCTGGTGCTGAAGAAATCGCCCAAGCCTTACGTCAAGTCCACAAGATGGTCGACTCTGACGTATCTGGTAAATTAGTTAATCATTTTGAAAATATGAACAAATAAAAAACTCGGAAAACCGAGTTTTTTTGCTGACAAGTCCGTCAGTGACTTTTTATCCCTCACTTTTTACTTCGCCAGTCGTATTTTGTACCAAAATAATTAAAAATCACCACCTCAGCTACAAGAATCAAAATAACATAATTATAGGTCGCTTCATTACCAAAAACAAACCAGTAAACCGCCCAAATTAAGAGCAGAGCAATAATTATCCCGGCCCAAAAAGCATGCCTTTGATAAAGTTTTTGTGGAAGAGGTTTGGGCGGGGATTTTTTATCTTTAATCAACAAGGATAAAACAAGGCCGATAACTAAAGTTACTAAGCCCCAATTTCTAGCTGGATAGGCCGCTAAGAAGAAAATTCCAGCACCAACAACTAGAAAAAGGGAACTGACCGACCAAAAAGCATATTCTTTTTTTGTCATCTTTAATCCTTTCTATCCTGCCTCACCCATAACCTTACTGACGAGGCTGTCAGTAAAGTTTACAAACGTTTTACCGTATTGACATCAGCACCCTTCGCCTTATTTTCTTTGGTTTTCAGCCACGCTTCTCTTGCCGTATCGTCTAGCTTGACAATGAAGTAAATTAGTACTAGCGCCAGCAAAATACCACTGCCTAAAACTAAAACAGAGAGGGTAAAACTAGTTAATAAGACCAGTGAGAATAAGCTACTTCCAAGCCCAACCCAGATAAACTTTTTCTTGAGATTGGCTAGGCCAGTTGATAAATATTGCACAAAACTCATAAAAACGGTCAACCCACTCAAAAAAACATAGTTTCCTGTCAGAAAAAGGGCCATAGCCGAAAGAGTCGACAAGATAATCGCCCAAGTTGGTGTACCAAATCGGTTAGTTTTGGCGACAAACATGGGCACATCCTCATGAGCCTGCGCAAGGCTGGCTAGGATGGTTGGGGTATTGAAAGTCGTCGCCACAATAACGCCTAAAATGGATAAGCAAATCCCGACCACAAATAAAGGAATCCCAATCATTCCTACAATTTTACTGAAAGCGGTCGCTGCCGGCACTAGTGTATTTACTAAGGAAGGACCTAGAACACCAATGGTAATGGCTTGAATGATCAAATAAACTGACAGGCAAGTCAACATGACCAGGGTCAACATTTTTGGCAAATTTTTGGCGGGATTTTTCATTTTCTCCGCATTAACTGGTAAAAACGAAAAGCCTGTAAAGAAGAAAAATACGGTACCATAAGCTGACAGAAAACCGTGTAAACCCGAATTTTTTACTGACGAGGCTGTCAGTAAATTTTCAGCGCTAAAATGGCTCCCTTTTACTATCCAAACGCAGCTGAAGATAAAAATCATTACCAGTGCAATTTTGACAAAAGATGTCAAATTATCCAATCCTGCAATCAAGGCGCTGCCAAAATAAGAGAGAAGACCGAGAAGCAGAATAAGCCCTAAACCAAACAAAAGTCCATTAAAGTGCGGTAAAATCATTTTCAGTGCAGTCAAAAGAGCCGAAACTTCTGTTGCCAATGTGACCGTTCCCAAAATCCAGGTCACCATGCCAACGACAAACCCCGGAAAACGACCAAAGGTTTCCTTGACATAGACAAACGCTCCGCCATTTTTAGAATAAATTTTACTCATGTTAGCATAAGCAAAGGCAATCACTGAGACAGACAAACCCGCCAATAGAATGGCCCCTAAACTCATCAGTCCAGCTTCCTGATAAATCTTACCTGAAAGCAAGAAAATCCCTGATCCAATAATAGAATTTATGCCTAATAAATAAATGGCGACAGGTGAAAGTAAAGCGGGCTTTTTCATCACAACACCTCTTTCTAAAATGATATCGTTTTCTTTTTTTCTTTAAACAGATTATATCAGAAATTGACGAAAAGAGTGCTCTAAAAGAACATCTTTAAATATCAGTTAAAAAAACGCCCTCAGGCGTTCTTTTCTAGTTCTCCATAAAAGCAAAAAAGCAACCATTAGGAGTCTGAAAGTTAAATGTTTGCTTATCTCCAATCGTCTCAAGTTCACTCGTAAAGCCTCCGAGCACCTCCACACGATCGTGCCACTCCCCGATGTCATCTACCGTAAACAGCAAAGAGGGCTTATTTTCTGCCACCTCAGGGCTTACAGCTCGGATAAATTGGATATCCCAAATCTGTAAGAGCGCATTTCCTTTATTATCTGGCGCAAAGGTTACGGTCTCACTTCCTTCTACCTCCTGAAAAGCAATCTCAGTAAAGCCAATAGCGCTGAAAAAACGCCGCTCTAGAGCAACATTCTCTACATACAGTTGTGTGCTCATTTTAAGGGTCATTGTTGCTCCTCCTTTTGTGTACGCTTATTTATAAACGCTTAAAAAAAAGCAGGAAAAAACTCTACTTTTTACGCTCTGTTAGGCTAGATGAGCTTCTAAGCTAATTTCTTGCACACCTGCAAGAGCCCGTGATACAGGACAATTGTTTTTTGTATACTCCGCAATTTCTGCAAAATCAGCTTGTGAAAGTCCCGGGATATCGCTTACGTTCTTTAAATGAATCTTCGCTACCGTTGGTGCACCATCTACTACATCAAAAGTGACCTCAGCTGTAGTATCAATTGATTTAGCGACTAACTTCTTTTCTCCCAAAAAGAGAGCCAGAGCTTGAGAAAAACAAGCCGCATGAGCCGCTCCAAGTAATTCTTCAGGTGTTGTAATATGCACTTGGCTTTCTGCTCGAGCTTTAAAATTATAAGGTGCTTCCGTGAAGAGTTGGGAAGATTCTGCGGAAATTGTCCCAAAACCTTCTTCCAGACTATCTTCCCAATGAGCTGATGCTACTGATATATTTGCCATGATTTTCTCCTTTACAAGTCAAAAGCGAAGACGCTTCGTTTATTTCTTAATTTACAATAGTAAAACGACGTTTACTTTTCGAGTATAGCGCTTTATTTTTGGGGAATCAAGAAATCCGTTTTATTTTTAAATGTTGACAGTTTCACACAAAAAGTGTAAAATTTATAACAATAAACAAGAAAGTAGCTTTGAGGTAGAATCTCTAGGAAGTCGGTGGCTGTGTAAACCGATGTTTCTCACAAGGTGAATGGGCTTGTTTGATGCTTAAGCAACAATTTAGAACCTCTTGGTTCTTTCCATACTGATTTAAAACAATAAAAATCACGGTAGCTCCCGTTACAAAGCAACTTGTTTATTGACAAGTTTTAAGGAAATCTTTGATTTCAAAATTACGGTGGCACCGCGCATTAGCGCCCGTAGAGCATTTGCTTGCTCTACGGGCGTTTTTTGTTTGATTTACTGAAGTTTGTAAACCAAGTTTACAATATGCTATGCCTCTCTATAAACAGAAAACAAAAGGAGAATCTCATGACAAAACCAACCATTTTAACAGGCGATCGCCCAACAGGAAAACTTCATATTGGCCATTACGTAGGCTCACTTCAAAATCGGGTTAAAATGCAAAACGAAGATAAATACAATATGTTTGTCTTTTTAGCAGACCAACAAGCGCTAACTGACCATGCTAAAGAACCTGAGCTTATCCGCCAGTCTGTAGGGGATGTTGCACTAGATTATTTAGCGGCTGGTCTAGATCCTGAAAAATCAACCATTTTCATCCAAAGCCAAATCCCTGAACTAGCTGAACTTTCAATGTACTACATGAATTTAGTTTCTCTAGCACGCCTTGAACGTAATCCAACAGTTAAAACCGAGATTGCTCAAAAAGCTTTTGGCGAATCAATTCCTGCTGGTTTTTTGGTTTACCCCGTGTCACAGGCGGCAGACATTACAGCTTTCAAAGCCACACATGTCCCAGTTGGTAATGACCAAAAACCAATGATTGAGCAAACTCGCGAAATCGTACGCTCCTTCAACAATGCCTATAACACCGACGCACTGGTTGAACCAGAAGGTATTTACCCTGAAAATGAAGCAGCTGGACGCCTGCCAGGACTTGATGGTAACGCTAAAATGTCCAAATCATTGGGCAACGGTATTTTCCTAGCAGACGACATGGATACGCTCAAGAAAAAGGTCATGTCCATGTATACGGACCCCGACCACATCAAAGTTGAAGATCCCGGAAAAATCGAGGGCAACATGGTTTTCCATTACCTTGACGTTTTCGGTAAACCTGAAGATGCGGCGACGATTGCTGAAATGAAGGCGCACTATCAAGCCGGCGGCCTGGGCGATGTCAAAACCAAGCGCTACCTGCTGGAAGTCCTCGACCGTGAGCTGTCGCCAATTCGCGAGCGCCGCATCGAGTTCGCGAAAAACATGGACTACGTTTACGACATGCTCAAAGCGGGTTCCCTAAAAGCTGAAAGCGTGGCTGCACAAACACTTGACGAAGTCAAATCTGCCATGGGAATTAATTATTTTAAATAAAATAGAGTAGCTAAAGCTACTCTATTTTATTGTTTTACTTTTTTCTTTTGATATTGAAAAATAAAGAGAAAGATGATGTAAACTAGCCATGGAATAAAAGGAACATAACTTCCTGTTGGCATTACTTTAAAGAGAACTAACGTTGCAGCTAAACAAATGAGGGCAACAACGATAAGTAACAAATATAATTTTTTCATATCTCTCCTCCTATGATTTCAATACTCTTTTATCACTATGAACTTTTATACATAAAAGTAGAGCTTATGAATGATCATAAAATATTCTGACTATTTTGTCCATCATTAATTTTCAACAGTTAAAAATCAGCTTTTCCAGCCAATTTTTGCCATTTTAAAGTATAATTGAATCATGACACCTCTACAAAAAATCGCCAATTTCGCCAAAGACATTCACGCGCAGAACAATGACGGTCACGGCTTTGACCACATCGAGCGCGTGGTAGCGCTGGCTGAAAAAATTTTACTGACAGAGCCATCAGCAAATCGCGAGCTGGTACTTGCCACCTGCTATCTCCATGACACTTACGATGATAAATTGACAATTGACGTGCCTACTCAAAAAGCAAAAGTCACGACTTTTTTGAGCCAAATTTTTACTGACGAAACCATCAGTGAAATTTTTGATATCATTGACAAGATGAGCTACTCTAACAACATCATAAAAAAGAATAATCTTTCTTTGAATGGGAAAATTGTTCAAGATGCTGACCGTCTTGATGCTATGGGCGCATGGGGCATCGTTCGCACGCTAGAATATGGCTGGGCTCATAATCGGGAGTTCTACAATCCACAGCTTAAACCAACTAGCTATGCGTCTAAAACAGCTTATCATAAGAATTCTAAAAGCACCACCCTCAATCATTTCTACGAAAAGCTCTTTCTACTAGAGGATCTTCTCAATACTGCAGAAGCTCGACGTATTGGATCCACTCGCAGTAAAATCATGCACGATTTCGTGCATGAAATAAAACGTGAATATCAGGAAAATACTTTACCCCATGGAAACTAAAATTTTTGCCCATCGCGGCGCCCGTTGGTGCCGACCCGAGAACACTCTTGCAAGCTTTCAACAAGCGCTCCGAGAAAAAGCTGACGGTATTGAGCTAGATGTACATCTCAGCAAGGATAATGAACTTATCGTAATACACGATGAAACAGTTAATCGTACGACCAATGCCAAGGGATTTGTTCATGATCTGACCTTGTCACAACTCAAGACGCTCGACGCTGGATGCAACTTTAAGCTCCAAGCTTCTAGTCCCCTTCTAACTTTTATCCAGCGCTTCCGTTCACTGCTCATCAAAAAAGTCTATACACACGAAAAAATTCCTACTTTAGGTGAAGTCCTTGACTTCTTGGAAGCTAACAACTTTACCGGCTGCTTAAATATTGAAGTTAAAACGGATCATATCCACTATCCCGATATCGAGACCATTCTCTCTGAGGAAATGGTTCAGCGAGAACTCTCTTTTACATACCTTTATAGCTCTTTTAACTTTCGAAGTCTGGAACTTCTTCATGAACTTGAACCCACAGTAGATTTAGCCTACCTCACCTATAATAATCAAAATGAAATTGAGCGAGGATTAGAAGCTGACTTCATAACTGCTCTCCACCCTAAAAAAAGTTACGCTTTATCTAAGCATTTTGAATCTTCCCGTAAACCTTTACGTGTCTGGACAGTCAACGCTGAACGAGACATAAAAAAGTTACTTACAAAAAATGTTGCTGCTATTATTACGGATTATCCCGAAAAAGCGCGACGTATTCGTAAGCAATGCCAGAAATAAAAATAGAAATAAAGAATGCCTTCTTGCACACAAGGGCATTTTTTTATAAATTTTCCTAATGCTAATAATTTCACAATCTTTAAGTATGGGAGCTGATAGTAACAACTGATGTAAGCGCAAACCATTTTCCTTTACTTTTGGTTTCACAATAGGTATAATTAAACTGTGCGTGTAAATTTGTCAAATACCTTTGACAAAACAGTCACAACGATTGGGGGAAGGTGCATAAACATGCAATTTATCAACTATCTTGGTCAAGACGCCTATACTAACATCGCAATGGACAGCTGGTTACTTACACATTTGAAACCAACTGAACCTGTCTTTGCTCTCTGGCAAAATAAACGTGCTGTTATTGTAGGACGCAACCAGAATACATTTGCTGAAGTGAATCAAGACTACATCGATAGCCACGACGTTCAAGTTGTACGTCGTGTGTCTGGCGGCGGAGCCGTTTATCACGATGAAGGTAATATCTGCTTCACTTTTTTTGTTCCAGTTGAAAACTCAGGAACAGTAAACTTCAAGAAATTTGTTCAACCGATGTATGAAGCACTTCATGCCGTTGGCATCAATGCTGAAATCACTGGTCGAAACGATCTTGAAGTAGACGGTAAGAAAATTTCGGGAAATGCACAGCGCTACGCTGGTGGTTATCTCATGCATCATGGTACGCTTTTATGGGACACTGATGTCGAGGCAATGATACGTTCCCTTAATGTTTCCGATGAAAAATTCGTGAGTAAGGCGGCAAAATCCGTACGTGCTCGAGTGGGTAACATTAAAGACTTTGCTCCGAACGATTTAACTTTAGAAAGTTTTATCGATGCCTTGAAATACTACCTCACTGATCAAGGTAAAGATGGCGAACTCGTACTTAGTGAAGACCAACTTTCCTCAATCAAAAAATTGCGTGATGAGCAATTTGCTACTTGGGATTGGAATTATGGCGAGTCGCCAAAATTCTCCTTTCAAAATCATGCCAAATATGCAGGTGGAGTGATTGATATCCAAGTGAATGTTGAAAATGGTAAAATCACCGATATCAATTTCCAAGGAGACTTCTTAGGCGTGAGAGATTGGCGTGATATCCAAGATCAATTTCTGGGCGTTGAATTCACACCGGAAGCCGTTATGAATGTCCTTGAAAAGAACAAAGAAGGTCAATATTTTGGCACAATTACCAATGCAGAACTTGCTGAAATGTTTAAAGGTGATTTAAACTGAGCATTGTAATATTCACAAGCGTACTCCTAGAAAACTTCAGCTAAAAATGCTAAGTTCTAGATATAGATACACAAAAATAGAAAGGAAATCTATTATGTCAAACTCACAACAAATCTTAGATTTCAAAGCGCAGCTAGAACTGCAAGACACTACATTTCCAATGCTTCAAATTCTTAATGAAGAAGGAAAAATTGTTGACGAAGAGGGTCTTAAACGTGCAGGACTTTCTGATGAAAAACTCGTTGAACTCTTTAAAAGCATGCTTTTTGCGCGTCAAGTCGACATTCGTTCCATGAAATTAGCTAAACAAGGACGTATGGGATTCTTTGGACCTCACGCTGGTCAAGAAGCTTCTCAAATGGCCTCATCATTCGCTTTCACTGACGAAGACTGGCTCTTCCCAGGTTACCGTGACTTGCCACAGATTTACGCAAAAGGTTGGCCAATTTGGAAAGGTCTTCTTTGGTCTCGTGGACATCAACTTGGTAATGAGTATACTACCGACGACGGTAAACCTGTAAACTCTTGGTTCCCACAAATTATTATTGGCGCTCAATACGTTGAAGCCGCTGGTGTCGCACTCGGACTAAAAAAACGTAAAAAAGATGCTGTCGCTTTCGTTTACACTGGTGATGGTGGTTCTTCACAAGGTGATACGTATGAAGGAATTAACTTTGCTGGAGCTTACAAAGCCCCACTTGTTGCCTTTATCCAAAATAACGGCTATGCCATTTCAACGCCTCGTAGTCTCCAAAGTGCTGCTCCTCATTTAGCTGCTAAAGGTTGGGCCGCAGGTGCTCCTTCGATCGTAGTGGATGGAATGGACGCGATTGCCATGTATCTTGCTTCTAAAGAAGCGCGTGCTTGGGCAGTAGCTGGAAATGGTCCCGTTGTTATTGAAGCCATTACAAACCGTTTAGAACCACACTCAACAGCCGGTGATGACCCACTTCGTTATCGTACTAAAGAAGACATTGAAGCTTGGTGGAAAAAAGAACCTCTCGTTCGTATGCGTAATTTCCTGACTGAAAAAGGACTTTGGGATACGGATAAAGAGGAAGCTTATATTGCTGAACTTGATGCTCGCATTGATGCTGATATTAAGAAAGCTAATAATGTTGAAAAACAAAAAATTTCTAGCTTCATTAAAAATACACTTGAAGTGCCAAGCCAAGCAATGGCAGAACAAATTGCAAAATTTGAAAGCGAGGGCAAATAAGAATGGCAGTAAAAACTTATATTGCAGCAATTACAGAAGCGCTTGATTTGGCGCTCGAAAAAGATAAAGATGCACTCATTTTTGGTGAAGACGTTGGACAAAATGGTGGGGTTTTCCGTGCTACTGATGGTCTGCAAGCAAAATATGGAGAAGATCGGGTTTTCAATACGCCACTTGCTGAATCAGGAATTGGTGGGATGGCCATTGGTCTTGCAACACAAGGTTTCCACCCCATTATGGAAATCCAATTCGGAACCTTTATCTTTGAAGTTTTCGACTCAATTGCTGGACAAATGAGCCGGACACGTTATCGTTTTAATAACACACGTTCAAATAATATTGTCGTGCGTACACCTTATGGAATTGGGACTAAAACGCCTGAAATGCACGCGGATTCAATTGAAGGGTTCTTTTCACAAATCCCCGGAATTCGTGTTGTAATGCCTTCAAATCCAGCTGATGCTAAAGGATTGTTGCTGGCTTCAATTGAAAATAACGACCCTGTTATTTTCCTTGAAAACCTTCACCTTTATCGCTCTCTTAAAGGTGAGGTTCCTGAAGGTTACTATACTACGCCACTTGATACTGCTGCAGTCGCTAAAGAAGGCTCTGATGTTTCAATCATTGCTTATGGTGGAACAGTTCCACTTGCTCTTAAAGCAGCTGAACAACTCGAAAAAGATGGAATTAAAGCTGAAGTCCTTGACCTCAGAACAGTTGCTCCTCTTGATATTGCCTCAATTGGTAAAACAGTTGAAAAAACTGGGCGTGTGGTCGTTGTTCAAGAAGCTCAACGTACAGCCGGTATCGCAGCGAATGTCATGGCCGAAATTTCAGAACGTTTTGTTTTGAACCTTAAAGCACCAATTGGACGTGTTACTGGCCCTGACTCAATTTTCCCATTTGCACAAGCAGAAAATGACTGGGCAGTTAAAGCTGAAGATATTGTGAATAAAGTTAAAGAGGTGGTTGACTATGACTGAGATTTTTAAAATGCCTGATATTGGCGAAGGAATGCACGAAGGAGACATTGCCAACTGGTTAGTTAAAGTTGGAGATGTTGTTAAAGAAGATGACCCAATTGCTGAAGTACAAAATGATAAACTTATGCAAGAAATTCTCTCTCCTTACTCTGGGACTGTTACTAAACTATTTGTTGAAGAGGGAACAACCGTAGAAGTTGATGCTCCTTTGGTTGAGTTTGATGGTGACGGTTCAGGCTCTTCTGCAGCCGCTCCTGCTGCTCAAGAAACAGCTGGTTCTGATACTGCTACAACTGATGCACCTTCTGGAGAAGCTCAAATCTTCACGATGCCTGATATTGGTGAAGGAATGCATGAAGGAGATATCGCCAACTGGTTAGTTAAAGTTGGAGACGAAATTAAAGAAGATGATCCTGTTGCAGAGGTTCAAAATGATAAACTCATGCAAGAAATTCTTTCTCCATATTCTGGAAAAGTCACTAAACTTTTTGTTGAAGCTGGAACAACTGTAGAAGTTGGGGCTCCTTTGATTGAATACAATGGAAATGGTGAGAGTACAACAACTAATCCTACTCCTACTCCAGCTCAACCACAAACAGCTGAAGCTCCTCAACCCACTCCTGCTGATTCGTCAATGACAAAAACGACTTCTACTGGACACATCCTTGCGATGCCTTCTGTCCGTCACTACGCTCGTAAAGCAGGGATTGATTTAACACAAGTTCCTGCAACGGGTCGTCATGGTCATACCACTTTAGCTGATGTTAAAGCCTTTGAATCTGGCAATGTTGCTCCTGCAGCAAATACAGCATCAGAAGCTGCTCCAGCACCTAAGGCTGATAAACCAGCAGCTCCTGTTGCTGAAAAAGCGCCAAGCGTTAAAGCAGGGGCTGGTGATCGACGTGAAGCAATGAATCCTACTCGTAAAGTTGTTTCTAAAGTCATGACTGCTCAACACACACACATTCCACCAGTAACAAACTTTGATCAAGTTGAAGTTTCTAAGTTGGTCAAACATCGTGCAATGTTTAAAGAAATTGCCGCTAAACAAGATATCAAATTAACTTATCTTGCTTATGTTGCTAAAGCTTTGGCCACTACTGCTCATAAATTCCCAGATATCAATGCTTCTGTGGATTATGAAAAACAAGAAATTGTTTATCATGAACACGTTAATGTAGGGATTGCGGTCAATGCTCCAACTGGTTTGTATGTGCCGGTTATTCATGAAGCTGAAAATAAATCAATTCTTGAAATTGCCAAAGAAATCGCTGAGTTAGCTACTGCTACACGTGAAGGCACATTGAAACCACAACAAATGCAAGGTTCAACTATAACAATTTCAAATATTGGCTCTGCGCGTGGCTCATGGTTTACACCTATTATTAATGGTTCTGATGTCATGATTTTGGGACTCGGCTCAATTGTTAAAGAACCAATTGTCAATGGAGAAGGTGAAATTGTCGTAGGTCAAAATATGAAATTGTCACTAACTTATGACCACCGTTTGATTGATGGCATGTTAGGACAAAGTTCACTTAACTACTTGAAATCACTTTTGGCTGATCCTGAGTTTATGTTGATGGAGATTTAATAGGAAAATAACGAAAACGTCATTTTCCATCAGCTGACAAGTTTTGTCAGCTAGTTTACAATATTGTCAATCAATTTGACACTAATGTTTACAAGAAAGAGGATATATTATGGTTGTTGGTGCACAAGCAACAGAAGTTGATTTGGTTGTTATTGGTTCTGGCCCTGGTGGTTATGTTGCTGCCATTCGTGCGGCTGAACTTGGTAAAAAAGTTACAATTATCGAAAAAGATAATGTCGGTGGGGTTTGTTTAAATATTGGTTGTATCCCATCAAAAGCATTGATTAATATTGGTCACCATTATCAAGAATCTTTGGAGGCTGCGGAAAAGAAAAATCCTTTCGGACTTTCAATGAGTAAAGTAGAGCTTGATTGGGCTTCTGCTCAAAAATGGAAACAAGATAAAGTTGTCAACCAGTTGACAGGTGGCGTCAAAATGCTACTTAAAAAACACAAAGTTGACGTGATTCAAGGAACAGCAGAATTTGTTGACAATAATACAATTAATGTTGAACAAGAAGATGGTTTCCAACTTTTACAATTTAATGATGTGATTATCTCTACTGGTTCACGTCCTATCGAAATTCCTTCTTTCCCATTTGGTGGTCGTATTATTGACTCCACTGGTGCTTTGTCACTTCCAGAAGTCCCTAAACATTTGATTATTGTTGGGGGAGGAGTTATTGGGTCTGAGCTTGGTGGAGCTTACCGTATGCTCGGTTCGAAGATTACAATCGTTGAAGGATTGGATCACATTTTAAATGGGTTTGATAAAGAAATGTCTGATATCATCGCTAATCGCGTGAAATCTGCTGGTTCTGAAATCTTTACTTCAGCAATGGCTAAATCTGCTACTCAAACTGATAAAGATGTGACTTTGACGTTTGAAGTGGACGGAAAAGAACAAACAGTGACTGGTGATTACTTACTCGTCTCTGTTGGCCGTCGCCCCAATACTGACTTGATCGGTTTGAACAATACTGATGTTAAGTTGACTGACCGCGGGTTGATTGAGGTTAATGAATCTTATGCAACAAACGTGCCCCACATTTATGCAATTGGTGACGTAGTGCCTGGTCCAATGCTTGCTCATAAAGCTTCTTTCCAAGCTAAAGTTGCTGCAGCTGCAATTGCTGGCGCTGAAGATGATGTCGATTTACACGTGGCTTTACCGGCTGTAGCCTATACGACTACTGAATTGGCAACTGTCGGTGAAACGCCTGAAACAGTGAAAGATCGCAAAGATGTTAAGATTTCTAAGTTCCCATTTGCTGCAAATGGTCGTGCGATCTCAATGAATGATACCACTGGTTTCTTACGGTTGATTACCGAAACTAAGGAAGGAGCCATCATTGGAGCGCAAATTGTTGGTCCTGGTGCATCTGACTTAATTTCTGGTTTATCACTAGCGATTGAAAATGGCTTGACTTCTAAAGACATTTCATTGACTATCCAACCTCACCCAACACTTGGTGAAGCGATTATGGATACTGCTGAATTGGCTGATGGCTTACCAATCCACGTTTAATAAAATTAAAAAACACTGACAGAGCTGTCAGTGTTTTTTTATAGTAAATTTTGTTAAAGCTCATCCCCTTAAAAAGTTTTCCCTGTGGATAATTTTATTAGGAAAAGATTTTTGATCTTATCCACAGGTTCATTTCATAATATCCGCCCACGAACCTGGCTGCATGGAGTCCAAAAATTTCTTCGCCTTGAGATGAATACCCACATATTCATCATAGATCCCATCAATGAATTGCCGAATTTTTAATTTCATATCTGCTTTTATCGAGATTTTTTTGAGTTCATCTAAAGATATTTCTTGAAAAAGATTGACCAAATAAATCACATTCGGGTCAAGATGGCTCCGCCGTAAATCTTCATCAAAATGCCGGGAGCAAAGACAGCCACTAAATTTATAAGAAAAATCAAATGGTCCTCTAGTAGTATGACAAAACGCACATTCTGCAAAATTTAAAGAAACTCCAAATCGATTAAGAATTTGTAGCTCAAATATATTAGTAATAACTTCCATATCAAAACCTTGATCTAAGAGCTCTAGACTTCTGATAAGAAATGCATAAAGGGCCGGATCATAATGATTGTCACTAATGGCTGCATCAGCCAAGCTTATCAGATAAGAGGCATGCGCATTGACAAAAATGTCAGCAGCAATATTTTTGTAAGTGATTACTTCACTCACATCATCAATAAATGAGAAGCCTTCATCATTTATTGTCGCCGTAATTTGAGCAGTTGAAAAAGCCTGTAAAGAACTAGCATAGCGCGACTTACCAAAATTTTTAACAAAGAACATTCTCTTCCCAAACGATTCGGTGAACACTTTAACTAATTTATCTTTTTCTTTATAATTCCGACTGTAAAGCACTAATCCCCGGGTTTCAGCATCGCGCATTCTTTTTCTCCTTTACTAATTTCACTTCATTATATCAAAAAAATCATTGACAATTCTTGGTTTTGTCAGTGATTTTTCTCTGAAAATATTTTACTGACAGCTCTGTCAGTAATTTTTTTAGGAGCGTTTTTGAGTGATATAATCCGTCAAACGAGCCAATGCTTGCTCAATCACAACCATTGAAGTTGCATAAGATAAGCGGACAAATCCTTCACCGTACTGACCAAAAGCGATCCCAGGAATAATAGCAACCGCTTTTTCTTTTGCAAAATCCACAGCAAATTTGAATGAATCTTGTTCTAAATCAGCTGGAATTTTTGCAAAAATGTAGAAAGCTCCATCTGGTTCAATAATTTTAAAACCAAGGGCTGACATCTTTTCAATAATATAATCACGACGTTTAAGATATTCTTTTTTCATCGGAAGAGCATCATCAGCACCATTTTTCAAAGCTTCAATCGCTGCAAACTGTGACTGAGTTGAAGCCGAAGTCACCAAATATTGGTGAGTCTTAATAATCTGGGCCACTAATTTACGCGCTGCAAAGATTAATCCAATCCGCCAACCAGTCATCGCATGCGATTTTGATAAACCATTAAGAACGATGGTTTGCTCAGGTGCATATTCAGCAATTGAAACATGCGGTTGGTCAGTGTAATTTAATTCAGAATAAACTTCATCAGCAATCACAAATACTTCATGCTTTTTCAAAACTTCAGCTAAAGCCTTAATTTGCTCCCGATTATAAGTTACCCCTGTAGGATTTGCTGGGTAATTCAAAATAACAGCCTTAACTTTTCCCTCACGCTCGACAATCGCTTGTTCAAGCATCTCAGGCGTGAGAACAAAATCATTAGCTCTTGTATCAATTTCAACCAAAGAACCGCCAGCAAGCGTAATTAATGGCTCATAACCAGGATATGCAGGCGCAGGAATCAAAACTTCATCACCAGCAACCAAAATTGACAATAAAACACTAGAAATGGCTTCCGTTACGCCAACAGTAACTAAAATTTCATCTTCTGCTGCATAAGATAAACCATATTTTTTATTCATAAATTCACTAGCTGCCTGACGTAGTTCTAGTAAACCAGCCATTCCAGTATAATGACTTTGATTGTTTTCGATTGCCGCAATCCCTGCTTGTTTAACATGCTCAGGCGTATAAAAATCAGGTTCTCCCAAAGTCAACTTAATAATATCAGGAATAGATGAAACTTGTTGGTCAAACTGACGAATCAATGATATAGCAATACGATCCAGATTAGGGTTAAATTTTTGCGTTAAGTTCATATGTTCTCCTTTGTGCGCTAGTTTCGCTAAAAACATTGACCTTATTATAGCTTTTTTTCAGAAAATTTTCATCAATTATTGGATTAAATGCCACTAAATTTTTGTACTTTTAACTTATTGTCATCACGGATAAAACTCCACCGTTGGACATATATCACTTTCATTGGCGGAGCCTTGCTTGGGCCTTTAATCATATGGTCAAGCATTCTAGTCCTCGTTACACTAGGATAATAATACCACTCTTCTGGATAATCCGTTACTGTAGTTGCCACAACCGTAACCTTTACAGAAATCTTTCCTTTTCTTTTTTGTGAAGCAATCAGGCCCGCCACATCTTGGACCTTTAAAGTCACCTTTTTACCATCAAAACCTAGAGTCGTCAAATGTCTCTCATGTTTTTTCATGAGTGCTGGCGTATAATACTGCTGAGCATCTACTAAATTTTTCTGATTCCAAGACTCGAGCACAGCAATAATAATTTGCTCAAGTTCCTCTATTGAATTTTGCTCTCCCACAAAACTTTTCTCTGTAAAAGGTTTTAAGCCAAAAAGTTGAACCCATATAATCGGGAAAAATGAAATGAAAATTAATATTACAGCAGTAAATAGTGGTAAAACCATCATTACGACCTCTATTTTTAGATCTACCAAGCCTAATTTTAAGTTTTTAAATAAAATAAAAGCCCAGTTACCTGGACTTTATGTCTTGATGATGCCCCCTGTTGGACTCGAACCAACGACCCATAGATTAAGAGTCTACTGCTCTACCAACTGAGCTAAGGAGGCCTATAACAATAAGAAATGTCTTCACAAGACTTACTCTATTATTTTACGCCTTTTCGACTAAAAATGCAAGAATTTTTGTTAGATAAGCCCCTATAGTGCTGATAACGTAAAATGAGATTGAATCTTTAACTATTTCAGGACACTATGCTTTACATCAGGACAATAACCCTCGTCGTCCTTTACACGCCTATCTCTTAAGTTTTCAAGACAACAAAAAAACACTGATTGAATGCCGTATGCTCTTCCGTGTATTGAACCCGCCAAAACGCCAGGTGGGTGTTCTCGCTTCAAGTCAGCTTCCCCTACTTTCGTTCGAGGTATTACGCTATTGAATGTCTCATGAACCCCTATGCAATACAAATATAGTCGGTCAAAAAAATGAAAGAGCTCGCACATTCCAGTGCTTTTCTATGCTTCTATATTAACACTTTATCCTAATTTTTTCAAGTGGAAACGGTTTAATTTACCTTTTGTATTCAACGTTCCTTGGAGGAGATGACCTCCAGCGCTATCTTATTTTTTGTATTTTTTTACGATGTTTTCTATTTCGTGGAGGAGTTGTGGATCACTTAGCCCCGTCACCTCTTTGATAACTTGTAGTAAATCAGTAGTTGCTATTTTTTTCTGAAGCTCTACGGCTTGCACATCTTGATCATCTTGATAAGCAAAAATCTTACCTACAACATCAAGATGTGCAGTATAGTTAAGACCTCGCTCCTTTAGTTCTCGGATAGGACGGATAAAACGTTCATCGTAGCCTAATTTACGGATGGGTGTACGTCCTACACGTGAAACTTCATCCACAATTTCCGGATTTGCAAAACGTGAGATAATCACTTTATGGTACTCTAATAGACTTTCCTGTGTAAAATAGCTCCCCCATTTTGCTAGAAGGAGTGCTCTCGTTTCTGCTTGTACGTCTTTGAGGGCTTGAAGCACTTCTTTATGCTGTAAACCTTCCAAAATCGTAGGGTAGCCTTTGTATGCGCTATTGTAGGCAACAGTTGCATGCCCAGAGTTGACTGAAAAGAGTTTACGCTCAATAAAAGGTTCTAAATCTGTGGCATAGTGCACTCCTTCAAGTTTAAAGCTAGTGTTCTTTAACTGACTTTCATCAATGACCCACTCACGAAAAGGTTCTACTTCCACGTAGAGTACATCGGTATGGTGTTGGCCGGGAACGATACGATCAACTGCAGCATTGGGAAATCCAATGTACTGTGACACATAGGTTTTATCTTCATCTGATAAATATTCAGCTACCTTTTCACCTAAAAATTCAGAGCCTCCAATCATATTTTCGCAAGCTAAGAAATCAAGAGGACTTTGCTTACCAGAAGTTCTACGTCCTTGAATGCCCTGAGCGATAAGTTCTGCAATATATGGTAAGATATTTGGACCAATCGCTGTAGTCACAAGATCAGCTTCAGCGATAGCTTTTACGACTTGTTGAGGGTCTTGCCCATTATTAATCCCTTGAACATTTGTAATCTCAATTTTTTCATGCTCAGGGCTTGCTAAACCAATTTCGTAAGCATGTCGTTCATTAAGCGCATCAATGACGGATGCGTTCATATCAACAAAAGTAATTTCAAATCCATTTTTGTTTAAAATTTCACCGATAAAACCACGTCCAATATTTCCTGCTCCAAAATGTACTGCTTTTTTCATTTTCTTACATCTCCTTATTATAAGCTTTGTGTCTTTAAAAAATCCTTCAAAACCCTTTATAATAACAATTGTAAGCTTTTACATTTTGGAAATAAATAAAAGAAATGACACAGAAATTTGTGTCATTTTTTCATCTTTTGACGCTTAATTTTCAAAAAAATTTGCGATTTCTTCGACTGTTTGAGCATCAGCAATTTTAACCACATTGTCTACATCCGCACAGAAAATTGAGATTTTTTGAATAAGCTCTAAGTGCTCACTCCCGATCCCAGCTATTCCAAAAAGTACCGTAGCCACTTTCGGATCTTTCTCCGTTCCAAAATTTACTCCGCGTGGTACCTGCACAATAGCAATGCCTGTTTTTAATACTTCTTTTTTTGCAGCATCTGTCCCATGAGGGATTGCGATGAAATTTCCCATGTACACGGAAAGTTCTTCATTACGCTGTAGCATAGCTGGGATATAATCAGGTGTCACATGTCCGCCAGCCACTAAAAGCTCCCCACAAAATTCAATAGCTTCTTCCTTTGTTTGGAAGTTTTGATTAAGTTTGATTAGATTTTTTTGAATTTCCATTTTAATCTTTGAAAAGCTCACTAACACTCGAGCTTTCAGTTCCTTTCTTAGTTTACAGTCTTTACAGTAAATGTAAAGTTATTCGCCATAGGTTCTGATTGAGTCGGTAATAATCTTTCTTAAAAGTTCACTAACGATATCATAATTTCCTGAATTATAGATACTTGTATAGAGTTTGTTTTCAATGATTGAACTTGAAATTTTACCGAGAAGATAAGCCACGTCTTCGGGTACTTCTGGTGGCGCCAAAAGAAGAAGAATACGTTTGACCTCCAAAGGTTGACGATTCATAGCAATGACTTCGATACTCTGACTCAGATCATATATTTTAAAGAGCGGGGCATTTACAGAGGAATGCACACCATGAAGTAAAGCGAGTTGAGTTTCTGGAATGGCTAGATGTGTTTCTTCAAATCTATCTTTCAACAATGAAACAAGTGACCCGGAATCTTTTACATTGACATCGTTGACAACTTGTTTGACAACATCTGTCAAATCTGCACGATTTTTGATTGCTGTTACTTCAAAACTTGCCAGAAGTTTATTGCCTACTTTAAAGAGTTCATTCAGATTAACGAAACTTTTCTGTGGTTCTTCTGAACTTGAAGGATCTGTGTTCTGCTGAATTATTCGAAGTTTATGACGAATCTCATCAAGATTTTTTTGATCTAAGTCGCGACTTACATAAAGATAATCAAGTTCTTTTTCTGTCGTAAAGATAACATCATATTGGTTTTTATCTACAGATTTTGAACTTTGAATTAAATCAATCTTCCTCAAGAAAGGGAAATTTTTTCTTAAGCTACTCATAAGAAACTCACAGGAAATCCGCCCGCGGCTCGTTACTAAGGCGGCACGTAAGGGAAGTACTAAATCACTCCGTTCCAGCGTAGCAACAAAATGTAAAGTGACAAAGGCGAACTCAACGTCTGAAAAACGTTTCTTGAATACTGCTGTGAGTTCTTTCTTTACAGCTTGAAAAATTTTTGCGTTATCATTGGCGATTTTCTTTACAAAATCATTTTGTTTTTCTGAAAAAAGAGCTGGTAAAACATCCGTCCCTTTTAAATGAGCATACAAAAGCCCGTACAATCGATCATCCTTACTAAATTCGATGTTTAGAGTTGAAGAAACTTGTGCAATAAGCTGACGAATCTTATAAGAAAAATCTGTATCAAATTTCTCCATAAATAGAATTTCGCGTCCAAACCCAAAATAGAGAACATCATATATGGATGCTAGATAAAGAATCTCTGATATTCTAAAATTAGTCACTGACAGCTTGGTCAGTAACTGATTGACAAAGCTCAGTGCTTGTTTACTGGGTTGTCGAACCTTCTCTAACTCTAATGAGTAACCTTCTTCAATTCGTAAGAGTACCACTGTCAGAAAAAGTTGCATCAACACACGGATTTTATCTGTCATCCCGCTTGGAAGTTCGAGCTGTTCAAACCCCTTTTGAGCTTGTACAAATTTTTCTGAATCTAAAAGTTCTAAAACTCGATTTTTAGTGAATGTTCCGCTGATAATTTCTTGGATTGTACTAGAATTAAAGAGACTGGAGACCAATACGGATCGAATGTTTTCTTCTTTCCCTCTTATTCTTAGGCCATGTTCACGCTCCAAAACTAATTCGCTTTCTAGTAGCGTTTGCTCAATTTGACGTAAATCACTCGTTACAGTTGGTTGACTAACCCCAAAGTGCTCGGTTAGTGAGAGTATCGATGCCCTATTTTCAATCAAAAGGAGGAGCTCTCCATAAAGCCGCTCAATGACCGAATACTCCACTAATTCGTGAGCCCCTGTCAGCTCCGTTAGATCGCCTGCCAAGTAATAACCTTCTTCTGAGGTTTTGAGTTCGATAGCTTCAGGTAAAGATTGTTGCAACTTTTCAAGATCACGGTAAAGCGTTCGACGACTTGTACCGGTGAGCTCCATCATCTCGGAAATCGTGAGGCGCTCTCGTCTTAAAAAACTTTGAATTAATTTTTGCTCACGACTTGTTACAAACATGACTCTTCTCTCTGTCTTATATTACTTTTATTTTCCATTTATTCGTAAAGAATTTGCTGACAAGACCGTCAGCAATCTTCCTTTGCTATTTATTCATTCTATTGACCATTTTTAAGTATTCAGGCGTCGTAATTAAGCTTTCAACTGATAGATGTTGTGCATTTGGTGCTTTAGTTTTAGCTTGCTCTGTAAACTCATGGAGGGACACCACCATAATATTACTAGCATTGAAAGCACCCAAGCCCAAAAATTCAACATCAGATACTGGAATTTTAACCTCATGCGTCCTAAAAATTGCTTGAAGTGTTTCTTTGCCCATTGTACTTGAGCCCACATGTGCGCCGTCATGAGCAAAAACAACTTCATCAATCTGATTTAAATCTATCTCTTCGTCACTGACAGCTTGGTCAGCAACTTCTGGTGCCGAGAGCCGTTCATCAATGCCAGAAAGATTACTGATAATCTCATCATACCGTGGTGAGTTCAAGAAATTAGCTACGGAATAACGTATCGCCTCAGGAGCCATTGTCGCAGCTCTAGGAGCTAGTTCGTCCTGAGTTACGACAATGGTGTCGGGACCAGCTTTTAGATTAGCAATCGCTACATTCGTAACGTCTTGGGACAGTCCTGCTTTCTTAGCCTTATTACGTAAGATTGAAGCCCCCATAGCACTAGAACCCATCCCTGCATCACAAGCAAAGATGATATGTTTTACAGACGAGAAGTCTTCTGGCGTTTTCTTTGTAGCTGCTGCTTGCGCTTGACCTTTGCTGACCGCTTTGTCAGCAGCAACCTCTGCTTGCGCCTGAGCGAAAGTAGAATCATCCACCAACGACTTGTCACGCTTCAAGATGACTGCAGCAACTGCAAATGATACCAAGGCAGCCACAATGATTCCTGCCCAAACACAAACTACATTTCCAAAACCACCTGCTGATTTACCAGACGCCATCCCTGTGATCGCAATAATTGAACCAGGTGAAGCAGGAGCAGCAAGACCCGAACCTAGTAAGTTATTTGTCAAGGTACCCGATACCCCACCAGCCATCACAGCAAAGAAGAGTGCAGGTTTCATCATGACATAAGGAAAATAAATTTCATGAATCCCACCGACAAATTGAATTAAAATCGCTCCAGGTGCCGTTGCTTTAGCCGAACCCTTCCCAAAAAGCATAAAAGCAATGAGAATTCCAAGCCCTGGTCCAGGATTGGCTTCTAGTAAAAATAGAAGCGATTTACCACTTTCAGAAACCTGTTGAAGGCCTAAAGGTGATAAGATTCCTTGATTGATTGCGTTATTTAAAAATAATATTTTGGCTGGTTCAATAAAAAGATTAGCAAGAGGAATCAAGTGATTAGCAATTAAAAAATCAACCCCATGTCCCATCACATCGGTTAGCCACGCTACAAGTGGACCAACCACTTTTACAGCAAAAAGGGCAAGTCCAAAACCAACTAATCCAGCTGAGAAATTATTAATTAACATTTCCAGACCCGCTTTAATATGGGGTTGAACATATTCATCAAACTTCTTAATTAACCAAGCACCAAAAGGACCTAAAATCATCGCTCCCAAAATCATTGGAACGTTTCCTTTAGTATTGAGACCTCCTACAGAGACAGTCGCTGTGGCTATAATTGAACCAAAAGTTGCTATTGCGCCAACCACTCCACCACGATGTTCATATATATTTTTACCCCCAGTGTAGCCTATCATGAGAGGTATCAAAAACGCTAGCATTGGACTTACCATAGCGGCAAATGTTTTATTAGGGGTAAAGCCATCAGGAATGAAGAACATTGTCAACACCCCCCAGGCAATTAAAATAGGAATATTGGGCATTACCATGTTAGATAATGCAGTACCAAGTTTTTGCACTCGTACTTTTAAGCTTACGGTTTCAGTCATTTTAAGCTCCTTATATTATACTTACTATAAATACATTGTAACCGCTAACAACTTTGAAGTAAATAAAAATCTTGACACGTTCTTCTGTGTCAAGATTTCATAGAAATAAGTTAAGCCAATAAAAAAATCACCCTTAGGTGATCTTACTAACTGCGGATGTCAGACTCGAACTGACGACATCATGATTAACAGTCATGCGCTACTACCAACTGAGCTAATCCGCAATACAACTTGGCATCGACCTTATCTCCCAGGGGGCAACCCCCAAGTACTTCCGGCGCGATAGGGCTTGACTTCTGTGTTCGACATGAGAACAGGTATATCTCCTATGCAATAAATACCAAATATGGGAATTCCAGGATTCGAACCTGGGACCCCTGCGTTATCAACACAGTGCTCTAACCAACTGAGCTAAACTCCCAAATTATTAAGTTAAGCGGATGACGAGAATCGAACTCGCGTAGCCAGCTTGGAAGGCTGGGGTTCTACCATTAAACTACATCCGCGTAGTAAAATGTAATGGCGCGAGACGGAATCGAACCGCCGACACATGGAGCTTCAATCCATTGCTCTACCAACTGAGCTACCGAGCCAAACAAATTGCGGGAATAGGATTTGAACCTATGACCTTCGGGTTATGAGCCCGACGAGCTACCTAGCTGCTCCATCCCGCGATAATTATAAAGGAGGATGTGGGATTCGAACCCACGCACGCTTTTACACGCCTGACGGTTTTCAAGACCGTTCCCTTCAGCCGGACTTGGGTAATCCTCCAGATATAGTCCGTACGGGATTCGAACCCGTGTTACCGCCGTGAAAAGGCGGTGTCTTAACCCCTTGACCAACGGACCATATATTTTGTGCTGTCTCAAACAGTACTTTTCTATTATACACTATTTTTAGCATTTGTCAAGAATAAACTATGTTTACTTTTGCAACTACTTTTGTGTATCCTAGGGAAAGTGTTGTTTCAAACGACAACTATTTAATTATATCAAATTAATAGTTTTTGTCAAGAATAAACTAGACCATTTACTCTAAAACATAAAAAAACAGCCTTATTGGGCTGTTTTTATGTTTATTCCTTATCTTCCGCATCTTCCGCTGGTTTAGAGTCTGTTTTTTCTTCTTCACCATTATAGATGTTAATATTTGAGAAATCTTCAACATTCGCATTTGCATCTTTGAGAGATTCTTCAAATGTTTTTGGTTCTGGAACTTCTGCTGCCGCTGCTTCATCAGGCATTTTACCTGTTTTAAAGAGTGACATGATTTGTTTCGCATCAAGTGTTTCATATTTAAGCAAAGCTTCCGCAATTGCTTTATGTTGCTCACGATGTGTTTCAATTGCTTCTTTAGCACGGTCATAAGCTTCACCAAGAATACGACGCACTTCATCATCGATCATAACAGCAGTTGCTTCTGAGTAAGTCTTAGTTTGACCATAGTCGCGGCCAATAAATACTTGATGATCTCCTTCATAAGATACCATACCAAGTTTCTTAGACATCCCATATTCGGTAACCATTGAACGAGCAATTTGAGTAGCTTTTTCAATATCATTTGATGCCCCTGGTGTAGCTACACCAAAGACAATTTCTTCACCAAGTCGTCCACCCATAAGGCTGGCAAGTTGATCTTTGAGGTGGAAGTTTGTTGGTTGCATGATTTCTTCATCTGGAAGAGCAAGCATGTAACCACCGATACGTCCACGTGGCACAACGGTAACTTTACGGACAGTAGAACCATTTTCAAGAACGAGTCCAACAATAGCGTGACCTGCTTCGTGGTAAGCCACGATTTCACGTTCGCGCATGGATTGAATACGATCTTTCTTAGCTGGACCAGCCATTGCACGGTCCATTCCTTCATCAATGTCAGCAGCGTTAATTTCGGTCTTATTCTGACGGGCGGCAACAAGTGCAGCTTCATTCAAAACATTTTCCAAATCAGCTCCGACATAGCCTGGAGTTTGTGTAGCAACATTGTGCAAATCAACATCACTTGCTAAAGGTTTGTTTTTAGCATGAACTTTAAGAACTGCTTCACGACCTTTAACATCTGGAGCTCCGACCAAAACTTTACGGTCAAAACGACCTGGACGTAAAAGCGCAGGGTCAAGTACATCTGAACGGTTAGTTGCAGCAATAACGATTACTGAGTTCCCATCATCTTGGAAACCATCCATTTCAACGAGCAATTGGTTAAGGGTTTGTTCACGTTCATCGTTACCACCACCAAGACCTGCGCCACGTTGACGACCAACGGCATCAATTTCATCGATGAAGATAATTGATGGTGCAGTTTTCTTCGCATTTTCAAATAAGTCACGGACACGTGAGGCACCGACACCGACAAACATTTCAACGAAATCAGAACCTGAGATACTATAGAAAGGAACTCCTGCTTCACCGGCAACAGCCTTAGCAAGCAATGTTTTACCTGTACCTGGAGGGCCTTCAAGTAGAACACCTGCTGGGATACGAGCTCCTAAATCATGATATTTTTTCGGATTTTTAAGGAAATCAACAACTTCTACAAGCTCTTGTTTTTCCTCTTCAGAACCAGCAACGTCAGCAAAACGAACTTTTGATGTTTTACCATCTTGTTGTTTAGCACGAGATTTACCGAAGGACATCGGATTTCCACCGCCGCCTCCGCCACGATTCATTCCACCCATCATCAACCAGAAAATACCCACAAATAGGAGCATTGGGACGATATAAGAGAGAATTTGAACCCACATGCCGCTAGAAGAAGCTTGAATGACATTGACTTTAATGTCATTGCTTTTGGCAGTATCTTGCAAGTCTTTGATGATACTATCTGTTGGGATAATGTAAGCTTGGAATTGCTTAACTTCTGTTGTAGAATTTCCTAAAAGGGGAAAACTGGCCGCATTATCGACCTTTACAGGTTTTTTATATTCACCTGTAACAGTGATCAGACTATCTGAAGGCTGCATTGTGACTGTTTTAATATCATCATCACTAAGTTTAGTCATCAATTGTGAATAGCTAATTTTATCCACATTGGCATGATTTGTACCGAAGAAGAAATTAAAACCGACGACAACAACAATTGCCAATATCACCCACATCAAGATATTTTTTACAAAATTTCCTTGTCTTGGTTGTTTGTTGTTATTCATATTTACCTTATCTTTTATTTATTTGTCATCAATTTTGTCTTATTTAAAAATCAATAACAGTCCATAACTAGTTATAGCACATTTCCTAGTGGAATGCTAATAGTAAGTATTGGTCAGAGTCCTTTTCATACTTTAGTCTGAGAAAAACTCTATTACTCTATTTATTGTTCCTTTATTTTTTGTAAACTTCTGGTTTGAGAACACCGACATAAGGGAGATTACGATAATTTTCGTCATAGTCTAAACCAAAGCCGACCACAAATTCATTAGGAATAGTAAAGCCAGAATAATCTGGTTTGATTTCTACAATACGCCCCTCAGGTTTATCTAAAAGCGTCACAATTTTTACATTTGCTCCACGATGCTCCAAAAGTTCTTTCAGATATTTAAGGGTACGGCCCGTATCAATAATGTCTTCAACGATAAGAATTTCTCGATCTTTGACAGCCGTATCGACATCTAAAATCAACTTCACTTCTCCAGAAGATTTTGTCCCACCATGGTAACTTGACACGGTCATGAAATCTGTTTCAAGGTGACAGTCAATATGCTTGATAAGTTCCGCTAAGAAAGGAACTGAGCCTCGTAGAATTCCTAATACTAAAGGATTTTTTCCTTCGTATTCCTTTGTTAATATTGCACCAAGTTCTTTGGATTTTTCAATAATTTCTTTTTCTGAAACCAGTACTTTTTCTATTGTCTTATCAAGATTTTTTTCGAGCATGGTGTGTTTCCTCTCTTACACTGGGTTTAACCCATAATATTCTTTTAATTTTATCATTTTTAGCAGCTTTACTCAAATCAGAGCATGCCACATCGACTATTGCATAAAGCATCTTATCTACAAAGATTAAAGGCATCTCACGTTTTTCTAGTGGAACCTGATATTCTATAAAAAATTTCCTCAATTTTTTATGATGGCCATTAATCAAAATCACATCACCTGGCCTTCTTTTTCGAATCTCAATTTCGCCCTCTATTGGGAGGGCGACTTCCATGAAACTGGAATCTTTAGGATTTTCTGACAACACAAGGAGATTTTCTAGTTGAGTTTGTAGTTTGGGTCGGAGATAAAAGACCGTCTTAGTTTTAATGAACTCGAAAGACTTATTAAGCTCTCCTTTATACTGTTGGGGCCTTCTAATAATGTGAAGGAGAAGCTGGAATTGCTTTTTGTTTATTTGGATACTTGGATATTGAGTAAAATATTCCTGTAAAATGAAGTGTTGCAAAGCCTCAGTTTGAGCTAAAAACTTAGAGAGAGAAATTTTATCCTTTAAAATATCTAATTCATCAATTTTATCATGGATAATGGAGAAAGACATCCTAATTTCGTCGGTCATCGAGAGTATTGCTTCAGAGAATTGAGGATTTTCTTGGGTCAAGCCGGGAATGAGTTGATTTCTAATCCGATTCCGTAAATAATCCGTCCCTTTGTTTGTTGCATCCTCAAAGAAAATGGGGGCGTCAAGTTCCTTTTTTTCAAACCGAAGAAGCGGTCGGATTAATTCTCCTAAGCCAAAAGGTTGACGTGGCTCTATGCCTTGTAAACTTCGTAGTCCTCTTCCACTTATTTGCCGCATTAATACCGTTTCTACGATGTCTCCCCGGTGATGAGCTGTTACTAGAGCAGTGTAGCCATCTGTACTCATTATTTTTTCGAAGAAATGATACCGAAATTCTCGTGCTTTTTTTTCAGTAAACTCTCCTGTAAACTTGTCAACATAGACAGGAACTTGTTTATCATTTCCTAATTCTCTAATCGCACGCTCTTCTTTTATTGATTCTGCACGTAAACCATGATTAATATGCGCAATTCCTAAGGTAATACCTAGGGTTTCTCTAAAGGCATATAACCAATTGAATAACGTCATTGAGTCCTGACCGCCAGATAAGGCTATCAGAACTTTATGATGCTGATCAAAATAATGTTCTTCAGTAACGATTTTCAAAAATTTCTTTTCTGCTGGTGTCATTTCATGACCTCATAAATCTCTTGGGAAATTGTTTGAATTTGTTCATCCGTAGCCCCATCTGTTTCAATGACCAAGAGGTAAGGCTGCTCAGTAAATATAATCGCCGCATCATGATTATCACTACCTGCCCCTCCTATCTTATGCGCAACAGGAATGTTTTTAGGAACCCCTGCGCGAATCTTTACATCATCAAAAGCGGTGTTAAAGAGTGCATTAAATGATGCCCCTCCTTCATTATAGAGAGCTTCCAGTACTTTACCTACCATCTTCGCTGATGCTTCTCTTTCTTTAGGATTCCATGGTGTACCCGCTATCTGTGTAATAGCATCCTGGAAACTAGTACTGAACTGATCTGTTTCATAATAAGCCAGTAAGTTACTCCCAACATTGTCAGAGAGTTTTGCGGTACGATTAATCACATCTTGTAAACTGTAATTCTTATTGTCCGCAGTTTTAGGCAAGTTTCCAGTTCCAGCCGGCTTATAACTCCCGTAAAAAGTATTGACAGCAGTGCGATAAAGCAACTGATCCTCTAGAGAAGCTGATCCTTCGTTTAATCTTTTTTGAGTCCAGTATAAAATCGGAAGTTTAGAAAGACTTGCCGAATACATCTTCTCATCCTCATTTACACCAGCTGTATAACTATTGTCATTGAGTTCCTTTACATAAATCGAGTACTTTTTATCCTTGTATTTCTTTTGCAGTAAGGTTTGAACCTCCTGTAATTTGGGATTTACTAAAGAAATATCGTCTGAGGAGACCCAACCTTTTTGACCATTACTTAGAGCAATCTCATAATAACTTCCCCAGTAAGTTTGTGCAATCTTATCAGCAACGAACTGGTGATTTCCTGAGATAGTTGTTAAAACTTCTTGGTCATAAGTGGTCACCGGACTGTAAAATACGTTGACACGCTTGGTGGTATATAAAGGAGTTGTTACCTTTTTCCGAGAAAGTGGGACATCCGAAACAATCTGCGCCTTCGAAGCAGCAATATATCTTCCATCCTTCATTTTGAAGGCTTGATTTTTAAGCTCAGTTAAGTTTAATTGAGTACGGGCACTGATCTCGCCAACGGTTTTCGACAAGTTCTCATCACTATAGACTTTGATAGTTTTAAGTGCAACTGGTCGTTGGGGCACTGTTGTCCAATAATCCTCAGGGGTCACTTTATCTGCAACAACCGTATTACTTGTTTTACTGAGTGAATGATTGGTTGATTTTTGCGAATGAAGGGACACAAAAAAGCTAGGAATTAGCATGAACACCATCACTAAGATCACTGCAATATTAAATTTATCTTTCATTTTTTGCATGTTTTAAAACCTTGTTCAACTCTTAATAAGCAGACTGTAAATCTGCAGACAGTGGCTAGGAGTGTATACTCCTAGCTGGCTCAACTCCATCGAAAAATTTATTTTATAACTATTTCTCTTTTTGAAACCTTCAAAGCGCTGTCTGTTTTTTTTAATACGTGAAAAGACAGGCTCTTAAGCCATGTCTTTCCCTTTTTTCATAACGATTAACTAACCGCCTGTACTTAAGAAGGTCCTCTTTCAGGCTCATCTTAAATCCTTATTTACTGCTTTTAGGCTTTCTAATCGGTGTTCAGTTTCTTCTAAAAACTGTCCAAAAATACTTTTGAAATCCTCGTCTAGGTATGTTAAGTCAATTTTTCCGTCAGTATGCTCCTTAGAAATCTCAAACGAAACCAAGTCCCCAATCTGGTATTTGGGATGCCCTTTGGGTAATGCTGACCAGCGCATCAGTCCTGTTTTTTTACTGACAGTGTCGTCAGTAGAAAAAGTCACAAACAGTCCAAATCTTGTGATATGCTCAACTTTTCCAATCATTGGCTTGTCCCGTCTCCATCGACTAGAGGATTGTTTGTGTTAAAAACTTTCTCGTCACTCTGAGAATAGTCTTGACTACGAGCATATTTTTGCAAGTAATTTGCATCTTGAAGTTTTTTTATCTCTTCTTTTTTCGTTGCGACTTCTTTTGACAGAGTATCATATTGTTTTTTGGCACTTTGCTCTAAAACAACTTGTTTTTGCAAATTTTCATAAGATTTGATCAAACTCATGCTTGCCAAGCTAAACAATAGAATAGCAACGACTAAAATCAGCCCTAAATGTTTACGTTTAGGTACTGGTGCTACAGCTTTTCTATTTTTATTTTGAATAAACTCATTATTCAATTGAATCACGTGTTTAGCCATTAAAACCTCCCAAGGCGCTGTCTTATTCTTCTTCTGCCTGAATGCGTGTTTCGCTAATCATTTCATACATCTTGTCCGCATCCTCTTTGCGTGTGAACTCTTTAAGTTCTGCAACTCGGACCTCAACTATCTTATTACCAAAGCGAATCTCAATAAGGTCATTAAATTTGACATCCGTAGAGGACTTGGCCAATTTTCCATTCACTTTAATACGACCTTTATCAGCAACTTCTTTCGCGACCGGACGACGTTTAATCAGGCGCGAAACTTTTAAAAACTTATCTAATCTCATGGCTTGATTATAACATATTTCATTTTGTTTGAAAATGGCTTTACTTATAATAATTAAAGCTCTGTCAGCACTGACAGAGCTTTAAATTTTTACTGACCAAGCCGTCAGTAAGTTTTTAACTTTTTTCATGCGTATCTCGCAGAGCCGACAAACTTTCAATAAAGTTCATCAACTCTCGCATTAGGACGACCGTACTACGCTGGTCAATCTTAAAGCGAAAGGTCATTTTCCCATATTTTTCTCCCACAGAAGCTTTCATTGTAGTGCTTGCTAAAGCTTGGAAATATTCTTGTGGATCGTACATGGTATGTGCTGAACGATCCATAGTAACAATTGCCTCAAAACGCGTTTTCTCAATTTTTTCCACTAGCGCGTTATCTGCAAAGTGCTTCAAAAGACCAATTTCGAGAAGATAGGCAACCTCATCGGGATATTCACCAAAGCGATCCACCAACTCATCTTGCAGTTCTTCATAAATACTACGGCTATCAATCTGGCGAATACGTTTATAAATTTCGATTTTTTGCCGTTCATCTGCGATATAGTAACCTGGAATAAAGGCATCCAATCCCAAACTTATCTCTACATTTGTCGTCCTTTTTTGTTTTTGGGTGCCTAATTTACTATGAATAGCTTCTTCAAGCAGTTGTGAGTAAAGGTCAAAACCGACGGAATCGATAAAGCCAGATTGCTCAGCACCCAAGAGATTTCCTGCCCCACGAATCGAGAGGTCACGCATGGCTATTTTGAAACCAGAACCCAGCTCTGTAAAACCTTTTATCGCTTCCAAACGCTTTTCGGATACCTCAGATAATATTTTTTCAGGCCGATACATGAAATAAGCATAGGCAACTCGATTAGAACGACCCACACGCCCACGCAATTGGTAAAGTTGTGATAGGCCCATCATGTCCGCATTTTCAATAAAAAGCGTATTAGCATTTGGAATATCAACTCCAGTTTCAATAATGGTAGTAGCTACGAGTACATCATAATCACCAGCAATGAACGAAAGCAAGGTATTTTCCAGCTGAATTTCAGTCATTTGCCCATGAATAGAAGCAATCCGAGCCTCTGGAATCAGCTCTTCCAACTGGGAAACTTTCTGTTCAATAGTGTCAACTCTATTGTAAACATAGTAAACCTGTCCACCGCGTGAAATCTCTCGCAAAACTGCATCTCGAACCACACCATAGTTCGTTTCCATAACGTAAGTCTGAACGGGGTAACGGTTAGTAGGTGGCGTTTCAATGACTGACAAATCACGAATTCCCAGCATGGACATATGTAAGGTCCGAGGAATAGGTGTTGCAGTGAGTGTTAATACATCAACCTGCGTTTTCAACTCCTTTAGTCGCTCTTTATGTTTGACACCAAAACGTTGTTCTTCGTCAATAATCATCAAACCTAAGTCAAAAAATTCAACATCTTTTGACAATAAGCGGTGTGTGCCGATGATGAGATCTACCCGACCTTTTTTCAACTTGGCTAAAATTTCCGCTTGTTGCGCCTTCGTTTGAAAACGACTGAGCACCTCAACATTGACACCAAAATTAATAAAGCGCTCAGAAAAGTTGTTAAAGTGTTGTTCTGCAAGCACGGTCGTTGGCACAAGAATAGCGACTTGTTTACCGTCATTGATGGCTTTGAAAGCCGCACGCATAGCCACTTCAGTTTTACCAAATCCGACATCACCTACTAACAATCGGTCCATTGGACGCTCTTGTTCCATATCCTGTTTGATTTCATTGACCGATCGCAACTGATCCTCGGTTTCCACATAAGCAAAAGCACTATCAAATTCCTCTTGGTTGCTATCATCTGGCGAAAATGCAAAGCCTTTTTGAGCCTGTCTAGCAGCGTAAAGTTTGATAAGATCATCGGAAATATCTTCCACTTGCTTGGAAACACTTGACATGGTTTTACGCCAGCGTCCATCATTCAGCTTATTAATCTTTGGGGTCTTGCCTTCACCTGCGGAATACTTGCTGAGCAAATCCAGGTGATCGACTGGTACAGAAATTGTATCACCATTTTGATATTGAATGGTCAGATAATCACGGTGCATGCCACCCACTTCAAGGGTCTGTAAACCAAGATATTTCCCAATCCCATGGTTTTTATGGACCACAAAGTCGCCGACTGCCAATTCATTGTAGTCTTTTAGTCGCTCTGCGTTGGTAATATTGAGTCTGCGCGCTTTTTTCTTGCGCATCTTCCCAAAAATTTCCTGCTCGGTCATGACGACAAGTTTTTCATCAAGAAAATTAAAACCGTTAGCCAACTGTAAATCAATCAGATTGATCTTTCCAACCTGTAAATTTTCATTGTCAACTTCATAGAACTTAAGATCCAGTTCAAGAAGAGATTTTCTTAATTTTTCAGAAGAAACGGCTAAGACAACTGTGAAATCTTGCTTAACAAAACGCTCGACTTCAGTGTAAAAGAGTTCTAACTGTCCAAAAAACTGCTGCATGGAATGCTGCTTGAAGTTATAAAGCTGATCAAAGCGCAGGTTCCCTAGTCCCTTTTGAAAATTTGAAAAGAAAGTGGCAGGTTTGTAATTACGTACCTTAGCCATCGTATCTACAAGATAAACTTGTCCATCAAGACCACGTCCCATAGTCTTTTCAGACAAGATAAAATCCGCCAATTCCATTTCTAATTTATTATTGGCATCATTGACTTTTTGGAAATCATCAATGAAAATCTGAACATTTTTTGGAAAATAATCTAAGAGTGAATTGTTCTTATCGTAAAAATAAGCAGCAAATTTTCGTAAATCCTTGTGATAATAATGATTTTCTGCTGCTGAGATGACTTCTTCCATGTAGGATTTTGCTGACGGCTCTGTCAGTAAATCTAATTGTGTGCGCAAAGCTTTTACACCCTTGTCAAACTCTTTATCCGATAAAATAAAATCGCTAGCAGGATAAATTTCAAGCGTTTCTAAGCTGTCAAGTGAGCGTTGGCTATCGACATCAAAAGTGCGAATAGTATCTACTTCGTCACCAAAAAATTCTAAGCGCACAGGATTTGCGGCATCTAAAGGATAGAGGTCCACGATGTCCCCTCTAATAGAGAATTCCCCCGGCGTCATCACGCGCTGCGTTTTTTCGTAACCAGCTGCTGACAGCATGGTCAGTAAATTTTTCAGGTCATATTCGTCACCAGTTGTCAGTAAAAGATAGTTTTCCAAAAAATTATCTGGATGGGGCAAGAGACTACGTGTTGCCAAAAACGGTACCACTAAAAAGCCAGTTGCCGCTTCATCCAACAGGAAATTCAGTGCTTCTAAGCGATAAGCCACACGATCTTTGGAAGCCAAGGCAAATTCCGCATAAACATTATCATCTGAGAAAAATTGATAAACTTTTTCCTCACCAAGGAGCGTTGATAACTCATCATACAGCTCATTGGCATGAAATTGACTATCCGTAATAATGATGTACTTGTCAGGGACATTTTCATAAGCATTGGCCATAACCAAACTTTTAGCGGTTCCTGACAACCCTGTCAGTAGCGTACGCTCTCGTTTGGAAAAGCCTTGCTGCCATTTTTGTAACTGCCAATTTTGGTCAAAAAATTCAATAATATTCATCTAGTTAAATTTATTCATCGTTTGTTGGAAATCACCGTTTTCAATATAGAATTTCATGGCGTCTACCGCCTTGAAAATACCGTCTTGAGCGATTTCTTTGTCTGCATTGTCAAAACGTGAGAGAACATGATTAACGACCGTCATCCCATTTTTCGGACGCCCAATACCGATTTTAACTCGGTTAAATGCTTGCGTCCCGACATGAGTGATGACCGATTTGATACCATTTTGACCACCAGACGAACCTTTTTGCCGTAAACGTACACGCCCGACTGGCGAATCCAAATCATCATGAATCACCGTCAAATCTGCTGGGTCAAGATTATAATATTTCAAAAGAGGTGCTACTGCTCGACCTGACTCATTCATAAAAGTCAAAGGTTTCACGAGAAACATTTTCTCACCATTAATAAAAGTCGATGCGACCAAGGACATAAACGTTTTTTCTTCACGAAATTCAACATTTAGCTCTTTGGCCAGCAAATCCAGCGCCATAAAACCCATGTTGTGTCTGGTTTTGTCGTACTTATCACCTGGATTTCCCAGGCCTACAATCATTTTTGTCATTTTTAAATCCTTCTATAAATTTCTTGATTTGGCTTTTACTCCGTAGCACGATAAGATGCGGTTGAACCTCAATCAGATCCCTATGGTCAATTTTTTGCCAGATGAACATTTGCCTGAGCATCTGTAAACTTGGTTGATAATTGGCGTTTTCCAGTCCCAATTTTTGTCTAATATACCGCTTGATGAGTCGATATTTCAAGAAAATTTCCGATAAATCCAGGAAAATCAAACTGTCAACAAGCTTGTAAAGCGAACACACAAAGTGTCCTCAATGATGAAATTATCCTACTCAGACCGTTTCCGATCGCCATCATGCACCACATTGTCAAAATGAAAAACGGGGAGGGGCAGTAGCTGACAAAATGCCAAAAGGCTGATTTCTAGAAATCAGCGACTGCATTTATTATAACATATCTTACCTTGCAAACTGGCACTTTCTTACTGACGAAGCTGTCAGCAACTTTAGAATTTAAAAAAAGCACCAAAATGGCGCAATATTTAAATTTACAATGGTTTACACGTTAAAGCGAAACTCCATGATGTCTCCGTCTTGGCCGACATAATCTTTCCCCTCTTCACGCAGGCGACCAGCTTCACGAACGGCTTTTTCTGAGCCGTATTTAATCAAATCCTCATAAGACATGGTCACTGCGCGGATAAAGCCTTTTTCGAAGTCCGAGTGGATAATCCCAGCCATTTGTGGCGCTTTCATGCCGCGTTTAAAAGTCCAAGCACGAACTTCTTTTTCTCCTGCTGTGAAGTAAGTAGCAAGACCTAGTAAATGATAGGCAGCACGCGTCAACATATCAACACCAGACTCCTGTAACCCAATGGCTTCTAAAAATTCAGCTTTTTCGTCATCTTCCAACTCGGAGATTTCTTCTTCAACACGCGCAGAAATTATAGCAACCTCAGCGTTTTCAGTAGCTGCAAATTCACGAATTTGTTTGACATATTCGATATTGTCTGGTTCACCCACCTCATCTTCAGAAACATTCGCCACATACAACACAGGTTTCGTGGTCAACAAGAACAAACTTTTGACTACCTTTGCTTCATCTTCGTCAAATTCAATCGTACGAGCTGATTTTCCATCTTCAAGGACAGGTTTGATTTTTTGCAAAACATTGAATTCCGCCACTGCATCTTTATCTTTAGTGCGGGCAATCTTTTCAACGCGCGCATAACGTTTATTGACTGACTCCAAGTCTGCTAAAATTAATTCCAAATTAATGGTCTCAATATCTGCCATGGGATCAATAAATTCACCTTCACGATTATTTTCACGCATTACATTTTCATCATCGAAAGCACGGACCACATGAATGATGGCATCTACTTCCCGAATATTGGCAAGAAATTTATTTCCTAGACCTTCTCCGCGTGAGGCCCCTTTAACAATCCCAGCAATATCTGTGAATTCAAAAGTTGTCGGAACAGTTTTCTTAGGTTTAATCAACTCTGTTAACTTGTTTAAACGTTCATCTGGTACTTCTACCATCCCAACATTTGGGTCAATTGTTGCAAAAGGATAGTTTGCAGCTTCTGCGCCTGCTTTTGTAATTGCATTAAAAAGAGTTGATTTACCTACGTTAGGTAAACCAACGATACCTGCTGTTAAAGCCATGTTTTATATTCTCCAAAATTAAGATTAATTAGTTCTAATTATACTGTAAATCGTCAAAAAAGACAATAAACGGCTAGTCGCTCCTGTTAAAACTAGAACTTTACAAGTTTACACCTTTTTCCCACTTTTTTCTCTAAAATCCAATGTGCTACAAAATGTTGCTCTTATTTTGCTCTACAAGCCTTGCTATTCTTAGGATTTTAGTTAATAATGTAGACAGAAACTCAGGAGGTAGCAAAATGCTCGGAGAAAACTTACAAGCTGCACGACTTGCACAAAATTTAACCCAAGAACAAGTTGCTAAAGAACTTTATTTTAGCCGCCAAGCTATATCACGTTGGGAAGCGGGCAAAACAGAGCCAAATCTGGAAACTCTGATTGCTTTAGCAGCGCTTTATCAAACAGATTTAGCAGCACTATGTGCAGGGATTAACCCCAGAAAACGTAAGAAGCATCTCAATATTTTAGCAGGCATAGGCGTACTTGCCTTTAATTTTGTTATTGGAGTATGGCTTATCGTTGCCGTGGCACTATTACTTGCTGCGCTGTATAGCTTGCTTGCTGCCCTGCTGATTTCACCCCTTTTAATGATCATTGGGACCTTCACACACAATCCGAATATCACTTTTATCAGTAATACAGGTGTTGCTGGGTACGCTTGGTGGCAATGGCTCATGGCAATTTTCTGTTGTATGCTTGTCATAGTTTTGGGACGCTATATTTGGCGCTTTACTAAAGTCCTTTACAATGGACTTATTCAATACCTCAAATTTAATCTTAAATCTCTCTATAACTAAAAAGTGCTCAATTGAGCACTTTTTTAATTTTCTGATTAAAGTCGTAACGACTCATCATTACCTCGTGATGGCAGTTAGTACACTGAATGCGAATGTCCGCACCAAGACGAGTAATTTCCCAAGCATTAGCCTTTTTACCTGTTGCCTTTATGGTACAAGCATGAGGCTTTTTCATTTCCACAATGGAATGCAGCTGATAATCTACCATATTTTCTCCTTGATGTTTTTGACCTTCTGGTCAGTAATTTTTCAGTCCAATTTTTCCACAAATACTTGCTTTGGTCCGCCTAATAATATTAAATATTTGTCAACTTCCTTGACTTGGTAAGCTTTTTGCAGAGCTTCTCCATAAAGTTCCATTTGACCTTGGTAACGATTTTTTATTTCTGGGATAGCCTGAGCAGTTGTAAAGCGATCTGTTTTATAATCAAAAAGAACAATCCGATTCTCCAGCTGCACAAAACCATCACAAATTCCTCGAACAATATATTGTTCTTCAGCGTATTCATCTGTCCTTAACATCGAAAATGGTGCTTCCTTTTTTGTATTTGCGACATTCTCAGTTAAAAATTTCCCAAGTTCAGTATCAAATAACGTCAAAATTTTGACTAAATCAATCTGATTTTTTATCTCCTCAACAAATCCCATCTCGTCTAAAGTGCTTTGAAAACTAAATAAATCGGGATGTGAAAAGTCAACATATTGCATGAAAGTATGTATTGCCGAACCAATCTGAGCAGCTGTCACTTGATGCTCATCAAAGGCGCTGAAGTCGAGACGCTTAGATCGGATAAATTCACTACTCGGTTGTACCTCTCCAACTGCTAGCTGCTTTTCATAACTCCTTTTTTTGACTTGACTAGGAGTCTGTATACTAGACAACTCTGTCGCTGCCTGATGTGGATACTGGTAAGTCATAATTTTTTGGGCCGCTTTTATCTCTTCCGAAAATGCCATGATTTGATCAAAATTCGTTGCTTCTTCTACCAATTTTTTAAAATCAGGATGGCCTAAAAGATTTGAAGATGGCGAGGCAATATCATCTTTTGTATAAATATTCATCTTCAATGGGAGGTTTGTTGCTGCTTGCAGAGCAAGTATCCAGTGTTGGAAACCCCGTGTTGACTTGCGGAATTTATCTGAGAGAATATTCTGTTCTAGTACAGCTGTATCATAAAGATCAAGCCCTGATTTTTTATCCGTAGATTTTATTTTTCCGACTAAATACAATTTCTTCTTTGCTCTTGTGAAGGCAACATAAAGCACGCGCATTTCCTCAGAAAGTGTCGCCTTCTGTTCAAGCTCTTGATTTACCATGTAAGGGAAAGTCTCCATCCGAACGAGAGCATATGGGAAATCAGTGACGACTTCTGGCTCTTTTTTCAAATCTGCCACGTATTTCATGCCCAACCCATTTTTTCGACTTAAAATTACATTTTCTTGCAGCGAACGACTATTAAAGCGCGACTGAAGATTCATCAGAAAAACATAGTCAAACTCTAATCCTTTGGACTTATGAAAAGTCATCACACGTACCGCATTTTGAGGTAATTTTATATTTACAGAAGCCAAGTCATTATTTTGTTCCATAAACTTATCAATCAATCTGATGAATTTAAAGAGTCCTTTATAGCCACTGCTTTCGTAAGATTCAGCTCTTATTGATAGAGCTTGAAGGTTTGCCTGTCGCATTTCACCATTTTTTAAGGCTCCCACATAGTCGAAATAGTAGGTTTCTGTATATATTCGCCAAAGGAGTTCGTGAATTGAAATTTGGTTGACAAGTTTACGCCATTCTGTAAACTTATCATAGAAGGACTTCAGCTTTTTGGAGAAGGCTCCGTCGATTAATTCAGGATTTTGCCCTGTTAGAGTAAGTGCTTGCTTTAACTTATCCCAAAAGCGAACTTCTCTTCCCCCCTGCAGGCTAATCTTTGTCAATTCATCTTCATTGAAATTAAAAAGAGGAGAACGCAGGGTGGCCACAAGAGATAAATCATATAGAGGATTGTCAATGGCGCGTAAAACATCTAGCATGACTAAAACCTCAATTGATTTTAGAAAATCCACACGACCTTCGTCTAAAACTACGGGGATGTCATAACTTAAAAGTATATCCTCAATTTTATTATTATTTGATTTTGAGCGTACCAATATCGCAATATCTTTGGGTTGAACCCCTTTTTGAATCAAATGCTGTATTTTTTGAGCTGCTCCTCTGATTTCTCCATCAGAAAGATTTTCCCCATTCTCCTCAGTAGACTCCTCTTCTTTAGTCTCATTGTATAACAAGAGCTCTGGATAAAATTCTTGCTCTGCTTGAGTAGGGTAATCTGTGGTATTTCCTTGGATTAGCTTTTCAGCTTGACCATAGGTCATTTCACCAATATCCTGATCCATCAAATGCTCAAAAATAACATTTGTAAAGTTGAGCACCTCACCACGAGAACGAAAATTCTCTTTCAAGCGAATCAGTTGATTAGGGTCGTTTTCCTGATCATAACTTTGATACTTCTCTAAAAATAAGCTTGGATCAGCTAAGCGGAATCCATAAATGGATTGCTTAATATCACCCACCATAAAAAGATTGTGTCCGTTTGAGAGAAGCTCCAACATTCGCTCTTGCGTATGACTGGTATCTTGGTACTCATCAATCATGATTTCCTCATAATAAAGACGCAGTTCCTCACGAATATCCGGATTATTTTCCAGTATTTCTATAGCAAAATGCGCAATATCAGAGTATTCAAAAGCATTTTCAATCTTTTTACGTTCAAGATATGCTTGATAAAAATGAAGCATGAAGCGCTGTAAATCTTTCGCTACATCAAAAGCTTCAGGTTGATACCTTTGTATAAGTTCCGCATGTTTGATTTTATTGACGAACTCTCTAATCAGCCCCGGTTTACTATTTGAACCTACCAACTCTTGTTTAAGTGCAGAAAACTCTTTTTTTAAGACGGAAATATTTTCATCTTTTGAAGTACCAACTCGAATGTCAGTATCCAAGGTCAGAAAAAGCTCAGAAAAAGTCGTAAACTCCTGATTGATTAAAGCTTCTAAGAGTTCGTTTTTATTATCTAAGATAATGTTCGCTTTATCACGACCAACCCCTTTTTTGGCTATCACTCCATTATCCAATGCTGCTTCTAAAAGTTCAAAAAAAGATAATAACTTTTCTTTTATGAGTCCATGAGTATCTACTGATAGATCTGTCAGCTGCTGATATGTCTCAAAACCTTTTAAAAACTGATCTTCTAACCATTTTGTGGGGTTTTCTGTGGCGGTTATAAACCTGTAAACCTTGTAAACGACTTCTTGAAATCCCGAAATATTTCGATCTTTGGAAAAATTTTTGATCAAACGCTCAAATTTTTCTTTGGGAATGTTTTGTTCGTGATCTGCTGCAAGGTACTCTTCTACCAGACGCTCAAAAACTTCCTGTTTGATTAAATCGCTCTCCGTTTGATCAGCAAGAATACGAAAATTAGGATCAATGTTTACTCGATTAAAATGAGTCTTTACAAGTTTTTGGGTGAAACTATCCATTGTTCCAATATCTGCATTCGCAAGATTTTGTAAAGCTCCTGTCAACCTTTGATAGTGCACATCCTTACTTTCTGCTCGCGCTTTTTTCAAATCCTTTTCTAGACGCATGCGTAATTCGCTCGCAGCTTTTTTTGTGAAGGTCGAGATAAAAAGATGGTCGATTTCAACCCCTTGTTTGACTTTCTCAACAATGCGCTGAGCCATCACGAAAGTCTTCCCTGAACCAGCACTTGCTGAAACTAAAATATTTTTACCAGAGCTATGGATAGCTTCAAACTGCTCTGGTGTTAACTGTATTTCACTCATCTTTTGTGGCTTCCCCTTTCAGTTCTGCTAAAATCTCGGCGGCTGATTTTTGTCCTATTTCCCGTGTATGCTGTTGCATATGCACATTTGCTTCAAAACGACAGATTGACTTAAGAGGACAATACCGACATCCCTGAATATTCCCTGATTTATCTATTCCTTCAGATCGTTTCATGGTAGGATTAATGGCAATTTTACCTGATTTTAGACGCTTGCCCGCATTCTTATAATGCTGCTCATTCATCTGCAAAAGTTCATCAAAAACCTCAGGGCTATACAGATTATTCTTCTTGATTGCAATACTATCAACTTTCTGTACATCAGCAACAGCATCAGTCAACAACAGCCCTTCATAGCGCATCGCTTGATTTAAAAGCAACGCAATTTCTGATAAATGATTGACCTCATTCAGATTAAGAGGTTGGTTTTTAAATTGTAAATAGAGTGCGCCCCAGATTTTTTGCTGCGGAAAAGCTTTTTTCAAAACATCAAGATAAGTTAAAAACTGTAGGCTCAAGCCATCATAAGCATCCTGTAACTTAAAGCTGTGTGCACTCGATTTATAGTCTACAGCGCCTAGTCGCTCAGAAGAGAGTTGATCAATTCGGTCAATCCGTCCTCGCAAATAAATCTCTTCTATAGAAAATTGACCGAGTTCACTTTTCGGTAAGCCAAAACTACTTTCCGTCAGTAAAGTGGTTAACTCATCAGCTTCCACAGTCCGTTTTAACATCCGAGCAGTTTGTCGTACAATTTCTTCTAAATTAACCCATGTAAAACGAGCAGTGGCATCTTGTGTAAAATAACGAGCGTAATTTTTATCAACCTCTTGTAAAACAGTACCCAATTTTTCATCAAAATTATCTACTGACAGCTCTGTCAGTTGCATGACTTTTTCAAATACCTCATGGAAAAAGTTACCAACAATTTTAGAGTTAATGTCAATATTTTCAAAGGTTTCAAGCCCCAACGTATTTTCTAAAAAGTACTGGTACTCACAGTTATAAAAACGTTCAAAGCTGCTGACAGAGGCATAAATCTTATCACCATAGAGTTTTTCAAGTGTTTCTGGAGCAAGTTTTTCTGTTTCAATATCGTGATCTACACTTATTAAAATATTTTGAAAATCAGGGTGCTCCTTGACAAGTAATCGAAAAATACTGGACCAAAAGGCCCGTTTATCCTTGACTCCTTCTTCATTTTCATGGAGCGCACGTTCGATTTTTCCCATCATAGCAATCACTGCCCGGCTGTTAGCAACGTGCTCTATGCCTTCTTGTAAGTTTACACTTTGAATTTTATTGATAACTTTGCCTTCAGCGTGCGACACAAAAAGTTGAAAAATGGGTGAGAGCTCCCCTTGTTCGTTGCCCATAATCTGTGGCATAGACATTACCAAACTCTTTGTGGCAGAGTTGACCAAGGATAGCACGGTAAACATATTTTTATGGTAATTGCGAACATTGAGTTGTTCAATAAACTGATGATCTGCTGTATGCGCATTGATTTCAGCACGCTCCTCATCTGTTAAAAGGGTCGAGTTTCGCTTTATTCGAGGAAAGTTAGTTTGACTTAAACCAATGGCATAGACATATTTATTAGTTTGTGGTTCAACCAGTTCGTAGTCACGTACTTTGACAACATCAACATTGGCTGGAATTTGGCGGTATTTTGCATTCTTTAGACCCGCTAACAGGATATCGAGAAATTCGATATTCTTCATCTTTTCAGCTGAAAAAACAGCTTCAAATTCAGTTAAAACGGTTAAGAGGAGACGCCACACTTGTTCGTGACGATCTGCGAGTTGATGATCGCCCTGTGCCTCAGCTTCTGAAAAATAATGGTTCATTTCGGCCATTACATTTCCTTCTTCCAAAAATTTGCGAAGTTCTTTGACCCAATTTTTTCCCGTTTTTTTCTGGTTAGTGGTCAAAAAATGCTGAAGGGGAGAATGAGCTCCAAGTAGCAATTCACGTAAAGTATCGACCGACTCTAACCCACTAAATTCACTTTCAGTAAACTCCTCAGTAAATCTTTTGTGTCCAGAAATTTTAAATTTATGAACATAATATTCAAACTGGTCAATCACTTCCTCTTCTAAGTTGTCAATCTTGTAAACTTTACTTTTTAATAAATTAACAACATCATCCGGACGGTAATTATTTTTTTTGATTGCATAAAGACTCTCAAAAAAGACAATGAGCGGATGTTGACTCATCGCTTCTTCCTGTGCATAGAAATAAGGAATCTCATAAAGGTCAAAAATCTCTTTAACAGGAATCTCATAAGCCGAAACATCCCCAACTAATACTGTAAAGTCCTTAAAGGGTATCCCTTGCGAGATTTTCTGACGAATTTCTTTGGCCACTCGCTCTATTTCAGCAGTCTGATTTTCAGCTTCCCAAATTCTAAAATGTGCACTATCATCATCAGTAATTTTGATTGGTTCATCACTTATAACAAAACGACTATCCTGATCAATCAGTGTTGTCAACTTACTGTAAACTTCATTGACATCTTTTCCATGATATCTGGTCAGTTGAGCTCCAAATTTATCACGAAAATGTTGGATCAGTTCGACACCATTTGTATAGATACTCTCTGACAGACTGGTCAGTGACTTTTCATCAGCATAAGTTCCCATGATAAGACGCGCCAGTCGGTTTTGCACTGTTGAGATAAAAAATTCCTCTTCTGCAGAAAACCGTGTGTAACCATCAATAACAAAAACAGCATTTTGGAGAACTGTATCAAATTCCCCCTGCGCAATTCGCTGGGTAAAATCACTAAATTCTGAAAAATTAGCGTATTCTTCGTCTAATTCATTCTCAAAACGTGAAAATATTTTTTTTAATTCTTCATTTTTGGGATTTACTGGTAAGTCATCTGCTGTTAAATTGGCTGTCAAAAGCTCCGTTCGTAGCTGAACAAGAAGTTCTAAGAAGCCTGCTGAGTTTTGCATGGAATAGTAGAGCGGTAAGTCTTCTTTTGAAAAACTTCTTAGGACACGCCGAAAGAGCATTGAAAAACCAGCAGAACCTAGCTCAACTTTGTCAGTGGTACTTTCTCGCTTATCGAAATAATAGGGCAGTTGCTTAAATCTTGTAACCATTAAATCAAAAACAGCAGTGTCCTTTCCATGAGCAAGACGCTCTAAAATTTCCTTCTCCTTTTCAAAAGACATGGAAGAAGGGACAATATAATAGACCTTTCGCTTTGCTGCAAGTTCTTGGAGCGCGACTTCCAAAAGTCCTGCTGTCAAATCTTGAGTAATTTCTGTATATATAATTTCCATAAAAAATAGACCTAACTTTCGTTAAGTCCATTATAACAAATTCTAATTTTTTAGCTCACTGACAGCTCCATCAGTAGAAAATCCAGCGACTAAAGCCTCATAATTTTTAATTTGTCCGTACAGGTGTAATCAATTGAATAAATCCTTCTGCTTCGTTACGAGGTTGCAAAGTAAAGGGACGGACATTTGAAATAAAGCGAATGCGCACTTCTGGTGCTTTAATCACTTTCAAGGCATCAATTAAGTATTCAGGATTAAAACTAATTGATAAGTCATTTCCTTCTTTTGACAAGGCTGTCAGCTCTTCATGGACAGACCCAACCTCAGGTGAATTTGCTGTGGTAATGATTGAATCACCTGAAACCGATAATTTTACTGTTCCATTTGTTGTCATAACCGTAAGTAAACGAGCACGATCCATGGTATGACGTAATTGCGCAGCATCAAATACTAAATCTAATGTATAATCCGACTCTTTAGGAATTAAACGATTAGTATCTGGATATGCTCCTTCAATTAAGCGGCTGTAATAGCTAATCGTTTCATTTCGGAAAAGCATTTGACTTCCACTAATAAATATTTCTATCTCTTCTTCATCATTTGTGAAAACATTTTTAAAACTATTAATTGATTTACTTGGCAAAATCACATCAAATTTTAACTCTGAATGTTCCAAGGGAAGCAAACGTTGACTCATTCGATGTGAGTCCGTTGCCACGGCCTTTAGTTCACCAGTGGGTAATGTTTCCAGATGGACCCCTGTAAAAATCGGACGATTTTCTTGTGTACTTACAGCAAAGACGGTCTCAGTAAAAATTTCTTTGAGTGCTTTAACTTTCATTTTTAAAGAGGCACCTTCAGAAATTTCTTGTAAGTGCGGATAAATTTCGGAATCCAAACCCTTTAAAGTGATTTCTGACTTGCCAGAAGTTAACAAGACTTGTTTTTGTTCTTTTTCAGTAAATTCCAGAGTAACTTCGGGCAGTTGACTTACTACATTTTCAAAGAAAGCTGCTTCTAACAAAACAGAGCCAGTTCCTGAGATGAGCATGCTTGCATCTTTATTATCTACGGGTAAGAAGTTTTTGATTGAAATTTGTCCATTAGAACCAATCAAAGTAATCCCGTTTTCTTCTACTTCAATTTTCAACTTTGTCAGAGCAGGAATAGTTACTTTAGAACCAATCGCTTGCTTAGTAATTTTTAAAGCATTTTGAAAAGCATTTTTATTAATCGAAAATTTAATCATGAGACTCCTTTTATTATTTCTTTTTATAAATATAATAGTAATAGTAGTAGGTCCTGTGGATAACCTTAATAAGAGAAATTCGCTTAGAAAACAGGACATTTACCCTGTGGATAAAATAAGAACAACCGTTTTATAACTCTTAGAGTTTTCCACAAGCCTAAAATTTGCGTTTTATACTATCAATATCTTTTTGAACTTCCATATCATTTTTCATTTTATCTGAAATTTGCTTATAGGCATACATCACAGTTGTGTGATCCCGTCCTCCAAAGGCATTTCCTATTGCAGGAAGACTTGTTCCGAGCAATTCACGAACAAGGTACATAGCGATTTGTCTTGGAAAAGCAATTTCTTTCGGACGCTTAGGGCCTATAAGATCTGAAAACGAGATATGATAATAATTAGCCACTTCGTCTTGAATTTTTTTAATCGTCAAGTTAGATAAAGATTGTTGGGCTGCATTTTTTAAAGAGCGTAAGGCTTGGCTTGCTGTTTCAATATCTACCACAGAAACACCGTTAGCGCGTGCAACAAATTCTACGCGGTTAAGTGCTCCTTCCAACTCTCGGACGTTTGAATCAATTTGTCCGGCAATGTAAGATAAGGTTTCACTTGGAAATTCAAGGTGGCTTGATTCTGATTTTATTAAGAGGATAGCCATTCGTGTTTCGTAGTCAGGAGCTGTAATATCAGTAGTTAGTCCCCAAGAAAAGCGGGATACTAAACGATCTTCCAGATTATTTAACTCTTGCGGGATACGGTCAGAAGTCAGAACAATTTGAGATCCTTTATCATAAAGTGCATTAAACGTATTGAAAAATTCATTTTTTGTTCCTTCTTTATCACTAAAAAACTGAACATCATCTAAGAGGAGAAGATCTAGATTTCGATACGTGTTCTCAAAGTTTTCCATTTGATTTTTGCGGGTTGCATTCACGTAATCGTTCACGAAATTTTCGGAAGAAACATATTTGATTTTAGCTGTTGGGTTGTCTGTTAAGATTTGATTTCCAATCGCATGCATCAAGTGGGTTTTACCTAGGCCTGCTCCACCATAGATAAATAAGGGGTTGTAAGTATCACCTGGTTTATCGGCAACTGCAATGGCTGCAGCTAAAGTCCAACGGTTACCAGGCCCCTGAACAAAATTTTCAAAATTATATTTTTCATTGAGTCCGCTGACCATAGGTAGAGTAGCTTTATTATCACTTGGAGTTTCGAGAGAAGGAGCCGATTGATTACTTAGACGTTGAAGCTCTAAATCTGTTAATTCATCGTTCGCATAAAGGACATAATCAATAAGACGTCCAAAGACTTCAAAACCAGCAGTGGTAATCAAATCAGACTGTTTTTTCCAGTAATCTTTTTTCATTCCGCTATCAAGTAAGATATTGGCGGTATCTTGCTCAACGGACATCAATTGAGCAGGTTCTATAAAAAAGTCGTAAGCTTGCTTTCCGATACTCTGCTTTGCAAGTTCAGTGACTCGAGCCCAAAACTTTTGATTATCATTAGGGGATGCCATAATACTCCTTTACTTTTAGTTTGTTGATAACTCATTATATCATTTCAATCTCTATTTTTCCACAGTCTGTTGATATTTCAAAAAGAAAGTTTTCCACCACTTGAAAAAGTTATTCACATTTTTGTGGAAAGTGTGTAAACTTGAAAAAATAACTGTTGGAAATAGCACAACAACAGCGATTGATATAGTTATCCACAGAAGTAGAAAAGTTAAAACAAGAGTCTTTTTTCTGTGGATAGGGAAAAAAGTAGAGGGGTTTAATCACAACTTTTATACAAAGTAAAACGATATTGTGGAAAGGGCATAATAAGCTATAATTATGATTGAGGAGCTCAAATGAGAAACTTTTTCGTTTTCTACTATTAAATAAACACAAATCAAGTAAAAAGCGATATTATTTGATGAAGACTAACCGTAACTGAGCAGGCCTCTTCAATTGAGAAGAGGCCTTTCTTTTTGAAAAAAGATTGCTTAAGGTAAAGTGAGTCGTGGCATACAAAGCAAACGGATACAAAGAATTCAAAAGCGAACGA
>NZ_BNDT01000007.1 GCF_014905395.1 Lactococcus taiwanensis
CGGATATCAAAACTAAAGCTGAACAAGAAGAGGATGAAGTCACAGTGCAAGACCGTGTGGTAGGTGCTGCACAAAGCACTGGTAAATTCACTTCTAAACAAGTAGATAAAGTGAAAGACAAAGTTGATGATATGACACCTGAAAAAGGACGGGTCAACTAGTTGTCTAGCTTATAGACACTAAAAGACCTCTTCTAGAGGTCTTCTTTTTTAACCATGCGCGCTTTATCACTGATAATCATTTAATCCTAAAATTATGGGCTAGCCTGAGGAGGATATTGGATGTTTCTATATAAGATATTAAAAACTGAGGGACTTGACGAAAGTGCCATAAAAACTTTGAAAGATACAAAGAATGATAATATCATCTATTTCTATCACCCTACGAAAACCTTTTTTGAGCACTTGCGCCAGCTCTACAAAATCGATATTCAATCCTTATTTTATGATGAAAAAGAAGCAAAGTATCAGGTGAAAAATAAATCAGGAGCAGAAAATATTGTAACGCTTCTTCTACTTTACCCCAAAGCAAGAACGGAAGAACATATTGAACGAATGGTCAACGCTCTTATTATTTTAAAATTTCAGAACACTACTTTTATCATCACCGAGGAAAAAGAAGAATTCATTTTACATTTTCTAGAGAATCATGAAAACCAAGAAATGACAGATGGGGAAGGTTTAGTTGGGTTAGTGAATGCGGCACTAGAAAAGATGTCGGATGATGCGCGCAAGATACGGGATGAAATTACAGCTATAGAAACTTCAATTAGTACCTCTGGCCCTATTCGTCCTATTTTTAATGACCTTCTTCAATTAAAGAAACACTTGATTACCCTTACCTTAACTTATGATAGTGATGATAAATTAATCGAATTTTTCAAACGTGAGAAAGACTTACTTCATCTTGAAACCAAAGGCGAAAACGGAACGATTCAATTGGAAGAAAGTCTGGATACTTTGAAAAAACTTGTTAAATCTTATGATAGCTACCTTGGCCATCTCGATGTTATGATCACTAACCTTAGCTCATTCCAATTGAATGCGATCATGAAAACTTTGACAGAAATTTCTATTGTCCTTACAATTCCGACCATCATTTATGGTTTTTGGGGCGTCAATGTGAAGCTACCCTTTGAGGGAATGGCTTTCGGTTTTCTCTTAGTGTTAGCAGTTTCCTTAATAATTAGTGGCGTTGTATGGTTTTGGATGAGGAGGATGAAGTTTTTATGATTTTTTTCTCTACTGACAAATCTTCATAACGATATAAGTTCATATACCTTGATTAATCCATTGCAGAGCAAAGCCTTCTATCTAGAAGATAGAGGGTTTTTTATATAAAATAAGTTCTTTGAACTCTACAAATCCACATAACTTACTCATCAATTTGTTAACATATGCTAATTTAAAACTTTTAAACTAATATAATTTACCATTAAAAGTAACTTTATTTCTCCCATTCTTTTTTGAATAGTAAAGATAATTATCCGCTTCTTCATAAAGGTCCCTTGCGACTAAATTTTTAGTTGACATCTCTGCTAACCCTGCAGATATTGATACACTGATAACTTTACCTTTGTAATTAATAGGGTGGCTGTTTATCTTTTTTGATATTTCTATTAAAATAGGGAGCACCTCGTCCCCACTTCTCCCCCTAAAGGCAATCGCAAATTCATCTCCCCCCACTCTATATAGCTTAGAATTTTTAAAATGGGTAAAAAGAATTTTTTCTGAATTTTTAGCTACTTCTACTAGAACCTTGTCACCAGCTATATGACCAAAAGTGTCATTAATTTCTTTAAATTTATCAATGTCAAATAAAGCAAAGGAGTAAGAAGAGTTTACCTTTTTGTAAAACTGAAATGACTTTTCTAGATTTTTTTCAAAACTAGCCCTATTCCCTATCTTAGTCAAATAGTCTATTGAAGCCTCTCTTAAGCGCATATTATATTCTAAAACTCGTCCTTTTATATTTCTATTAATCAGGAAAATAAGACAAGAAAAAAACCATACACTTATCCAAATTACTAAAAAGCAGAGATGTTTTTTATTTAAAAATAAGTCATTTACAGCAATTAGTGGAAACATAGACCAAGCGAAACTGTATATAAACGAGTAGATGACATTATATCTTTTATATAACCACTTAACGCGCGTGTGCTTGAAGTACCAGTTTAATATGATCAAAACGAAAGTGAATAGGAAAATGAGCATCATTGATACAAGGGAATGCATATGGTGCTTAACAATACTAATCATACTGTAGCCTAAACTCCAAAATAGTAGTAGTAGGGTTACTAATTTTTCATCGTAAAAGAACATGTATAAATAGACAAGTGCACCTTGCATGACAGTACCTGCTAATATACTGAGAAAGGTTTCATGATATAAAAATAAATTGGGATAAAAAACAACACTACAACATAAGAGTTGAAATCCACAAAAAACAATAATGAGAATATTTTTATAAAAGTTATATTGATCTCTAGAAGTTTTTTCTTCATCATCAAAATAGCTCTCGAGAATAATATAACTAAACCAAAAATTTTGTGCTAAAAAACTCGTTAATGTTATAACAATTAAGAAGAGGAGTTCTACATAATTTTCCATTATTTTTTAACCAGCACTCCTTCATGTTCTCGTGGCCAAATTATTTTAGGAACGGAGTATAAAAATCCTTGTTGAAGTTGTGTTATATTTTCACCTACCCAGCTAGAAAATTGGGCTTCTTCTATCCCCTCTACAACTAATTCTTTACCTGCTTTTGAAGTAATTTTAGCAATCATGGATAAAAAAACTTGGACATTGAGATATCCTATATAACGAAAATTTAGTGTAGAAAACTTCACTCTATCCACAATATCCAATAAGCGGAGCATGTTGCCTAGGGAATTTATCCCTTGTCCAACATCATCTAAAGCTATTTTAAAACCCATACTTTTTAGCTTTTTAAAGGCTAAAATATTAATATCACTGAAATAGTCTGTTTTACGTGATATAGGCAGTGTTTCAGTAATTTCAATTGTTATCCTACTTTTAAACTTAAGAAGTTTTCGTAACCGTACATATGTCTCATCATATTCTAATTCTTGATGATCTAAATTAAAACTAATGTTAATATCTGGATAAGCTTCCAAAATAGATAATATAGAATCTGTAAACCAAATAATAAAGTTTTCGTGCTTACTATGGTCAGAAACTATGTTACCAAATTCCTTAACGGGAAATACGTCTCTACTTTCGTGCCTCAATAATAATTCATATGATTTTTCTAAGTTATCGCTCATATTTTCAATCTTTTGGCTAAACAATCTAAATCTATACATTGTTACTCCTTATATAACTTATGCAAAACATTTAATAGAATTATATTTTACCTCATTTAAGCAGACTTTAAAGCCATTATTTTGTATCTCATACAATCTTGCAGGATTAAACTTTTGATTTTATTCATGCAGAAGTAATTACTCGCATTTTAAGTTATAATAAATTTGGATTGTATGGCATATAATAATTTCAAAGGATAAATATTCCTAAATGCTATAATTTTATTAGTTAAAAATAGTGAAAGAGAGTAAACATGCCAATTAATAAATATTCTGAGGATTCCTTAACTTGGCATCCTGACAAAACCCGTCTAGCACGTCCAATATATAAGTCACTCGTAAAATTACTAAAAGAAGACATCTCATCAGGTAAGCTTCCAAAAGACACCAAACTCCCTTCACAAAGAGAGCTGGCCGATTTCTTAGATTTAAATTTTACTACAGTTGGGCAAGCTTATCGCTATGCAATAAAAAAAGGACTTTTATACACTAATATTGGGCGAGGGACCTACACCTCGCCCAATGCTTATGAAGCTTCGACGATATCTACAAATGATATTGGAGAGGAAATTATTGATTTCGGTTTAGTAAGTTCATTCGATCAATGTAATTCTCTCATTATCCCCTTTATTCAATCTGTCGCTAAAAAAACAGATTTAATTGATTTGCTGAACTATCGAAATCCTAAAGGTACTCCTGAACAGCTCAAAACCGCCGCAAGATGGCTTGATACACAGGGAGTTTTTGCTTCTACGCAAAATATAGCCATTGTCTCTGGTGTGCAAAATGGCTTAGCCATTGTCCTCGCAGCATTATTCTCTCCTGGAGATCGTATCGCTGTGGATAGATTTACGTATTCAAACTTCATCGAACTTGCTCATTTATACCACTTAGAAATAGTACCTATAGATTATGATGATCAAGGAATGTGTACTGACAAGCTTGAACTAGAATGTTTAAAAAAGAAAATTCATGGAATATTTTTAATGCCTTCATGCAATAATCCTATGGGCTTTCAAGTTTCATTTGAAAGGAGAATCCAACTTTCAAAAATTATTAAAAAAGAAGGATTAATCGTTATTGAAGATGATAGTTTCTCTTTTTTGACGACTTATTTTCAAAAAGATGTTATCCCGCCTTTTCAACAACTTATTCCCGAGCAGACGATATATCTAGCGGGAGTGACTAAATACATTGGTTCCGGCCTACGCGTCGCATTCTTATCTTATCCACCAAAATTAGCAAAAAGTTTAGAAAAAGCAATTTTTAATATAAATGTAAAAACCTCAGGACTTGACGCCGAAATCGTAAATCAAGTATTGCAAAGTTCAACTGCACAGAGATTATTAGAAGAAAAATTTAAATTTACAAAAAGAGCAAATGAAATATTTGATGAGGTTTTTAAAGAAATAAACCCTACTCGACCGAGTAACTACTATCCTCTTTTTAGAACCCTCCCCTTAAAGAAAAATTTAATAAAGGATAAACAAAATAAAATTGAAGGTTATCTTTTAAAAAGAGGAATTAGGGTTTATCACTCTAAGAGATTTTCTACTCAAACTCAACCCGATTCCTTTATAAGAATCTCCTTATCTTCGAATAGCCTTGAAGATTTGAAAAGAGGACTAGAAATTATCGAAAAAGAGCGAATAGTTCATATTTCTTAGTCTGGGATTAACTTTATATAAAAATAAATTCAGCAAGGATTGCCAACCAGTTAAGTAGAGTTAAAAAGTTTGGGTTTATACGCCTAAAAATTTATATGCACTTCTCTAAGAAAGTTTTGTGAGCGTCAATACAACTCAAAGGGATAGTAAAAAGTACTAACACTCGTTAGTACTTTTTACTATCACGAAGACCATTGCAAAGAAAAACAACATTTAGAAAATCAAGTATTTAATCCACTTACCTATATGATTTTTCTAGTCCGCTAAAAATCTTCTTAGTTCATAGCGATCACAACCAACAAGAATTTTTTTATCATCATATATAATAGGGGATCTTAATAAAGAGGGATAAACAAGTATGAGTTGTATTAATTCCTCTGTTGATAGATTATCAATTTTATATTTCGAATAAATTGTTTTATTTAGTCCAGTACTTACTTTTTTATTTACTAATATCTCACTAAAGCCATAATCAGAAAGGCTTAACATTTTTTTTACAATATTCTTTGTTATATCCTTTTCATTAATGGTTTCAAATTTTATTTTGTACAGATATAACCAGTCATAAATTTTTTTAGTAGAGGCATCTAAATGTCCATTATAGTACACCCTAATCATGAGTTTGCTTCCTTAAGTTCTATCTATTCGTTTATACCGATTTTTCAAACAAAGCAAAAACCTTCTGAATATAATACCGCTCTGCCACTAATCACCACGCGTTCTCCTTTAAATTCACATTTTAAATATCCTCCTCTGGGCGAGCATTGATAGGCTAGAAGTTGATTTTTTCCAAGCCTTTGAGCCCAATAGGGAATTAAATTAGAGTGCGCAGAACCACAGACTGGATCTTCATTGATAGTCAGTTTAGGAAAAAATGTTCGCGATACAAAGTCAAACTCAGAACTATTTGCAGTCACTATCACCCCCACCCCTTCTTCGAATTTTTGAATTTTAGAGAAATTAGGTTTTAGATTTTTTACTGTCTCTTCATTCTCAAGTACAAAGAATAAATCTCTGGATAAAAATGCTTGGCGAATGGGGGCTTCTATTGCTTTTTCGTATTCTGGACGAATTTCCACTCTCCTTGGCATAATACTCGGGAAATCCATGGAATAATAGTCCTTATCTCTTTTGACAATCAAATCACCGCTCTGGCTTTTAAAGTTTACAGTGTCACCATCAATTGAATAGTAATTAAACAGTACAAAAGCAGTAGCTAGCGTAGCATGACCACACAGATCTATTTCTCTATCAGGAGTAAACCATCTCAGTTCATAAAAATCATCATGACTTACAGCAAAAGCAGTTTCAGACAGATTATTTTCGATAGCTATATTCTGCATAAGTTCATCGGATAGCCATTGATCGAGAATATACACAGCAGCTGGGTTACCCTCAAAAATTTTATTAGCAAATGCATCTACTACGAAATATTTTAATTTCATTGTATATCTTTTCCTTTTGTTAACTTGTTATATAAATACTCAGCGCAACAGAGATCTTCAATAGCTAGTCCCACTGCATCAAAGAGGGTAATATCCTTCTCATTTTTTCTTATGTACTCATCATGTAATACTAACTCACTCAAAGAACCGACTATACTATCAGGATATAAATTTCCTTCAGAAATTGGAATAATAATATCGCCGCTCTCTTTAAGTGCCATCTCATAGTCATCGACATATATTTTACTTTGAGCCATTAAATCACTTTTTATTTCCCTGGTATCTGGTGTGAATGTACCAATCGCATTAATATGTGTTCCTTCCTCAACTATATCTTTCCCTAGAAATGCCTCTTTACTAGAAGTTAATGTGCAAATGATATCAGTATTATTAGTAGCTTCTTCAAGAGTTTGACAATTAATGAATGACAAATCCGGATGTAGATTTTTCATTCTATTAATAAAAGTTCTTCCTGATTCTTGTTTTAAATCAAAAACTTTTACTGTTTGAATTGGTCTTATACCTAGTATTGCTTCTAAATGCGAAGCGGCTTGCTGACCGCTACCAATAAGCGTTAAATTATGAGCATCTTTTCTTGCTAAATAATTTGTAGCTAGAGCGGTTACCGCGGCAGTCCTAATCCAGGTAATAGCATTCGCATCAACAATTGCAACGGGCTGACCATTTTCGGAGTCAAATAATATAATCTCACCAACGTGGGAAGGAATGTTTTTATTATGATTATCAGGAAAAGCCGTCAAAATTTTGGCTCCAAAAAAACGCTTCTCTCCCAAGTAAGCAGGCATTAAAGCAAATATATTTTTATTCTTTCCATCTGGTAACTCCATTACAGTTCGAGCCGTTTGAGTTATTGCTTTATTACTATAGTCTAAAAAAGATTTTTTCATTACCAATAATGCTTCTTTAAAACTTAGGTTCTCCAGCACTCTATTATAGTTTATTATCTCCACCTTGATTCTCCTATTCTTGGGATTTCTGATGTACCTTTATTATATCCTTGTTTTGAACATGGAACAATTTAAAAAGTGTATGCCCAACAATAAAAAGGTCAGAAAGCAGCGCTGTTTTCTATGATTCTAGTTGTTATTATACGTCATCGTAATTGTTAGACTGTATTGCTTAAGCTTCAATATATCTGTTATAAAACTACAAAAAGCTATACCACTCATCTAGTATAGCTTTTTGACAGAACTATAAGTATCTTTGATAAGTATTACCAGTTTACTTTTTCGATTTCATAAGTAGAGCGGCACCCGACATAAATAATCCAACAAAACTTAAAAACAAAGCATTTCGCTTTTCGTTTAGGTCCGGTAATATCATTTCATGGTGCGTTAAAATTATAGTGTTCGAGTGTTCCGTTTTAACTTGTTCCACTTTTGCGATTGCTTTACTTTCATTTTTTTCTATTTTATTTGTAGTGTTTTTAAAATTATTGAGTGTATTTGTTTGCTTCAGCGTTTTCTCTACAGATTTCTCCTTATTTAAGAGCTTATATACATATAGGACTTCTGTTAACTGACCAGATTTATAATTACTTATTATATTTGACGGTAAATTTTCTTTGTCAATTTCATACATTTTTCCCTGAAAATTAATTCTTTCAATGTAGTAAGGACTTACCGATGTATCATAAGAGGGAGCGACTTGTTCTTTCTTCCAACTTAGTTGTGGAAGCATTATATCCGGGGCAATAGCTCTACCAAGATTATCTAAATAGCGTACAACAACTTTGCCAGATACTCTATCACTTGTTGGCATTAAAGTTTTTTTCTTATAGAAATAAGTTACATCTATAGTCTGAGTATCTTGGTATTCTCCCTTCACATTTGTTGCTAATCGTTTTCTGTCCAGATAATACTGTTCCCCATTATAATTTATTTCGTACTTGAAATAGGGCTCAATCGTTGTGTCATATCGTGGAGCAGCCTCCCCTTTTTCCCACATGACCATTGGCAATTGGGTATCATCAGCTATCGTATTGCCTTGTTCATCAACGTAATGAACAATAACACCACCAGAATTCTGTACGGAAGAAATTTCTACTTTACTCTTCTTATAAATATATGTTATTTCTACAGTTTGATCTGCTTTATAGCTGCCTTTAACATTATAAGGTTGCTTATTTTCATCTACTTCGTAAATTTCATTTTTAAATTCAATTCTCTTTTGATAATAGGGAGCTACAGTTGTATCATAAAGAGGTGGAGTAGTACCGTACACCCATTTTTCGATGGGGAGTAAATTATCATCAGCAATAGCAATCCCCTCCTCATCAACATAGTGAACGAGAACTTTTCCTATTGCTTTAGATGGAACACTTAGTGATTCTAAAGCTAGACCTTGATTTAAGTTACCGTAGCTACTAGTGTTCAAAATATAAGATCCTGCACCATTTACTTTTATGATAAAAGTCATATAAGTATTTCCTGTACCACATACCTGTACAGTAATAATAGTACCAGGCTCTGCATCCTCAGTTGAGGTGAAAATCCACAGTGAATTTCCCTTTTCTCCCGAAACGCTCACTCCTTTACAAATTTCATAGGGTTGTCCATTACCCGCTATTACTTTCTGAGGTTGACCATTCTTGATTACACCATCAGTTTCACCCATAATCTCTGTACCTTGCGATAAAACAACCATTTCTGCTAATGCCTGATAGGGCATGTTCCAAACCAAACCACTAGTAAAGATTACTAGTGCTCCGCAAGCAATGGTGTTTTTTTTTAATAGACTCGTCATAAATTTTTCCTCCTGAAATTCCAACATGTTCCACAATCATATACTATCATCTTTTTATTACTTTTCCAACAGTTTTCTTTTTTATTTTTAATTGATTTCTAATCTATCATGATTAAGCACTTTTAGGTCCGTGCTTCAAAAATTTTTAAATAAGTTTCCTTGTCTTTTTAGTTAAACTCAAAGCATGTGTAACTCTTAATAAATTTTCTAACTCTGAGGTAAAACTTGAATTCACTGTATTGATTTACTCCATTTCAGGAAAGTTCTTAACACATAACAAAAAGCTAGCGTATCCTTACTATAACGCTAGCTTTATTTTTTTAGACATTCATTTTTTTAAATGAATATCCTATTATTCTTTTATTTCCATAATATGCAATACGGGTTGTTTTAAACTATAATTCGCCAGATTTTGAGCAAAAGCTTTTAAAAGTGGGTTTGAATTATGTTGTTCAATTGATGCTTTTGTTTCCCAATTCTCTATCATTACAAACTCGTTCTGGTTACTTACTGATTCATATAATGAATAGTCAAGACACCCCTCTTCCTTTTTTGAGGATGTAATCAACGCTTCTATTTCTCCTCGGAATTGTTCTTTCTTATCATCAGCGATATAAAACTTTGCATTAACAACAATCATCGGTTATTTTCCTTTTTTTAGTCTATTTTCAATTATTGCAATTAAGTCTCCTCAATTGTTGATTAATCAATAATTGATAAATCATATAATAAGACATTTTATTCATATTTGCAAATTTTTAGATTTCATAGATGAGATTTCCAATCACAGAAATAACTCCTTGTCCTATTTCTAAAGTCACTAATACTCACTACCAGATCTTAATTTTAAAGATTTCCTTGATGCCGGATAAAATTAAAGTAGGTAGAGCTGGTATAAAAAGAACCAGAAGGTAAATGGGTAGTGTAAGTTGTGCAGTTCCCATTATATTATTAAAGAAAGGAAGCATTGTAACTAAAAAGGAGGAAAAACCAGCAAATAATACTGCAACTACTAAGCGTTTATTTTCAAATGGATTTCTTCTAAAAAGTGTCCTTGAACTTCTAGCATCAAAAACATGCCACAATTGACCATAAACCAGTGTAAGAAAAGCCACAGTCTGAGCTTCACTAGTCTCCATTCCACTACGGGCAGCTAATAAAAAGCTTAGATATACCATTGCTCCCATGATACCGCCCCGGATTAGTACACGTGACCATGTATAATTAGCAAGAATTGATTGCCTCGGATCTCTTGGTTTTTCTTTCATCAAATCAGTTTCTGCAACATCGTAACCTAATGTAAAAGAAGGGATAGCATCACTTACCATGTTGACCCAAAGCACCATTAAGGCAGTAAGCGTAGGGGTCATAGCTGCTACATTACCTACTGTTTTTCTAAATAGGAGCAGTCCCAAGATGAGCGCGAGGACTTCAGCGACATTCGTTGTCAACTCATGCCTCATAAAATTTTTGATATTTGCATATATGGTTCGTCCACTGTAAACAGATTTTTCGATAGTAGTAAACTTATCATCCAATAAGATTAGATCTGCCGAATCTTTAGTAACCTCGGTTCCCGTAATCCCCATCGCAACACCAATATCAGCTGCTCGCAAAGCAGGTGCGTCATTTACTCCATCTCCGGTCATTGCGACTACCTGTTCGTGCGCTTGAAGTTGTTTTACAATTCGTTGTTTGTGTTCAGGTGTTACCCGAGCGTAAACCCTCACCTTAGTTACTATTTCAAAAAGCTCTTCATCAGACATCTTCTCAAGGTCAATTCCTTTTAAAACTTTGGCATTTTTTGAATCTACTATTCCTAAATCATAGGCGATAGCTCGAGCAGTCTTTTCATGATCCCCTGTAATCATCACTACATTTATATTAGCTTCATGGAGCTGCCTAACTGATTCTTTAACTTCTTGGCGAGGAGGGTCAATAATTCCCGCAACACCAGTAAGTATAAAGTCTTTCTCTAATTCATCTGTTGAGCCGCTTAAAGCCTGTTCTTCACTTAACTCTCTCTGAGCTACTGCTAATGTCCTTAGCGCTTCTTCAGCATAGGCATCCACCACGGCTAGGAAATCTGTTTTGGCTTTCTCCGTTTGTTCTACTTTGTCCTCTATTAATACTCCTGAACACTTATCAATCAATACATCTGGGGCTCCCTTCGTATAGAGATAATACTTCCCATCCTGCTTAACTACCACACTCATCATTTTTCTAGTACTCGTAAAAGGAAGGGTTCTAATGAGTTGTTCATCGCGTAATATATTTACCTTATCGTAATTTGCCTTCTTACCAAGCACGGTTAGGGCGATTTCAGTCGGATTACCGAAAGCTTTTGTTACTTTGTTCTCTTCTCTTACTTGCGAATCATTACATAAGACGATTCCTCTCATAAAGGAGTCATAATTTTTTTGCTGGGTCACTTTTGTTTCAGGAGCTATATCTCCTGTAGTATGATACCCTAATCCTTCTACCTTATAACTTTGCCCATTCGCATGGAATTTTGTTACTGTCATTTCATTTTGAGTCAGAGTACCAGTCTTATCTGAACAAATATAAGAGGTACTTCCGAGCGTCTCTACGCTACTTAGCGTTTTAATCAAGCCCTTATTTTTGGACATCTTTACTGCACCAATCGTCAATACAATGGATAAAACAACTGGAAGAGCATCTGGTATAGAAGCTACTGCTAGAGCAATCGAAGTTGAAAATACTGTAGTCACTGAAGCCACAGAAAGCTCACCCGAACTAATTAATCCGAAAATAAAAGTAAGCACGACAATTCCTGCAGATATTTTCATTAGGGTTTTAGTCAATTTTTTTACAGTTTCTTGAAGTGGTGATTGTTTTACTGACACATTTTTCATCAGCTGAGAAATTTTTCCTAACTCAGTGTGTACTCCTGTTGCCACAACTAAACCTATGCCTTGACCACTTGAAACTACTGATCCCGAAAATCCCATATTTTTTTGATCACCAATCTCAACCTCTTCATTGATAGCAGCCGTAATTTTTATAATAGCATCAGCTTCTCCTGTCAAATGCGCTTCTATAAGTTGAAGTTCATCAGCTTCTAGCCACCGCACGTCAGCTTCAACAAAATCGCCTGCTCCAACTTTGACAAGGTCGCCTACGACTAGTTCATTCGCGGGTATTTTCTCTATACTTCCCTCTCTAATAACAGATACGAAACGATTATTCATTTCTTTTAATGCATTTAAATTTTTTCGTGCACTAATTTCCTGCCAAAAACCTAAGAAAGCATTAATTAAAATAAGAATCGCAATAGCGATAGCTTCATAAAGAGCTTCCTTACCATGTTGCGAATCATGCACTACTTGGAAAGAGTAAATAGCGCTAAAAAAAGATAGAGCAACTGCACCTAATAAAACAACAACAATCGGCTCTTTAAAACTTTTTAAAAATACCTTGAGGTAGCTCTCTTCTTTCTCTTCAGGAAGCTTGTTTTCGCCGTAAGCGGATCGGTTCCTATTTACTTGATCGCGTGAAAGACCCCGTTCGATTTGGAGGTCATAATATTCCAGTAGATTATTTGTAGTTTGCTGATAAAATTTCATTCAACTTCCTTTCTTCTTATAAACAACAAAAAAAGCGCAAACCTTCAAAACTATCTCCTCACCCTTGGAGATATGTCTTGAAAGCTTGCGCCCAACCTAGTCATTTATTAAATTAATTTAATTCTAACATTATTTTAATTAACAGTCAATAGTTTTTTTGAAAATAAATCAGAATGGGAGATAATATTTCCATTATCAACGCTGGTTTACTTTGTCTCTTTTTTCCTTTAAAAATAAACCTAATACAAATCCTATGCATACAAAGCCGAGTAAAAGTGCAAAAGTATGGTGATAAGCGATCAAATGACTATTTATAGGTGAAAGCCCATTCTGATTTTTGATTTGACCACTTAAAAAAGCCGTTAAAAAGGCGATTGCAAAAGAGTTAACCACTTGCATCATTTCATTGGTCAGAGGAGTGACTCGACTGATATTTTTCATGGGAACAGACTGAAGGGCGTGGTTATTAACTTGCATATTAACCAGACCTTGACTTAAACCAAGTAAAACGATGGCACCGATAGTGAAAGGTAAAGATGAACTAGGCTTAATTTGAGTAAAAAGGGTCAAGCTGAAAGCACCAAGCAGAAATCCCGGCAGAACTGCGGCTTTCGTCCCAAATTTATCAAAAATACGTCCACCGATTGTCATACCTAAAAAACTCGCAATAGCCTGTGGAACCATGACTAAGCCAGTTTTTTCAGAAGAAAGTCCGACGACATTTTGTAAGTAAAGTGGGACAAGAAGCATGGCCCCGAAAACAACGATTTGATTGAGCCACATGAGCGAAATTCCTTTTGTAAATTCAGGAATTGTAAAAGCTCGAAGGTGTAAGAGAGGATTTTCAACACGTAGTTCAACAATAATGAATAAAAGCAACATGATTAAACCAAGCCCTACAAAAGGGAGCGCAGCAGGGTTTGACCAGCCTTTATCTGCCCCAACGTGGACACCATAAATTAAAATTGGAAAGGCAAATGGAGAAAGAAGAGTCCCTTTTAAGTCAATTTTGCTTGCTTTATTTGCAGGAAAATTTGGGAGAAAGAGGAGAACAAAGATTAAGGCGAGAATGCCAACCGGAAGATTAATCAAAAAGACAGTTGACCAATTGAAGTGTTTAACTAAGAAACCTGAAAGTGCAGGTCCTATTGTTGGAGCGAGCAACATTGGTAACCCTAGAAGGCCCATCATTGAACCTCGTTTTTCCATTGGGATAATTTTAAAAGACATCCCAATTCCGATTGGAGCAACAACGCCACCAGTTAAGCCTTGAGCAATTCGCCAAATAATAAGACTTTGCAGGGAGTGAGCATTAGCTGCAAGAAATGAAGCGATAGTGAAAAAAATGATTGCTAAAGCAAAAACTTTTTTATCTGAAAAGCGGTCTCCCAAAAATCCAGCAAATGGAATAACTGTGGCCATAGCTAAAGTATAAGCAGTAATAACCCACTGACTATTTGAGAGATTTTGATGGAAAGCAGACTGGATATGCGGAAGAGTGACATTCATAATGGTTGTATCCATCATTACTAAAAGCATTCCAATTGCAATTGTTAAAACCGCAGGTAAGACTTTTTTTAAATTAAAATCATTAGTATTATTCATAAAGAACCTTCTTTTATATTTTTAGAACACTGTTCGGTAAAAATAATACCATTGTTCTGAAATAAAGTCAAGAAAAAAACTTCCTCAGGAAGTTTTCTATAAATTAATTAATTTTAAGCATTTTTTCAATTCCTGAAATAATAAGCTGTAAACCAAACTCAAAACTTTCAGAAGAGCCAAGACTAGTAAGGCTTTCAGTTCGCCAATATTTATCAAGAAAAGGAGCCAGTTGTACCAGAGGAATTTTGACAGTAGAAACGGGTTTTTCGGGTTGCTCTACTAAACGATCACGATCTATTTTACTGGTGTAAATAAAATTTAGAAAAAGGTTAATGGTGTAAAATTTGTGATCATCAGAAAGCTTGAGATCATCTACAATCATTAAAAGTTTATCAAAGAGCCGAAGATAGTTCTCAGATTCTGGTGGATAATCCATCATCAATTGTGCGAGGTTTGGATAAGCTTCTAAAACAGCATAAATATTTTTACCATAGACGAAAAGGCGGTCTTGCCATGTTTTTTCATTTGCTGGAAAAATAATTTCAAGACTTGCTTTATCAATAAGTGCTGCAAAAAGTGCTTCTTTACTTGAAAAATGGTAGTAAAGAGAAGACACTGTCATTCCTAGCCGACTAGCTAACTTACGCATTGAAAATTCTGTGAGAGGAAGTTCTTCTAAAAGTTCCCAGCTGCTACTAATAATTTTATCTTTGGTTGGTTGAGTCGCCATATGCAAACTTTCTATGATTTTTATTTTGTCTAATACAAATTTGACTTACAATTCTATTTTATTGTAAAAGTGAATAAAAAGCTATTTTTTATAATCAGACGATTAAAAAGCTTCACTATTGATGGAATTATTGATTTTGTAAGCTTACTGACAGAATGGTCAGTAAACTTACAAAAAAAAGACGCTATTGCGTCTATAAAAATTCCAATAATAATGAATGTTTTTTAAATTGCTGAACGCAAACGCGCTCCGCCATTTTCCAAAATACGGACTGTACGGGGCAAGAAGGCACGAATTTCTTCTTCGTTATAACCTACATGGAGACGTTTTTCATCCATGATGATGGGGCGGCGCATAATTTGAGGATTTTCAGAGATAATTTTGATTGCTTGTGAAAGTGAAATATCTTCAAAATCAACGCCTAAAGTCTTGACAAAACGATTTCGACTTGAAATCAATCCTTCAACACCATCATCACACTTTTGCAAAATTTGGCTAATCTCTGTTGTTGATAATGGATCTGCAATGAGATTTCTTTCGTTAAATGGGATATGGTGATATGAAAGCCAAGTTTTAGCTTTTTTACAGCTTGTACAAGAGGGTGCTGTATAAATTGTGATCATCGTCTCTCCTTCGTCTATATTTATTTAATTAATTAATACTATTAAACATCAATGATTGTACAATTATACCACATTTATAAACTTAAAAAAAGACCTTTTCAAAGTTTTTTCATAATTATTTTCAAAAATTAAAAAAGAAAAAAACACCCTAAAATAAGTGCTTTTTTTATGGTTATTAAATGTTATAATGTTGCTTTTTAAGCATTGCAGGATAAACGTTTTTCGCCTTTTGGAGCTCTCGCTTTTTAGCTTCAATATCGTCTGTAATTTCTACTGAGAAATTTTCAAAAATTGAGCGTGATTCTTTAAAAATATACCCTCCATTTTTCAAGTCTTGCTCATCGTCAAAAACAGCCAAATGATGTGATAATTTTTTAAAGAAGGTATTCAAAAAGTAAGTTGGAATGTATAAATTATACATGGAAGTATAATTTTTCAAAAAATTATAATCATAAAAAGGGACTTTTACGTCACTCTGCGGGTTAATCAAGGCCTTATCATCACCTGTAATTGGGCGATTCAAAATTTCGATTACTTTTTGATTGAGCGTATTACGGACTTCAATTTCCCGAAGTAATTTTTCAATTGTTAAACGCTTTTTATAGCGGTTTTCATCATAAATCTTGTAGATGTAAATCCCTGCTACCATCAGCCATGCACCAATAATTAAACCAAAGATCATTGCAATAATAAGTTCTGTATTCATGAGAATATTATAACAAATTTGAAAGCGTTAAGAAAGTCAAAGCTCTTTTTTATTGCACTTTTATTTAAAAAAATCTTAAAAGTATTTTCTTTGACCTTTTTTGACCAATGCGTTATAATAGTAACTAATAAAAACACTGAATCGTTTCTTGAAAGAGAAATATTCAGATCTTATTTAAAAGGAGATTCAATTTATGGGTTACTTAGTCCCTACTGTTATTGAACAATCAAGCCGTGGTGAACGCGCTTATGATATCTACTCACGTCTTTTGAAAGACCGTATCATCATGTTAACAGGTCCAGTCGAAGACGGTATGGCCAACAGTATTATTGCACAACTACTATTTCTTGATGCGCAAGATAATACGAAAGACATCTACCTCTATGTCAATACGCCTGGGGGATCTGTCTCAGCTGGACTTGCCATTGTCGACACAATGAATTTTATCAAATCTGACGTACAAACAATCGTAATGGGAATGGCTGCTTCTATGGGAACAATCATCGCCTCTAGTGGTACTAAAGGTAAACGTTTCATGTTACCAAACGCTGAGTACCTCATCCACCAACCAATGGGTGGTGCAGGACAAGGTACTCAACAAACAGATATGGCCATCGTTGCGGAACAACTTTTAAAAACACGTAAACGTCTGGAACAAATCCTAGCTGATAATTCTGGTAAATCTTTGGAACAAATTCATAAGGATGCTGAACGTGACCACTGGATGGACGCTAAAGAAACTTTAGAATATGGTTTTATTGATGAAATCATGGAAAATAATTCTTTAAAATAAAGCATTTAAAAAGACAACTTAAAGTTGTCTTTTTTAGTATAAAAACTTACTGACAGCTCTGTCAGTAAGTTTTTTTTTAGAGTAATTCAATCAACAGGTCTTGTGTTTGAATGGCTTCACCTTTAATGACAAAAATTTCTTTAATTTCAGCATCGAATGGCGCTTCAATCGTTGTTTCCATCTTCATCGCCTCAGTGACCATCAGTGCTTGACCTTTTGAAACTTTATCACCAGCTTGTACAAGAATTTCTAAAACTGAACCAGGCATCGTTGCTCCGATTTGGTTTGGATTTCCTGTTTCAGCCTTGCGTTTAGCAACAACTTGCGTTTGTACAGATTGGTCATTAATAACGACTTCACGACGTTGTCCATTCAGATTAAAGAAGAGAACACGATTCCCTGCCAAATCTGGCTCACCAATTTCATCAAGGCGAATACTGAGTGTTTTCCCCTTTTCAATTTGGACTTCGATACTTTCTCCTAAACGCATTCCATGAAGGAAAGTAGGCGTATCTAGCAGTGTCACCGCACCAAATTCCCGTTGCATTTTTTGGTAATCCAAGAAAACTTGTGGGTACATAATGTAAGAAATAACTTCATGATCACCAGGTTGGTAGCCAATTTTTTCTGCGAGTTCGGCTTTAACAGCAGCAAAATTAACTTTTTCTGCATGCAGACCAGGTCGATCAGCCAGAACTGCTTTATCCTTCACAATAATGTGTTGAAGTTTCTCTGGAAAACCTCCGACAGGTTGTCCCAAATCACCTCGGAAGAATGAAACAACTGATTCTGGGAAGTTTAGTTCGCTACCACGTGCATAAACGTCTTCTTCATTTAACTCGTTTTGTATCATAAAGAGCGCCATATCGCCCACTACTTTGGAAGATGGTGTCACTTTAATAATATCACCAAACATCATATTGACAGTGCGGTACATGGCTTTAATTTCATCAAAACGGTGCCCAAGTCCTACAGCTTTAGCCTGTGATTTGAGGTTAGTATATTGTCCACCAGGCATCTCGTGCATATAGACTTCTGTTTGAGGGCTCGTAATGCCAGCTTCAAAGGGAGCATAGTACTTACGTACATCTTCCCAATAATGGTCGATTTGCTCTGCATTTTTGACATTAATCGCTGCATGACGTGGACCATGCTCAAGAGCATAGTAGATGGACTGCATTGATGGCTGAGAAGTTCCCCCAGCAAGACTGGCTGTTGCAACATCAATAATATCAACACCCGCTTGTGTCGCACCCGAATAAGTGATAATTCCATTTCCAGATGTATCGTGCGTATGTAAGTGGATAGGTAAGTCAACTGTATCTTTCAACTCAGAAATCAAGCGATAAGCTGCTTGTGGTTTCAAAACTCCGGCCATATCTTTGACAGCTAAAATATGAGCCCCCGTTGCTTCCAATTCCTTAGCTAAATCTTTGTAGTATTGAATGCTATATTTAGGGCGAGTTGGGTCAAGGATATCCCCTGTGTAACAAATCGTAGCTTCTGCAATTTTCCCTGCATCACGCACTGCTTGGATTGATTTTTCCATTTGTGGTAACCAGTTTAAACTGTCAAAAATTCGAAAAACATCAATGCCCTCTTTGGCAGCTACACGAATAAATTCTTCAATAACATTATCCGGATAATTTTGATAACCTACGGCATTTGAGCCGCGGAAAAGCATTTGGAACATCGTGTTTGGCATCAGTTTACGAAGCTTACGAAGACGATACCATGGAGATTCATTGAGGAAGCGATAGGCAACATCAAAGGTTGCACCACCCCACATTTCAGCAGAGAAAAGCTCAGGTAAACCTTGATCAATAGCGGAAGCTATTCCCTTCATATCTTGCAAACGCAAACGGGTAGCTAAAAGTGATTGATGTGCATCACGTAAGGTAGTATCAGTCAAAAGCACTTCTTTAGTATTTTTGACAAAATCCACAACCGCATCTGCACCTTGCTCATCTAAAATATTTTTAGCTGTCTTTTTCTTTTCAATCAATAACTCTGGTTGACGTGGGGTATCAAAATGCCGTTTTTCAGTATTTTCAATACCTGGGAAACCATTTACAGTGATGGTCGAAAGATAATGCAAGGTCTTTGTGCCTCGATCTCGTAGACGTGGGAAGTTAAAGAGGCTTGGTGTGTTATCAATGAATGTTGTTGTGGCTTGTCCACTTGTGAAGTTTTCATTCTCAATAACATTCATTAAAAATGGAATGTTGGTTTTAACTCCACGAATACGGAATTCACGAAGAACACGTTGCATTTTTCGAACACTATCCTTAAAATCATTAGCAAACGTACAAACTTTTACCAACAAAGAGTCAAAATAAGGCGTCACTTCGTAACCCGCATAAGCATTGCCAACATCTAAACGAATCCCAAAGCCACCTGGTGAACGATAAGTATCAATCTTTCCTGTATCTGGTAAAAAGCCATTTTCAGGGTCTTCCGTCGTAATGCGGCACTGTATAGCAGAGCCTAAAAGAGGGATTTGGTCCTGTTGAGGAAGGCCAATCTCTTTATGGAGATCTTTTCCTTGAGCAATCAAAATTTGTGCTTGGACAATATCAACTCCGGTTACCAATTCTGTAATTGTATGTTCCACTTGTACACGGGGATTGACCTCGATGAAGTAAAATTGGTCGTCTTTTACTAAGAATTCAACCGTACCCGCATTGATATATCCGACATTCTTACAAAGTTTGACTGCTGCTTCGCATATCTCTTTACGAAAAGCTTCAGACAAGCCTACCGCTGGCGCAATCTCAATTACTTTTTGGTTACGCCGTTGAACGGAGCAGTCTCTTTCGTACAAATGAACAATATTCCCATGACTGTCGCCAAGGATTTGTACTTCAATATGTTTAGGATTTTCAATATATTTTTCAACATAAATTTCCCCAGAACCAAACGCACCGATAGCTTCTGATTTTGCACGTGCGTAGCCGTCGCGCATCTCAGATTCATTCCGTGCAACACGCATCCCGCGGCCACCACCGCCAAGTGCAGCCTTAATCATAACAGGATAGCCATAGGTAGCTGCAAACTCTAATGCGCCTTCGATGTCGACCGCACCATTCGTCCCTGGAATACCAGGAACCTTGGCAGCGTCTGCTGCTGCTTTTGCTTTAATCTTATCTCCAAAAATATCTAGATGATGAAGGTCTGGTCCAACAAAAATAAGCCCTGCTGCACGCACTTTTGTAGCAAATTCGAGGTTCTCTGATAAGAGGCCATAACCAGGGTGGATGGCATCCGCTCCGGCATCAAGTGCTACACGAATGATATCATCCATGTCTAAATAAGCATCAATTGGTTTTTTTCCTTGACCAATTAAATAAGATTCATCCGCTTTAAAGCGATGAACAGAATATTCGTCTTCTCTTGCATAAACGGCTACTGTTGAAAGGCCGAGCTCATTACAAGCACGGAAGACACGAACAGCTATTTCGCCACGATTGGCCACGAGCAGTTTTTTCACATTGAACTCCTTATTTTTGGTTTTAAAGAAAATCAGCCCTGATTGACACACTTTTCTTACCTAAAGCATGCATTGGCTGCACTGAAATCTTTAATGATAGTATTTTTGAATACTTTTGAACAACTGACCAGTTGGTCAGTTGCTCTCATTACTCAAAGAACCATAGCGGTTTGAAAGTTCAGAGACTTCCCGCCGCTTTTCATCAGCTGAGATATTTAAAGCAAAGGCAATCCCTAGCGAGAGCACTAGAAAAGATGATCCCCCTTGGGACAAGAAAGGAAAAGTAACCCCCGTTTCAGGAATCAAGCCAATTGCTCCCCCCACGTTAATGAAGACCTGGATCAAAAACATGGCACTTATCCCAATAGTCATAAGGGAATTGAAAGGATTCCGCGCTCTTATTCCTACCAAAAGTATTCGTACAATCAAGAAAAATAATATCCCAAGAATCAGAATCCCTCCGATAACGCCTAATTCTTCCACCACAATCGCGAAAATAAAGTCAGTGTGTGCTTCAGGTAAATAGCCATTTTTTTCGATAGAATTTCCTAAACCACGACCAACCCAACCCCCATTAACAATAGCATAGTAAGAGTTTGCAAGCTGGTGACCCGAGTTGGCTAAATCACTAAAAGGATTAACAAAAGCTTTAAAGCGAGCGTTAATATATGAAATCGGTAGGAACGAGGGAATCAGATGTCCTCCTGTCGCAAATAAAAGCCCTAAGAAAGCTACCGCTACTGTCAAAATAATTTTGCCATAGCCGCTAAACCAACGCCAAGAAATCCCACTAGCTCCCACCATTACCATGACTAAGGCAGCGAGTATGACTGCATTCCCCATATCAGGCATGATGATATCAAGAAGCAAGAGACTGATTACTGGTAAGCGCCAATCGCCAAAGAGGCGCTGAAAAAGGCTTTTCCCTTTAAAGAGTTCCTGGACATCACCAGTGGAAATAGCCTCTTGTTTTCTAGAAAACACTGAAGCAAGATACCAAATCACAAATACTTTGGCATATTCTGCTGGCTGGATTGTTCCCACACCCGGGATTGGAATCCAGCCATGTGCTCCATTTACTGGAGGGAAAAACAGGCGTGCAGCAATCATAGATAAAACCAGCATAATCCAAATAAAAAGGAGCATTCCTTTACTTTTCAGAGCTTTAAGCTTCATCCGATAAATAATGGCAATCACTACGAAACTTAGCATCATGAAAGCAGATTGTGTAATAACTAGTCGATAGGGTGAAAGGCCCCTTGTAAGTTGATAAGGTACTGTTGCTGAAAAAACCATAACAATTCCAATAGCTGACAGCATCAGGTAGGGTATCAGAATAGAATAGTTTAAGAAGTTTGCTTTTTTTAATCCATTTCTCATTATTTAAATCATCTCATATATCTTCGTCTTCATTTTATCTTTTTTATTATATCATTTTTTTGAAAGGATTTTCAGTTAAATGAATAATTTTCACCCCTTAATCCGATAAATTAAAAAAACATCTCTCAAGGACTACTGACAGATGTTTTTTGTTACTGACAGAGCTGTCAGTAACTTTTATTCATGTTATTCCTCGCGGTGAAGGGTTACAAGCCTTTCCTTAGGACAAAATTTCATGGTCTCAACTTTTTCTGGATGCGTTGCTTTGTTTTTACTACTGATATAATTCTTATTGCCACATGAAGTGCAGCGTAATGTGATTTTTATTCTCATTTATAAAATACTCCGTCTCCCCAGATACTTTCGAAAATTGATGAAAGACCAAATGATATTTACTACCACAAATAGACTTGTTCCTACTATAGCTGCACGATAGCTAATATAACCCGCGATGGCTGATCCGACTAGCGGGCCTGTTACCATGCCGAGGTTCGAACACATTTGAGCATAAGCAAAAATCCGACTAACCCCCTCTTTTGGCGTAATCTTAGATAACAAAGAGTTGACTGAAGGCATCAAAGCTCCAGTTCCAAAACCAAGAAGAAAGCGTAATATCCCCAGTTGCCAAGGATTTTGAACAAGAGCCATTGGTAAATAAATCACGAAAGTGAAGACAAGGCCAATCAGTATCAAGCGATGCGAACCATATTTATCTCCCAAACGCCCCAGAAAACTAGAGGAAAGCATGGCAGAAAGCCCCACCGCTGAAACGATCAAACCCGATATAAACATCAAATTATTCGTGTTTGTTGTTAAAGTCTTGATATACAAAGTAACAAATGGCTCGATAGACTGAGAAGTAATCTGAATGATAAAAGTAGTTACCAATAAGCCAAAAAGAATTTGTTTATTGCTCACTTTATTGATAATTTCCTTACTAGAGAGCATTTCTCCTTTTGGCACAGGTTCAAAGTTTTCATGTACAAAGAAAATGGTCAAAAAAGTCGCCAAAGCGAGCAGCCCGCCAACGATTAAAAAGACGTTGGACATCCCGAACCACTGCGCTAATAAACCTCCTAGTGAAGGACCAATTAGTGTTCCAGAAACCATCGCCGTTGACAAAGTACCTAGAGCATAACCCGATTTATCTTTGGGGGCCTGCGAAGCAATCATTGCAGTCGAATTAGGAATATAACCTGAAAAAAAGCCCATCAACAAACGCAAACCCAGCAACCACCAAACATTGGGGACAAAAGCAAGCCCACCCATCGTCAGGGTCATTACAATACTTGCGCGCACCATCATTACTTTACGGCCATGTTCATCGGCTAATCTTCCCCAGATGGGTGCCACCAGTCCGGAAGCTAGGGCAGTCAAAGAAAAAGCCAAGCCAGAATAAAGCTCAACATTTCCGCCTTTGACACCTAGACCTTGGATGTATAAGGGTAAAAAAGGCATCACCAACGAAAAAGAAGAGCCTACAAAGAAACAGCCAATCCACGTGATGAATAAGTTTCTTTGCCAATTAACAGTTTTCGTTTGATTCACCTCTCTTTTTTCTATTTAACTGCATTAATGCATCCTCCACTTGTTTTTCTAGCTCTGCGATGCTTCCTGAATTATCCAGAATACGATCGGCTACTTTTCGTTTTTTCCACAAAGGCATTTGTGCCGCGATACGTTGCTTGGCTTCTTCTTTTGTGAAATGATTACGAGCCATTAAGCGTTCTAATTGCCTAGTTTCATCAATATAGACCAACCAAATTTCATCAAAGCCAGTATAGTTATATTCAAGAAGCAGTGGAATATCCATGAAAAATACCTCATCTACTGACGGCGCCATCAGTAAATGATCAGCAAATTTCTTATCCCCAGAAGCTGTTGCTATCTCCGTTTTTTCTAATAAACGCGCCCTTTGAGCATAAAGTTCTTGACGAATAATGTCATCTTGAATTGTTGATAACTCTTGTCGTTTATTAGGATCCGCAAAAACCAACTTTCCTAGTTTCGCTCGATCAAGTTGGCCACTACTATCAATAAAATCACGCCCAAAATGTGAAACAATGGCCTCATATAATTTTCCACCTGGAAGCTGCAATTGGCGAACCACTTGGTCTGCATCAATCACTTGGTAACCTTTAGAAATCAAAAAATCAACCACCGTTGATTTTCCACTCGCAATCCCACCAGTCAATCCGATAACTTTTTTCATTCATCTATTTTAGCATATTTTTTAGGTTTACGAAACTAGAATTAATAGTTAAAAACTATTTATTTTAAGTTGTTAGAATCAGAAAAACCTGTCAACAAAGCTGACAGGTTTTTCATTAAATTATCATAAATCATTAGATGTTTGAAGTGTGCATTACTTCTTCATCATCATTTGAAAGCACTTCGTGGAAGACACGTTCAGTCAATTCTTGTTTTTGTTCTGGTGTGAGGTATTTCGTATTGACACAGTAACCAGAGATACGAACGATGACATCTTCACCACGCATGATTTTATCGTAAACATCTTTAAGGTCCATAACGTTCAAGTTAACGTGTTGACCAGCAAATTCAGTACCATTAATCAAAGCACCTGGTGTGAAGTAACCGTCAAGAATTTGAACCAAGTTATCCACTTGTTCATCACGTGTTTTACCAAGGGCACGTGGAGAAACTTGAGTAGTCAATGAGATACCGTCATTAGCGTCTTTGAATTCCAATTTAGCCAATGAGCGAAGGTTTTGCAACCATCCACCTTTAGCCTTGTTAGATGGGTTAGCACCTGGTGAGAAGAATTCAAGTTTAGATTTGTTGACTGTACCATCTTCATTGAGGAATACCCCTTTATGCACTGGAGAATTACCAGTTTGTTTAGAGTAAGCCACATTTGAAGTAATTGTCAAGAGTGATACAGTTGCTTCAGCATTCTTGTAAAGTTTATGAGAAGACAATTTTTGATGGTACATTTTCATGACAAGTTTAGCAATATCATCGGCACGGTCATCATCTTCACCATAACGAGGGAAATCACCTTCTACTTCGTAATCGTAGATATAGCCATTTTCATCACGCAAAGTTTTAACTTTAGCATATTTAATCGCTGAAAGCGAATCAACTGTATTTGCGAATCCACAGATACCAAATCCCATGTTAGCGCGAACTTTAGTAGGCAAGAAGGCCATTTGAACTGCTTCATAGTTATATTTATCAGTCATGTAGTGGATGATATTCATCGCATCAACATAAGTATCAGTCAACCAATCCAATGATTTATCAAAATTATCCATTACAGTATCATAATCGAGGATTTCATCACGTACTGGTTCGATGTCGAATACTTTATAATCTTTATGAACGTCATCATAACCACCATTCAAACCAGTCAACATTGCTTTCAAGACATTGACACGCGCACCAAAGTATTGGAGGTTGTGACGTCCATCTTCATTTTCTGGATCAAGGGGTGATACACAACATGAGATACATGACATTTCACCATATCCATCCTTAGCCATTGTTTCAACACCTTCATATTGGATAGATGAGTGTTTGTGGCTCATAGACATTGCATAACGTTTGAAAGCATATGGAAGTTTAGAATCCCAAAGGACCGTCAAGTTTGGTTCTGGAGCATTACCGATTGTATCGAGTGTATTCAAGAAACGGTAGTCCATTTTAGTAACACGGTGACGTCCGTCATTACCCATACCAGCCATAGATGTTGTGATGAATGTTGGGTCACCAGAGTAAAGTTCATCGTAAGCAGCAGCACGAGCAAATTTCATTGTACGAAGTTTCAATACGAAATCGTCAACAAATTCTTGGATTTCTTGTTCAGTGAATGTTCCACGAGCAAGGTCACGTTCTGCAAAGATATCAAGAACGATTGGCACACGTCCAAGTGAAGTTGCAGCACCGTTGATAACACGACATACAGCCATATAAGCGATGTTAACCCATTGGATAGCTTCTTTCACGTTCATCGCTGGACGTGAAACATCAAGACCATACAAAGCACCAAAGTTTACAACTTGTTGCAAGGCTTGGTACTGCATGTTGATTTCTTCTTTAAGACGAATATTTTCATCGTTAATTTCAGTGATTGCGTCCCATTCACGTGCTTTTTCTTTCATAAGGTAATCAGCACCATAGAGTGCAAGACGAGCATAAACACCAATGATACGTCCACGAGAGTAGGCATCTGGCAATCCTGTTACGGTATGCGCATGACGTGCTTTACGGATTGCTGAAGTGTAAGCGCGGAAGATCCCGTCATTTACGGAAGTCATAGTTTGAGACAAAACTTCGTGCAATTGAGGATCTACTGAAAGACCATGTTCTGTCAAAATCTTTTCAGCAACACGAAGTCCCCCTTTTGGCATAAAGTTCAAACGGAACAACTCTTTATTTTGCATACCATAAATCAATTCAAGATCTTTATCATTTGGATCAATATAGCCAGCAGGAATTTTATCGATAGAAGTCACTACATCCGTATCAAACGGGAAACCTACTTCTTCGTAGTGTGCTTTTGTATCTTCAATAATTTTTTTTACTTTAAGCGTGCGCTCAGTAGGACCAGCAAGGAAACTTTCATCTCCGTCATAAGGATTGTAGTTATCTTGCACAAAACGTGTTACACTGGCTTTATCACGCCAGTCCGTTCCTTTAAAACCTTCCCAGGCTTGCTCAAAAATATTTTCAGTAACTTCGGTTTTCATTTTAGAAATCTCCTTCGTTCTTTCTGTTTCAAATTACTCTTTCATTATATCATACAGTTACGCAATAGCAAGCGCAAACAATAAGAAATTTGAGATTCTTTACTAATACAGTAAGCGTTATCTTAAAAACTGTATCAGTATTTTAAAGAATAATTCGCGTTAATTTCACAAAGAAAGTAGAGTCAAGACACTGGAAATCAAACCCTTTCATTTCTAATGAATTTTTTCACAAAGAAAAAAGAGCTGCTAGCTCTTTATAACATATCTTTGCGGTGTAACAGCCAGGTCACCCAGCCACAGACCAAAATTCCAACAAAGAAAATTGCCCAGACCATCCATCTCAAATCCTGCCCAGGAATTGGGACGTTCATCCCGTAAAATCCAACAATAACTGCTGGGATCCCCAAAACAAAGGTAGCTGAAGTCATAATTTTCATAACGATATTCAGATTGTTACTTACAATATTTGAGAACAAATCTCTGAGATTTTCTAATAATTTCAACTGAATTTTCGTTTCTGTATAAGCTTGATCTGTTTCGACAAAAATATCATAGATTTTTTCAGCAAAACCGTCTTCATCATCTTCACGCAAGTAATCTATAAAATTCTGAAGTACTTCACGATTATTGTGTAGTGCATCTTCAAAGTAAATTAGACTAGCCTGAATAGCAATCATATCAACAATTTGGTCGTTTTTTGTCGAATTCTTGATCCCCACTTCAAGTTTCCTCCGTCGAATACGAAAATCACGTAAATAATCATGATAAGTATGCGTCATCTGATACATTACTTGAAAAATAAGTTGGTGCTTGTAACGTTTCGTATCATATTCTCGGCTAAAAAGCGCTTCGTTATCAATATCATGGTTGAGGGCTAGAATAACAGATTCATTTTTAGTCCAGACTAGAGAATAAGGAAAAGTAGCGACTTCTCCATAATTAGAAACAGCTGGATATTGTAACAAGATCAGATTATTATCATTATCATCCGTTTCAAAACGGGCATTTTCGTAATCATCAAGAATACCTGACAAATAGTCAAAGGGAAAGTCATAATACTCAGAAACAGTGCCGATTTCCTCACGTGTTGGGTTTAACACATAAGTAAAATTTTTCATTTCAGATGTAGAGATTAGTTTTTTATCAGGAGATAATTCATAGTTTTTTATCATTCATTCATACTCGCTTACAGCTTTTAAAAGAACCCATCAGCTCTTATCATATTCAATTGTAGCAGAAAATCATTCATTTGTGTCCGATGTAGGGTTTTTCGCTTCTTTTTCTGTAAAGTGTTTAATCAAATTGTCATTAATAAATGTATTGGTGTCTCCTATAGTTTGTGATACAATAAACATACTAACCTTGAGGAGTATGATTTTGAACTTTAAACATGAACCATTGAATCTCTATCTAAACTTTAAAAAATCAGCTGAACAGTTTCCTGATAGCCCGATTATCTTTGATGAGGCTGTTGGAGCTTTCCCTGAACTAGCTCTTGAAACGACTTATCAAAAGACTCATCAAGCCATTGTTGATAAGGCAAGTCTCCTAGCTGAGCTGGGAATCAAAAAATCGGATAAAGTCATTATTTTTAAATCAAGTGCCTTTGATACCTATCTTTTAGCGGTTGCTGTTTCTTATTTAGGCGCTGTTCCAGCAATGATTTCTTATCATCTTCCTGCCGAAACAATGGACATTTTAGCTGGACGTCTAGATGAGCCTTGGCTCATTTATGACGAAGTTACTGACAGAACTGTCATTGAAATGAAGAATCTTGAAGATTCTAAAAAACTTGCTGTCAGTAAATTTGCTTTGGAAAAACCCAGTCAAATTGCTGACAGTCAGCAATTGGCCAGTGATGAGATTGCTTATCTCACTCATACTTCTGGAACAACTGGTGTACCAAAATTAATCGCTCACTCTGCTAATTCAATGGGTTGGCGTTGGGTGCTTCAAAGAACTGTAATGGATTGGATGCCTGATAAGGAAGAGATTTTAGCTTTCCATATTTCTCCTGTTCATTCTCGTTTCAATATAGGGGTTTCATCAGCAATGACCTTTGGTTTTGGACTTATGCCCCTCAATGATTTAGCAAAAGATAATCTTGTCAATCTTTTTGCTAAACATCAGCCTTACGCCTTTGAAACTCATCCAAACGATTTTGTTCGTTTAGCAAATCTTGCAAAGCAAGACCCTGACATATTTGCTTCAATTCGTTACCTTCACTCAACTTTTGATGCAATTAATAAAGAGACAATGCACACTTTTCTTTCTGCCTCTAAGCAAAAAGATCCAGTCTTTCTACAAATTTATGGACAATCAGAATGTGGCCCAATGATTTGGAAAAAGCACCGTTTATCAACTTTAGCAGACACGAATGCCCGTGAAATGGGGATTGGTATGCCTGGATTATCTAAAGCACGTATTGCCGATGAAAATGGAAATGAATGTCCTGCAGGTACGCCTGGAAGAATCCACTTTCTCTCAAAGGGAAGAGCTTTGACTTACTTTAAGGAAGAAGAACGTTTCAACAAAGAAGTCTATGGCGACTGGTGGGATACTGGCGATTGGGGCCTTATGAATGAAGACGGGATTCTCTTTTTACATGACCGGCAAGTTGATTTAATCGATAAAATTGAATCTAATTTGGCAATTGAAGATCTTCTGTTAGACCAACACGACTTCTTAGATGAAGTGGTGATTATTCGTGATAAATGTGGTAAACCACAACCTATTTTGGCCCTAGCTGAAAATGCGGAAATGGATTGGTCAGCTTGGTGGGCTTCAATTGTTGATTTGCCATTTTTAAATGAACCTATTCTTATGGCTTACGATGAAATTCCTCGTACAGCAACAATGAAAGTTCAACGATTAGCTCTTGAAAGAGAATTAGCTAAATAAGTGTTCCTAATTTTACTGACAAAACTGTCAGCCACTTATACATCAGCAAATTTATTATCAAAACTACTGACAAAACTGTCAGTAGTTTTTTTGCTTAAAAAAATTAATTAATTGATGTTAATCAATTAATTTGTTAGAATTTAATAAATGACACAGTGTCATAAATTGAATGAATTGGAGACAAAATGCCTAAATCAACCTATTTCAGTCTATCTGACGAAAAACGTAATCGCGTATATGATGCCTGTTTAAATGAATTTCAGACTCATTCTTTTCACGAGGCCAAAATTATGCACATCGTAAAAGCGCTTGATATTCCGAGAGGGAGTTTTTATCAGTATTTTGAAGATTTAAAAGATGCCTATTTCTATGTCCTCTCGCAAGAAACCCTTGAAATTCACGATTTATTTTTTAATTTATTAAAAGATAATTCCATTGAAGAGGCTCTGGATAAATACAAATATCTCCTTCTTGAAAATTTAATTGATTCTCCTCAATATCAACTTTATAAATATCGATTTTTAGATTGGACTTATGAACTTGAAAGAGATTGGAAACCTAAAAGTTCAGCAACCGTCCCAGCTAGTGAAAATGATAATCCAGATTCACAAGTCTTAAAATCAGTTGTTCATAACCTCGTTTACAGATTATTCAGTGAAAATTGGACTAAGAAAACTTTTATTGAAAATTATGATAAAGAAATCAAATTAGTCACCGCAGGTTTACTTAATTATATTACTGACAGATAAAGCTGAAAGGAGATTTGATGTTTTTAGCATTGAGAGAAATACGTTATAATAAGGCTCGCTACACCTTAATTGGAGCCATTATTTTTTTAATCGCTTATGTAGTCTTTATACTATCTGGTCTATCTGTAGGACTTGCCAGTCAATTTAAACAAGCCGTCCTTGATTGGAAAGCCGAAAAAGTTGTTTTATCAACAAGTTCAAATAATATTATTTCTGCTTCACAAATTACTTCTGATGATTTAAGAAAGATTCATGTAGAAAATGGTTCAGAATTATCTTTGTTTTCTACTTCTATGCGTCAATCAAAGAGCGAGCGAGATAATATCGCTATCATTGCCCTGCCTGATAAGTCTAAAATCATGCCAGAAGTTCTTGAGGGGAAAAAATTTACTGACAATCGTTTAGAAATGATTATATCTAAAAAATTGGCAAATCAAGGATATAAAATCGGTCAAGAAGTTTCCGTGGGAAATAATAATATTAAAATCAAAATTGTCGGAATTTCAAAATCCTCTTCTTATTCCGCTTCGCCGGTTGTCTATACCTCGTTTTCCGCTTTGAATCAGATCAAATTTGGTGAAAAAAGCACTTCAGCTTCTTCTGTTAATGCTGCCGTTGTAAAATCTGGAAAAGTTAAGATTGATTCTTCTAACTCAAATCAATATAAAGTCATCTCTATTTCTGATTTAATTAATGATATTCCAGGTTATTCTGCTCAAAAGATGACACTCAGCGCAATGATTTACTTCTTATTTCTGATTGTACTGTTGATTATTGGAGTCTTTATGTATGTTATCACTCTTCAAAAGGTTCCGATTTTTGGCATCATGAAAGCCCAAGGAATTTCAAATCGCTTAATAATGAACTCTTTACTTGGTCAAAGCTTTATCCTTAGTTTAGTTGGCGTCTTCGTTGCTTTTATAGCAAGTTATGGAACGAGCTTTATCCTACCGGATGCGATGCCATTTGAAATTAGTCTTACAAACTGGTTGCTCTATGCTTTAATTCTCATCATCGTATCAATGATTGGGTCGCTTTTTTCAATCATTACTATCCGTAAAATTGACCCAACAAAAGCCATTGGAGGTTAAAAATGACAACAATTCTTAAAATGGAAAATGTAAAAAAATCTTTTGGGAGTGGTCATAATGAGATTCAGGCACTCAAAGGAATTGATTTAGCAGTCAAGCAAGGGGAATTTGTTTCAATTATTGGTCCATCCGGATCAGGCAAAAGTACATTTCTCACAATTGCAGGTGGCTTGCAAAGCCCATCTTCTGGAAAAATATCCATTAATGGGTTAGACTTTACTCCACTTTCTGAAAAAGAGCGTTCCAAACTTAGATTTAAAGAAATAGGTTTCATTCTCCAAAGTTCTAATTTGATTCCTTATTTAACCCTTGAAGAACAATTTCTCCTAATTGATAAAATCAATCACGAAAAACTAACTTCTAAAAAAGGGAGTGAACTTCTTAAGTCACTTGATATTTTAGACCTTAAAAATAAATATCCAAGTGAGCTTTCGGGAGGGGAACGTCAAAGGGCAGCCATTGCTCGTGCACTCTTTAATGAACCAAATTTAATTTTGGCCGATGAACCAACCGCAAGTTTAGACACTGAACATGCTTATCAGGTTGTTGAATTATTAAGACAAGAAGCTCATTTAAAGAACAAGGCAACAATCATGGTCACACATGACCAAAGGATGATTGAAAATAGCGACAGTGTTTATAAGATTGAAGATGGACTCTTATCAAAAATCTAAATAAAATAAAAGCTACTAGCTTACTAGTAGTTTTTTCATAGAATATTTTTTATAAAAAATAACCCTTCTCTAAAGAAAGAAAAGGATTATCTCTAAATCATTCGTTGATAAACCTTATTTTTTAAGGTTGTAGAATGCTTTAAGACCTTTGTATTGAGCCACTTCAGCCAATTGGTCTTCGATACGAAGCAATTGGTTGTATTTAGCCATACGGTCTGTACGTGAAAGTGAACCAGTTTTGATTTGACCAGCGTTAGTTGCAACAGCGATGTCTGAGATTGTTGAATCTTCAGTTTCACCAGAACGGTGAGAAACGATTGCTGTGAAACCAGCTTCTTTAGCCATTTCAATAGCTTCGAAAGTTTCTGTCAAAGTACCGATTTGGTTAACTTTGATCAAGATAGCGTTTGAAGCATTTTCACGGATACCACGTTCAAGGTATTTAGTGTTTGTAACGAAGAAGTCGTCACCAACGAGTTGAACTTTTTTACCAAGACGTTCTGTGAGGAGTTTCCATCCATCCCAGTCGTTTTCGTCCATACCATCTTCAATAGTGATGATTGGGTATTTAGAAACGAGTTCTTCAAGGTAGTCAACTTGTTCAGCAGCTGAAAGTTTTTTACCGCCTTCACCTTCGAATTTAGTATAGTCGTAAACACCGTTTTCGTAGAATTCTGATGATGCACAGTCGAAACCGATCATAACGCCATCTTCACCAGCTTTGTAACCAGCTGCTTCGATTGCTTTAAGGATAGTTTCTACACCGTCTTCAGTACCTTCGAATTTAGGAGCGAATCCACCTTCGTCACCGACAGCTGTTTCAAGTCCACGTTCTTTAAGAATTTTCTTAAGTGTGTGGAAGATTTCAGCACCCCAACGAAGTGCTTCTTTGAATGTAGGAGCACCAACAGGTACGATCATAAATTCTTGGAAAGCGATAGGAGCGTCTGAGTGAGAACCACCGTTAACGATGTTCATCATTGGAGTTGGCAATACTTTAGCGTTGAATCCGCCAAGGTAGTTGTAAAGTGGAACACCAAGTTCATCAGCAGCAGCACGCGCAGCAGCGATAGAAACACCAAGGATAGCGTTAGCTCCCAATTTACCTTTGTTTTCAGTACCGTCAAGAGCGATCATTGCACGGTCAATAGCTTGTTGGTCAGTAACTTCATAACCGATGATAGCTTCAGCGATGATGTTGTTTACGTTGTCAACAGCTTTTTGAGTACCAAGTCCGTTGTAGCGAGATTTGTCGCCATCACGAAGTTCAACCGCTTCATGTTCACCAGTAGAAGCACCTGAAGGTACCATACCGCGACCGAATGCACCGTCTTCAGTGTAAACTTCAACTTCAAGTGTTGGGTTACCGCGTGAGTCAAGGACTTCGCGAGCATAAATATCAGTAATAATTGACATTTTAGTCTCCTTATTATTTTTAAGTGCGTCTGCACTCTTAATACATCTCTGATTTTACTATTTTTTAAAGTTTTTTTCAAGTGAAAATCTTTGCAAACTCGAATTTCACAAGGGTTTGCGCTTACATTTTTCTTCTCCTTTTCTTTTTGATAAAAAAAGAGATTGGCAAAACCAATCCCTTTTAATTTTATTCTGTTTCAATCAAACCATAACGTCCATCATCTCGACGGTACACCACATGTGTAGCATTAGTATCTGCATCAGTGAAAACGTAGAAGTCATGTCCAAGCATATCCATTTGAAGCACTGCTTCTTGCGCATCCATAGGTTTTAAGGCCACATGTTTAGTACGTACGATTTCACTGCTTTCTTCCGTCACTTCATCTGCTTGATCAAGAGGAGCAAATTCATCACCGAAAGCTTGACCAGTAGGCACTGCATTACGTGGTTTACGGTTCATTCGCGTTTTATATTTACGAATTTGACGTTCCAGTTTTTCTTCAACAAGGTCAACTGAAGAATACATATCTTGTGAAGTATCTTCAGCACGCAAGGTTACATTCTTAGCTGGGACAGTCACTTCGACTTTAGCACGTTTATCAGAGTAAACTTTAAGATTAACATAGGCTGTCACTTCATGACCATCGTTGAAGTATTTATCAAGTTTGCCAACTTTATCTTCAACATAAGCGCGGATTGCATCGGTAACTTCGACGTTTTCGCCACGAATATTAAATTTGATCATAAGAGTACCTCTCAACAGTTTTATAATTCACTCTTCATAACTATCAGAGCATTTGAATTCTTCAAACTGTCCTTTCCTTTATTTCTAATCTAATTATAACATGAAACAGCTTTCATCTCAAATGATTTGAGTGATTTTAATTTTTTTGTTAGAGGTGCCAATGGAGAGTTGGTCACCCGCTTTAATTTCATTGGAAAGGAGTTGTTCACTTAACAGGTCTTCTACTTCCCTTTGAAGCGCTTTTCTTAGAGGACGTGCCCCATATTCTGGATCAAATCCTACTTCGGCAAGGAGTTTAACAGCCGCAGGTGTGAGTTTAATGTGAATATTTTGTTCTGCAAGTCGATTAATAAGAGACTTACTCATAATCTTCACAATTTGCTCGATTTCTTCAGCAGTAAGCGGATGGAAGACAATAGTTTCATCAATTCGGTTTAAAAACTCGGGACGGTAATGCCTTTTTAGCTCCTCCAAAATCCGTGCCTTCATTGCTGCATAATCACCACTTATGTTTTTTGCACCAAAACCGACTGTTTTATCGTCACGAAGCGCCGTTGCTCCTAAATTTGAAGTCATGATAATGATGGTATTTCTGAAGTCCACTTTGCGGCCTTTTGTATCGGTCACAAAGCCATCATCTAGGATTTGCAACATAATATTAAAGACGTCTGGATGGGCTTTTTCAACTTCATCAAGAAGCACAACAGAATAAGGCTTATTACGCACACGCTCAGTTAGCTGGCCTCCTTCATCGTAACCCACATACCCTGGAGGAGCTCCAATAAGTCGTGATGTCGAGTGTTTTTCCATGAACTCACTCATATCGACCCGGATCATATTGTCCTCACTTCCAAAAACACTATCAGCTAGTGCTTTGGCAAGTTCTGTCTTACCTACCCCAGTAGGACCTAAAAACATGAATGAACCCATTGGACGGCGGCTATCAGCCACGCCTGAACGCGCTCGTCTAATAGCACGAGCAACCGCTGATATCGCTTCATCTTGTCCCACTACACGCTTATGCAATTCTTTTTCAAGATTAATAAGGCGTTCGCTCTCAGTTTTAGTCATTTGGCTGATTGGTACCCCTGTAAGAGTAGAGGCGACGTTAATGACCGCTTGGTCAGTAACTTTTTGTGGCTTTTCTGAGCGCACTGAGAAACGATTGAGAGTCTTTGTTGCTTTCTGAACAAGCGCTTCTTTTTCTCGAGAAGCCGTAATATCTAAATGAACAACTGCCTCTGACAAGTCTTTTTGAGCTTCTTGTACTGCTTTTTCTAACTCTAAACGTTTAGCTTGTTGATTTTTGATTGATATTTTTACCGAAGCTGCTGCTTCATCTAAAAGGTCAATGGCTTTATCTGGCAACTTACGGCTGGTCATATAACGCACACTGAGCATGACGGCGCTTCTGATGGCTTCATCAGTAAATTGAACGTGATGATAAGTTTCAAATTTTTCCCGTAAGCCTTCTAAGATAGCGATTGCCTCATCTGGCGTAGGCTCCTCAACATTCACTCGAGCTAGACGGCGTTCTAATGCTTCATCTTTTTCAATGTATTTTTGATATTCGTTATAAGTTGTCGCACCAATCATTTGGAAGTTACCACGAGCCAAGGCGGGCTTGAGAATATTCGCTGCATCGTTGACCGAATCCATTCCTCCGCCTGCTCCAATAATGGTATGTAGCTCATCAATAAAAATAATTACCTCTGGATCATTGCTGACCTCTTCGACAATCGCTGTCAACCGGTCTTCAAACTCTCCACGGAATTTTGTCCCTGCAACAACTGTTGCCATATTAAGTGCCATGATACGACTATTCATCAAACCGACTGGCACTTCACCGTTTACAATTCTTTGGGCTAACCCTTCAATGATCGCTGACTTCCCTACCCCAGGTTCTCCAACTAAGACAGGGTTATTTTTCGTACGACGACTTAAAATGTGAACTAAACGTTCAATTTCAGCCTCTCGACCAATCATCGGATCCAACTTTCCTGCTCGGGCTTCTTCTGTCAAATCAGATGAAACGGAGTCTAAAGTAGGAGTATTCGTTGTTGCTGAAACACGTTTAGCTAAATTTCGCTTAGACATTGGAGTTACAGCCTTTTTAACTTCTGGCGTTTTAAGTCCTGTGCGTTTTTCAAGTTCTTTTCGCACAGAGACGATGTTAATCTTTTGTAATTTCAATAGTTGAAGTGCGAAGCCATCCTCGACTTGTAAAAGAGCGTAAAGGACATGCTCCGTTCCAACAAGCTGCGAGCCATTATGCTTAGCTAAGAGCTGAGCAAGAGTCATTACCTCTTCAGCACGGGGCGAGAAAACAAGTTCGTCGCGCTCACTGGACACATGGCTCGATAAGTCTTCCAAGTCAATTAATAAATCAGAGGTATCCACTTTCATTGCCCCTAAGACACTGTAAGCAATTGATCCTGGAATGGAGGCCATTGCAGCTAAAAGATGCGCACTTTCAATCGCGCCATACTCATATTGATAGGCATATTCTGCTGCCTTTTCTAATATTCTTTCAATCGTTGGGGTATACTCGATATTTTCAAATTTCATCATCACGATCCAATCTATTTATTATGCTTTTCATCATTGTCCCGCGTGTAAAAGGACTGATGGCTCCGTCAGTAAGGATAAGAAGGAGCAGATTACCTTCACGCTCTGTTAGGACCTTTTCATCAAAAAGAAGTTGGATAATATCATGCGCCGCCTTGCTTGATAGATTGGCCGGAACCTTTTGATACAATGCCGTCAAAAATTCATGACGTGCGGAATACTGATATTTAACGATTTTAATGTAGCCGCCACCACCGCGTTTTGATTCCACATCATACCCTTTTGAGGCTGTAAAACGTGTTTTAATCACATAATTAATCTGACTAGGCACCACATCAAATTGATTGGCCAAGTCCACGCGTTTAATCTCTATCTCCTGAGCTTCTTCAAGCAAGTGTCTCAAATAAGCTTCAATAATATCTGATGTATTTTTTTGAGTAGACATTTCCTTTTCCTTTCCTTTGATCCATTTTCCTAAAATAATCTTTGACTATTACTGACTATTATACCTAAAAATAATAATTTTTACCAAGAATAGCCATTAAAAGTGCGGATAGGGCTGTCAGTAACAGAGCAGTATTTTCCCTGCGAAATCTGTAAGAAAAGGCTACTGATGAAGCTGTCAGTAAAAAAAAAGCCACCAAAAGGGGCTTTTTTAATTTAATTAGTCAACATTCACAATTTTAACAGTCATTTCACCAACAGGCAAGGGTACGTTGACTGTATCTCCTACTTTTTTACCAATCAGCACCCGTGCAATCGGTGATTCATTTGAAATTTTCCCAGAGAAAGGATCCGCTTCGGCCGTACCGACGATTTGATAAGACTCTTCTTCTGTATCCCCTACTTCTACAAAAGTAACTTTTTTACCAAGTGCCACTTCATCCTTAGCAATTTTAGCGTTATCTACAATTTCAGCATAGCGAATCATTGTTTCTACAGTTGAAATACGCCCTTCAATGAAAGCTTGTTCGTCTTTAGCTGCTTCATACTCAGAGTTTTCAGAAAGGTCGCCATAGCTGCGTGCCACTTTAATCCGATCAATTACTTCTGGACGTTTAACGAGTTTAAGATTCTCAAGTTCATCTTTTAATTTATCAAGACCCTCTTGGGTCATTGGGTATGTTTTTTCCATTTTTTCTTCCTTTTTCTATAAACTTTTTGACCAGCTCAACTGAAAGCAACTTCTTTTGTTCCCTACGGTCGAACTTTTAGGAATTGTCATCTTCACAAAACAAGAGGACGCTGATTATGCATCAACGTTCCTCCTTGTCTTATCCTACAAACAAGTTTGAAGTGATTTCCTAGTTTTTAATTTTATCATTAACATAAGTTTGAACATTTTTATTTTGTTCTTCCAATGTTTTAGCAAAGTAAACCTTACCTGTCGTTACATCAGCAACGAAATAAAGATAATCATTTTGTGCTGGATTTAGCACTGCCTTGATTGAAGATAGACTTGGACTATCTACCGGACCAGGACCAAAGCCAGTATTGGTGTACAAATTATATGGTGAATCAATCGTAGTGTCAATATTCGCATCTTGCTCAAGTGAAGTCTTTTCACCCAGTTTATCCTCAGCATAAAGAACAGAGAGGTTTGAACCTAGTACCATTCCTTGATTCATGCGATTGAAGAAGGTAGCTGCTACTTGACGCCGATCATCATCATTATTCGCTTCTTTTTCAACTAATGCAGCCAAACTCAAGACTTCATTAACACTCAATCCTTGCGAAGTGATGGTATCATAATAAGGAGTCAGTTGGGCGTTCATCGCTGCTATCATACTTTCAATCATCGATTCAACTGTCGAAGATTTTGTATAGTCATAAGTTGCAGGATAAAGATAACCTTCAAGCTGATATTTCACACCTGAATCCTTTGCGGGAAGACTAGCAAACAGTTTCGGATAGGCTTTAACCATTTTGTTGATAAAAGTTTCATCCTGTACGGTTTTCATAAAAGCCGCAGTTGTGAAAGGCGTCTTTGCATTTTTCTCTTGTGAATTTACAGCAATCGCTTTGGAAATTTGCGTTAAGGTATAACCTTCTGGAATGAGCACCTTGCCAAGTGTCGGCGCAACAGGTTTCTCCGTCCCTCCTTCTTCTAATTTAGAAGCAATCGTGGATAAATCCATATCAGGAGAAAGGTTATAATAGCCACTCTTAAATTCCGTATAATTCTTAAACTTTGTGTAGTATTGGAAAATCATCCCATTTTTGATAATGGACTGATTTTGTAAAATTTCACCGATTTGTTTACTGCTAGAGCCAGAAGGGATATTGACTGACTTCATCGTATGGTTTTTGGTGTCTAAGGGTTGCACACCAGATTTTACAAAATTATAACCATACCATCCTGTTCCCCCTATAACCAAGATCAATAAAAGAACAATCACAGCAATAATTTTTCCTGCTGTAACACGCTTTTGTTTCTTTTTCTTTGGCTTTTTCGACGGTTTTATTTTTTTGGAACCTCGATTTTTCGCACTTGAGGTCGCTTTTTTTCGCTGAGGTGTACGCTCTCTTGTTTCCGCAGTAGTAAACGTTTCTTTTTCGAGCGGTTCACTTGGCCGGCGATGCTCACTTCTTGAGAAAGTCGTCGCTGAAGCTTCGTTTTCTTTTTCTTCCAGAGCTAAAGCTTCTAGTTTTTGCCGTAAAGAACCTGTTTCTTGCGAGACTTTTGACGCCTTAACTTCCTCCTCTAGCGGTTCATCTTCTTCTTCAGGAAAATCAAAAACAGGAAGCTCAAAGGGTTCAAGCTCCACTTTCCTTCGGGTCGCACGAGGGCGCGTCTCTGTAGGCTTATCTTCTGATTTTGGGCGTTCAAATTGACTGACGCGTGGTGCCTCTGTCTCTTCTTTCGCCTGTTGTACAGCATTTTCTTCCAGCTGACGTAAAATCTTTTCTTTAAAACTTTCGCGGGAAAATTCAGCTGTGTCTTTATCCACCAAATCTGTTCTCCTTATGATGTTTGAACTGACGTTCAAGGATTAGCATTTCACTTTTATTTATTGTAACCGTTCTTATGAAATTTTACAAATAATAAGCAAATATTCATAAAAGTGAGGCCCCTCACCTCACTTTTATACTTTTAGTCTTCGTCTGAGTCGTCAGAATCTTCGTCATCATCGTCTTCAACGTCGATTTCAACATCTTCATCTACATTTTCAAGTTCTACTTCAGCAAGTTCAGCATCATAAGCTGCGACGTCATCTTTGTCTTCATCTTCAGCTTCAGCATCATAGGACATATCTTCTTCTGTCTCTTTGCCATTTTCTTCATCTTCTGGATCAATCTCATCTTCGATCCCAAAGACATTAACTTTGCTACGTTTTTTAGCTGGTTTTTCTTCTTCGTCTTCTTCGATTTCATCGAGGGCAATGACTTCCTCGTCGATTTCGTCGATTGCATACCATGAACGTAAGGCCCAAACATTCCCACCAAGTGGAATGAAACTTCCATCAGTATTGATTTCGGTGTAAAAACGTGAAATACTAGCTTTGATTTCGTCGTCTGATTTATTCAGGTAAGTCTGGATTGCTTTGACAATTTCAGCAAATGGCATTTCTTTACCATGTTGCTCTAGCAATGCATGAGCGACTTCAATCATTGAAAGTTCTGAGGTTTGTTGTCCTTCTAAGGCTGTAATTTTCAAGTTCTTGCTCTCTTTTCATATAAAATGTAAGTTCGTTCCATCGAGTCAGAAAATTATGGCATCGCTGACACCTCTTTCTAACTCTCTTTAGCGAACTTCGTTTGCAGAATTTTCTTTTTATAGTTTATATCAAATTTGGCTAGCTGTCAATATTTTATATCGCTTACGCCAAAAAACTTCTGTCAACTTACATGAACTTTTTTACTCCTTCTTTAAAAGCATTTCAAAAAGGAAGTTCTGACAGAAATATTCGTATTATTATAGAATAAAATTAGTAATGCATGAGTACTTTATAGTCGTAATTGCCAATTTTCTCACGACCTTTAAGCTCGTCCAATTCGATGAGAAAAGCGCATCCAACAACAATCCCACCCATCTTTTCGACAAGCTCAATAGTTGCTGCAATAGTCCCACCTGTGGCCAACAAATCATCAACAATAAGCACACGTTGACCGGGTTTAATGCTATCAGCGTGCATCGTTAGCGTATCTGTACCATATTCTTTTTCATAGGTTGCTTCGATGACTTCACGTGGAAGTTTGCCTGGTTTACGCACAGGTGCAAAGCCAACACCTAAAGCAAACGCTACTGGACAACCAATAATAAAACCACGCGCTTCAGGTCCGACAACCATATCGATTTCTTTATCTCTGGCATATTGGACAATTTCAGTAGCTGCATAATTGTAGGCATTACCGTCAGCCATTAAAGGGCTAATATCACGAAAGACTACCCCTTCTTTTGGATAGTTTTCAATGGTTGCAATATAATCTTTTAATTCCATAGTTTTTGTATTACTGACAGAGTTGTCAGTGCTCCTTTTGTAAATTGTAACTGTAAGACGTAATTTTTAAATTTGAAAGTTACTGACAAGCTTGTCAGTAATTTTTTTACAGTCACTTTTCAATTAATTTTTGATAGATTTCTTTAACAGGTGCCAGTGCAAAAAGTTCTTGCATTTTCACAATTTCTTGTAGTTCTTGGTAAATCTTACTTTCTGAAATTTCACGTTTTTCTGCCGTCTTATTCACTGACATAAGCCCATTTTCAATGGTCACAAAGTCAAGTTCTTCAAATATTTTAATCATTTTAATTAATAAAAGATGGGGAATATTTAAATAATCGGCAAGTGACTTCAATTTGTAACGGACATCAAATTCGGGAAATTGATAGATTGCTTTATACAATTTAGCAAACTGTTCACGATTGCCGCCACCTGTTAAATAATAGGTGTCTTCAATCTGATTTTTAAAATAAATCATTTTCAAATTTTGGGCCGCCTTCGCTTGAAGGGCTTGCTTTAACAAAGAAAAACCTGCTAAATTTGTAGGTGCCTCCAAAACAACAAGCACATCTTCCATTATATCATGTTTTAGTTCATTTTGAACAAATACACCTGCTTTTTCTGGGAAATTTATTCCCTGGCTGCGTGCATCAATGAGTTCTATACCGACGGCTTTTGCATCCTGTACCATAAGTTGAACAGTAGTATTTCCATTCCAACTATTAGTTGATAAGTTAACCGCAAGCTTTGTATCGACTTGTTCAAATTCTAAAGCTTCAGCACCATGGTTGAAATAAACAGCCTCTACCTGTTGCTTTCCTTGAGTCAAGCGAAGCTTGAGATGACTATTGTCTTTCCCCATGCTCCGGCTTTGCATGACCTTATAATTTTCGACTAAAAAGTATGGTTTAGGGTGGTCCATCCCATAAGGAGCCAACTTTTGCAGGCTACGAATTTGTTCTACAGAGAGCGTCTCCAAATCACAGCGTCCAGAAAGTTCAAGCGAGCTTTTAAGCGACATGTCAAGATTTTCACGCTCGATATAATCTAACATAGCTTGTTTAAGGGCAGTGACATGATCTAGAGTTAGGGTCATCCCAGCTGCCTGTTTATGCCCCCCAAACGCAATAAAAAGTTCACGATGAGAATTTAAAGCATCAAAAATGTTGAAAGCCTCAATGGAACGAGCAGAGCCTTTTAAAATTTCTCCCTCTTTAGCAAGCATGACGACTGGCTTATGTGTCTGCTCCAAAAGACGGCCAGCGACAATCCCTAATACCCCTTTATGCCAATCTTCGTGGTAGAGCACTTCGACAGGATCTCCAGTTAACATCATGACGGCCTGTTGATAAATTTCTTCAACGATTTCCTTGCGCTCACTATTTTTTTGATCAATCATCTTGGCAATCTCATGCGCTTCATCTTCATCCCACCCAGTTAATAATTCAATTGCTGGGTTGGGATCATCTAGCCGTCCTAAAGCATTTAATCGTGGGGCAATTTGAAAACCTACCGTCTCCTCAGTCACTTTATCAAAATCGACACCTGCGTATTGCATCAACTCTTGCAAACCAGCACGCTCTGTTTGTGCTAAAATTTTTAGTCCGTGTGCAACTAAAATACGGTTTTCATCCGTTAAACTTACCATATCAGCAATCGTCCCAATAGCGACAAGATCTAACATTTCACGCGGCACATATTCTAAAAGCGCACAAGCGACTTTAAAGGCAACACCTACTCCTGCCAAAAATTTAAACGGATAAGCGCTCTCTGGATGCTCAGGATGAACAATGGCGTAAGCCTCAGGTAACTGATCAGGCATCGCATGATGATCCGTAATAATTACATCAACACCTTGATTTTGTGCCCAAGCGATGGCTTCATTTCCCGCCACCCCATTATCCACAGTGATAATGAGATCAATGGCTTCGTTATTGATGAAATATTGATAAACTTCGAGATTTGGTCCATAACCATCAGTGAATCTGTTGGGAAGATAAACTTCAACTTCAGCTCCAAGTTCATCTAAAGCTGTTTTCATGACTGATGCAGCGGTCATCCCATCTGCATCATAGTCACCATAAACCAAGATCTTTTGATTAGTTTCAATCGCTTTTAAGATACGTGTGATTGCTTTTTCCATATCATGGAGCAAGAAAGGATCATATAAATCCTCCAGATTTGGACGTAAAAAATGCTCTATTTTCTCAGCATCCCGAATGCCTCGATCATAGAGAATTTTTCCTGTCAGTGTGTCTAATTTTTCTTTTTTAATTAATTTTAAAAACTCATCTGGAAGCGTCCCCTCGGAGAGCATCCATTCATATTTCGTTTGAATCATTAAATTCCTCACCTAGGTTTTATGCTTATTTTATCATATTTTGTCCAAAAGAAAAATCCCAGAGTTGGGAAATCTCTTTTCTTATAATGCCAGACTTTCTCCGATGTATTGTTACTTAGAATACATTTTCCGATTCATCGGACGGACGGAGAAATTGTTTCTCCTCAAAGATATTTTCGCCATCAAAATCAACCATCTCTTTAATAAACGCTTTAAATTTTTCAAACATAGCACCCGCCCTCATTTCCTTTAAGATAACCCCAATTATAGTTGGCTTCTATCAACAGGAACTTAAGCTATTCTTAGCCTAAACTAAAAAACTTGCTTACTTAAAATTAAAAAAACGTGTGGATAAATAGTCAAATAGGCCGGGCATTAGTGCTCTTAGTCTCGAAGCTGTGGATAAAGTCCAGGGCAAATTAATTTCTCGTCTCTTTTTCCCCAAACTTTGCACAATTTTAGTGGCCACTTTCTCTGCAGAAAGAGCGGTTCTCCCCACTTTAGCCAAATAGGCCTGGTTCTCCTTATGAAACTTAGTCCGCACCGGTCCAGTATTTACCGTAGTTACAATCAAGGCTGGATTTTCCATCCGAAGGGCATCAGAAAAAGTTAACAATGCAGCTTTAGAGGCTGCATAAATACTTGATTTGGCAGTCGGAAGTTTCCCTGAAATGGATGCGATATTAACCAATTGTCTTTGGGGGATTAATTGTCGCGTCAGCTGAATAGGTAAGAGGGTATTAATTACAAATTGTTCTGTCACCTCAGCATCTGTCTGTGACATCAAAGGTTTAAATATCCCAAATCCTGCATTATTAATCAAAATATCTACAGGTCCGACTTCTTCTTTATTTAGTAACTCATCGGTTGTAAACAAGGTAACGTGCGTCAAATGACCGTAAAGCTCCGAAAGGGCCTCTTTGCGCCGGGAAACTAATATCAGATGGTCATCATCAGGTAACTGTTTGACTATTTCCTGAGCAATGTCTCCTGTCGCACCGGTAATTACAATTGTCCTAGTCAATTTTTTCCTCATATAAATCTTTTACCACAAAAGCATTGCCATGTACAGCTTGGGCTTCTCTTGCCAACTGCCCTACTAACGGCCCCACATAACGTGCACTGATATGGGTCAATAATAAACGTTTGACCTGTGCTTCTACAGCAACTTCAGCCGCCTGTTTTGAAGTCGAGTGACCGTGGGCACGTGCCATCTTACTTTCAACCGCACCATAAGTTGCCTCATGAACTAAAAGATCTGCTTGCCACGCCAAGCGCGTCGCTGCATTGGTCTTTCGCGTATCGCCTAAAATCGTGATAATTTTTCCTTTTTTATCAGGTCCGATAAAATCTTGCGGATTAAAAACAGTTCCGTCGTACTCCACAGTTTGACCTTTTTTAATCTTGCCAAAAAGTGGTCCAAAAGGAAGCCCTGCATCCTTTAAGGCTTGAGCATCAAGTTCCCCTACACGATCTTTTTCAACGACACGATAGCCAAGGCAAAAGATTGTATGATCTAGCAGATCGGTATAGACTTCAAAACTATCATCCTCAAAAACCTTGCCTGCTTGTGAAATTTCATGAAAATGTATTTTATAACCTAAGCGTGAACCAGATAGTTTCAAACTCATTAAAACATACTCTTTAATGCCTACTGGGCCAAAGAGATCAAGATCTGTTTGCTCGTCACTACTTTGAAAGCTTCGACTGGATAGAAAGCCTGCTAAACCAAAAATGTGATCGCCGTGCAGGTGAGTAATAAAAATTTTCGTAATTTTACGCGGTTTAATCGGCGTATTCAATATCTGATGTTGCGTTGCTTCGCCACAGTCAAAAAGCCAGATTTCATTGCGTTCATCAAGCATTTTTAGGGCGATCGCTTGAGTTTGACGGGATTTTGAAGGTTGCCCCGCACCTGTTCCCAAAAATTGAATTTCCATGAGACCTCCGTGTCTTCTATGCTTTCTTAGCTATCGTACTTTTTTGTTAATCACTAATAAAAAAGAGTTTTAAGGAAAGCAAGAAAAAATTGTGAGTTCCCCCACAATCCTTATCCTATAATTTAGTGACCCGTGCTGGGCTCGAACCAGCGACCCTTTGATTAAAAGTCAAATGCTCTACCAACTGAGCTAACGAGTCATTTTCAAAAGTGTTGACCGAACACCAATTTGTCAACTGACAAATATGCGTCCGGAGGGAATCGAACCCCCATCGCAAGAACCGGAATCTTGCGTGATATCCATTACACTACGGACGCGGATGTTGATTACCCAACCATCTTATTTTACCGAAATTCTAAAAAAAATGCAAGAGTAAACTCAGTTAAAAAATAAAAAGACTATCCATTTGGATAGTCTTTTGTTTAATTTTTGGTAGCTTTGATAGAAGACATAATTTTAGTGCGCAAATCTTCGGCACCTTCTGCGCCACCCGGTAGGAAAATTGTGGAATTCCCCCGATCCGCAAATTGGTTGAGCGTGTCTAAATATTGGTTAGTGAGGAGGATGGACATGATTTGTTCTTCATCCAAAGCAACACCTAAGTTTTTGATTTCAGTGATTTGTTGGGCCAAACCATCTACAATCGCTTTACGTTGTTCAGCAATACCTACCCCATGCAATCGATCTTTTTCAGCTTCAGCTTCAGCTGCTGTGACAATTTTAATCTTATCTGCATTGGCTAACATTTGTGCAGCATCACGTTTCCGTTGAGCAGCGTTAATCTCATTCATAGACTGTTTGACTTCTTGATCTGGTTCCACTCGTGTAATCAAAGTTTTAACAATGATGTACCCATAAGTTTCCATTTCTTCTGCCACTTGGTGTTGTACCTCTAATGCAATTTCATCTTTTTTCTCAAAAACTTCATCAAGTGTTAGCTTGGGTACTGCAGAACGCAATGCATCTTCAATATAAGATTTAATTTGTTCGCCAGGGTTCATGAGTTTATAGTAAGCATCTTTAATACTGTTTTCGTTCACACGGTACTGCGTTGCAATGTTCATTGTTACAAAAACATTATCACTGGTCTTTGTTTCTACTGTCATTTCAGTTTGTAACAAACGCAATTGAATGCGCGCTGCAATTCGATCAATCCCCCAGGGCATTTTCAAATGAAAACCTGGCCCAGCTGTGGATTGATATTTACCAAAACGTTCCACCAAAGCAACGGTTTGCTGTTTGACCACAAACACAATTGTACTTAAGCTAAAGATGAGAATGAGTAAAATAATGGCTAGAATAACCACAGGAAATAATAAGATAGACATGAGAACTCCTCCTTTTTCTCTTCATAAATTACTGACAACTCCATCAGTAATCGTTTTCACAAGTGTACCATTTCTCAGCCATAAAAGCAATGTTTACCGCTGTTTAAAAGGGTTCTTTTACATTCCCTTTGTAATATATACAAAGTGCTTGCGTCCATCTCGACCAAAGCGTAAGGGGCTTAAAAAGCCAATTTGTTGTGCCTGCTCTAGTAAATCTTCCACATTATAGCCTGATAAGCGGATGTATTCATCATTTTCTGACAAGTCTGTCAGTGGAGAGGCTTCTTTAAAATCGACGAATTCACTCTCAAACTTTGCTGGTCTCATCGTGATGCGCTCCCCATTTTTTTCAAGGAGGTAGTGAGGAAAAATTTGAGCCAGTTCAAAAAGAAGTTCGTCGGTAATTTTTACGGGAAATTCACTAAAAATGACGGCTTCTTCCTCTTTGTTTTTGTAGCAAAAACCAAATGATTTTCCTGAAAGATTCAAGCGGATAAAGCGGAAATTTTCCGTGCCAGCTTTTCCCTCCAAGTGAAAATCAGGTTTTTCCTCAAAAATATCAAGTGCACAAGACAGCTCAAAAAAGTAATCTGTCGCATCTTTTGGAGAACGTTTTTGATAAAGTTCAGCGAAATAGGCGTTCAGTACAGAGGCTGGTGGAGTGACTAACAAACGTTTGTCTGAAAGTGTCGTCAAACTAGCCAACCGATTTTCCAGAAAAACACGATCTTGCGCCATGAATCCTCCGTATTTCATCGCTAAATCCAACCACTTTTTATCATTCATCTTTACATTTTCCTCTTTTTCCTAAAAATATTACTGACAGCCCTGTCAGTAACTTATTAATTTCTCATTTTCATTCTGTTTCATTATAACATTTTTCGGGACGGGCGTCAGTTCAAAAAAGCATCTACCTGATCAAGAATATTCGCTGGATAACCCGCTTCAAAAACAACAAAAAATTCAACAGCCATCCGGTTTTTAAACCACGTCAGCTGACGCTTAGCATACCGTCTTGAATTACGTTTAACCAACTCAACAGCTTCGTCTAATGTTGCTTCTCCTTGAAAATAAGGGAAAAATTCCTTATAGCCAATTCCTTTTGCGGCTTGGGCTTGAGGGGCTTTCTCAAAAAGACGACGTGCTTCATTTAACAAGCCTTCACTAAGCATTTGATCAACACGACGGTTAATCCGATCATAGAGGATTTCTCGTTTTGCGTTAAGACCAATCAAATGAAACTCATAAGCAGAGCCTTTATTTTCATCTTTAACGCCAAACTCTGCTCGCTCCAAAGCCCGTACTGCTCGTCGACGATTCAGTTCGGGAATATTGAGTCCTAAGTTCGTCACCTTTTCAAAGAGTTGCGCATCGGAAAGGGTCTCTAATTGTTCACGCAGAGCCAGCATTGCCTCGTGATTTTCTTCGCCACCCAAGTGATACCCTTCCACCAATGCTTGAATATACAGCCCCGTTCCGCCCACAACGATTGGAACTTTTCCTCGCTCAATAATTGCTGCAATTGTTTCATTAGCAAGTGAAACAAAGTCATGTACCGAAAAATTTTCCTCCCAAGATCTTACATCGATCAAGTGATGAGGTGCAAGCAACTGTTCTTCTTTAGTCACTTTAGCTGTACCAATATCTAATCCCTGGTACACTTGTTGCGAATCACCCGAAATGATTTCGCCATTAAAACGCTGAGCAAGTTCTATTCCTAGAGCTGTTTTTCCGACTGCAGTGGGTCCGACAATTACTAAAACTTTATTATCTCTCATGAAGTTATCCGCTTATTCATTTCTATCAATACTTTTCTCTATTATTTCAGATTTAAGACACAAATTCAAGCTTTGAAAGAATAAAAAAGTTACTGACAGCTCTGTCAGCAACTTTTGTACTTTTCTTATGCCTTAACTAGCGAAAACCTTACGATAAATTCGTTTCCCCCGATGCATCAGAAGCTGACGATATTCTGCTCGACCGACAATCAGAGTCATCTTACTAAAGATATAGCACGAAAGCAGAGTTACCGCAAAATTTGGTAAGGAAAGGAAAGTCAATAAGGAGACACTCAAGACCACCACATCGACCATAAATAAGACTTTATCTATTTTGAAATCCCACTGTTCTTCCAAAATTCGACCAAGTAAAATCGAACCTCCAAATGTCCCTTCTGAAATAATCACAAGTCCCGCACCAATCCCAGAGAGAATCCCATCCAATATTCCCGCAAAAATGACATGTGAAAACTGAAAGCCAGTCACTCCTAATGCTTCGTAAATCATCAACCACACACTCATCGAAAGGGCTCCAGGAACACTTAACAATAAGATTCGCCTCGGCAACAAACGTCCCCCAAAAGCAAAGAGTGGAATATTGACTAAAAAGAAAGTTAAAGCTGGGTTAATCCCGAAAACAAAATCCATAAGTACAGAAAATCCGGCCACCCCATTACTTGCTAAACGGTTTGGAATGACAAAAAGTTGGACAGAGAGCACGTAAAGCCCGACACCTACAATCAAAATGGCGAGGTCTCTCATAAACTTTTGATCTATTTTTACGCCCATTAGTTTCATATCTATTGCTACCTTCTTTCTATCTTAACTTAAATTGTTGTAACTTGTTATATGATATCACATGAACCTCTATCTTACCTTAACCAGTTAAGCATTTAGAAAATCACATTTTGCAACCGTTTCATTAGCGTTACTCTAAAAATTGAATTATAATAATATTAGAACGATTTCAATTTATAGATAAAGGAGACTACACATGAAGCACAAACTGATTAAAGGTTACCTCGTAGGTAAAGCTATCGAGATGACGATCGCAGGAGCCACTGTCCTCCTCGCAAAGAAAAAAGGGTGGATGCCTGAACATTCAGAAACACCTTCCAAAGCAGATTTTATTGCCCAAAAGAAAAAAGAGGCAGCACGCAAAAGGATCGCCCGTTTTTAAACGAATCCACTTCTCTCGATTATGTAAAGAAAAGGAGTCACTCTATGGATAAAAAAACATTTATCGCTGGCGTTTTAACAGGAAAAGCAACGACTTACCTAGCACTTGGTCTCGTCGCACTTGGTGTACATTATAAAGTCATAAATCCGCTCAAGAATAAAGCATTAAAAGTTGACAGTGGACGTAAGCGTGCGGCGCGCAAACGTATTGCTCCTTAGTAGAAATAAAAAAAACTTACGGGTTAATCCGTAAGTTTTTTATTTCTTTATTACTTACCCCATAAGCGATAAATTGCTTCTGCATAGATTTCCATTGTTTTACGAAGCTCTGCCACAGACCACTGTTCATTAGCTTGATGCATGTAGTCAGGACTGTCAGGGAACATTGCCCCAAAAGCCACACAATTTTTCATTGTACGCGCAAAAGTAGCTCCTCCGGAAACCATTGGTTCCGTCATGTCATTCGTGCAATCTCGATAAGTACTTAAAAGTGTACTTACTAACTCACTTTCTAAAGGAACATATAATGGTGCTAGCCAATCAAATTCTTTATACTCAAGTTGATATTGCGCAGCCTTATGACTTAATTTCTTGACTAACTCGTCTTTATTCACAGTCACTGGGATACGCATGTCTAAACCAATTTTCGTTGCTTCTTCTGTAATCACAAGTTCAGCAAAATTCATTGACAACTCACCAGAAGCTTCATCTTCAGTTTTTCCAACAACATTTTCTCCCGTTGCATTTTCTCCAACCAGTTTTCCAAGAAAGGAAAGAGGAGGAAAATCAAAGACATCACTCAAAGCTATTGCCAGACGGCTGACCGCATTAATCCCCTCCGGAGCATCCTTAGCATGCACACTTTTCCCATGAACCAGCAAGCCATTTTCTAATTTTTCATAACTAAAGCCATGCGCATCCAAAGCCTGTTGGACTTTTGAAAGTTGATGGGAAGCATAAGACGCTCGGTCAGGCACTACATTTAATGCACCACCGGCTCTTAAAGAAAATTCTGTTGTCCCTGGGCCGATAAGATGAGCCTGCAACAAGCCTTTCTCAGCATAAATCAAAGGGAACTCCGCATCTGGGGCAAAGCCCATCGTGATACTTTCTTCTTTTTCATTATATTTTTCTAAGCAGCGCCAAAGCGTTTCTTCATCCGTACCAAAAATGAAACGGATACGCCCTTCAAAGGCAACACCTGCATCCATCAAAGCCTTTACTGCAAATAAAGCAGCCATCGTAGGCCCTTTATCATCCTGGGTCCCTCGTCCAATGAGTAAGCCATCACGTTCAATCAGTTCAAAAGGATCTGTCTGCCACCCTGCTTGATCAGCCGCTGGGACAACATCCATATGACATAATAAGCCAAACAGCTGTTCTCCTTCACCTACTTCTGCGTAACCATAGTAACCCTCATCATCTTTAAAGGTTTTAAAACCAAGTGACGCGCAAAGTTTCAAAACCTCATCCAGAGCTGCCACTACTTTTGGTCCAAAAGGCTGACCAGGGCCTGCCTCATTTTCATTAAGGACCGACTCATGACTTACCAAAGTTTTTAAAGCAAGGACCGCCTGTTTTTGATGTTCATCAGTAACAAATGTTTTCATATTCTACTCCTTTTGTTAAGTTAATAACTTCAAATTATAACACCGCAGCAATACCAAGAATAACCATAATGACCACAAGTTGAATCACAATTAATTTTGCCATAAATTTCCACCACGTTCCGATATTAAAACGAGCAATTGCTAAAGCTCCCATGACCACCGCCGATGTTGGTGTAATCAAATTCAAAATACCCGACGCAGATTGATAAGCAGTAATTACCAAATCTTTAGAAACATTAGCAAACTCTCCCATAGGACCCATGATACCCATAGTTGCAGCCGCTAAACCAGAAGTGGAAGGGATTAAGAAACTCATCGGTAAATAAAAGAGGAAAGTTAAAATAATGAAGAGACTTGAAGAAAGCCCGCTCAATCCCTGCTCACCCCAGTGAAGAATCGTATCCGTAATCATTCCATTATTCATCACAACTTGTATTCCCCGTGCAACTGCTACTACAATGGCTACGCCAATCATATCAGAAGCACCAGCAAGAAATGACGCAATAAATTCTGATTCTTTCATGCGATAAACCACCGCTACAATGAGCGACATCACAATAAATAACATCGTGATTTCAGGAAAATACCACGTACCGAGCGGTGCCATATTTTTACCTAAAAGAACCCCGACCACTGGCAAACCTGATAACCAATCAGTAGCTGTATTGAAAAACGTAAAGTGTTTATTCAACATATCCCAAGGGATAAGCGAAATAATCATAATCGCAAAAGTTGCAAAGAAAATGCCATTGACCCACTTTTGTCGTGTAGTAATCTCTGCCTGACTTTCGATGGATTCGATATCAAAGTGTTTACGATCTGCTTCGCGGGTTTTATAAACTAATGATTTGGTCGGATCCTTTTCAATTTTTGAGGCATAACGCATAACATATATAATGGAAATTGCGGTCAAAACAATTAACATAATAAAGCGAAGACCAATTCCTTGCCCCATCGAAATCCCAACAGCATTGGAAGCCACACCCGTGGCAAATGGATTTACTGTGGAAGCCAAACATCCTACTTGAGAACCGACTAAAACAATGGCCACGGCTGTTACAGTATCGAAACCAACCGCAATCATTACTGGAATAATCAAAACATAAAAGGGTAGTGTTTCTTCTGCCATTCCATAAGTTGAGCCTCCCAAAGCAAACAGTGACATCAAGACAGGAATCAGTAATTTCTCGCGTCCTTTAAAACGCTTAACAATTGATGCTACTCCGGCATCCAAGGCACCAGTCTTATTCACAACACCTAAAAAGCCTCCTACCATGAGAATAAAGAAAGAGATAGGAATTGCGGCAGGAGTTGCAGGAATATTGCCATTAGCATCTATTCCCAACATTCCATTAACGGGTGCCATAAAAACATCCCAAAGCCCTTGAGGATTGGAAGCCACCTGTGTAAAAGATCCTGCGATGATGTTTCCCGCATCATCCACTTTATAGTGTCCTGCGGGAATAAACCAAGTCAGCACCGCTATAATTGCAATAATGATAAAAAGTATCGTATATGCTGATGGCATCTGAAACTTTTTCTTTTTCGCTTCCATAAGAAACCTCCCAAATATAATAATTAAAGCGTTAACATAATAATACTACACCTTTTTCTAATTTTTTTCAAATCTAAACATTAATAAATAACCTAAAAATTAAATAATCTTATCATAATATAAAAAAGAGAGTTTCTACGAACTCTTCTTTTTTTATATTTCATTAGTAGTGAAAATTTCTTTTTCATCTGCCCGATCTAAACGCTCATGAATTTCCAAATTACGAACGTCTGAAAGCACCAGAGGAACGGTTTCTACGGTGACCTCAGAGAACTGAAGTCCAAACCAGCGGATTGGTGAGGCCGTAATTCTCTTGATTTGTGCCTTGGTTTGAAGTACAAAACGTTCAAATCCCGGCATTTGACGTGCATTCATCAATTTTTCTTCAACGACTACAAAGCGGAAATCTCCCACTTTTCTACCTGGCGTAATACTATAATGCTGGTGCTGACGAGGTAAACGTCCTGACTCCATCAAGTCTGTGACAATCGTCCGTAGGTAACGAGGAACCTCTTGGCGCATCCGGAAACCTAAATAGAGATTGACACGAACAATAAAATCTGTTCCCATCATATCTACCTTATACTCTGACGTGTAGGGCTCATCAGTGACCTTAACATTCACAAACCAGTAACACTCTGCACGTTTAGGACGCTTGTCAAGAATAGAATACAAAATAGAGCGATCGATCCACTCATGGTCCATTTTGCTTGTCAAATAAACAACGTTTGTTTGATATAAATCATAGGATTCATCATGACGCAACGCATTGAGTTGATTCTTATAGTCATTAATATTGAGTGATTTGATATATTTTAAAACAATTTTATGCGATTTGCTCCAAATGAACATTACAAAGATGATCATCAAAGCTATCAGTACTACGATATAAGCACCTCGTAAGAATTGCACCAATGATGCTGCAAAGAAGGAACCTTCTATCATAAACAGGGCCAGTGAAATCACGGCCACCCCAATTTTAGGTATGCCCTTTTGAATAAGGAAATATGTCAATAAAGTCGTTGTCATTAACATTGTGATAGTAATGGCAAGACTGTAAGCTGCTTCCATATGTTCTGAGGTTTTAAAATAAAGAACAAAGAATGAAGTAGTTGCCCAAAGCGCAAAGTTAATAGCAGGAATATAAAGCTGTCCTAAACTTTGACCAGGATAATAAATTCTTAACAAAGGTAATAATTTGAGTCGAATAGCTTCTGAAACAAGTGTGAAAGAACCAGATATTAAAGCTTGAGAAGCTACAATTGCGGCTAGTGTTGAGAGGATAACCGCATAAACTACCAAGGGTTGTGGCAAAACAGCAAAGAAGGGGTTGAGTGATAAACTTTCGCCACGGTGTGACAATAACCATGCTCCTTGCCCACAGTAGGACAGGATAATACAGATTTTTACAAACGGCCAACTGACATAAATGTTTCCTCGACCGACGTGTCCTAAGTCCGAGTATAGTGCTTCTGCCCCCGTTGTAACGAGGAAAACTGAACCTAAAATAAAGAAACCTGCTTTGTTTTCAGGACTAAACAAGAGCTGAACTGCATAGTAAGGATTGATTGCTTTTAAAATAGACAAGTCTAAAAAAGAGTTTAATAAGCCACTAATACCGAGGAAACTGAACCATACAAACATTATCGGTCCAAAAAGCTTTCCTACTAAACTTGTCCCAAAACGTTGAATAAGAAACAAAAAGGCGAGGATAATCATGGTAGTAATGATTACAGCCGTTTGGTTGGAGTAAACATTCGCAAGATTAGGGACTCCCCTCAGCCCTTCAATTGCTGAGGTTACCGTAACAGCCGGAGTCAATGCTCCGTCAGCTAATAATGTTGCTCCACCAATCATCGCTGGAACAACGAGCCACTTTCTCATCCGACGAACAAGCGTGAATAGAGAGAAAATCCCACCCTCATGATGATTATCCGCCTTCAAGGCGATGAGCACATATTTGACCGTAGTAATGAGTGTCAATGTCCAAATGACAAGAGAAACTGCGCCTAATACGAAATTGACAGAGAGGTTTTCTAGACCACCTTGCCCTCGAACAATAGCTTGCATAGCATACAAAGGGCTCGTCCCAATGTCACCATAGACAATACCTAACGCAATAAGGAAGCCCGCAGATGTCGCTTTATTAAACGACTTATTGTTTGCATGACTCAATTTGAATTTCCTCAACTTTCTTCCGCCACAATGAGTGACTTTATAAAAAACAAACCTCAACTCAGGCTTATTTTTGATAACTACATTATAGCAGAAATTAAATGATTTAAGATGAAAAAACTGTCAAGATTATCACATAATACTACTTTTCCTTTAATAGGACATAACATAAAAAAATCGAACAATGAGTTCGATTTTTTTATGTGTTTTTGATTTCCTTCATAGCGCTTATCACTCTGCTCTTTTAATTATCAATTATGCATTTTACCTCATGCTTCTTTCTAAAAAGAAATCATAAACAAGTAAGAGCACAAGACCACTTCCTATGATAGATAGGAGTGTCAGTCGACTCCAATCTTTCCAAAAAGGAATCTTAGTCAAAATGAGAGTCCGATCCCATGAGCTATCTGCTTGAATAGACAAAGTTGTTATTTTTGAGCCATTTTTTTGATAGCCACGCGGTAATTGAATGGTGACGATTTGGTTCGTCAGCGCTTCAATATTTGCAGTGCTTACCGTTTTACCCTTGTTGTCATTAAAGAATATAGTAATGTTATGCAAGTCAGCTTTCACTTTAATATCAATCGTTTGTTCAGTGCTTTGATTGAATCTATAGACTTTTGGATTAGAAGCAAGCGTACGATAACCTTGTACGGAGGCATGAGAAATATCATAGGATTCATTATAAGGTGAAGTGATTCTTTCTGTTCCCACTATTTGCTTTGATTGAACATCAATATAGCGAATCAGCGCATTACGAAGCCAAGGCTTGGTTGAAGATAAATTATCATTATTTGGTTTAGGATTTTTTCCCATTTTCTTATTTTTAGAAATCAGGGAGGGATCTGTTTCTGTCTTGAGCACTGTTTGAGGCCCGATAGGAAAAAGCTTGGTCTGCAAACGCCCTAGATAACGTTTATAAAGTGAAACAATTCCCCTTACTAGGACAAAGTCTTGATTGGGTACCTTCTGTAAAGGCACCTGATTATCTAAATACACCTGTTTTAAACCATAGTATTGAGCAAACCATACATTTGCCCACTCCTTTTCAGGATGCTCACTTGCAACTAAATATGGTGTCCCATAATAGGGATTAAAAGAATTAGACGTGATAGGCATCCCAGGTACGCGTGCCACTGACTCGCCAGTCTTTTGAGCTTTTTGAGCAATACTTTGCGCTGTATAAAAATACTGATAAGATGATTTAACTTCTTTAAGATTATAGGCGTAACTTGGAATAGCTACAAACGCCATCACCAAAATAACAAGAAAAAGAGGAAGCTTTGTCCATATTTTTTGTAGCCGTAACTCTTGCCAAGCTTCAAGCATTAATAATAAAGCAGTAATAAATAAAATATTGCTAACAAACCAAAGTCGTGCTGGGGTGATCGGTGATGCTATAATAGCGACACATCCTACTAAACCAGAGCCAAAAAAGAAGAAACTGGAGACAACTAAGCTTTCTACGGTATCTTCCCACTGCCTACGTCTTATAAAAAGTAAGCCGCTCAGGATAAGAAAAATCAAGATCAGATATCCCGAATAATGGATTGTTTCTGAAAAAACAACTTGTATTTGTTGCCAAAAACCTGCCGATTTACCATAATTTTGTGTTTCAGCTGAACCTGCCGAGAGGGAAACTTGAAGTACAAAACCGATGATTGCCCCAAGCACACCATATGCTTGTGTGAGGATTCCTTCACTCGGCGATTTTCTGAAATTGTAAACCATAAATAAAACAGCAACTAAGATCGCTGTGGCTCCACCAACTTCGTTAGTAAATCCTGCTAAAATCCCTAGTAGAAAAAGTCCAAAGCTCAGGGAGCGCTTTTTAATATCTTTATTGAAGCGAAAGGGAAGGAAAAAAGCGATAATAATCACTGTGGGCCAAAGGTAATTGGCTGTGCCACTTGCCCAGAGAACTGTCGTGCCCATGCCAGGTATAAAGAACCACATTAATAAAAAGGTTAATAGCAAATGAAGAGGCTTGAATATCGCACTCCTCCCGCTAACAAGAATATTTAGCAGCAAACCTACTAAAGCATAAATCGCCGCATTGAAAATATTAAAAATTCCTTTTGGAAGTTGCATGGCAAAAATTTCAAATATGATTGAAGTCATGCGTGCATTCCATATGGACATGTGAGTATAAACTGCCGAAACAAAATCCCATAAATTATGATAAGGTCTCAAATGTTCAGTCGGCCAAGCTCCTGCATAGACAAAATGGTAAAGAAAATCATCTCCCGTGTATCCCGAAAATTGATTTAAATTCAACATAAACATAAAAGTACTAAAGAGAACCACGGTACTGGCTAATGCAAGAAAAATAGGATAGCGTCGTTTATTCATCTCTTCGTCATCCTTACACCAGTCAATATGAAGAGATTGATCTCTCTAGTCCATAGCCTTCTATTAAGGCACTTTCCATATAGCATTTTATTCAATCCTCCGAAATATGTATTATTGCTTTAACATTATACTACGTTTTTAAAGAAACTCCTAAAATTTTCTAAATAATGAAAGAGGACTTCTGCTCCTTACACTAAAAAACACAGCAAAGCTGCTGTATTTTTTAGTGTAAATTTTGATATGATTTCCCAAGCTATCTGCCTGTTAAAATCTTAATCTTCTGTATACCAGTCGTAGTGGAAGGTTCCTGCCTTGTCATTACGCTCGTAAGTATGCGCACCGAAATAGTCACGTTGAGCTTGGATGAGGTTCGCTGGCAGGTTTGCTGAACGATAGCTATCGTAGTAGCTAATTGCTGAAGTGAAGGTTGGTACAGGAATTCCTGCTTGAACAGCGAGTGTTACAACGTCACGAACTGATTCTTGATAACGTTTTGTGATGTCTACAAAGTAGTCATCAAGCAAAAGATTCTCAAGGTTCTTATTTTTGTTGAATGCATCTGTAATGTTTTGGAGGAATTCAGCACGAATGATACATCCTGCACGCCAGATTTGTGCGATAGTTGCGTAAGGAAGATCCCAATCGTATTCTTTAGAAGCTTGGCGAAGTTGAGCAAAGCCTTGCGCATATGACATGATTTTAGAGAAATAAAGCGCTTTGCGAATTTTTTCTACGATTTCAGCCTTATCGCCTGTGAAGTTTGCTGCTGGACCTGACAAGACTTGACTTGCTTTGACGCGTTCGTCTTTATAAGTTGAGATGAAGCGTGCAAAGACTGATTCAGTAATCAGCGGAAGAGGAACTCCGAGATCAAGGGAACTTTGAGAAGTCCATTTACCAGTTCCTTTATTTCCTGCTTTATCAAGAATTTTATCTACGATGTAGCCTTCGCCTTCATCATCTTTACGTTTCAAGACTTCTTTAGTAATTTCGATGAGGTAACTATCAAGTTCGCCTTCGTTCCATTCTTCAAAAATCGCTTGAATTTCAGCGTTATCCAAACCAAGCACACGTTTCAAGAGGTCGTAGGATTCCGCAATCAATTGCATGTCGCCATATTCAATTCCATTATGTACCATTTTTACATAATGACCAGCACCATTAGGGCCCATATAAGCGACACAAGGTTTACCATCTTGTGGTGCTTTCCCTGCGATTTGTTCAAAAATGGGTGCAATAAGATCATAAGCTTCTTTTTGTCCACCAGGCATGATAGATGGGCCTTCAAGTGCACCTTTTTCTCCACCTGAAACGCCCGTACCAATGAAGTTAATGCCAGAATCTGCAAGTTCTGCATTACGACGCATTGTATCAGGGAAATGAGTGTTTCCCCCATCAATGAGGATATCTCCTTTATCCAAGTGGGGAAGGAGAGATTTGATTGTGGCATCTGTTGCTGCTCCAGCTTGAACCATCAACATGATACGACGTGGTTTTTCAATTGTTGCAACAAATTCTTCAACTGTTTTTGTCAAGACAAAATTTTTGTCTGGGTGCTCTGCAACAACTTCTTCTGTTTTTGAGGTTGTACGATTGAAAAGGGCAACGGTGTAGCCACGTGATTCAACATTAAGGGCTAGGTTTTTCCCCATTACTGCCATACCAACAACACCAAAGTTTGCTTGTGCCATTTAAAAATCCTCCGGATTATTCTTTTATTTATAGACTACTCTAGTATAACGCAATTTTTTTCCAATTGCCACATTTATGTATGTAAATTATTTACATTAAAAAAGCTACCAGAGGCAGCTTTCTAATTTTTACCACTTTTCACTCGGATGGTTCGTCAATTCTTTCGCTTTTTCAGCAATTTTATTGGCTTCTTCTGCTAAAGGCTCAGTGTCAAGCGCTTGTGCACTATCATTGAGCTTTTCTTTAATTGTATCACTTGCTTCATCTTCTTTGTCTTTAAACTGAGCAACAACTTGAGCCACTTCATCAGCCATTTCTGATTCATCTTCATCAAAAAGCTCTTCGCCACTTTCTTTCATAGCATTGAGTTTATCCATAATTGCTTCGCGTGTTTCATTGAAAAAGTCAACTACAGTATCTTTTGAAAGCTCACCTGAATCTACTTTGTCTTTGATCATGTCACGCTTAGCCATCAAATATTCTTTCGCTTTTTCGGCTGAAATTTCACCTGAATCAAACTTTTCTTTGATTTCATTGAATTTATCGGCTGAAAAATCCACTGCATTATCTTTTAGGACATTGAGCGTCTCTTGGGGGTTTTCTTTGAAATCATCATAGATTTTTCCTGCTTCTTCACGAAGCTCGCTTCCTTTTTTAGGAGCGAGAAAAAGTGCTGCAGCGGCCCCGACGAGGGCTCCAACGAGAAATCCTGTTTTCTTAGACATAGCATAGTTCCTTTCTGTTTTGGACATTATTGACTGGGTTGTTTCGCCGCTTTCTTATCCTTTTTAACAAAGAATTTTTTGGCTGTTTTAGCAAGAACGACAGCTGAAGCTGCACTGGTTTTCCGCCCCGTTGAGGTTCTATTGAGGCGCCCAACAAGATTACGGCTTGAGGTATTGATATCTGAAACACTGACAGATAAATCAGCCACAGCGGTAAATAAGGGATCGATTGTGGCTACTTTTCCGTTTACATCTTCAAGCAAAGTGTTAGCTTTTGCCATAATATCATCTGCCTGATGAAGTAAAACATCTACGTCACTTGAAACGAGCTTAACCGTACGGTTTGCTTCCTCCACTACTTTTGAGACTTTGTGCAAGACAATGACTAAAAAGATAACTAGTATAGCGAAAGCAATCGCGATGATGAGTAATGCAATATTTCCCACGTTTCCTCCTTTTTAGGGTAGTTAAACTTTACCCCTTCAATCACATTTCATTTTAATGAAAGCGATTCTTTTTTAACTTATTATAACAAATTATTCATTTTATTTCTAATATAACTTGCTGAAAAATTTAAACAACTAAAAAACTGCCTAGGGCAGTTTAATTGAGATTTTCTTGCTTTTTTAACCGCCGCTGGATAAACAATGCACCACCTACAATTACGAGTAGAACAGAAAGCCACTGTGACACTCTAACGGGACCTAACATAAGGCTGTCAGTGCGCATCCCTTCGACAGTAAATCTCACTAGACCATACCATACTAAGTAAAAACTGAAGATATCCCCACGTTTTAAACCTTTTAGGCGGTGTCGTAAGAGAATAACCAGAAGGAAACCTGTCAATGTTCCAATACTTTCAAAAAGAAAGGTCGGCATTCGATAGTGCCCATCAATAAACATCTGATTTCTGATGAATAAAGGAAGACCGTTTAGGTTTGAGACGACTTTACCGTAGGCCTCTTGATTAACAAAGTTTCCCCAGCGCCCTAGCGCTTGAGCAAGAAAGACACCTGGAATCGTAATATCTAAGAGGTCCAAGGGATTAATCATGCGATAATAACAAAAGATGAAAAGTACAATGGCACCCGCAATAAGACTACCGTAAATTGCTCCGCCGCCATCCCACATTGCAATAATCTGCTCTGGATGCTGACTATAGTAGGACCACTCAAAAATAACATAATAGGCACGCGCACCAACTATACCTATCGGAAAGGCAAAAAGAACAAAATCAATGACATCATCACTTGTAATTTGACGTCGGGGAGCTTCTTTACAAGCCAACCATACGGCAATTGCTACGCCAGTTACAATAAAAATGGCATACCAGTGAATAGCTAGCGGACCTAGATGGAGCGCTATTTTATCAATGGCTAAAAAAGGAAAAAGATTATTCATAGTTTATTTTATTTTCTTGACTGACAAGTCTGTCAGTACTTTTTAGTTGACTGACAGGCTTGTCAGTAAGTGTTGAGCTTAGTCTTCTTCTTTGTTTTGACTAATGAGATTAGTGAGGCGATCTTCAAAAGTTTTGGTAGCATCAAAGCCCATTTGTTTAGCCCTAAAATTCATGACCGCCGCTTCAACAATGACAGATACATTCCGTCCTGTTTTTACAGGAATACGTGTTTGAGGAAGTTCAACGTCAGAAAAAGAAACGATGGCTGGCGCATTTCCTAAACGATCAAAATCTTTACTGGTGTCGTAATATTCAAGATAGATGGCCATATCGATATCAGTTGCATCTTTGACAGCCCCAGCACCAAAAAGGCTCATTACGTCAATAATCCCAACACCGCGAATTTCAATCATATTTCGCAAAATTTCGGCTGGTTCACCTGCTAAGGTAAAGGCATCACGTTGGAAAACGTCCACCCGATCATCAGCCACAAGACGGTGTCCACGCTTGACTAATTCAAGACCGGTTTCAGACTTACCAATGCCGCTAGCGCCTTGGATCAGAACCCCTACACCAAAAATATCCATCAGTACCCCATGAACAGTTGTTCGTTCTGCTAATTTTTCATCTAAGAAGGAGGTCAAAACGGAGTTGAGTCGACTTGTCGCTTCACGGGATTGCAAAAGCACGATATCAGACTTTTTGGCTGCTGCAACCATTTCACTCGGTATCTCTAAATTACGCGCGACAATGACAACTGGTGTTTCAGGTGCCATGACTTTTTTAAGCAAGTCGTAGCGATTATCCCCTACAACAGTCATCATATAAGACCACTCTTTCATCCCAAAAAGCTGAATGCGTTCGGGGGTAAAGTAATCAAAATATCCTGCCATTTCAAGCCCAGGGCGCATAATCTCGGAAGTGGTAATCTCCTTTTTTAGCGCGGTCTCTGTAGAATAAATTACGTGAAAATGAATTTTGTCAATAAGCTCTTGGACTGAAACTCCCATTTTTCTTTCTCCTGTTACTCTTACTTACTGATAGCGCTGTCAGTTAAAAAATAGAATTTTCCCACCTGTAAGCTGTCAGTTTTTTAGTTATCTATTATAAAACCGAGCAGAAAAATTAGATTTTCATTTCTCGGATCAGTTTATCAAGTCTATAAGCTAGCCAAATGCGTCGTACAAGCAGCACTCCAAAGAAGCTAGCAAAAAACCAGTCACCTGAAAGGAACGTCCAGCTGAAAATCCAAGCTTCAATGACTGTTCCAATCATAAAAGAATAAAATCGTTGTTTAGGCATGCCTCTATTATGACATTTTTAAGTAAAGGATGTCAACGCATAACGCGCCTTTTTGAGGTGCAAAAAGGGCAACCCACTTTTCCTTGTTTTATTCAAGTTCCCGCTCTTTCTTCTTTTTTGATATAATGACTTTATGAAAAAGCTTAAATATTTTCTTCAATCTGAAACGCTACGCTACATCATCTTCGGAGTACTCGCTACAGCTGTCTATGCCCTAGTCAAATGGCTGAGTTGGCAAGCTTGGCATTCTGGTTGGGCCTCAGAAACTGTCGCTCAATCTTGTAGTATCCTTTTTGCCTTTGTTACCAATAAAATTTTTGTCTTTCATCATAAGTCTGACCAACTTCTGCGCGATTTTATTAGTTTTGTATCGGGTCGTATCGTATTGCTGTTGCTGGCAATTGTTATTAACTGGTGGTTTGTCGACCAACATCCGCAGCTTCTCATGAACCTTTTTGGTCTCTCTAAGAATCGTATGGTTGCTGAATTGAACGTCTTTATTCAAGTCCTCACAATTGTCCTTAATTATCTTTATTCGAAATTTTTTGTCTTTAAAAATAAAAAAAATTCAGCTTCGTAAGCTGAATTTTTTTTTACTGACCAGTCTGTCAGTCATTATTTCTAATTTCTTTAATAAATTCCACGATTTCTCCTCGACGAGTTTCAATTTTACCTAGCTGAGTTTTTTGGTAAACCGCATTTAAGATTGCCCCTATAATCAAGACTCGAGCAATAAAGATAAACCAGATCATAAGAGCAAACACCACCAAAGACCCAATCAGCTTTAGGTCATCAAGCTGATTTAAAGCAAAACTAACATACTTTGCAATAAAGTTTGTTAAAAACACTAAGACAAACGTAGAAAAAATTGTTCCTGGCATCGTGTATCTTAACTTCCTGATTTTAACATTTGGCAAGATGAAATAAAGCAGCATCAAAGATAGAAAGACAGCAACAGCAACAGCAGGTAGGGTCATGTTGTGTAGCGTTCGGTAGAGACTACGATCAAAAGGAAAGACTCGGTAAACTTGCTCTAGTATCAATTGTCCAAAGGTTGAAAGGACAATCGAAAAATATAAGAAGAGTAAAATAGCAAACCCCGAAGCCAAACCAATAATCCGACTGATAATAAAATCACGGTGGTTAAACACTTCATAGGCTTTATTCATTGACATCTGCAAAGCGGATAAGGCACGAGAAAAAGTCCAAAAACCAGCAAGTACAGAAACGGAAAGCAAACCAGTATTGCGTTGGCTCAGTAAGTTATTAACCACTGGCTCTACACCTTTATAAATATCATTAGGTAAGTTATTCGACAGAAAAACGAGCAAGCCTGAAGTGTCAATCTGTAAGAAAGGTAAAATATTTCCCACAATCAACACCAGAGGAAAGATCGCCAATAATAGGTAGTAAGCAACAGCGATGGATGAAAGACTCATTTCCGAGCTCTTGAAAAAAGTCATGAAAGTCCTGGTTAACTCACCAGCAGTTTGGATAATTTTCTTCATTTTTTCTTTCAATTCTGCACTTTCCTCACTTCTCCTCCTAGCCACAAGCAGTAGTCATCTAAAAACTACATTCGTACTCTGACCTTTCTCTTAAGGACTCAGTAAGTTCGTTCTTCACCTTGAGAAGTCAAAATTACTGGCCCATCTTTTGTTATCACAAACTGATGCTCATATTGGCAAGAGAGACTACCATCAAAAGTGACATATCCTCTTTCTCCATCATGGTCAATTTCCCAACCCCCAGTGTTAATCATTGGTTCAATGGTTAAGACCATTCCTTCACGTAAACGAAGGCCACGTCCAGCACGTCCGTAGTGGGGCACCATTGGTTCTTCATGCATGGTTGGTCCAACGCCATGTCCTACAAGGTCACGAACAACACCATAGCCACGACTTTCAGCATATTCTTGAATAGCGGCCCCAATATCACCAATACGGTTGCCTACTTTGGCTTGTTCAATTCCAAGATAGAGACATTCGCGGGTCACATCCATCAAGTTTTTTACTTCGTCAGAAACTTCACCTACAGCATAAGCCCAGCAAGAGTCAGCAACGCCACCGCGGAATTCTTCTTGATATTTAACCATTGATTTGGCATCGTCAAAATTAAGTTTTGAAACATCAACAGAACCATCTTCAACCAAACCAAGAACCATGTCCACCTTAATCAAATCACCCTCTTTAAGAACTTGATGACGTGGAAATGCGTGAGCCACTTCATCATTCAAGCAGCAGCAAGTCGCATAAGGGAATGGATTATAATTTCCTTCATCCACTCCAATTTGTAAAGGTAAAACATTTTTTTCTTTACAAACTTTGCGGACATATTCTTCAATTTCCCACATGTCAATCCCTGGTTTAATCAGTTCTCGCAGTCCAATGTGGATATCCGCAAGGATTTTACTAGAGCGTTCCATTTGTTCGATTTCACGTTGCGATTTTAGAGTAATCAATTTTTTCTTTCCTTTATACTTAAATTATTTATTTGAAGTGTTTCATACTTCGCCAGAGGATAAATTAAGATTTACCCCAGCCACTGAATCTCTCGAAGATAGTATTTATCGCTTTATTTCCAGAGATTTCCTCCGACAATCATGAACCTTTTCAAAATCTGCTTGATGTTAAATACACTCTATTTTAACATAAATTCTCTTTTTCTTTCATCTTTTTTCTACTAATAGCAGAGCTAGCCCTTTTGTTCAAGCTCCTTCTTATAGTTTTAAGTATTGATTTGTTATGAATTTTGATATAATGTGAGTGAATGCTTTTCATTGTAATATTATTATTTTACCCAGAAGGAGATAGGAAAATGCCTTTAGCAAAAATTGTATATGCCAGCATGACAGGAAACACCGAAGCGTGTGCGGATATTGTTGCCGATAAACTTGAAGAATTAGGTTGGGAAGTAGAGCTCGATGAGTGCACGTCGGTTGATGCCGAAGATATGATGGATGCGGACCTATGTATTGTAGGGACCTACACTTACGGCGATGGAGAATTGCCTGATGAAATCGTAGATTTCTATGAAGAATTAAAAGATGTTGATTTGACTGGAAAAACTTACGGAGTCTTTGGTTCTGGTGACACTTTTTATGATGATTTCTGTTTGTGCGTTGATATGTTTGATGAAACCTTGGCAATGACAGGCGCTACTAAAGGTGCGGAATCTGTCAAAGTCGATCTATCACCCGAAGACGAAGATGAAGCGGCTCTTGAAAACTTCGCCGAAACGTTAGCTAATCAATTCTAAGCAAAAAACGCGCTAGTTAATACGCGTTTTTTTATTTAATCTTCTACCAAGTCAACTTGAGCATCAAAATACTGTTCTTGAAAGTGGACTGCCTGTAGGATTTCAGCTTGAGTGAAAGTCTCTTTTTCTGTAGTCAAAACCCATTTGTCCTCGACATCATCTTTTCTAGTGATTATAGCGATTAACTTGCCAGTGAACGTTTGAAGGGGTTTGTTGTACTCGGGCAATCGTGAAAGAATATAAACATCTTGTTCCTCACCGTCTCCCGCTATGATATGCTCAATGTAACCATAGTTTATGGGATAAACCGTACCATGGTGGACATAGCCAACAGGACGATCTATGATCGCTTTAAAAATTTCCATCTTTATCTCCCTCTCAACTCTGACCAGCTGGTCAGTAGTTTTCAAACTTGTTAGCGAAAAGTTGTTCGAATAAGCATTACATTGAAAACATCAAAATTCCTGCGGCAACTGCGACATTTAGAGACTCAGCTTGACCTGGCATTTCAATATGTACCAAAATATCCGCAGCTTTAACTGCTTCTTCTGATACGCCTGCGCCTTCATTTCCCATGACAAGAGCAAAACGCTCCTTGTGGATGGTTTGGTAAGCTACAGAGTCTGCTGATAGCGTGGTTGTTAGGATAGGCAACTTAGCCTTTTGCAAGTCTTTGAACCCTTCAGTCACACTGCTTTTAATCACAGGCAAATGAAAATGAGAGCCTTGCATGGCACGGATAACTTTTGGACTGTAAGGATCGGCAGTTTCTCCTAGGAGTAATACCCCATCGAACCCTGCAGCATCTGCTGTACGTATCATTGTGCCGACATTGCCGGGATCTTGCACATGCTCAAGTACAAGATACTTATCGCCTGAAAAGTCAACTTTTCGATTGATAAAACCAACCTCCGCTATTACGCCTTGAGGATGCTCGCTCTCAGCCAAACTTTTCAGCACTTCTGGTGTCACAAAGTTTACTGACAAACCTGTCAGTTCGGATGATTGTTTTACGGCTGTGATTGGGCGGCCGACTTTTGCTAAAAGCTTTTCTAATTTTTCTTCTTTGGAGGCTTCAACAAAGATCTGTAGCACAGGGTGATCAGCCTTGAGTGCTTCTTCTAAGAGGTGAAAGCCTTCGACTAAATAAGAGGTCTTCCGATACTTTTTCGTCAGTAACTTACGAGCTTCTTTAATTTTTTTATTTTCTTTTGAACTGATAATTTCCATACCCTCATTTTAACAGAATTTTGCGAATCTTGCTGAGGCTTATGGTATAATTGAATAAACCGTTTACAAAGGAGGACATAGGATGGTTCTTTTCAAACAGAAAAACAAGCCCACTAACTCAGAAATTCCAGTTCATCACAAGGACTCGGGTTCACGAGAACAAACTTATCGTTTACGAAGACGTTCCTCTTTTCTATTTTGTATTCTATTTGTTCTTTTAACACTCTACTTTCTACGCTAACATTACAATAAGGAGGCTGCTATGCAAAAAGTAAAAATGCTTGTTTCAGGTAAAGTCCAAGGAGTAGGCTTTCGATACTTTGTGATTATTACCGCTCGTGAACTCGGTATTTGGGGACGGGTATGGAATAATGATGACGGAACAGTGGGTATCTATGCTCAAACAGATCATCCCGAAGCACTGACTAAATTTACTGCTACTATACGCGGTGAAGCTAGTGCAAAAAGGAAACTTCCACCTTTTGCAAAAGTGACTTATGTTGAGAGTACCCCTGCACAATTCCCCGATTTTACTACTTTTGATGTGACCTACTAAATCAATGACGCCTCCTGATGAAAGCTTTCATCAAGAAGCAGTCATTTTTTAATTGTCCAAAAATTCAAGGACGCGCATGAGATCTCGCTCATCAAGAACGTACGAAACAGACGCTTTAACCAGCGGTTTAGCATTAAAAGCCACACCAGTTCCAACGCTCTGTAGCATAGGAATATCATTTGCTCCATCCCCAAGGGCAATGACCTCATCAAGACCGAGTTCATTCTCCTTTGCCCATCGCTTAACTTGTTCAAGTTTAACTGTTTTATCCACTATGACCCCAGCTGTTTTACCCGTCAGAATATTTTTTTCAATAGCTAAATGATTAGCACATACATAATCAATTTTTAACTTTTTGACAAGGGGATGCAGGACTTCATAAAAACCACCTGAAACAAGCCCAACCTTCCACTGATGAGCATGAGCATACTGAATAAGTTCCTGAGCTCCCTTTGTCAGATGAAGCTGCTTATAAATTTTTTTAACTTCTTCTATATCCAAACCTTTCAAGTAAGCCACGCGTTCTTCAAGAGCCGCTTTAAACTCTAAGTCCCCTCGCATTGCAGCAGCGGTAATCTTCGCCATCTGCTGACCCTTCCCGACCTTTTGCCCCAATAAATCAATGACCTCTTCCTCAATCAACGTTCCATCAACATCCATGACAAGAAGACGTTTTGCTTTCATCACATTCCCCTCTTATTTTTTATTAAGCGAACTCGCACTACATTATCTGCTTTAGAGAAACGTTCAATGAGCGCTTTGATTTTCTCCTCATCTTGCTCATCCAGATCAAGCAGCGTATAAGCATAATCTCCCTGCCCACGATTGACAATATTGGCAATATTGATATTTTCTTTTGCCACCGCCATTGATATTTGGGCCACGACATTGGGGACATTTTTATTAATTAAAGTAATCCGATAAGGCGAGAGTAATTCTTGAGTAACTCTTGGAAAATTAACAGCGTTAATAATCTCACCAGTTTGTAGATATGTCTGTACAGAATCTAAAGCCATTCTCGTGCAGTTCAAACCGGCTTCTTTTGTTGATCCGCCTAAGTGAGGTGTTAAAAATACTTGAGCACAATTGTTAAAGCATTCAGAACCAAAATCTGTTCCAAAAAACTTGACAATTCCTGCATCAATCGCTCTTAAAATATCCTTTTTGTTACTAATTTCATCCCGAGCATAGTTAAGTAAGATCACACCTTTTTTACATTGAGAAAGATTTGCCCAATTCAATAACCCTTGCGTTTCTGGCGTGGCTGGCATATGAACGGTGATATAATCCGATTTTTGAAGTAGCTCTGTAAGTTGATGAACACGTTTAACATGATGAGATAAATTCCAAGCATGTTCGATAGAAAGGTAAGGGTCATACCCCAATACTTTCATTCCTAGACGGCGTGCATCATTAGCAACACGTGAACCAATATTTCCCAGTCCAATCACGCCTAAAGTTTTTCCAGCAAGCTCTGAGCCTGAAAAAACTTTTTTCGCTTCCTCTACCCTCTGATCTATTTCTTCATCTGTACCAGTTTGAGCGCGGAGCCATTGATTGGCTTGTTCTAGATTGCGGGTTCCAAAGATCATCATACCTAAGACTAACTCTTTTACCGCATTCGCATTTCCACCGGGCGCATTAAAAACTACTATTCCCTCTTGGGCACATCTTTCTATTGGAATATTATTAAAACCAGCCCCTGCACGTCCTATAGCGAGGAGTTTTTTAGAAAAAGTATAATTGTGAAAAGGCTGTGCTCGGCAAATAAATGCATCGGCTTGGTCCTCCTCAACTTCATTGACCACAAAAGGTGCTTCGACTTCTGCTAAAGCAATCTGATCAATATTATTACCAATTGTTTTAATATGAAAAGTCATTTATTCTCCTCCTCAAAATCCTTCATAAATTCGATTAGCTTCCTAACTCCTTCGATAGGAAAAGCATTATAAAGACTTGCACGTAAGCCTCCTACAGAACGATGACCTTTTAACGCTAGCAACCCTCTTTTTTCAGCCTCATTAGCAAACTCCACATCAAGGTTTTGATGTGGACACCTAAAAATGACATTACAAATAGAGCGTTCATTTATGTTATAGACAGGATTATCATAAAAATCTGATTGATCAATATAATCATAAAGTAATTTCGCTTTTTTTCGATTTTGCCTTTCAAGCTCTTTTACTCCCCCTTGCGCTTTAACCCATTTAAAAATTAAGCCTGCTACATAAATAGCAAAAGTAGGTGGAGTATTATACATCGATTGATGCTCAGCTAAAACCTGATAATCAAGCATAGAGGGGAGCGCTTGATCCTTAGAGAGTAAATCTTTTTTGATAATCACTACTGTCAAACCGGCTATACCTAAGTTCTTTTGTGCGCCAGCATAAACCATACCAAACTTAGAAATATCATAATCCACAGCCATAATATTAGAACTCATGTCTGCAATAAGGGGAACTTCGTGGCTTTCAGGTAAATTCTCAGGAAAAATAGCTGTTCCTTCAACCGTATTATTGGTGGTCAAATGTAAATAGGCGGCTTTTTGGAAATCTATTTTCTCTAAATCAATTTTAAGGAGACGATCATAGTGATGATGCGCTGTTGAGCCTAAGCTAACAACATCTATGTTTTCCAATCGGCTGGCCTTAACCGCTTCTTCGTAAGCTTTTTTACCAAATATCCCAGAAATCGCATAATAGGCGGTTTTGTTCTGAGCTAAATTAAGAGGGAGCATCATAAACTGTGTAGAGGCTCCTCCTTGCAAAAATAAAATCTCATAATCTGCAGGTATGCCCATCAACGCTCGTAAATCATTCTTTGCATCTGATATAAGAGCTTGAAAATCCAAGGAGCGATGAGAAGTTTCTAATATTGATAACCCAGTATGATTAAAATTCATTATTTCACGCTTAATTACTTCCAAAACTTCCTGGGGAACAACACTCGGTCCTGCGCCAAAATTATAGTCAGCCATCTTCATCACTCCATCTTCATCTTTTTTAGGTTTTCTTTATTATAATATAATTTTCTGATAATTCAAATTAAAAAAAGTAAATTCACTGCATCCGTAGAATTTACTTTTTTTATTATTTTAGAATTAGTAAGAGATTTATTACCAATTTAATAAGTCTAGTAAGTACATGTTCCAAGCGACTTCTTTAGCATAGAAAATATTTCCTCCGTTGGAATAAAGTTTGCCTTTATTGTAAAGGAGGGAGTCTAGTGTCACATGATAGTAGGTTTGGCCGGATGTATTTCCCAAACTGGGTGCTACAACATCTCGGGAATACGCTTTTGAGAGTTTGATTGTGTTCTTTCCTCCATGTTTAGCAATATAATCCACATACGATTTCCCATAATTATAGGCTTGTACGCCAGTCCAAACATCCACATTTTTTTCTTCAGCGTATTCAAGTACCTTTGAAAGGTTTAAAATTCCTTGTTGAATACTGTCCTCTTCATTAGAAATTTCATTTGCCTTCCCATTTAAACTTTCGCTGGACTGCATGATATCTGCTTCTTTACCTTTTGTTTCTGTATAGATGATGGCTAAAGCAAGTTGAGTATCTCCGCTCAAACCTTGCGCCTTCAAACTTTTTTTAACGGCTGCTTCATACGACATAACATGTTTAACGTTCTGATGTGCCCGATAAACATAAAAACCACCGCACATTACCAGGAGCAGCACTACAATTCCAACTATTTTTTTCAACATTTTACTTACCTAATTTTAGTCGCTAAGTTCTTCTTTTACATTTCAGTTTCTATATTCTCTATTTCATGTCATATTTTGTCGCGACTATTTCTAAATCTCTTTTATTATACCATTTTTAATTTAAATAGAGCTTAATTTTGGACGTAAGAAAAAAGCAAGCCCTGCAAGCTTGCTCTACTATTAATATAAAGGAAATTCATCGGTTAAGTCTAAAACAGCCTGACGAACTTCTTCTAATTTTTCTTTATTATCATGATTGACCAATGCTTTTGAAACGAGTTGGGCAACTTGACGTGCATGTTCTTCTTTAAAGCCACGCGAGGTAATCGCTGCTGCACCAATTCGTACACCTGAGGTTTTAAAAGGAGAGAGTGTTTCATCGGGGATTGCTTCTTTATTCAAGGTGATATGGACCGTATCCAATAAATCTTGAGCTTCTTTTCCGTTGATTCCAAGATCTAAAACTTTCAAGTTAAGTAAATGATTATCGGATCCTCCAGCAATCAGGCGGAGCCCTTTTACATTTGCAAATTCTTCAGCCATAACTTGAGTATTTTTTACAACCTGATTAATATAAGTGGTGAATGCAGGGTCAAGGGCTTCTTTAAAAGCAACTGCCTTGGCCGCGATAACGTGTTCCAAGGGGCCGCCTTGTGTCCCTGGAAAAATTGCGGAATTGATTTTTTTCGCCAAAAGCTCATCATTGGTTAAAATCATCCCGCCGCGAGGACCTCTTAAGGTTTTATGTGTGGTGGTGGTTACTACATCAGCATAGGGAATAGGACTTGGGTGGACTCCTGTCGCTACTAGACCAGCGATGTGGGCCATATCCACCATCAATTTAGCCCCTACTTCATCAGCTATTTCTCGAAATTTTTTAAAATCAATGGTGCGAGAATAGGCGGAAGCTCCTGCAACAATAAGTTTTGGTTTTACCTTTTGTGCAAGCTGAAGAATTTCTTCATAATCCAATCGTTCTGTCTCTGCATTTACACCATAAGGAACAAAATGGTACATCTTACCAGAAAAATTAACTGCAGCACCATGCGTTAAATGTCCCCCCGCATTAAGATCCATTCCCAAGACCGTGTCCCCAGGCTCAATAAGTGCCATATAAGCTGCTGCATTCGCTTGTGATCCTGAATGAGGTTGCACATTAGCAAATTGGACACCGAAAAGCTCTTTAGCCCGCTCAATTGCTAGATTTTCCACTACATCAACAGCTTCTGTTCCTCCATAATACCGCTTTCCAGGATAACCTTCTGCATATTTATTTGTCAAGACAGAGCCTTGTGCGGCAAGTACAGCCTTAGATACTATATTTTCTGAAGCAATAAGTTCTATATTTTGCTGTTGGCGCTTTTCTTCTGCGTGAATTGCAGCCCAAAGCTCAGGGTCAAAACTTTCAAAATCTACTTTATCAAAAATCATAATCTCTCCTTATTTATCGCTATTTTTATTATATCTTACTCTACACGAGATATTAAAATAACTTGTTTTCTAATCAGGAATCTAATTAGAAACGTTCGGAAATACAGCCCTAACTCCCCGACAGTCTATTGGATATCTGCCAACTCAGGAACTTCTCTCAACAATTGCTCACGCGTAATCGCTCCCTGACGCAGTAAACGAGGGGTCTTGCCAGTTAAATCAATAATTGTCGTGTCCAGCCCATAAATACTGTCGTCTTGAATCGCCACTTGCGCATTTTCTAAAATCTGGGGACTCAAATCAGCAAAAAATTGCGGGCTTGGATCTCCTGTTAAATTAGCGGAAGGTCCCACTAGAACCCCTACCTTTTCAATCACTTTTTGGGTGATTTTAATACTTGGCATTCTAAAACCAACGGTCGTCTTCCCGATATGAATCCACTCAGGAACAGCATTTGAGGCTTCAAGAATAATTGTTAAGGGTCCAGGTAAAAAAGATCCTACCAATTTTTCAAGGTAAACTGGTTGATGTTTGCTATATTTCAAGATATCCGCGTAACTGGCAACATTCATATTCAAAGCTTTTTCTGTTGGACGACCTTTGACAGCATAGAGTTTCTTGACTGCTTTTTCATCCAGTGCATTCGCAAAGAGTCCATAGACGGTTTCGGTAGGTAAGATTGCAAGTTCGCTTGTTTGAAGGGCTTTGGCTGCTTTAGCTACATTGCGATCAAGTTTATTCCGATTTTTTTCGGAATTTTTAGCCAAAAGTTTTTGAAGTCTTTCCGCTTCTTGAAACAGTGCTTCACGAAGTTTCTTTATGTCATCTGGAACATGATAAGCCCGACGGAATAAGATACCGACGAGACCGTAAAATCCACCATCAACTTTTTCAATTTCATTGGCAAAATTCTTCAAGCCACCCTGAGTAAAGTTTAATGCTTCCTGAGCCTTATCCTCTTTTTCTTGAGCAATCAAAGTCTCAACATCTTTCAATTGAGCTTGGAGAAAGGAAGCCATTGTGCGTAAATCATTTTCAATTTTCATTTTAAATTCTTTCTTAAATATACTTTATCTTTTAGCTGACACCCTCTGTCAAAGAGAGCATGTTCATAATGCTCAACAAAATAATTCTTCAAAATCTGCGTTTCTTCAAAACCACATTTTTTATAAAACTGAACGTTTCCGGATACATCATCTGTACCAACCATCAGGACATCTGCGCGATTCTGATACTGCTTGATTAAGTGTTCCATCATTACTTTGCCATAACCTTGCCTTTGATATTCAGTAGCAACCGCAAAATTTTCAATTTCATATTGTCTTGGGTATTTTTCTGTCACAACAACAGCACCAATGACAGCACCGTCAGTAACTGACAGGATAAAAAGCTCGCCCTTTTTCAAATAATTTCTCAAGTGCGGTCCGTCATCAGCTAAAAGGAGCAAAGGCAAGAAGTCTTCTTTTTGTTGCGTGATTTTATCCAACTTTATCTTTTGCATACTCTAACCTCAACTCACACTAATCATGCGATCTTTACCAAAAACATCCTGATGGATACTGACAGTTTGGTCAGTAAAGTGTGCTTGAAAAAGTTGCTGTAAAAAAGGGCCCTGCTTATATCCAATTTCAAAGTAGAGTTTTCCGCCGGGCTTAAGATGAGCCCCTGCCTGACGTGCTATCTTTTCATAGATGGCGTAGCCTTGGTGAGCTGCAAATAACGCTGACTCCGGTTCATATTTGATGACCGACTTGTCCATTTCATATGTTTCATCAAATGCAATATAGGGGGGATTTGAGACAATCAAATCAAATTTTTCATCAGTAAACTGGTCCATGACGTCAGACTGTACGAACTCTACTAAGAGACCATGTTCCTTCGCATTTTCTGAGGCAAGTTCTAAGGCGGACTCTGACAAATCAGAAGCTGTTACTTGCCACTCTTTATGGGCTTTGGCTAAAGCGAGCGCAATGGCACCAGAACCGGTCCCGATATCTAACACGTGCAACTTCTCTTTTTTATTTTCTTTCAGAATGAGAGCCACTAGCTCTTCTGTCTCTGGACGCGGAATAAGCACTCGCTGATCCACTTTTAAACGTAAATCACAAAATTCAGCCCAGCCGACAAGATATTGAGGGGGTTCATCTTCTTTTAGACGTGCTGACAGCTCTGTCAGTAACTTTAAATCATTTTCACCAATTTTTTCGCGCATTAAATTCAACCAAGCCAACTTATCCAAATTATATTTGTGACGCCAGACAAATTCTAGCGCAAAAGGTTCATTTAACTCCGCTGATAGAGTGCGTACCGCTTCAATCCACAGCATTTCTCTCTTTTTCCCATCCTTGTTTATTTCGATTTTATCTCTACAAGTATAGCAAAAAAGCCTGATAAAATCAGGTTTTATGCCCCTCTCAGGATAAAGTAAAGCCTTGTTGTTTCAAAAAATTAGCAACATCTTTCCGGCGGGGCTCGCTAAGAAATTGACTCATTTCTTGCGTCCAATCGGTATCTTTTTGATGACTAGTGCGTTGCTTATAATAATTAGCGCTCGTCGCTTTATATGCTGACAGATCCGTCAGTTTCTGACGATCGTAGCCATCGACTGAAAATATATTATGCTGAGGCAAACGAGGTTTAACTTCATTGCGAAAGTTCGGATAACCAACTGACAGGCCAAATAAAGGTACCGTCAGCTCTGGCAGATCAAGAATTTGAGCGACTTTTGCTAAGTTATTGCGGATGCCGCCAATATAACAGACTCCTAGGTCCATAGACTCAGCAGCGATAGCCATATTCTGTGCTGCAATAGTAGTATCAACGACTGCCACGGTTAAAGCTTCCATATTTCGTAACGCTGCCAATTCTTGTTCATGATCACGTAAAATTTCCGCTTGGCGATACCAATCTGCCACAAAAAGATAAAAAGCACCAGTTTGATTGACGTATGCCGCCGATCCTGAGATTTCAGCTATCTCACGTCTTACAGATTCATCTGCAATTTCGATAATTGTATACGCCTGAACGAAATTTGAAGAAGAGCCAGACTGGGCCGCCGTTATTAGCAGATTTTTGGTTTCCAACGGCAGCGCTTCAGGTTTGAAATTTCTAACAGAGGCATGTTGTAACATTTTTTCGATTGTTGGATACATTTTTTCTCCTTGTCCGTAAAATAAATTCTGTCAGTACTGACAGAATTTATTTTACAACGTTTTTCTATTTTTAACCTATTTCAAAGATGGAGTAAGAATGTACTAATTTTAAATGAGCGGTAGGACACGTGTTAAAAGGTAAGCACATAAAGGAACTTGCAAATTCTCTGAAGAAAAAAGCACGCCAAACTGCTTACGATTCATATTTGTCTCACACACCAACTCTTCTAAGGTACCAAGCTTGGCTCCCAAAGATGTAAAAAATGAGCGGACAGGAGTCTGGCTGTATTTTCCGATTTCAGATAAAGGGAGTCGTTTTTTTGTTTGACTCCAATCTTTATCCTTCTTCACTTCTTGCCACAAACGACAATACTGCTGATTTTCAAATTTTTCAATGGACATACGCGTCCGTTGAGCCCGATGAAGATGCTCCGATTCTGATACGACATTTTCGGCAACAACCCAAGTATCCCCGTTGCTTCCAGTACAATGCAGTAGCTCAAAAGAAATACTCTCGCGTATTGCTCTAAAAACCGTGACTTCTGTTAAGATATTGTTCACTTTCTTAGAAGTCTGCATGCGCCTTTGTTCCTGTCCAACTTCACAAATGTTGAAACCTTCAAACTCAAATTTCATTATTTATTTAATTCTTCTAATTTCTGAGTTTGATCATAAACAATCAAAGCATCAATCACTTCGTCCATTTTCCCAGATAAAATACTATCCAACTTTTGCAAAGTCAAACCAATTCGGTGGTCAGTCACACGGTTTTGTGGGAAATTGTAAGTTCTAATCCGCTCAGAACGATCCCCAGTTCCGACAGTTGATTTACGTTCTGCATTTTGCTTATCCAATTCAATTTGTTGATAGTAATCAAAGACTTTTGTATTCAACAATTTAATAGCTTTATCCCGATTTTTTTGTTGCGTCCGTTCTTCTTGCATTTCCACTTTAATCCCAGTTGGCAAATGGACCATGCGGACCGCAGTAGCAACCTTATTGACGTTCTGTCCACCAGCACCAGAGGCATGGTAAATATCCACACGTAAATCTTTTTGGTCGATTGTCATCTCAAATTCTTCAACTTCAGGCATAACAAGCACGGTAGCCGTTGATGTATGGACACGCCCTTGTGTTTCGGTTACAGGAACACGTTGTACTCGGTGAGCACCTGATTCATATTTCAATTTAGAATAAACAGATGGACCAGAAATTAAAGCTGAAACCTCTTTATACCCCCCAATTCCCGTGATATTTGCTTCCATGATTTCGAACTTCCACCCTTGAGCTTCAGCGTAGTGCTGATACATGTTCAATAAATCACCAGCAAACAGTGCAGCTTCATCACCACCAGCAGCGCCGCGAATTTCTAAAATAATATTTTTCCCATCATTAGGATCTTTGGGAAGAAGTAAAATTTTGATTTGTTCTTCTAATTCTTCCTTTTGAGTTTTAGCATTGGAAAGTTCCTCCTTGAGCATTTCTTTCATCTCATCATCAAGGCCACTCTCTCCAAGCATCTCTTCACTATCTTGAATAGTATCGAGTACTTTCTTATATTCTTTGTAAGTCGCAACTTTATCGCGTAAATCAGCTTCTTCTCGTGAGAGCTCCATGAAACGTTTCGTGTTGGAGACCACTTCTGGGTCAGACAAAAGTTCTCCTAATTCTTCATATCTACCGATTATTGACTCTAATTGATCAAACATATTTTTTTCCTTTTATTTTTTAGTTTTTTTCAGAGGTAAATTTTGTGCCATTTTAACAAAGGATTCCCACTGTGTCACATCCTGCAACATTTCTTTTTTCAATATCAACACTTTATTTTTTCCTTCAAAAAAATGGACTCGATCAGAAAAAATCTCTACATTTCTCACATTCATTTGCGCTTTGATTTGCTCCTCGGTGAGATAAATATCAAGTGTCTGAGGTTTAAAATTTTTTAAAAAGCGACTTTTTAGTTGCCAGCTCAGAAATAAATTACCCAAAACTACGATTAAGATTCCAGATAAAAGAGGCCATAACCATTGCCCTTGACTTCTTACTAGATTAATTACCATAACGATAACCATGATACCTGAAAAAACGAGCATTAAACGCTTCGTCATCACTGACAAAATCCGTGAGTAATCCTGGGCAGTAATTGTTCCTTTAAAATGATAAAACATTTCTTTTCCCCCTACAGTTCTGGTTTAAAATAGTGCTTTCTACATACAGGGATGTAGGTTTCATTGCCACCGATTTGTAACTGTTTGCCTTCGTAAACCGGTTGACCGTCAATTGTACGAATGACCATAGTTGCTTTTTTACTGCAAAACCAGCATATGGTCTTGATTTCCTCAATCTTATCTGCTAATAAAAGCAAATATTTTGAGCCTTCAAAGAGCTCATTACGAAAATCATTCTTTAAGCCAAAAGCCATCACGGGCACTTTCAACTCATCAACAACTCGCGCAAAATCATAGACATGTTTTTTACTTAAAAACTGAGCTTCGTCAACCAAAACACAAAATGGCTTCTGAGGCAAAGCATCTACATAATCAAAAACAGCCGTTTCAGCATCAATAGCGACTGCCTCAGCCTTCATACCAATTCGACTTGCTACTGTCCCAACACCAGCCCGCGTGTCGAGGCTCGATGTCATTAGTAATACTGGCTTTCCCTGTTCTTCATAATTATGAGCAACTTTTAATATTTCAATTGACTTCCCCGAATTCATCGTCCCATATTTAAAATATAATTGCGCCATCCCTTTTCCCTTTACTATTTATTCAAAAAAATTTTTACTAAGTAAAAGTCTCATTGACCTCCACTTAGTAAAACTAATCCAGCTTCTTACTACCATATTAGCCAGTAACATAAAACTCAATTTAAATTATATCATATTTCATTTTCTTTTTAATGTTCACCTTGTACTTTTTATCATCACCAACGAGAAGTGACACTAGCTAGTTCTTAAAAAACTATTCCTTTTCCTGTTGACACTTTATCAAAAAATATTTTTTGAATAGATAATATTATTTCCATTAGTCTGAATTAATCAGTATAATTATACTATCAGAACGAATTTTATATCATACAACCTAGTCGTTTAAAAAATACTAACTCAAATGAATAGGTCTAGAATAACTTGGAAGTGAGGAAATCTATGATTAAACTTTATCTAACCTCTTCTTGTGGCTCTTGCCGAAAAGCCCGAAAATGGTTAATTGATAACCAATTAGAATACCAAGAGATTAATCTAGCGACCGGATTAAACCGCGCATCGCTCATCGAGATTCTCTCACTAACTGAGGGTGGAACAGGAGATATACTTTCCGTACAAAGTGATCTTTATAAAGAGCTTAATCTAGATTTTTCAAAAATGAGACTGGAACAATTCCTCAAAACTATCGAAGCATACCCCCTCTTATTAAAACGCCCCATTATTATTGATGAGAACAATATACAAGTGGGTTTCAATGAAGATGATATCCGCAAATTTCTCCCACGCGAATTTCGTGAAATTCAGCGCAGCGGAGCCTATTCTGTTTTTCTTAAACAATGGTTAGAATCTTTAGCATAAAATAAGAATTTAATTTAAAAACGAATCAGATTTCTTGAAGACGTTTTCTTAATGTGTTAGATTAATATTAAAGATGTATGCTATTGCATACTAGAAAGAGGTATTTTATGATTTGGTCGTTAATTGTTGGCGCTCTAATTGGATTGATTGCAGGGGCAATCACAAATAAAGGAAGCTCAATGGGCTGGATAGCTAATATCTTGGCAGGTCTAGTGGGATCCTTTGTAGGTCAGTCGCTTCTTGGAACTTGGGGCCCTTCTCTAGCGGGTATGGCATTAATCCCATCAATTATTGGAGCAGTAATTGTTGTTGCTGTCGTATCGTTTATTCTATCGCGATTGAACAATTAATCAAAAGAAAGATAAAAGAAATACTATCCTAACCTAAAAACTTTTGCTGCGAGGAAATTATATTGCATCAGCTGACATAGGTAGAGTAAGTAAAGCGTAAAAAGAAAGAGAATAGGAGAAAACAAGATGGAAAAAAACATGCAAAATTTCGAAAAAATGGAAGAACATTTTAATCAATCCTCTCACCCCTCTGGTGATTCCTCTGATATCAGAGGTGAACTTACTTATGAAGACAAAGTCGTTCAAAAGATTGTAGGTTATGCGCTCGAGCACGTGGATGGACTTCTTTCTGTTGAAGGTGGCTTCTTCTCCAACTTGACAGGCAAGTTAGTCAACACAAACAATGTTACTTCTGGTGTTGATGTAGAAGTGGGCAAAACTCAAGTTGCCGTTGATTTAAAAATCATCACAGAATATGGCAAAAATGTACCCGATATTTATGAAGAAATTAAGAACGTCATTACTAAAAAAGTGGCAGATATTACAGCACTTGATGTTGTGGAAGTCAATGTGACCGTGACAGATATCAAAACTAAATCTGAGCAAGAGGAGGATGAAGTAACGGTACAAGATCGTGTAGTTGATGCCGCCCAAAGTACTGGTGAATTTACCTCTAAACAAGTAGGTAAAGTAAAAGGTAAAGTGGATGACATGACACCAGATAAGCGCCGTGTAGATTAAATTTTTCTTAGATACAAATGACCTCTCAACAGAGGTCTTTTGTATCTAAGGCCCTCTTCTTTAAACATTCAAAAAAACTTTTAAAACGAGACCAACAATTTTATTCCAAAAAGTTTGTCCGAACTCTTATTACCTATTCAAAAAGGAGAAAATATGTCAAAAACATCTCACTTAAAAACATTTTTATACTTTATTGCTTTTATCCTAATTGTTGAGGGGATTGGCGCTTTATCAAGTCTTTTTGCAGGAGATATAAAGTCAATATATAATAACATGAAGCTCCCTCCCCTAGCACCTCCTGACTATCTCTTTGGTATCGTTTGGCCTTTGTTGTATGCTCTTATAGCAATTTCCGGTTTTCTTATTTTTCGTTTGCTCGGTACATACAAAACAGAGGCAAGACTAGCACTCACTTACTTTGTATTACAACTCTTCATCAATTTTATTTGGAGTATTATCTTCTTCAAAGGTTATTATTGGAGCGGAGTCATAACAATTCTACTTCTTGATCTCATCGTCTTTATCTGTCTTATTAAATTCCTAAAATTAGATAAAGTGTCTGGAATTTGCTTGATTCCCTATTTGATCTGGATTCTCTTTGCTACTTATCTGAGTATCGGGGTTGCACTGTTAAATTAATTAAAAAAACTGCTTCACAGCAGTTTTTTCTATATTAGTGTTTTTATCCCTCTTCATTTAAAGGCTTTTTATAAAGATAAAAAATTCCTCCAATAAGTAGAAGACATATTCCTCCTACAATCATATTATCCATTTTTTCCCCCGTTTTCGGCAAAACTTTTTTTGCTTTTTTGCTAGCAGATGTCTTTGTGTTCAAGCCACTACGAGATGAGGAAATAGAATTTTCAGTCCTGTTAGTTCCGTCATCATTAGAACTTGCCTGCGGTGTTACTGGTGTTACTGGTGTTTTTGAGTCTGAAGTAGATGAAGTACTTGTACTTGTACTTGTACTTGAATCTATGGTTGATGTAGAACTACTTGAACCTGTTTCCGTGGTAGAATTGTCTTCTTCTTCACCTTGCGATAATTTATTGACAATAGTAAAGCTGTTACCATCTTTTGTCACCGAACTTTCAAATTGTTCAGGTATATCTAATTCTGTAACTTGATATTCAAAATTATCCCCATTATTATTATACACTGGCAGATTCATAGCAACACCATTCACAGGTAACGTTTCATAAGTTTTGTTGAACCCCTCATCCTTACTAAGCGTTATCTTATCGCTTTTAGTCCATGTGTCAGAGGTAGAATTTTTTCGAGTGACCATAAAGTTTATAGAATCAGGTATTAACGGTGTTGCAACATTTATCCATTGTTTTTCAACATTTAAAATGACTTTCGGTGCTTTGATAGACGGTACTGGGAATTCTAAATATTGTTCCGTATCACTTTCTGGGTCTAATGTTGTTTCACCATTACATTGATACCATGTTTCTCCTTTAAAATCAGCGCTCTCGGTATTTATACGAACGTGGTAGGTCATGGTAATACGTTCATCCTGACCGAGGCTAACATTTTCTAGTGTCAAAATATTGTTCTCTTCACTAACTTGAATGTCTTTCGTTACATCGTCTGCTTTTTCCCATGCTCCGTCTTCATTTTTACGCCAACCTTGGAGCACATAATTTTCGGATGTAAAATTACCTGCACCTTGCAAGAGAATATCCTTCCCCATTGGATCCGTAATCGTCCCCTTTGGGATAGTCTTATCAATATTATCTGCAATATTTCCTAGAGCTTCGCCAAGTCCAGCTAAATTTTCATCAATAGTAAAATAGTTATTTGGCGTAGAAGCAATATTTTTAGCAATATATACCCCTCGATCACTTGGAGCCACACCAATTGAATAGCAGTTAATATTACTTTCTTTAATTTGAACAACTGTACCTAGTGTTGCATCGGTAACTATACTCTTATCAACTAAAGTTCCTTGTGCATCAGTAGTCCCTGATTTATCACTTGTATTATAGGCATCAGAACTGACTTGAAAATCCTTGTTGTACTTATCGGTATGATAATTATTATAATCAGTGATTTCACCCTGATTGGTGTATTCCGGTGCTCCCTCTACCGGCAAATAGCTTCGATTAGCACTCCCATCACCGATATGGATTAACATATGTTCAGCATTAGCTCGTCCACCTTGGTCTAATAATTTTTTCCCCTCTATCATCCCCTTCTGAACGAAAGTGCCCGCATGACTTTCAGCAGTATTTTTTAAGAAGTTTTCTAAAGTTGAAATATCACCAGTTAAGCCATCCGTAGCGTAAACATATCGATTATAAGCGACAATACCGACTCTTATATTGCCACTTTGAAGAGAATTTTTTAGCTCAGCACCAAATTCATCCAAACCTTTTAAGGCATTAGTAAGTTTTTCCCCCTTCATCGAAGAAGAAAAGTCGATGACAAGGACAATGTCGACTGGATGGTCAACTTGATTGCCCTTTACATCTAATGTCACATCGAACAGCCCCTGTTTACTTGCATTCGCCTGAACACTTTTTTTGAGGTAAGCCTTATCAGAATAGTTGACATAGCCCTCGTCATCAAAAGCCACACCATTGACTGCCCCATAATTGTAATTGTAAGTATCCCCATTTGGTATTCCGTTCTCAATATATACCCCATTACTGTCATTATTATACTTAAATGACGCGGTATCAGCATGAGCTGGCGATTTGATGTTAAAAAAAGAAATAAAAAATAGGGCTAAAATAATAGTTAGTCCACATTTTACTATCCTATTCTCATTAAAAAATCTCACTTTTAAAACTGCCTCCTTTTTAAATGTTATCCTTCTCCCAAATGAACAACTGAAGTTTATTAAACTTTCAGTCTTTCACATAAAAGGTCATCTTTAGAATAACTTAACTTTTAAGAGATTTCAAGGAAGAATTTAAGAGCAGCGTACCTATTATAAAAAGAGAGTAAAGAATCTTTTTTTAACAAGTAAGCATTAAAGCTTGGTTTAAGGCATTTTCTCCTCTTTTAAAATGAAAAGTTATTGGATATTTTTAGCGAAAACCGAAAAAACGACTTCTAGAGTCTATTTTTTGGTTGGGTTAGCGAGTAACCGTTTGTTTTATCTTTTGAACTAATGTTTGAATAAGAGGATCACGCTCATCAGCAAAAGTCACACCTAGAAATTCTCTCTGATATTTTTCACCAAGTTCCTGATAAGGAATTTCTTTGGTGATAAATTGCTTGGAAATTAAAGAGGCTCCTAACCCTGCACGGATGTGAGCAATGATCATTTCATTGCTACTCATTCTCACAATATTCTTAGGCAAGACCTTCTCCTCTTTCAGAAATTTTTTGACGTAATGGCCTACGCCTGAGCCTACTTCGCGTATAAAGAAAGTCCCTGTTTCCGTACTCCCTGCTAAAACCAATTCATCCTGTCCCAAAGGAAAAGTTTCCGTTTGTTCATTTGCAAGTGGTTTTTCAACCACTCCGAAGTGCAAATCATGATTTGAAACAAGATCAAACACTGTTTCTGAATCATACATTGAGATTTCTACATCCAGATGCTCTAGATCCTTTTCAAAACTCTTAAAGATATTTGGCATGAGGCTAATTGCAGCACTGTGTGAAACACCAATCTTAAAGGGGTGTTTTTTTAATTGTTTCTCTTGAATCTCAGCTTGTAATTTTTCCCAATTTTTTATATATTTGAGCGCTGGCGCATAGAGATGCATAGCAGCTTCAGTCGGGATTACTTCTTGATTTTGCCCTCTAGAAAATAATGAAGTCCCTAATTCTTCTTCTAATTTTCGGATGCGAACAGTAACAGTGGGTTGAGAGATAAATAAGTATTTACTCGCGCGTGTAAAGCTTTTGGTTTCATAAACAGCAATGAAAGTTTCAAATAATGGAAACATGGCTTCTCCTTTACTAGATTATTAAGTAGACTCGTTTAATTATCTTTTTTAATTTATTCTATTATAATAATTCATTTTACAAATTAAAACAAGTCATTTATACTGTAAGAAGTAATAAAGTACAAATATATATTAGGAGGCTACGTGTCTTTATGAAAGAAAAACTTATCTATTTTTTAGAAAAACTCCCCCTCCCTATTTGTGGGCTAATCTTAGCCCTTATCTCTTTAGGAAATCTTCTCTTAACAGTTGGACATAAAACGCTAGGAATTTTCTATATTCTTGCTGGTTTACTTTTAATGTGTCTAGTCTTTGCCAAGATAGTGTTAACTCCAAAACATGCGATAAGGAGTTTAAGAGATCCCATCATTGCTTCCGTGTCGCCAACTTTTACAATGAGTTTGATGGTTATTAGTAGCGTTCTCTGTCGTGCTTTCCCAGATATTAAGTTCATCGACGGTCTTTGGTGGTTCGCGGTAGTACTTCATTTTATATTGATGATTTATTTTTTCCTCTTACATATTATTAAAGTTCCCAAACTAAAAATGGAAAATATCTATCCAAGCTGGTTTATTACCTTTGTAGGCATCGGTGTAATTGCCAGTACTTGTCCTGCTTTTCATTTAAAGACAGGTCAGATTGTCATTTACTTTGCTCTTTTCTTCTATTTTTTGCTCCTCCCTCTAATTATTAAGCGTATATTTATTTTTAAACAGTTACATGAATCTGCTCTGCCTCTTATCACAATTCTTACTGCCCCAGGTTCTCTTTGTTTAGTTGGTTATCTCTCTGTTTTTGGAACGCAAGGCAAAAATTTTATAATTTTTCTCTTCATATTATCTCAATCGATTTACTTTCTTACCCTTTTTACGATTAGAAAAATATCACATGCTAACTTCTATCCTAGCTATGCTGCTTTTACTTTTCCCTTAGTCATTTCAGCTACAGCTGTACACCTTGTGCTCCAAAATGGTCTTCTCTCTCATCCTTTTTTCACACTTCTTTCTTATCTTGAACTCCTTATTGCTCTTATGATGGTAACTTATGTCTTGGTACGTTACCTCATCTTTCTCCTAACAAACGTAGCGTTCATATGCAAACATTAATAAAACCATTTTTTGCGCTTCTTCAGTTCGCTTTTAGAACTTGAAGTACCTCTACTTTTGTATTAGGATAAGAGAAAGAATCTTAATAAATACTGGAGAAAGATATGATAGGTTGTAGTAGTTTCACACTAGAAACAGAAGATAAAAAGCATCTCTTGTCACGTACTATGGATTTCCAAATAGAAATGGCAGAGCAAGTTGTTTTCATTCCAAGAGATAAAACTTTCAAAACCTCTTATCGTTCACAAACAACGATAACTTCCGAATATTGTTGCCTCGGGATGGGTGAACTTTCTGAAAGTGGGCCTATTCTTTTTGATGGTATTAATGAGATGGGGGTCACCGCAGCAACACTCTATTTCCCAAGGTTTGCCGAATATAGTAAAGAAGCATTAGACAAACAAGCGATTGCACCAGACAAAGTGGTTCCCACTGTCCTCACAAGGGCTCAAAACCTCCAAGAAGTCCGACAACTTTTCGAGCAAGAGATTACTATTGTTGATGAGAGTAACCCTACTTTGAATGTTACTCCACCACTTCATTACATCTTTTCTGATAAGTCTGGTCAATCCTTGATTATTGAGCCTAGAGCTGGTGGAATAGTGATTATTGAGGACTCTATGGGCGTCATGACAAATAGTCCTGACTACCATTGGCACGAAACCAACCTAAGAAATTATTTATCTTTTACGCCCCATCAACGTGAATCCGTCAATTTTTTGGGAGGAAGGCTGGATCCTTTTGGGCAAGGTTCAGGAACATTTGGTTTACCTGGAGATTTTACCCCACCTTCTCGTTTTGTTCGAACAGCTTTTTTAAAAAATTATACAACTGTTGCTGCGAATGAGATTGAAGGTGTTACCCTTTCTCATCATATTTTAGAATCTGTAAGTCTTCCTAAAGGTATTGTAATTACTGCTTCCAACTCGATTGACTATACTTGTTATACTGCATCTATGTGCTCAGAATCTGGGAGCTATTACTATTCGACCTACAATAACCAACGGATTCGTAAAATTTCCTTAACTCCAGCATTAAAAAATGAATTAGACTATAAAGAATTTCCTGTTAATAATGAAGAGGATATTCTTTCACTAAACTAATAAAAAACGTCCTGTTCTGGACGTTTTTTAATTACGAGATTAACTTGCAACCACTTCATTTAACCAATCTTTACAGAGATCGTACATTTCGATTTTTTGTTTAGGAGAAAGTTCTTCAAATATTTCATTGACGGATTCAATTTGCATACTATTGGACTTACCAAGCAGATAATCGGGCGTTACTTTAAAGTAATCTGCGATTTCCATCAACCTCACACCGGAAGGCATTTGGTGATTTTTATAGTTATTTAACGAATTTCTAGGATAGCCCAATTCTTTTTCAACTTGATTAAGGGATTTTCCGAGTTTATGACTCAGTGTTCTTAAGCGCGTATAAAATATATTATCTGTACTCATAGTTTCTCTATATTTTCTAATCTTACCTTTATTTTAAAATTAAAAAGCTCACTAAATTATCAATTTTGGCAAGCTCTAGCTAAAACATTATATCGTCTTAAATCTTTACTACGATATTTTTATACTTCAAATTCTTGATCTTCATTTTTTTCTTTCTTTTAATCTGTTTTTTGAAAATAGGATTTTTTCGTTTAGTCATCACTTTTAGTCCACCTTCTCATTCATTTCAAAGAATTATGAGTCCTCCGTCAACCAGAAGGACATTGCTCTTTTATTATAACAAACCTAAAGAGAGCTTTTTGTTCGTTTTTTGAACTCTAAAAGTCCAAATAGTGGGATTTATATTTTTAAAGGGAGATGATTAACCGCTTTCTTCCTTTTGTTTTAAGACTTTTTATTAATAAATGATTCATTTCTTTACTTTTTAAAGAGGGTATTGCTCAGTGACAGGCTTTCGGCTATACTAGTATTAGATAGAATACGATATTCATTGGAGATAAAGAATGTTTGAGAAAGATAAAGAAGCCTATTATGAGCCACTTTTTAATCGTGATATTACACATAAGGTTGTCATTTTAAAGTTACTTTACAATAAAATAGATGGTGTCAATATTGAACAGTTGATTGCTGCTACTGGCTTAGATCGGAGGACTATTTACAAATACATTAATCAATTAAATGATTTTTCACTTAAGGTTTATAATAAGGAGGCGATTGTTTATTCTCCGAATAACAATTATCGTTTTCTTGGGAATAAGTTAGATCTTCAAAATTTGAAGGTAGCCATCATTGAATCAACTCCAATTTATGCATTGGTCAAACTTTTTCTTTCAAATAAAACCGTTAACCTCCATACCTTCTGCGTGGAAAATTATATTGGTGAAAGTACTTTTAAACGTCAAATTCGCAAAGTAAACCAGCTCTTAAAATATGTAAAAGCTTCTATTTCTATACGAAAAGGCGAGCTGGTGATTTTAGGAGACGAGGCTACCATTCGTTACTGCTTTATTACTTTTTTATGGCGGACTTATCGCGGATTAGATTGGCCTTTTGATTTAATTCCCCAAGAAAAAATTGATGGTCTTGTGAACTTTATATCATCTCGCACGAGTGTCTCAATCAGTACAGGAAAACGTCAACAATTGGCTTATATTTTTGCTGTTAATATTGCCAGAGCAAATATCAAACTCGAACCGATTGAGAACAATATCCCAAGTTACTCAAGTATCTTAATTGAACTAAGTCCTTTTTATAAGCCATTTAAGGGTTATCTGGAGGAGAATTTTTCTCTTGGTAGTTCAGAAATAAAATTCATTTTTAATTTTCTACAGACCTTTCCTGATTTCTCAATGGTGAGAAAAAATAATCAAGAATTTTTACATAGTATTAAAGGACTTTCGCATCCCGTTTATAGTAGTATCAGCCAATTTATAAATTTTGTGAGAAAGCAGCATCCTGAGTTCGGATTAGAGACTAGTCAAGGAAATACATTTGTAGGTCTTCTGATTGCTTCTCATATCTTTATTGATACTTTTACAAATTGTTACTTTAATATCTCTGATATCAATTTAACAGCTTATGCAATGGATAAATTTCCTCACCTCATTCCAACAATTTATGATTTTATCTGCAAGACGAGTCCTCACCTTGAGCTGAATGCTAGAAAAACTTTAGCTGTACGTTATGCGCAAGCCTATGTTATGGTTTTTCCTCCTCAAGATTTTGAACCAGAGATTAATATTTACCTTGATACAGACGTGCCTGTTTATGTAGAAAGAATCCTCATGCGTAGTATACGTTCTGTACTTAATCCTCTATATAATTGTAAGCTAACTACAGCTTCAAATGAGGATAAAATTGATTTAGTCTTAAGCACCCTTGATTTTAACGACAGATTTTCAAAAACACCTCAACTTTTCATTAATGCAGAGCTTTCTGAAAAGGATGCAAAGTATATCTTGGCAGAATGCCGTAAAATTATTTTGGAAAAAGAAAAAGATAGAAAATAATTTAAACCATAAAAAACCTCGTTTCTGTCGAGGTTTTTTTATGAACTTAAATCTTTTTTTTCAAACCATATAAAGCTGAGCTAAGGCTAATCAAAATAAGAATAAAGAATAACACTAAAATAAGAGAAGTACCTCTACTGGTGCCCTGCGTAAATCCGTTAATCCTTTGAAAAAGTGTGAGAATACTAGCCACGAGTGCTGTTGCTACCGCACCAATAAACTGTTGGGCTGTATTGACTAAAGCATTACCATCCGAGAGCTCTTGTGCTTTGAGAGTACTTAAACTAGAAGTCATAAGATTACTGTAAGAAATTCCAAGGCCTAGCATCATAATCATGTGCGCTCCTAAAAGAAGAAAGAGTGATTTTGTAGCTAGAAGAACAAAGAGAAGAACAAGTCCCACACTTGCCAAAATTAAACCTGTAATAATGGGTTTTTTTGCTCCAATCTGATCCAGTAATTTCCCTGAAATAGGGGCTAATATAGCACCAATCAGTGCTCCAGGGAACATGAATAATCCCGCAATAGAGGAATTATGTCCTCCTGAGACTTGTAAATAGTTAGGGATTAAAAATGATAGGCCTAAAAGTAGAGCTTGATACACTAAAAGGCTAAATAAAAGTGCCACAAAGCGCCGATGCTTTAAAATAGATAATTGAATAAGGGTTTCTTGGCGATTGTAATGAACGAAAAGTAAGGCGCTCACTACTCCAACAAGCAATAAGCTAAAGAATAAGATAAGACTGTCAGCACTCAAGGCCCAAATAAAGGCAACAAACATGAAGGAAAGGGTAAGTACAGGTCGCCAAGCCAAAGGTTTCTTTTCTTTTGGTACTTCTTGTGGAAGGGAAAATAAACCAAGAATCAGCGAAATAATGATGAGTGGAAAGAGAAAAACATAGATGTATCGCCAATCAAGAATATTGGCGATAATTCCCCCATAAGTTGGACCAATAGCTGGTGCAATCGAGGTTGTGAGCGTACCCAGTCCCATCATAGCTCCTCTTTTTTCTAGAGGTGCTTTCGTTAAAATCAAATGGAACATCAGAGGAAGCCCAATTCCTGTTCCTATCCCTTGGAAAAGCCGTCCTAATAACAGCAACGTAAAGTTAGGAGAAAAGCAATTTATCAGGACGCCCACCATAAAAAAGAGGTTGGCAACTATAAAAAGTTGGCGTGCTGAAAAGCGCTGATTAAAGTATGAAGAAAGGGGAATAATAACTGCGATTACTAATAAATAAATCGTTGTTACCCATTGAATTTTTGAGGTATTCAGACCAAACTCCTGGATCAATTTTGGAAAAGTAACATTCATCGCTGTTTCGATAAGTACTCCTGAAAATGATAAGAGCCCTGCGGCAATCACTGCAGCTAAAAGGTGAAAATTTTGTGTTTTTTTCATGCAATAAGTGTCCTCCTATTTTTAAACAAAAAGAGGCGAAATTATTATTCTTTAAGGAATAATAATTTCGCCTCTCTATCGACATAATTTCTTATGTTATCTGTACGAAAGTTATAACTCGACCATTATACTATAATTATAAAAAATTGCAAGTTTTTGTCTTCTTTTATGATAAAATAGAGAGAGTTTATTAATAGAAAGAAAAATATAGTTGGACTATATTTTAAAGGTTTATATTATGCCGTTTGTTCATGTAGAGTTATTTGAAGGACGTACTGTGGAGCAAAAAGCTGCCATTGCTAAAGAGATTACTGCTTCCATTTCTAAACATGCAGGTGCGCCTGCTTCAGCAATTAATGTTATTTTTACTGACTTGCCTGAAGGAACCCTCTTTCAAGCTGGAGAAATAAGAAAAAAATAAGGTGTTCCCCCTTTATTGTTAGTGACGGTTCTATCCTTACTGACGGAACGGTCAGTTCCCCCAAATGAAAGAAGATAAGCTTTTCTTGAAAAAGTTTTTCGATTAGGCTAAAATGAAGGCAAATAGGAAAGATGGATAAATTATGAAAGTATTGATTACTTCTGGTGGAACGACCGAGCCGATAGATGATGTACGTGGAATTAGTAACTTTGCCACAGGTGCACTTGGTAAATTGACGGCTGAGTATTTCTTACGCGCAGGCCACGAGGTCATCTTGCTCTCAGGTGATAAGGCACTCCGCCCTGAACCTCAAGAACGATTGACCCTAGTACCTATCATGGGTACTCAGTCGCTTTATGAAGTGATGCAAGATGTTGTACCCCAAGTTGATGTTGTGGTACACAGTATGGCAGTGAGCGATTATCGCCCTGTTTATATGACAGACTTTGAGCATTTACCTGATGAGCTGACAGAAGCATCATTAACCACTTTTCGGCCAAAAAGAGAAAAGAAAATTTCATCAAAGGCTGATTTCCAGATTATGCTCCTCGAAAAGACCCCTAAAATTATCAATGCGGTCAAGCAGTGGAACCCTGATGTGCTCCTTTTTGGCTTTAAACTCCTTTCGGGTGTAACTCCCGAACGACTCTTGAAAATTGCACACGAAAAATTAAGTCAAACAAAAGCTGATTTTATTATAGCTAATGATTTGGAAAATATTCAGGGTCAAGCGCATTTGGCTTATCTTGTGTCAGAAAAAGATGCTGACCAAGTCATCAGTATGAAAAATAAGTCGCAAATTGCTGCAACAATTCTTAAAAAATCGGAGGAACTTCGTCATGACTAAAATTACTTTGGCTGTTACTGGCTCTATCGCTGCCTACAAAGCCGCTGATCTTGTCTCCTTATTAACGAAGCAGGGTCATGAGCTCACCGTCTTGATGACCCGAGCTGCTACTCAATTTATCACGCCCTTAACTTTACAAGTCCTCTCGAAAAATAAAGTCCACTTGGATATTATGGACGAGGAACAACCTGCTGTGGTCAATCATATCGAATTGGCAAAACAAACAGAGCTTTTTCTCGTAGCGCCGGCAACAGCAGATACCATCAGCCGCCTGGCACAAGGACGTGCTGATGATATTGTCACTTCTGTCGCTCTGGCCCTGGAACCTGGTACACCTAAGTATTTGGCACCTGCGATGAATACTAAAATGTATCAACATCCCCTCACCCAAAGAAATATTGAGATTCTTAAAAAAATAGATTATAATATGATTCAGCCTAAAAAATCTCTTCTGGCTTGTGGAGATTTTGGTGAAGGCGCCCTTGCTGAGCTAGCTGATATTGTTTCTGCGCTCCAGCCATCATTATAAATTGATGTGTTTTTAAATTAGTGTTAATGTTAACCTTATCATAGGCACATCTCATGAGGTATTTATGAAAAAATCAAAAGCGTCTGATGTGGCAATTTTAGCCATCTTTATTGCAATCATGGTTGTCATCCAAATTTTGAGTCAAATTATCTATAGTGTTTGGCCCTTACCAATCGTGCCTACCCTGTTACACATTCCTGTTATCATTGGTTCGATCGTATTGGGAGCCCGTAAGGGCGCGTTCCTTGGATTAGTAATGGGAATAATTAGTCTGGTCAATGCTACAATTGTCACTCTCCCTTCGAGCTTTCTTTTTAGTCCGTTACAACCACTACCAGGAACAAATCACGGCTCAATGTGGGCTCTGGTAGTTGCTATTGTGCCAAGGGTTCTGGTTGGCCTTCTACCAGCTTATATCTATAAACTGATGCCTCGTCGCTTTGGCGCTGGTTTGGCAGCTTTTGTGGGAACAGCAACAAATACAGTCCTTGTTTTAAGTTTTATTTTCCTATTCTTTAGGACGGTCACTCATCAAACTTTCGGAGCATTGCTTGCTTCTATTATCACTGGTAATTCTATTGCTGAGGTGATTATCGCTGTCATCTTGACGATGGCAATTGTACCTGCCTTAACTAAGGCGCGCCAACATACTTAACTAAAATGAACAATCTACAGGTGAGATTGTTTTTTTTGTTAGAAAAATGTTATAATGTAAGCGTTGATATAGAATATATAGGAGAAGACTTATGAAAAAAATATTAAGTTTCGACATTGACAACACACTCAATGAACCAAAAATGCCGATTTTCCCTGAAATGGCCGAATTACTTGCCGAATTGTCTCAAAAATATATAATTGCGCCGATCTCTGGACAAAAATATGATCAATTTTTGATTCAAATCATTAACAATTTGCCTGAACACGCAAAATTGGAAAATTTCCATTTATTTGTTGCCCAAGGAACTCAATATTATGCCTATAAAGATGGCGAATGGAAACAAGTGTTCAATTATGCCCTGACTGATGAGCAAGCCAATGCCATCATGGGCGCCCTTGAAAAAGCAGCGCGCGAATTGGGATACTGGGATGAATCTGTTCTTGCCCCTGGGGATGAAATCAATGAAAATCGTGAATCCATGATTGCCTATTCTGCTATCGGTCAAAAAGCAGGCGTCGAAGCTAAACAAGCTTGGGATCCAGATATGACCAAACGGAATGCGATTGCTGAGCTTGCTAGTCAGTATGCTCCTGAGTTCGAATTTGAAGTGGCTGGAACAACTACGATCAATGGTTTTGTTCCTGGTCAAAACAAAGAGTTTGGTATGAATCATTTGATGGAAGAACTTAATGTGACGAAAGATGAAATTCTTTACTTCGGAGATATGACTCAACCAGGTGGTAATGATTATCCTGTTGTACAAATGGGAATTGAAACCATTACCGTCCGCGATTGGAAAGAGACTGCAGCAATTTTGAAAGCAATCATTGCTATGGAAAAAGCATAAACTTTCGTTTATAAAGCGATTAAAACCTGCTTATCAGCAGGTTTTTTTTAACAAAGTTTACAAGTTCTTATTTTGATTCTTAAGAGTGTACTGACCGAGCTGTCAGTGACTTTTCATCCTTTAGTCCTATTGAAATTAAGTCAAAATTTAGGTAAAATAGGTAAGTATGTTTAATTTATAGAAAGTGAACTTATTTGAAAAAAATGAAGAAAAAATTAACTCTGGCGGGACTGACTGCAGCAGGTCTTCTGCTTTTGTCTGGCTGTGTCCAAACACATATTGTTGATGGTGTGCGCGTGCCAACGGAAGCTGCTACACATGGGATAACTTATAATTTGCTCGTGCGTCCAATGTCTGCTTTTGTTGACTTATTTGCACATAATCTAAGCATGGGCTATGGTTGGGCCATCATTTTAGTTACCTTGATTATCCGTTTTCTCATCTTGCCTTTAGGTTTAAACCAAGCTTACAAATCAACTTATATGCAAGAAAAAATGGCTTATCTTACCCCAGTATTTGCCCCTTTACAAGAGCGGGTTAAAAATGCACAAACTCCTGAGGAACGCATGGCAGCCCAACAAGCGTTAATGGCGGCTCAAAAAGATAATGGAATCAACATGTTTGCCTCTTTGGGCTGCTTGCCTATGCTGATTCAATGGCCTTTCTTTATCGCCCTTTATAATGCTGCTGCTTATACCACAGGAATTTCTAGCGCTACATTTTACGGGATTAACTTGGGGCATTCTAGCATTGTCTTAACGATTATTTCCGGTGCGCTTTACTTTATCCAAACGTGGATTTCAACCTTATCGATGACCCCTGAACAGAAGAAAACAGGGATGGCCATGTTAATCATGAGCCCAGCGATGATTGTTATCTTTAGTTTCATGTCTCCAGCTGGTGTTGCCCTCTATTGGGCCGTAGGTGGTCTTGTGATGGTCATTCAACAAATCATCATCAGCTTCATCATGAAACCTCGGATGCGCCGAAAAATTGATGAAGAATTTACAAAAAATCCTCCAAAAATCAATAATGAAGGCCTTAAGGATGTCACTCCTAGCAGTGTTCAAGAAAATTTTAAAGCCATCACTAGTGAACGCAATGATAAGGAAAAACAAAACAAAACTGGTGGACGAAATGCTGGAAAGCAAAATCGTAAATAATATACACCTTTAACAAATAAAAAGTTACTGACAGATTGGTCAGTAACTTTTTTATACTTTTGGCTATAAAAAAACTGACCAGTTGGTCAGTTTTTATTTATCCTTAAGTCAAATGAACACCTTTGTCAACGTAAACGATGTCTCCAATCATTCCTGAAGCAAGAGGGCTAACAAGGAATGCTGCAGTATGACCTACTTCTTCAATCGTCACACCAACTCCATCAGCAGTACGGCTATCTGATTCTTTAATCAAATCTTTATAACCGGTTACGCCTGAAACTGCAAGAGTTTTGATGGCTCCAGCAGAGATCCCATTAACGTGAACACCAACATGTGCCATCTCAGCAGCCAAATACCGAACTGTTGATTCAAGAGCAGCTTTGGCAATTCCCATGACGTTATAGTTTGGAATCGCACGTTCTGAACCCATATAAGTCAAGGTTACAATCCCAGCACCCTTAACGAGTAAAGGTTTTGCTGCTTTTGAGACAGCAAGTAAGCTATATGCAGAAATATCTTGTGCAAGAGCGTATCCATCACGAGAGATGTCTGTGACATTACCGCCAAGCTCTTCTTTTTTGGAATAGGCTACGGCATGCACCAATCCATCAATTTTACCTACACGGGCTTCGATTGTAGCAAAAGCTCGGCGAATTGACTCATCAGAAGCTACATCACACTCTACTAACAAATCTTCTGGTTCAGATAGTTTTGCTAATTGTTTTTCCATGCGCTCATTTTGATAGGTGTAAATGAGTGTCGCACCTTGATCTTTCATCGCCTTCGCGCATCCCCAAGCAATTGATTTATTGTTGGCAACGCCCATGATGACGATTTTTTTACCTTCTAAAAACATAAATAAAATAAGTCCTTTTCTCTCATTAATTTACGTGTTGTGAGGAGAAAACTCCGAACACGCCTAATAAAAAGTTGACACTCCTACAAAAAATTGCTAAGATTAATTGTAAAAGGTTTTGTATATCAAAATACTTGATACATAAAATTTTAACTTAAAAAACTGGAACTGTCAAGCTGGAAATTTACTGACCGCTCTGTCCGTTTCGCCCTTTAAGTATTTCCAAAAGAAAAGGAAGATAAAATGACTAAAAAATATGCAATGACGGCCACTGAGGTGATGGAGGTGATTCCAAATCGCTATCCTATCATGTTTATTGACTATGTTGACGAGCTTTCTGAGAATAAAATTGTTGCCACTAAAAATGTGACGATAAATGAAGAAGTCTTCAACGGTCATTTTCCTGGAAATCCAACCTTCCCCGGTGTCTTAATCCTTGAGTCGCTTGCTCAAGCTGGGTCAATTTTAATTCTTAAAAAAGAAGAATTTCAAGGTAAGATGGCCTATATTGGTGGAATTGATAAAGCGAAATTCCGTCAAAAAGTGACTCCAGGTGACGTGATGAAACTTGAATTTGAAATCACTAAATTCCGTGGTAAAGTTGGAACAGCTGATGCTGCTGCTTATGTCGATGGAAAAAAAGTGACCACGTGTCAATTTACTTTCATCGTTGATGAAGCCGCTGACCAGACAAAATAACATAAGAAAAATACTGACAGAACACAAAAAGTAGCTGTCAGTATTTTTTTTTATAGTTTTTCGATGAAGTCACAAAGTAGGCTCACATGTTGCTCCAAGTTTTTGAGCACAAAACTTTCATTAACCACATGAGCTTGGGCATGTTGCCCGGGACCAAACACAACCGTGGGTATTCCGACCGCTTCAAAAAGTCCCTGATCATTGGAACCCACAGCAGCTGTTAATTTTGCTGCTGACAGCTCGGTCAGTAACTTTATAATAGGAGTTTTCTCATCGGTCAGTGTTGATAAGACCGGTTTAACCACATCTTCGTAGGTAAAATGATATTGCCGTGCTAAAGCCGTCATAACATTTTGAAAATCAGCTTCTAACTCTGGAGTTAGCCGGCAATCCACAATCACTTGTGCTTGAGCTGCTGTCTTATTCGGTGAAGTAGCATCACCTGCAGTGACAGCTGTTGCAACAAAAGAAGGAAGCCCTAAGCGATCGTTTTTGTAGATGGCTAAGCTTTCCGCAATTTTATCTATAGCAGCTAAAAACTTACTGGCTTTGCCCAATCCACTCTCACTAAAATGTATTTGATCGGAAGCATGTGCTGCTCTTCCTTGAAAGGTCAATCTCATAAAATGATTGCCTCGCTGACCGATGTAAATTTTTTCCAAATCTGTCGGCTCAGCAATAATACAGAAGGCGGATTCATAATGTGTGTTGTTTACAAACCACTGCGCAAAATCTTCTGAGCCTTGTCCATCTAGTTCTTCACGCGCTGTGCCGACCACCCAAATATCAGGGCTGACCTCTTTTTCTACTAAAGAAAAGGCTGTAAGTAGATTGCCAGCTACTCCTGCTTTCATATCGCTCACCCCAAGGCCATAGATTTTGCCCCCTTGTACCACAGCACGAGTAGGTTCATACGTCCAATCCGCCTGTGCTCCTGGAACAACCGTGTCTACATGTCCACTTAAAATAATAGCTTGTCTCGCTTTGGGTGAGGCTTTTAACTGCCCAGCCACAAAATTTTTCTGACGAAGCACAAAGTCAAACTTTTTTTCCTCTAGGAGTTTTTCAATGTAACTTAAGATTTTTTCTTCTTTACCTGATGGAGAGGGAATTTCAACAAGGTTCTTGAGAAGTTCTATTGCTGTTGTCATTGTTCCCCCTTATTTATTGGCTGATTGAGAAAGTTTATAATTGCTCTGGATTGATTGCTCAATTTGTCCATTTGCTTTTTGTGACTTAATGACTTCATTAATCACTTTTGTCAATTCTGTTTCACCTTTTGGTAAGGCAACAGCAGAACCATAACTATCAGTAGGGGTTTTAAGCTTAAGCTTCGCAATCGCTAAGTCTGGATTAACAGCTACATAACTTTTGGCAATCAAACCTTCAATCACTGCTCCTTGCACCTGACCAGCTTTGACCTCGTTAATTTCATCTGTGATCGCAGGAAGGGCAATTTCGCTGGCTCCCTTAAGTTGCTTTTGGACGATTTCTTCTTGAATAGCGCCTTTTTGCGCCGCTACTTTCTTACCTTTGAAATCTGCAGCACTTGTATAACGCTCAAGCTCTGATTTTTTTACTACAAGCGCGTTATCGGCCTCGTAATAAATATCAGAAAAAGCTACACTTTTAGCACGCTCAGGCGTCTTAGAAATGCCAGAAATTGCTATATCAGCCTTTCCTGTACTCAAACTAGCCAGCACATTATTAAAATCCATGGGTTCAATCTGGACTTTAACTCCCAACTTTTTAGCAATTGCTTTTGCCAGATCAATATCAGAACCAACCACTTGGTTTTTTCCATTTTTTAACATTTGAAATTCAAAGGGTGGATAATCTGGTGAAACTGCTACCTTCAAAACTTTAGCGCTTTTAACTCGCTCTAAACTACTTTTTGAGGTTTGCGTTTTATTCCCACAAGCCGTTAGGGCCGTAAGCGCCATTAGGCTTATTATTCCAACCATCCATTTTTTTGTATTCATTTGTTTCTCCTTTTTATACGACGATAAGCATAATTATACACTTAATTAAAACAAAGTCAACTATTTTTGTATAATTAATCTTTGTTTTGTGATAAAAAGGCTTTTGTAAGTCTTTTTATTATAAAAAGCAAAATAAAAATTCACTTTAAAAGTGAATTTTTATTAATTTATTCTTCTTATTCTTCCTAGTCCATTGCACGGAGTTCCAAAACCATATCACGGAGTTGAGCAGCTCCTTCAAAGTCAAGGGCACTAGCTGCTTGTTGCATTTCTTTTTCTAATTTAGCAATCAACTGCTTGCGCTCTTTCTTATTCATCGCACTTGCATCAACTTCCTCAAGCTCACCAGAATCTGTTTTCTTAGTGATGGCAATCAAATCACGAATTTCTTTTTTGATGGTTTGAGGCGTGATTCCATGTTTCTCATTATAAGCCATTTGAATTTCACGACGACGTGCCGTTTCATCAATGGCGTGCTTCATTGAGCGTGTAATCTTGTATTTTTCGCCTTCGTATTCTGTATAATAGCCACTATCTAATATTTCCTTATCGGCAGGATCATTTTCGTCAAGTGGTTTAGCCATATCAGAATAAAGGATAACGTGCCCTTCACTATTACGTGCCGCACGACCGATTGTCTGAATCAAACCACGTTCATTACGTAAAAATCCTTCTTTATCAGCATCCAAAATCGCTACTAAAGAAACTTCTGGCACATCTATCCCCTCACGCAGCAAATTAATTCCCACCAGAACATCAAAGACTCCTAAACGCAAATCCCGAATAATTTCGGTTCGTTCTAATGTTTTGATATCCGAGTGCATATATTTAACTTTTATCCCCATTTCCTTGAAATAGGCCGTCAAATCTTCGGACATCTTTTTAGTCAAAGTCGTAACAAATACTCGTTCATTTTTCTCAGCTCGTTTATGAATTTCACCAACTAAATCATCGATTTGTCCCATCATTGGTCGAACTTCTACGACAGGATCTAATAGACCTGTTGGACGAATGATTTGTTCAACAATAGTATCGGTCTGCTCCATCTCATAGTCGCCAGGGGTTGCTGAAACATAAACAATTTGATGCACATGACTTTCAAATTCTTCTCTTTTTAACGGACGGTTATCGAGGGCTGAAGGCAGACGAAAGCCATAATTACAAAGCATTTCTTTACGCGCTCTGTCCCCATTATACATTCCTTTTACTTGCCCCATGGTCATGTGAGATTCGTCAATCATAATCATGAAATCATCAGGAAAGAAATCAAGCAAAGTATAAGGAGGTTCGCCTTCCTCACGCCCGTCCATATGACGTGAATAGTTTTCAACCCCATTACAATAGCCCATTTCACGGAGCATTTCGATATCGTAGTTGGTTCTTTGTTCTAAACGTTGAGCCTCAAGAAGTTTTCCTTCTGAGCGGAAAACTTTTAATTGCTCTTCTAATTCTGCTTCTATCTTGGCAATTGATTCTTCCATACGGTCATCATTTGTCATGAAATGTGTCGCTGGGAAAATGGCCAAATGGTCCACTTCACCTAAAACTTGTCCGGTCAAAACTTCAATTTCACGGATGCGGTCAATTTCATCACCGAAAAATTCAACACGAAAGGCATGCTCATCACGAGAGGCTGGAAAAACTTCTACAACATCCCCACGAACGCGGAAACAGCCCCGTTGAAAGTCAATGTCATTGCGCTCAAATTGAATTCCTACCAAATCGTTTAAGAGTTGGTCACGAGAAATTTCTTGCCCCGGACGCAATGAAACCACGGAATCTTGATACTCTTTGGGTGAACCCAAACCATAAATACAAGAAACTGAGGCCACAACAATCACATCGTTTCGCTCAAGTAAAGCCGAGGTTGCACTGTGGCGTAACTTATCAATTTCATCATTGACCGAACTGTCTTTTTCAATATAGGTATCAGAACTTGGCACATAAGCTTCGGGTTGATAATAATCATAGTAGGATACGAAATACTCCACGGCATTGTTTGGGAAAAATTCTTTAAATTCACTGTATAATTGACCAGCTAATGTTTTATTATGCGCCATGACCAAAGTGGGTTTGCCCGTTTGAGCAATGACTTGACTCATGGTATAGGTTTTCCCCGTTCCTGTTGCACCACGTAAAATCTGCGCTTTTTCTCCATTTTCGATATTTTCTACTAACTCAGCAATCGCCTCACCTTGGTCACCGGCTGGCTCATATTTTGAAACAAGTTCAAATTTATTATCTGTTATTCTTTCTATTGGCATACTTTTTCCTTTAATTCTTTTCTATTAGGTTTGAAAAATAAGCTAATGCTTGATGATAAACCTCATTTTTAAAGCCGAAATCCATTTTCATAAGGTCAGAAAGAGCTAAAAATTGATAAGTTGAAAATTCAATTTCTTCGGGATGGCTTTCAAGATTAATTTTTGCTTCTTCATGCAATCGGACAAGAAAATAATGTTGTTCTTGGCCAGCATAAGTCCAAGTTGGAAATTTCATCTCTTTAGGAAAATCATATTTTAAAGTTCCTGGATATTGTCCAATGATTTCAAAATCTTTGGTCCCAATTTCTTCTGAGAGTTCTCGAATAATCGCTGCCTCTGGTTTTTCACCAGCTTCAATACCGCCTTGTGGAAAGCCCCAACTGGCGCCATCGGCTCGTTTTCCTAACCAAATTTTATTTTCATTATTAAGAATAATGGCTGCGACGTTTTGTCTGTATTCTTTCATTTAATTTTTACTTAAATCCTTTCTACTTCTGGATTTGATCAAATTTTCTTACTGACAGCTCCGTCAGTAAATCTTTAATTCAATTTTACCATTTTAAGACGAAAAAATATGCTATAATTGAACTATATTTACAAAAAGAGAAGGAAGTGTTTTTTAATAATGAACCGTGATGAAATTCAAGCCAAATTAATTAAACCAAGCCATATGATTAATATGGAAGATATTATCCGTGAAGGCTACCCTACTTTGCGCGAAGTAGCACAGGAAGTAGCTTTACCTTTATCAGATGAAGACATTATCTTGGGTGAGAAAATGATGCAATTCTTGCAAAATTCTCAAGATCCTGTCATGGCTGAAAAAATGGGGCTCCGTGGTGGAGTTGGACTTGCAGCAAACCAACTTGGCTTGCTCAAAAAAGTCATCGCCGTTTTGATTCCCAATGAACCTGAAGTTGATGAAGATGGAAATGAAATTGCCCCTAAAGAAGCTTACAAAATGCGTGAAATCATGTATAATGCAAAAGTGGTGAGCCACTCTGTCCAAGATGCGGCTGTTGAAGGTGGTGAGGGCTGTCTTTCTGTTGACCGCGAAGTACCAGGTTATGTCGTTCGTCATGCCCGTGTGACTGTGGAATACTACAACAAAGAAGGCGAAAAGAAAAAAATTCGCTTAAAAGATTTCCCAGCAATTTGTGTTCAACATGAGATTGACCACACGAACGGTGTGATGTTCTATGACCACATCAATATGAATGACCCTTGGGAAATTAAAGATGGCATGATTATTGTAAAATAAAAAACAAGGAAAAGTTACTGACAGCTCTGTCAGTAACTTTTTTTACTGCTGCATAGAGCGATTTAGACAGAAAAATTACTGATCAGTAAGCGGTCAGTAATTTTTTATTTCTATTTCTTAAAGTTTACTGACGAGCAGGTCAGTAAAAATTATTTAGCGATTTTTGCAAAGTATTCAAGCGTACGAATTAATTGAGCAGTGAAACTCATTTCATTGTCATACCATGCAGCAGTTTTAACCAATTGTCCGCCGTCTTTCAAATCTGTCACTTCAGTTTGAGTGGCATCAAAAAGGGAACCATAAGCCATACCGATAATATCTGATGAGACAATTTCATCAACATTATAGCCAAAGCTTTCATTTGCTGCCGCCTTCATGGCTGCGTTGACTTCATCGACAGTGACATGTTTTTCAAGCACTGTGACAAGTTCCGTAATTGATCCTGTTGGCGTTGAAACACGTTGCGCATGACCTTTCATCAAACCAGAAAGTTCAGGCAAAACAAGACCAATTGCTTTAGCCGCTCCGCTTGATGCTGGAACAATGTTTTCAGCTGCTGCACGCGCACGACGGAAATCTCCACCACGGTGTGGGCCATCAAGTGTCATTTGGTCACCCGTATAAGAGTGAACAGTAGTCATTGTTCCCCCCTTAACGCCAAAGTTTTTATTTAAGGCATCCGCCATTGGTGCTAAGCTGTTTGTCGTACAAGAACCTGCAGAAATGACTGTTTCAGTGCCGTCAAGAATCGTGTGATTGGTATTGAAGACAATCGTTTTAACATCATTTCCACCAGGTGCTGTAATAACGACTTTCTTCGCTCCACCAGGATGCAAATGTTTTTCTGCTTTTTCTTTTGTCGCAAAGAAACCTGTGGCTTCAAGCACGATTTCAACCCCAGAATCAGCCCATTGAATGTCTTCTGGATTACGTTCAGCCGTAACTTTGATGAATTTTCCGTTTACTTCAAAACCATCTTCTTTCACTTCCACGGTACCATTGAAGCGCCCTTGTGTGGTATCGTATTTCAGCAAATGGGCAAGCATTGCTGGGTCTGTCAAATCGTTGATATGGGCAACTTCCACGCCATCGACTTCTTGAATGCGACGTAATGCCAAACGCCCAATCCGACCAAACCCGTTAATTCCAACTTTAACTACCATGATGTAGTCCTCCGTTTTTTTATTTAGATGAGTTTTCTCTCTTTTTTTGCTATAATAGAAATAAATAATTATAGTTATTAGAGATATCTCTTATCTCTAATATAAATGATACTACTTTTTGTAGCACCTGTCAATTATTTTCACCAAAAATATTTAAGGAGTTTTATTATGAAATTATCTTCTGGTTGGGAACAATCGGTTTACGTCTTGCTGATTTTGGCAAGACTTCCTGAGAATCGGACCATGTCATCAATTGCACTTGCCAATCGCCTCAAAGTTTCTCCCTCTTATCTCAAAAAAATTATTAAATCTTTAGTCGATGAAGGCCTTTTGCGTTCTACCCCAGGAAAAAATGGCGGCTTCTCCCTCAATAAAGACCTTCACGACATTAGTTTTTATGATGTTTTTTTAGCCATTGAAGGACGGGGACGAATTTTTCAAAGTCAAGGGCTTTTGCAAAATTTTATCGGAACAGAGTCAGGGAAAGCTCAGCGTTGTGCCATTACTACAGCCCTTGATGAAATCGAAAATACACTTGTACGCACTTTATCAAATGTGTCACTCGCCCAAGTTGCCGAGGAAACCCAGTATAACTACAATCTCGGCTATCTTGATGAATGGATTGACGGAATGGATTAAAAAACTTACTGACGGAGTTGTCAGTAATTTTTTTTATTATTTTATTTCACTGTAAGTCTGATTTCTCAACAGAATCATCTTACTCGGCAGGGACTGCTTCATCAGTTGTTTCTGTCGTTTCTTGCGCTTGGTTGGAGATGACGATTTTATCATCAATCACATCAGCGACCAATTCTTTATATTCTGGATGTTCAATATAAAAATCAGCAATTGGATCTTCAATATGTTCTTGAATTGTACGACGCAGTGGACGCGCACCCATTGAAGGGTCATATCCTAAATCAACTAATTTTTCTTTTGCAGCTTGAGTGACTTGCAAGTGGATTTCATTACGTCCAATTTGTTGGTTGACATCACCCAGCATGAGATCAACAATTTTAAGTAAGTTTTCTTTACTCAATGCAGAGAATTCAATAATTCCGTCAAAACGGTTCATGAATTCAGGGCTAAAGAAATCACCCAGTTGACCAAGCACTGATTTAGTTCGTCCTTCACGGGCAGCACCAAAACCGACAGAGGCTTCAACTTTACCCGTTCCGGCATTAGAGGTCATAATAATCAAACTATCCTTAAAGGATACGGTCCGTCCTTGTGCATCTGTCAGGCGTCCATCTTCAAGAATTTGCAAGAACATGTGCATCACATCCGGATGTGCTTTTTCGATTTCATCTAATAAAATCAAACTGTAAGGATTACGACGAACACGTTCAGTCAATTGACCTGCTTCTTCATAACCTACATATCCTGGAGGGGCTCCAATCAATTTGGCCACCGAATGTTTTTCCATGTATTCCGACATGTCAAAACGAATCATACTTTCACTTGAACCAAAAAGTTCCATCGCCAATTGTTTAGCAAGTTCAGTTTTACCAACACCAGTAGGTCCGACAAAGAGGAAAGAACCAATTGGACGATTAGGTTTACCAAGTCCCACACGAGAACGACGGATGGCTTTAGCAATCTTATCCACTGCTTCATCCTGTCCAATCACATGAGCTTTCAAATCATCAGCCAAATTAATCAATTGGGTTTGTTCTTTTTCTTTCAAATCACCAACTGGAATTTGAGTTTTTTGCTCCACAATTTGCTCAATATCTTTCTCAGTGATGACTGGACTTTCTTCATCTGAAACCTCATGATTTTGCAATTCACGGAGTTTGCTGATTTGGTCACGGAAATGAGCGGCTTTTTCAAAATCTTCAGCTTGAGTCGCTTCATTTTTCTTCTTTTCTGCTTCTGCAATTCGACGATTGATATCTTCAGGATCAACAAATTTAAGTGTTAGATTTTTCTTAGAACCCGACTCATCCAAAAGGTCAATGGCTTTATCTGGTAAGAACCGGTCTTGAATGTAACGATTTGACAAATGAGCAGCTGCTTCAATCGCCTCATCAGTGTATTTCACGTGATGATAATCTTCATAGCGTGGTTGAATCCCTCGAAGAATCGTAATCGTTTCTTCAACTGATGGTTCATCAACTTTGACCGGTTGCATCCGACGTTCAAGCGCAGCATCTTTTTCAATGATGCGATATTCATTGAGCGTTGTTGCTCCGACCAATTGAAGCTCACCACGCGCAAGCGCAGGTTTTAGGATATTTCCTGCATCCATATTGCCATCACCGGCAGAACCAGCACCAACAATTTCATGGATTTCATCAATAAACATAATCACATCATTACGTTTTCTGATTTCATCCATTAATTTTTGCATTCGTTCTTCAAATTGTCCCCGAATTCCTGTTCCTTGAACAAGAGAAACAACATCAAGACGTATCACTTCTTTATTTTGTAGTTTTTGTGGCACATCTCCGTCCACAATTTTTTGCGCTAAACCTTCAACAACTGCTGTTTTACCAACACCAGGTTCACCAATTAACACAGGATTATTCTTAGTCCTGCGATTTAAAATCTCAATGACCCGTTTGATTTCTTCATCACGCCCAATCACTGGGTCAATTTCACCACGACGAGCTGACTCTGTAATGTTAATTCCAAATTCTTCTAACATTCCTTTAGGTTGTTTTGCCCGAGGATTTTGCGGACCGCGCGGACCACGTCCACCTGTTTGTGTTGGTGGCGTTTGATTGGCATTTCCATTGAAATCTTGCCCATGTAAGGCGCTGAAAATATCATTAAATGGGTTGAAAGGTTCGTCAGTATTACCGTTTGAAGCATTTCCTGCACCAAACAACGCTTCTTGCCCACCAGATTTCATAATTTGATAGCAATTTTGACAAAGATCAATTTGTTTTTTCTGACCATTCAAACTTGTATAAAGGTGAATCGTCGCCTCATTAATATTACAATTTTGACAAAGCATCGCTTTCCTCCTTTGATTCCTTATCCATTCTTTGTGTGCAAAGGGCACACGCAGTGTTCGATTCTTTTGATGTGCAACTTTTTGCTAAGTACAACGCCATAAAAGTGAGCATTTATTTTTATTTTACATCAAAAGGAAAAAATCAATGCATCATATCTCCCTCTTTAGATAAAAAGTTTGACCAATTTTGACCATTGATAGTTTTATTATAATCATTTTATAAAAATTTAGCAAGTCTTTTGCTTTTTTCGTCTAAAAAACTTACTGACAGCTCTGTCAGTAAGTTTTTTTTACATAAAGTCGCGCAAAGGTTTTGAACGACGAGGATGACGCAATTTTTTAATAGCTTTAGCTTCAATTTGACGAATCCGCTCACGAGTCACTTTGAATTGTTTACCGACATCTTCCAGAGTGTGCATGCGTCCATCATCAAGGCCAAAACGCATCCGCAAAACATTTTCTTCACGGTCAGTGAGGGTATCCATCACTTCATCCAATTGCTCACGCAAAAGCACGCGGTTCGTGTAATCTACAGGAGATTCAATCACATCATCTTCGATAAAGTCTCCCAAATGTGAATCATCTTCCTCACCAATAGGTGTTTCAAGAGATACAGGTTCTTGTGCTATTTTAAGGACTTCGCGTACTTTATCCGGAGCCATATTCAACTCTTTACCAATTTCTTCTGGTGAAGGGTCACGTCCCAGATCTTGCAAAAGATTACGTTGCACACGAATCAATTTATTGATTGTTTCAACCATATGCACTGGAATACGAATTGTACGCGCTTGGTCAGCAATGGCACGTGTAATGGCTTGGCGAATCCACCATGTCGCATAAGTAGAGAATTTGAAACCTTTCGTGTGGTCAAATTTATCCACAGCTTTCATCAAGCCCATATTTCCCTCTTGAATCAAGTCCAAAAATTGCATACCGCGTCCAGAATAACGTTTTGCAATTGAAACAACAAGACGCAAGTTAGCTTCAGCTAACATTTGCTTAGCAAATTCGGCTTCTTCACCACCAGCAATGATTGCTTCAGCAAGCTTTGTTTCTTCTTCCAGCGAAATCAGTGGATAACGACCAATTTCTTTCAAATACATCCGCACTGGATCATCAATTCGAACATTCGTGACGATTTCGTCCATGGCTGTATCTGAAACTTCTTCTTGCTCTACCTCATCTGTCACAAGCGCAAGCGGGCTAGGATTACCATCCTTATCCACAATCGAAATGCCTGCATCTTGAATTTGTTTAAACAAATCTTCCAACGCGTCATCAACGATTCCATATTTGACTGAAAGTTCGTCCATGATTTCCACATCCAATGCTTCACCGAGCGGTTTACGCTTTGCAATATAGTCTTTCACAGCTTTTTCAAAAGCTTTCACATCAAAGGTTTCCCCGTTTGCTTTGATTTCAACCTTGGCGATGGATTCTGGCACTGCCCTCTTTTCCACAACAACTGGTTTCACGCCTAGGGCATCAAGAAGACGACGTTCTTCCCCAGGACCAACAGAGCTTGAATGTGATTTTACAAGTAAGCCAATCTCTTGCGCTTTTTCAACCAAAACACGGTTTTGAACGCCTGTTTCTTTAGCGATTTGACTAATTCTTTTTTTATTTCCTGCCAATGCAATCCTCCTCAATGGCTAAAGCCCTTTGACAAACCTGTCAGGACTATTTGACAACTTACAGCCTGATCAGTAACTTATCAGTACTAAAAAATTATTATAATTTTTTCTTTTGATTAATAATTTGAAGTGTTAACTCTAACTCGCGCTCATGATTTCCAGCCTTTTTGGCTGCCTCTAATTGCTGAATGAGTTCTTCAAATTTCAATTGCTCCATCTCCTTAGAAAAAGCGGCAACCAAATCATTTATTTCTTGACTTGACGCAGCTTCTGGTAAATCTAAGCCGATGATCTGGTAAAACAAACTGCGCAGCTCCCCGCTTAATTCACTTGCCAGATGGGTTTCATCAATTTCCTCATACACCATCGCCTCCAGTAAAATTTTATCAAATAACTCTTGATAACGTTTATGGACAAATCTAAAGTTTTCATCCTGAGCAAATTTTTTCAAAACAGCAGAATGATAAATCATCCGGTGCAATAACTGCTCCTCAGCCCGCTCAGAACGTGACAACTTAGGCACCACAGTTTTAGAAGACTGCTGCGTCCAATTATTGCGTAAAGCAGAGCTACTCGCCCCTCCTCTGATTGGCTCATCATCCATAGGTGGAGGTACTAACCAATCCTCAGGTAATTGTTCAGCCAAACTTGATCGTTCTGAATTACTGATGGAACTGTCAGTAAGCTGCATATTTTCCCGCCGCATATTGACAGCACGCTCCACTTGATTATACTCGAAATCAGGTAAAATCTCAACTAATTTTCTTATATATGCGTCTTGTGCCGTAATCGATGGAATTCGTGCGATCATCGGCGTTATTTGCTCAATAAAATCAAGTTGTACTTGCAGATTTGTTAGGTTGGCAGGCCGTAAAAAATCAATCAGAAATTCGACGGGCTGAATTCGACCAGTCTCCATCAGTGCTGACAACCCTGTCAGCCCATAAGTCTTAGAATATTCATCAGGATCTAGCCCCTCAGGTACTTTTACAATTTGAACTTGTACTTCCCCAATTAACTCGAGCGCTTTATAAATTGCATTTTGCCCTGCTGAATCTCCATCATAAACTAATACGAAATTTTTAGCAAATGTCTTTAGACGCCGCACATGCTTTTCCGTTAAGGCCGTTCCCATAGAAGCGACAACATTGGTTATCCCCGCTTTGTAGGCAGCGATAACATCCATGAATCCTTCCATAAGATAAACTTCACGCTGCTTGGTGATGCTTGGCTTTGCCCGATCTAAATTCCACAATTCGAAAGACTTATCAAAAATTGCCGTCACCGAAGTATTTATATATTTCGCCTTAGCAGAATCATTCTCCTGCCACTTTCGTCCAGAAAAGCCAATCGTTTGTCCATATTCATTCGTAATAGGAAACATGATCCTATTTGTAAAAGCATCAAATACTTTTCGATTAGAATAATGAAACAGACCAGAATTTACTAAAATATCTTCTTCAAACTTAGAGGATAGATTTTGATAAATAAAATCCTCTTCCTCAGGAGCCAATCCAATATTGAAATATTTTATAGTATCGGCATCAATTCCCCGTTCTTCTAAGTAATGTCGCGCCTGCTCTCCCAAAGTCGTTGACATCAGTAATGTATTGTACAAACGGGCAGCCTGATTGTTAATCTCATAGAGAGGAGCATTGGGATTTTGCTTGTCCTCACTTTTTTCACCGAAATCAATCTGAATCCCTGCAAAATCAGCCAGTTCCTTAACCGCGTCTACAAAGCCAATCTGCTTATATTCCTTCAAAAATTCAATTACATCTCCCGACTTACCACAGCCAAAGCAATGGTAAAATCCTTTTTCAGCATTCACATTGAACGATGGTGTTTTTTCGCTATGAAAAGGGCAGAGTCCCAAGTAGTTCTTCCCATTGCGAGATAAAGCTACATATTGTGAAATTAAATCCGCAATATTAACCGAAGTTTTAAGCTCGTTCACTTCGTCAGTCGTTAGAAAAGCCATTCCCCCTCCTTTCTAAACCCTATTATCTTTAAACTTTAAAACTCAAAATTATAAAAATAATACTTTAACGTCCAAAAGACGCCTATTCACCAATAGACGTCAAACAAAGGGGGGTAAGGGATTCGAACCCTCGCGCCGGTTTCCCGACCTAACGATTTAGCAAACCGTCCTCTTCAGCCTCTTGAGTAACCCCCCACAGGCTTATTAACAATGAATAGATACATAACATACCCATTATGGGAATTCCAGGATTCGAACCTGGGACCCCTGCGTTATCAACACAGTGCTCTAACCAACTGAGCTAAACTCCCAAATATAAAGCGGATGACGAGAATCGAACTCGCGTAGCCAGCTTGGAAGGCTGGGGTTCTACCATTAAACTACATCCGCATAAAATAGCTCTAAGCTAAAGTGGCGCGAGACGGAATCGAACCGCCGACACATGGAGCTTCAATCCATTGCTCTACCAACTGAGCTACCGAGCCAAAAATATGGATCTTGCTGGACTCGAACCAGCGACCGATCGGTTATGAGCCGATAGCTCTAACCAACTGAGCTAAAGATCCAGCTGATAAATATAGCGGCGAAGGGGATCGAACCCCCGACCTCTCGGGTATGAACCGAACGCTCTAGCCAGCTGAGCTACACCGCCATTTTGACAATTAAGTCAAAGTAAGAAAATCTTACTAATCGGGAAGACAGGATTCGAACCTGCGACACCTTGGTCCCAAACCAAGTACTCTACCAAGCTGAGCTACTTCCCGTTATATGCAAGCGGTAGGATTCGAACCTACAACCGCCTGATTCGTAGTCAGGTACTCTATCCAGTTGAGCCACGCCTGCAATATAACAATAAATTTAAACTAGAATTCCTAGTTAAGCGAACGACGAGATTCGAACTCGCGACCCCAACCATGGCAAGGTTGTGTTCTACCCCTGAACTACGTTCGCAATACCTTTTCTGCCTTTCGACAATGCCGACTACATGATTCGAACACGCGACCCTCTGATTACAAATCAGATGCT
>NZ_BNDT01000008.1 GCF_014905395.1 Lactococcus taiwanensis
GATTTTTGATGTATTGCTACATCACATGAGTCATTCTTCTTTATTCAGTTTTCAATGGTCTAGCTCGCTTCAAGACCCTCGTCTCTCGCGACAACTATTATATTCTATCAAACCTAACTCCCCTTGTCAAGAATAAACTGTGGCTTTTCCCCCTTTTTTCCTCCCTCGTTCGCTTTTTACGAACATTCTGGTAGCGCTTTATCCCATGGTGTCACTCGTTGTATCCTCAAAAAAATAAGTCAAAATTGACTTATTTTTTAATGAATCCATACACTCATCAACATCACCATCCCTAACCCTACTACAGCAATAATTGTTTCTAAGACCGTCCACGTTTTGAGCGTTTGTTTTACATCAAGATCGAAATATTCTTTAAACATCCAAAAACCCGCATCATTGACATGCGATGCTGCAATGGATCCCGCCCCAATAGCAAGGACCATCAATGCCGCAGTATTTGGGGAGGCGGAAGCAAGCATCGGTTGAACTAAACCTGCGGCAGTAAGAGCTGCAACCGTTGCAGAACCTAAAGCCACACGTAAAATAACAGTGATTATCCACGCAAGAAGCAATGGCGATAAGGGTGAATCTTTGAAAATTTCTGCAATCTGACCAGAAATACCCCCGTCTATTAGAATTTGTTTTAATGCTGCACCTCCTCCTATTACTAGAAGAAGCATAGCGATAGATTTTACAGACTCGACAAGAGTATTCATGATTTCAGTATTTTTTTTGCGTTGCATCCACCCCATTGTCACGAGAGCAAAAAGTAATGAGAGAATCATTGCAGAGACCGGATTTCCCAGAAACATCATGATATTTTCGAGTAAGCTGGATGGATAAGTGGTCGTTGTGACCACTTTCCCCGCTTTTATAACATTTGTTGTAGTAGCAACAATTGGCTTTCCTTCGTTTGCGACAATTGAGTGTACCGTACTGATTGCCATTAAAATTACTGGCATCAGTGCAGTTAAAATAGAAATCCCAAAACTAGGTGTATCCTTAAGCTCCCACTCTTTAATTTCCCCGAAAGCAGAAAGTTTCTTTTTAACAACAAACGCCTCAGGGACCCATTTGCGAGCGATTTTTGTAAAGACAGGTCCTGCAATAATCACAGTGGGTATAGCTGCAATAATTCCATAGATAAGAACAGTCCCAGGATTAGCTCCTAATACACCTGCGATTGCAATAGGAGCAGGATGAGGAGGAAGAAAACCATGTGTTACCGATAGACCAGCAGCCATGGGAATTCCTAAATAAATTAGGGGAACTGAAGCCTCAAGTGCTACGGCAAAAACAATAGGAATCAGAAGTACCATGCCTACTTCAAAGAAGAGTGCAATCCCGATAATAAAACTAGCAACCATGATAGCCCACTGGATTCTCTTTTTCCCAAAACGATTAATTAACGTTTTCGCTATACGGTAGGCCCCTCCTGCATCAGCAATAAGTCGTCCAAGCATCGCACCAAAACCAAATACAATCGCAAGCTCACCGAGAGAACCTCCAATCCCGTTTTGAATGGAAACAGGAATTTGTCCTAAAGGCATTCCCAAGCCTAAACCGACAAGGACTGAAACAATAATCAGTGACACAAAAGTGTTGAGTTTGAATTTTATTATAAGTAATAAGAGGATGAGGACTCCGATAAAAAGAACAAGTAAATCAAGCATTATTTTTTCCTTTCAGGGACGACTGGAAGCACAAATTCATCTATGTTTACGCTTTCAGCACGTGCTATTTTTTTACTCAATGCTAAAGAACTGAATGTTATAGTGGTTCTCGCATTGAGTAATAAAAAATAAGTTTAGTAAAGTCTATATTCTTTGGCTCTCAGGAACGTTTTAATCTTCAAAACGCCTTTGAAAGTTAGAAATGTTTTGATATTCGGCGGTAAGAGCACGAGATAATCGAATAAATATAGGTGCAAGTTCACGATAAATCTCAAAGTGTTCCACTTGTGGCTCGTAGGAACGATTTGTTCCCACCATCTCTTCAATCACCTCTAGATTATCTACTATTCCTAAGGCTTTTTCAGCCATAATCACAGCTCCTAGGCACCCTGCTTCACGGCTTTCAGGAACATTTATTGGTTGTTCAAAAATATCTGCCAGGATTTGTGTCCATAGTTCAGAGCTCGTGAAACCTCCCGTTGCTTGAATCATATTCAAGTTTCCCACTACTTCAATCAGACTCAGGGCAACCATATAAAGGTTAAAGACCACGCCTTCTAAAACACTACGTGTCATCTGACTTCGGTTATGGCCATAATTGAGGCCAAAGAAGGAACCTCTTGCATTAGCATCCCATAAAGGAGCACGCTCTCCACCGAGATAAGGATGAAAAAGAAGCCCATCAGCTCCTGGAGCTACTTTTGAAGCTAGAGCTGTAATTTCATCATAGCTTAACTTACCATCGAAGATTTGGTCACGCGCCCAACGAAATACATCTCCCCCCGAGTTGACTGGCCCCCCCACGACCCAATGATCCCGGTCTAAAGCATATGTAAAAGTTCTTCCTTTTTCATCAGTTTTTGGTTGATCTGTTACTACACGAATCGCTCCTGAGGTCCCAATGGTGATGGCAGCGACACCAGGTTTGATAGCATTGACTCCCAAATTTGAGAGTGGCCCATCTGCAGCACCCCACACAAATTTTGTATCTTCTTGAATACCCATTTTTTTTGCAAACTCATGGGGCATCCCTTGTTCAATCGTATAAGGTTCTACTACTTCTGGAAGTTGGGCTTTTGTAAGTTGAGTTAGTGCTAATGCTTTTTCTTCCCAGTCAAGTTTAAAAATATTGAATAAACCTGTTCCTGTGACAGTTGAAAGATCAATTTTATTGGTGGCAAAGAGGCGATAAAAGATATAGCCCTTCAAGTCTAAATAGTGTGCCGCACGCTGATAAATGTTATTTTTCTCTTCCCTTAGCCAAATCAGTTTAGACAGTGGGGCCATGGGGTGAAGCGGAGTCCCTGTGCGTTTATAAATTTCAAATCCTTCGGCACTATTTTTTATTTGCTCTGTATACTTCACTGCTCGAGTATCAGCCCATGTGATGACACGAGTTAGAGGCTGCCAATTTTCATCAAAAGCAATCAAGGAATGCATTTGAGTGCTAAATGAGACCGCCAAAAGCTCATCTTCCTCTGCTAGATTAAAGGAAACTTCTCGAATTGTGACGAGGACAGCTTCAAAAATATCTTCAAGTGCCTCCTCAGCCATGCCACTGGCATCACGATAGAGCGGATACGCTTGACTACTACTTGCTACAATTTTTCCATTTTTTTCAAATAATACGGCTTTTGTGGCGGTAGTACCAAGGTCTACGCCAATGAGATATTCCATAATTGCTCCCTTTCTTCTATAATATTATAGCAGTTTCATCTCTAGTAAGCACTGACCAGCCCGTCAGTAACTATTTATGAGCCAAATCATGTCCACCAAAGCCATTACGCAAAGCTGCTACGACTTTTCCCGTCATCGTATCACTTTGTAATGAACGGTTCCGCATCATCAATGATAGGGCGATGATTGGTGCTGGTACTTCTAAATCAAGACTTTCTTCCACGGTCCATTTTCCTTCTCCTGAAGCCTGTACCTGCCCTAAAATTTCGTCTAATTTAGGATCTTTGGCAAATTGTTCTTCTGCCAGTTCCATCAGCCAACTGCGTATCACTGATCCATTATTCCAAAGTTTGGCTACGGCCTCATAATCATAATCATAAGGAGAAGCTTCTAAAATTTCAAATCCTTCGGCAATAGCTTGCATCATCCCATATTCTATTCCATTATGGATCATTTTAAGATAGTGTCCACTACCAAGTGGCCCCGTATAAAGATAACCATTTTTTTGAGCCAATGCTTCAAAAAGTGGCTCGATTTTTGGCCAAGTTTCCTTGTCTCCTCCAATCATAAAATTTCCACCATGCCGTGCACCAGACATCCCACCAGAAGTTCCAACATCAAAAAATTTTATCCCTTTTTCTGCTAAGTGTTTATTTTGCTCCAAATTATCTTTATAGTTTGAATTTCCCCCGTCGATCAAAATATCACCAGCAGAGAGCATATTTGAGAGCGTCGCTATTGTTGAATTAGTCGGCGTACCCGCTGGCACCATCACCCAAACTATTCTCTGGCTTCTTTCAAGCTCTGAATTTACTGACAGCTCTGTCAGTAGCTGTTCCAGTGTGTCAACCAGTGTAATTTTAGAAGAATAGGCTGCCATTTCTTGACGCGCTGTACGATTCAGATCATAGGCGACCACTTCTATGTCATGGTCCACAGCATTCTTTACTAAATTTTTCCCCATTTTTCCAAGCCCAATCATCGCAAATTTCATCATTATTCCTCCAATGTTATCGTTTTCATAACTCTTGTTTTAATTATAGGAAATTTATTTTCATTTGTCAATAATATTTTTTGTAAAACTTTTTCTGATTTGTCTAAAAATTCATAATACACTTCGTTTTTGTTAAGAAGACGTCTCTAAATTTTGGCCCCCTTTTATGGTATAATGTAATCAAATTAGAAGGAGGCGTGTTATGGCGCGTACGCTCATTGGCCGTATCAAAAGTTATTATGATAACCTCAGCAAATCTGATCAAGCAATCTCAGATTACCTGATTGCTAATATCGACAGCGCTGCAATGCTCTCGATACAAGATTTTGCTAAAGCGACTCATGTCTCAACAGCAACTATCTCAAGATTCTCAAAAAAAATTGGTTTCAATTCATTCCAAGAACTGAAACTCGCCATCCACGCAACCGATGCTGGTGGAACTGATGAATTTTTTAGTGAACTTTCTCCAACAGATAACTACAAAGAAATCTTAACCAAAAATTTTAACGGTAATATCTCTTCACTTAGCTCAACATTAAATCTTGTGACAGAACATCAGCTCAATCAAACCATGCAGCTCTTACTTAATGCTGAAACGTGTGGTTTTTTCGGCCTAGGAGGATCAAACGCTGTTGCGCTGATTGCTTATCATAAGTTTTTAAGAATGCCTTTGAATACAGTCTACCATCAAGATTTTCACTTTCAACAGATGCAAGCTGCTAAACTCACTTCAAAGGACTGCGCTTTTGTTATTTCGCATACAGGAAAAAATAAAGACACCATGCATCTTTTAGAGATCTTAAAAGAACGTGGAGTGCCGGTGATTGCAATCACCTCTTTTGCAAGTTCTCCACTTGCCAAAGCCGCTGATGTCGCACTGATTTCTATTTCAGAGGAAATTTCATTTCGACCTGAAGCGGTAGCCTCCACAGTTTCACAGATTAGTTTGTTGGACGCTCTTTTTATGATGTATGGCATGCGGATGAAGGATGATTCTAAAAATACCATTTCCAATATTCGTCAGGTTATCCGAGACTCCCGGCTCTCCTAAGCTATTTTTATATCAACTCAGAAAGGATGTGATATTTTGGCATTTTCTAACACTAGACGTCGTTATGCAAGTTTTGATACTGTTTCTTCTATTCCAGGTGAAGTCATTGATGCATTTTGGTACATCATCGACCATCACCTTAAAGGTGTTTTCCCTATGGAAAACGTGATTCATTTTGATTTACTCAATTCCCAAGGGCTTTTATCCATCCGCTTTTCACAGGAAAATAGCCCAACGACACTCTTGATTGATTTCGATTATCCTTTTAATCCCTCTTGGCCAAGGGAGTTCCGTGCAGTAGACAACATGGGACGAGAAACCATTATGACGGCCCGAGAAATGTAAGAAGGATTTAAATTTACTAAGAAACACTCAAAAAAAGCCAGTGGGTAGCAACTGGCTTTTTTAAAGTTCATAATATACAATCTCAGGCTTTACTCCAAAACGAATCGGTAAAAAGGTCAATCCAATCCCACAATTTACATAGAGTTTTGTTCGAGCGTTTAAGGGATAAAGACCACTATCAGCACTGCTAGAACCTTTATTGCGCAACCGCCAGTTTCCCAGCCGAATCTGTCCGCCATGGCTATGCCCTGATAAAATCAAATCAAATTGCTCAACCGTCTGCATTTCTAAAACAGTATCAGGTTCATGTAAAGCTAAAATTGAAAAGTCAGCATCAAGAGGTGCCAGTTGAAAATCAGGTTGTCCCTCGCGCCAATCATCAACCCCTGCAATTGCAATTTTCTTTTGATCAACCTCACGTGCAATACTCTCATTTTTAAGCACTATAAAACCCGCTTTAGTTAAGAGTTCTTCTACAAATAGAGAAGACTTTTCTTCATCAAAATCATGATTTCCAAGCACCGCAAACTTACCTAAAGGAGCTGTGAGTGCTGATAACATGGTCAGTAAGTTCTCCCAGTTTTTGTGACGAGCCCAAGTGACCTTATCAAACAAATCACCCGAGAAAATAATCATATCTGGTTGTCGCTTAGCGATATCTTCTGCAAATTTTTTAAAACGCCGAGCACTGGTATGCCAGGTAAAATGTGTATCCGTAAAATGAGCAATGGTCAACTTTTGTTGCTCAGCTATCTTGATGTGACGCACCTGCATTAAATGCGGCTCCACAAAAACACCATAACCCAGTAACATCAGACCTAACGCTCCGATTATCAATCCAATCATTTGTCCATTCTACCATATTTTATGCCACAAAAAAATAGTAACTCTCAAAAAGTACTCTGACCGCCCTGTCAGCTGCACCTTTTTTACTGATTTTTACTGACGATAACGTCAGTAAAAGCTAACAAAAAAGACTGCTTTTGCAGTCTTTTTTAAATGTATTAGTTTTCGTCAGAAGCTACGAATGGAAGCAAAGCCATTACGCGCGCGCGTTTGATAGCTGTAACCACTTTACGTTGGTTTTTAGCTGAAGTACCAGTCACGCGACGTGGCAAGATTTTTCCACGTTCTGAGATAAAACGTTTCAAAAGTTCAGTATCTTTGTAGTCAACGACTTCGATTTTGTTAGCAGCGATGAAGTCAACTTTTTTACGGCGTTTGAAGCCGCCACGACGTTGTTGTGCCATTTTATTTCTCCTTATATTATTTTTTAAGATGTCCTGTTAAAGACTAGAATGGAAGATCATCATCCGAAATTTCCATTGGTGAGCCACCAAATGGATCAGCATCACGTCCGAAATTCGGAGTAGCGGTATTATTATTCGTTTGTGGTCGAGAATTAGTTGTAGATTGGCTTGGTGCAGAATATGAACCAGTAGAAGTTCCACCGCCCATACCTTCACGAGCCGAACGACTTTCCAACATTTGGAAACTATCAGCCACAACTTCCGTCACATAAACCCGTTGGCCTTGTTGATTTTCATAATTGCGCGTTTGGATACGACCAGTTACTCCGATCAATGCTCCTTTTTTAGCCCAATTTGCTAAATTTTCAGCTTGTTGGCGCCAGATCACACAGTTAATAAAATCAGCCTCACGTTCGCCATTTGCGTTCTTAAATTGACGATTAACCGCCAATGAGAAAGTAGCAACAGCTTGATTTTGTGGGGTATAACGAAGTTCAGGATCGCGTGTAATGCGTCCCACTAATACTACATTGTTAATCATGATGAACTTCTCCTATAAAGCTAATTAAGCTTCAACTTTAACGATCATATGACGAAGAATGTCAAGATTGATCTTAGCAAGACGGTCAAATTCGCTCAACGCTTCTGAAGTTGTTTCAGCTTCAAAAGTTGCGATGTGGTAGAGACCTTCGCGGAAATCATTGATTTCGTAAGCAAGTTTGCGTTTTTCCCAGTCTTTAGACTCAAGATTTACAGCACCGTTGTCAGTCAAGATAGTATCGAAACGTTCAACGAGGGTAGCTTTTGCTTCTTCATCAATGTTTGGACGAATAATATAAAGAATTTCGTATTTAGTCATTGATTTTTCCTCCTTTTGGACTAATGACGCAGGTTGAGGCCCGCGTAAGTTGTGAGTTTTTCCCACAGAAAGCTATTATAGCAAAACTTCGATCATTTTGCAAGCAAATTTTTACTGACAGAGTGGTCAGTAACGTTTAACGCGTCATGCTGATTGTTGGACTTTCATTCAGCTTTTTTAATCTAACTTTTCATTCGAAAAATACCGCTCCATAGGATCGGTAAACTTCTTTATCTTAACCCAACATAGCTTTGAGGCCTGCATAAATTAGCAATATCACACCCAATACAATCCGGTATTTACCAAAGAAAGTAAAATCATGTTTTTTCACATAATCCATCAAGAACTTAATAGCAACCATCGAAACACCAAAGGCTACCACACAGGCAACCAATAAAACGCCAAATTGCTCGAAGGTAAGAACATTTCCTCCCTTGATGAAGCCCACAATTTTTACAAAGCTGGCACCAAACATGACAGGAATACCTAAAAAGAAAGTAAATTCCGCAGCCACTGCTCGACTGACCCCAATTAACAAAGCCCCTACAATCGTAGCACCAGAACGCGAAGTTCCTGGTAAAAGAGAAAGCACTTGAAAAAGACCAATGTACAAGGCAAATTTATAAGGTAACCGATCAATATTAACGACTGAGAACTGATGGTTCGGCACCCAGCGTCGCTCAATCACGATAAACGCCACCCCATAAATAATCAGCATGAACGCCACGGGTACAAAGTGGTAAAAATGTGCATCAAGCCAGTCATTCAAAGGCAAGCCAATGATGGCCGCTGGTAACGCAGCAATTAAAACTTTCAACCACAAACGCCAAGTCAACTGTATCTCACGTGGTGTTTTTTGTTTATCTTTCGGATTTAGTTGATTAAAAGGATTAAGTTTATGAAAGTATAAAACTACAACAGACAAAATTGCTCCGAGTTGAATCACCACATCAAACATTTCCTTGAAAGCTGCAGATTGATTCAAGCGAATGAACTCGTCTGCAATTATTAAATGTCCCGTCGATGAAATAGGTAACCATTCTGTAATCCCTTCAATAATCCCTAAAATTATTGCACGAATAAAATCCATATTTTGCTCCTAGAATTGCTCAGTCAAACACTGAATATTTTGCTGTTCAAATTTTTTATTGAACAGACTTACTTCATAAGTATACCATAAAAAAAGGCGAACAAAACCTAAGAAGGGCAAGTGCTTACAAAGCTTTCATCTTCTTATTCTTGACAACCTCTATAAAATACGCTAAAATTACACGTAACACATCGATAGAGGTCGCAACCGATAAGAATCTATGCCGAGTTGGAGCACAACAAAGACACATAGAAAGAGGAGAGGTTGCCGAAGAGGTTTTGTTGCTCAGCAAAATCTTTGGGCTAGTGAGGAATACTCACTAGACTGTCGCACATGGTCACTGACCATAGCGGGGGGCTATTCGTTCAGAAAATTTCAAAATTTTTTCGTACGTTTAGCAATCTACTAGAAGATTGCTTTTTTTGTTTTTATCTAAAAAGTGAGCTGAACTTAACAGGAGCAACTCAGAAGATAATAAACACCTCGATGTAGAATAAATTTTATTAGGGAGAGAATTTTGGAAAATTCTTCAAACAATGAGTCGCACGTACAACGCGGCTTAAAATCACGACACGTTTCAATGATTGCCCTAGGCGGGACAATCGGTACAGGTTTATTTTTGACTTCTGGAGATGTCATTCATACCGCTGGACCTTTCGGCGCCCTTACAGCTTACATCCTTATCGGAGCCATGGTTTACTTTTTGATGACTTCCCTAGGAGAAATGGCAACTTACCTTCCTACATCAGGTTCTTTTTCTGATTATGGAACGCGCTATGTGGATCCCGCTTTTGGTTTTGCTCTAGGGTGGAACTATTGGCTTAATTGGGCGATTACTGTTGCAGTAGACCTCACCGCCGTAGCTCTTTGTATGAAATTCTGGTTACCTGACGTTCCAAGTTGGATTTTCTCTCTTATCGCTTTAGTAGTTGTCTTTTCTATTAACGCTTTGTCGGTAAAAACTTTCGGTGAGACGGAGTACTGGCTGTCAGCAATCAAAATCACGGTAGTTGTACTCTTCTTGATTATTGGTTTCTTATCAATTTTTAATATTATGGGCGGCCATATTGACGTTGCCAAAAATCTTTCCGTAGGAAATCATGGTTTTGTCGGAGGTTTAGGAAGCTTTACGACTGGTGGAGGGATTCTTGGCGTCTTGCTAGTAGCTGGGTTCTCTTTCCAAGGTACTGAGTTGCTCGGAATCACAGCTGGTGAAGCCGAAAATCCCGAAAAATCAATTCCTAAAGCCATGAATTCTATCTTCTGGCGTATCCTTGTTTTTTATATCTTGTCTATTTTTGTTATGGCAGCTATTATACCTTTTACTGACCCACATTTAGTCGGAGGAGACTCTGCTGCCCAAAGCCCCTTCACCATTGTTTTTGAACGGGTGGGACTTTCTATCGCTGCCAGTGTAATGAATGCGGTTGTTTTAACCTCTGTAGTATCGGCAGCCAACTCTGGGATGTATGCTTCTACACGGATGCTTTACTCCCTTGCAAAAGATGGAGGGGCTCCAAAAATCTTTTCCAAAACTTCTAAAAACGGAATTCCCTTTATCGCTTTGTTGGCTACGACGGCCGTGGCTCTATTGACTTTCTTAACTTCTATTTATGGTGTGAGCTTCTTTACTTTCCTCGTATCTGCCTCAGGGTTAACAGGTTTCATCGCTTGGATCGGTATTGCAATCAGTCATTTCCGTTTCCGGCGCGCTTATGTTGCTCAAGGAAAAGATACGAAAGCCCTCCCTTACCACGCTAAATTGTTCCCATTTGGCCCTCTCTTAGCTTTATTGATGACTATTTTAGTCACGCTTGGGCAAGACCCGATGTTACTCTTTGGTTCAACATGGGTTCAAGGAGTTGTCATGTATGCAGCAATTCCTCTATTCTTTATCTTATACTTTGGCTATAAAATTAAAAATAAAACAAAACTCATTCCACTAAAAGAAGTTGATTTGAGTCGCCACAAAGACTAAAAAAATAAAAAGACCACTCAAACGAGTGGTCTTTTTATTTCGATATTTTCGTTAAATCGCGCTTAAATTTCTTCTCAGAATAAACTTCAAGTGCACCTGTCGACGTCCGCACCAGATATTCTCCAAGATGCCCAAAAGCGGGAATTCGGAATTGATTAACTATTAGCAGAATACTTTCAGGATAGGCATTGCCCATTTTATTGGGGGAAATATAAAGTCCCGTCCACTCAAGGCTTTCAACTTCTTGAGCAAATTCTCCCTGCTGCGCAGGACCTGTCTTTCCCATCCCTTGCTTTTGTAGCTGTTGCTTTTCTTTAAGAGTGAGTGCAAATTGTCCACTCCAAGAAAGTTGCTTTTTTTGAAAAGCTTCCAAGACCCAGGCTTCCTTTGACGGTTGAGTTAAACTGATTTGCCAATAATCAATCTCCGTATTACCAAGTTTTGCTTTCATCGCCTTCTCCTCTCTGATGTCACAAAATCCTATCACGCAATAGCCACCAACAGGGCTAAATTATAAAAGTAGAGAAGCCGCTAAGAAAATACAAAACCCTAAAAAATCTTTTCACTTTTTGAAAAATTATTAGCCAATTGGCTTACTGCTTTAGCAGCCCTCTTTTACTAGAAAACACCGAAGAAAAAGCGCTTTCTTTAACGTTATTATAGCACTAAAAAATAAAAATACAATCCTAAAATTGCATTTTTATTGCTGCTATAACAAATATTAATCATTAATTTCAATGACTTTCTCACCAAAAAGTGATTTTGCAAGATCTAGCCCTTCGTCTTTTGAAGGTTGTTCCTCCTCTAAGGGTTCTGTCTTTTCGGATTTGAGGTTTGCGACATATTCTGCCCGGACTTCTTGCCATTCTTGCTCAGCAAGGGCAATGATTTCAGGAGAAAAACCAACGATAGAACTTAAGAGATTTCCACAAAAGAGTTGCAAATCAGTATTTTCACTTACCCGTTTAGCTAAGTTTTCATGCGGGAAGGTCACAACTACAAAATGATCAGATGCTGCCACAGGAGCGGTGTTATTAAGTAAGGCTCGCTCAGCCGGTTTACTGATAGAAGCAACAAGCTCTGGCCAGGCTGCAAGTACAGCTTTACGCGCCTCATTTGTTGCTTCTGCTAAGGCTTTATAGATCAAATCTTTATTAGGTCCTGATTTTTTAGGAACAGTTGAAGGCGTCGGACGATCAGATGATGAAGGCGTTGAAGAAGGTAGCTTACCTTCTGCTAAGCGCGCTTTAAGCTGGTTAATTTCCACTTTCAACTCAGCCACTTCTAGACTCAATTGAGAAGATTCGACAGCATTTTCCGTCACAGCTGTTTTTTCTGCCAAACGCACGGTCATCACATCTGCAGCAATTTTTGCTTGAGTTGTTTCTTTGATTGTTTTTAAACTTTCAATCGCAATGTCAATCCAGCTAAAAATCTGCTGACGTGACACAGAAAGTGTGGATTGATCCGCCAAAAGCAAATCCCTAAAATAAGCGAGCAAGTCCTCGGTAAACCGAAGCATATTTTTTCCTTCAGAAAAGCTCTTAGATAGTTCCTCCAATGCAGCTGTTTCATCATTTTCTGAAAGAGCTTGAACATAGTTGACTAAAGCTTCTTCTGCAATAGATCCTGTCACTAGTAAAGCGTCTTGCTCCTCAAGTTTACCTGCTGAAAAAGAGAGGGCTTGGTCCAAAAGAGAGAGGGCATCGCGCATTCCACCTTCGGCAGACTTTGCTAATACTTCAAGTGCTTTGGGTTCAAATTCAACTTGTTCGTCTGCCAAAATTTTTGCTAAATAATCACGAATCGCCGCAGTGGTAATCGACTTAAAGGCAAAGCGTTGCACCCGCGAAATGATGGTGGCAGGTATTTTTTGTAACTCTGTGGTTGCAAGAACGAAGACAACATTTTCTGTCGGTTCTTCCAAGGTCTTTAACAAAGCGTTAAAGGCTCCAGTAGACAACATATGTACCTCGTCGATAATGTAAACCTTATAAGTTGCCTGACTGGCGGCATAAGTAGACTTATCCCGTATTTCCCGTATTTCATCTACTCCATTATTTGAAGCAGCATCTAATTCAATTACATCATCAAGGGTCCCTTTTGTGATCGCCTCACAAATAAAACAATTATTACAAGGTTCTCCATCCACTTGATTTGGACAATTGATTGCTTTGGCAAAGATTTTTGCCGCAGAAGTCTTACCCGTTCCACGGGGTCCACTAAAGAGATAGGCGTGCGAAATCTGATGATTAATGATTGCATTCTTCAGTGTAGTCGCTACAACTTCCTGTCCGACCATCTCATCAAACCTTTGACTTCTATATTTTCGATAAAGTGCTTGGTATGCCATATTTTCCTTCTATTTTGGGTGGTATGCTTAAATCTTTTTTAACTCAAAAGAGCTGACAGCTCGGTCAGCAAAATTTCTTATTAATACATATCTTGAGCGATGGTATAATTTAAATCTTTCAATATTTCAGTTGAAGCATCGCGAGACTGGATCAAAAGATCAATATCTTGTGATTGATAATTTTTCAAGGCTGTTCGTAAAGCAAACATTCTTGCACGATCAATGGTTTGCGTATCCGTGTCAGCAGCACTGAAAAAGATTTTACGCGCTTTTTCGTCAAAAAGTGTCCAAGCGATGGCCAAATCACAAGCAGGATCACCACTGACCGCTTGATCAGTAGCTTTTACACCAGTAAGCTTCCCATCTGTCACGCTAAGATTTTCTGGCCAAAAGCGCCCCAAGACCCAGACTGGTTTTTTCTGCCATTTTGTTTTGGCCGCTCGTGTGAATTGTTCTTGAAGAAGTTCTGCTGGAACAATTTTTTGATACTGGGTGAGGAGTTCTGTAAATTCCGCTTCAAAGAAAATCAAATCTTGTCCTGCAGAAGCATTCTCAAAGCTTGGGGCTGGGGCTGTCTCAAGTGGTAAGCGGTGAAGCTGATATAAAAAATTGCCAAGTTCACGTGCAAACTCACGCGGTTCTCCAAGATTAGCAGGTGTGACCTTTGCTCCACCCTGACTTCCAAACTTATCAGCAATAAATTTTTCAACTACTTTACTCATTTTTCTCTCCTTAGCCTCTTCAAATTTACATCCTTTTCACAGTCTTTTGAACTATTTTATCAACCAACAGGGAAAAATTCAAAATCTGTACATTCACATAAAATACGACTGAATTCTTCAAGATATTTTTGATCTATCGCATCATAAGCACCAATTTCTGAGCTATCTAAGTCCAAAACACCCATTAAATGTCCATTTTTAACAAGAGGAACCACGATTTCAGACATGGCTCGTCCATCACATGAAATATAATTTTTATGGGTTTTGACATTATCAACGATTACCGTCTCGCGATTTTCTGCTGCTTCACCACACACTCCTTTTCCTAATTCAATCTCAACGCAGGAGACTGAGCCTTGAAAGGGGCCTAAAATCAACTTCTCACCATTGTAGATGTAAAAGCCCGTGTAAACCTGTTTTGGCAAAAAGTTCCAGAGCAAACTGCTCGCATTGGCCAAGTTAGAAATTGTATAATTTTGCTCGCTCAATAGTCCCTTGAGTTGCAAATTAAGCATTTCGTAACCTTCTATTTTTTCTTCTTTATTCATTATATTCACTTCTTTTCTTCATTAGCTTCGTGCCTTTTCTAGATAAAAACTCTGGCAACAGTAAACCAATTATAACATTTTTCTTTTATTTTTTTGATACATTTTTTAAAAGTGGTCATTAAAAAAACTGGTGAATGCCTCGGCAGTCGTCTGACAAATTTTTTGAGTCTAAACCTGGAGTTAGAGCTATCTACAACTCAAGTATTTTGTTATAATAAAACACATGAATTTAGAAGAACTTCGAAACCAAATCGACCAAGTTGATCAAGATATTATCCAACTCCTAGAAAAAAGAATGACGATTGTCCAAAAAATCAGTGAAGTAAAAGAGGCTCAGGGACATAATATTCTTGACTCCACTCGTGAACAGGAAGTTTTAAATCGGGCTCAACAGGCCATTAAAACTCCCGCTTATCAGGAAACGATTTTACAAACCTACCAAGATATTATGAAAAACTCTCGCGAATACCAGAGTAAAGCTCGCCTTAAATAAAAAAGTTACTGACCGATTGGTCAGTAACTTTTTATAAGTTGAATTCATCAGTCAAACTATCTTTCAACATCATATATTCTAACTGAGGCAGATCAAGTAAAACCACCTTACTAGAAGCCAGTAGATTGTTTTCCTTTAACGTATAGAGGAAACTTTTAATCTCTGTTGTGCCCAGATACAGACACTCTAGGAAGATAATATGATAAGGAGCCGACATCTGTTCAAGAGAAGCATCAATATCCTCTTGCGTGAGTGCCACATCAATATCTACACGACCTACTACTGTTAAGTCTTCATCCTCTGCCTTTAGTTCTGCCGCTAAGTCTTTAAAAATGCCGGTCGCCATTTTTGAACCCCCAGAGACAGCATCTTGCATTTCAGCATAAGCCCCACGGTCAATCATGGCTACAGTTGCAATTTCACCTGGTTCTAACGTTTTTAATGATTCTTTTAGCTCATTTAAATCCATTCTTATTTTTGCAAATCAAACCCTTCGGTCATAAAAGCGTCGATTCGGCTTCCTTTCTTCTTTTTCTCTTCTCCCTTAAGTTTACACTGCCAGAGCCTTTTTTTCAAAGAATCTGGCTTTTTTTGACGACATTTCTCTCAAGAGCGTATAATTTCACAATATATTTCTGCTTTGTTATAATGAAATTAGAAGAAAATGAAAGGATAAGTCCTATGAAATTTAAATTTAAAGGAATTGCTTCTTATGAAGAACCTGTTAACAATTATGTGGGAGCCGTTAAGAACCTTTCGGCAGTAAAAGAATTTGGTAGTTTCCAAGAAGCTATTGATTATGTCGCTGATCATAAAGGCTTTTTAATGTCTGAAGATGGTAAGTCAGCTTTTAACGTCTTGACGATTAGTGAGATCGAGTAAAAAAGAAAGCTAAAAAAGCACAAACAGGATTACCTGTTTGTGCTTTTAATTTTATATTAGTAGAGTTCTAAGTAATTATCAATTTCCCATTGCGATACGAATTGTGCATAGCTTGCCCATTCGATACGTTTTGCTTCAACAAAATTAACCAAAACGTGTTCGCCTAGCGCTTCTGTGACAATCTCATCTTCGCGCAAGGCCTTCACCGCATTGTGCAATGTTGAAGGTAAATCAGTAATGCCGTGTGCTTTACGTTCTTCTTCTGTCATCACATAAATATTTGACTCAATAGCTTCTGGCGCTTCCATTTTATTCTCAACACCGTCAAGACCAGCTGCTAATAGAACAGCCAAGGCAAGGTATGGATTTGCTGTTGGGTCAACCGCACGAAGTTCAACACGAGTTGACAAACCACGTGAAGCAGGTACGCGAATCAAAGGTGATCGGTTACGACCAGCCCAAGCGACATAAACGGGTGCTTCATAACCAGGAACCAAACGTTTATATGAGTTAACAGTTGGGTTTGTAATGGCTGTAAAGTTATAAGCATGTTTCAAGAGACCGGCAATAAAGCTATGGGCAACATCTGAAAGTCCCATATCACCTGTTGGATCCGCAAAGGCATTGGCACCATCTTCTGTAAATAAAGACATGTTACAGTGCATCCCAGAACCGTTGATTCCGTGAACGGGTTTTGCCATAAACGTTGCATGTAAACCATGTTTACGCGCAATTGTTTTAACAACAAGTTTAAAAATTTGAATATTATCACATGCCTTCAAAGCATTAGTATATTTAAAATCAATTTCATGTTGACCGATTGCTACTTCGTGGTGAGAAGCTTCAACTTCAAAACCAAGGTCTGTCAACACGTTGACGATTTCACGTCTTGTGTTTCCAGCAAGGTCGGTTGGTGCAAGGTCAAAATAACCACCTTTATCATTCACTTCAAGTGTAGGTTCATCATTTTCGTTAAGTTTGAAAAGGAAGAACTCGGGCTCAGGTCCAAGATTAAAGTTTTTAAAGCCTAATTTTTCCATTGCTTTCAAATTACGTTTCAAAACACCACGTGGGTCACCTGCAAATGGTTCTCCTTCAGCAGTGTAAACATCACAAATTACACCGGCAACCTTGCCATATTCATCCCCCCAAGGAAATACTATCCAAGTGTCAAGATCTGGATAAAGGTACATATCTGATTCATTGATGCGCACAAAGCCTTCGATCGATGAACCATCAAACATCATTTTATTTTCAAACAATTTGTCCAATTGTTCATCTGTCGCTGGAACTTCTACATTTTTGAGTGTTCCCAAGATATCAGTAAACATCAAGCGTAAAAATTTGATGTCTTTTTCTTTAACGTCACGACGAATGTCTGCTGCTGTGATTACCATTAGTGTGTTCTCCTATGGGGTGAAGTCGGATCTCCCAAGCTTCCTGTAAAGCTTGAAGACCTTCTCGTTTTGCAATGCCCTGTAAAGAAAGTTGACGCAGTTGTCACCCTCCTTTACATGCGGGGCTGGGTAAAATGAGTCGGATCAGGCGTACCAAATCGCCCTTGTTGGGCAAATTCGCGTTCAAGTGCATGGTGAACTTCGCTAATTGAGAGCGTTTGACCTTTTTTCGCATCTCTCTTGGCATAGATTTCTTTAATATCTGCAATATTATTGCCTTCATGCAATAAATCTGCGATATCAAAGAGAGCATCAATGTCATTAAGTGAGTACATCCGACGATTACCGTCGTTGCGCTCTGGAAAAATCAATTCTTGCTCTTCATAATATCGAATCTGCCGTGCACTTAAATCAGTGAGTTTCATGACAGTCCCAATCGGAAGAACTGCCATAGAGCGTCTTAATTCACGTTCTTTCACTAAGTATCGCCTCCATGTTTTTCATTATAGACCTTGTTTTGGACAATGTCAAGGGTTAATGTGAGATTATCTCACATCAGCATCATTTGTGCAGAATTTTCATTCTTTTTTAGCCAAAATTTTCTGGCAGCCTTTACTGACCAAGCGGTAAGTTTCTTCAAAATCTCCCGTATACCAAGGATCGGGTACATCTTCTTCGAGCAACATTTTAATTTTATATTGCAAGTCAGCCGGAGCCATTTTTTTCAAATCTCGAACGTTAGAGTGATCCATCGCAATAATCTGGTCAAATGCTGAAAAATCTTCCAAACTTATCTTTTGACTTGTTTTTTCCTTATCAAATGGAATCTTTTCTTGCTTTAAGAGAAGTTGCGTGCCGGAATGGATCGGATTACCATGTTCCCAAGAGGAAGTGGCACGACTTTCGATATGATACTTTGTTTGAAGGCCTGCTTTTGTTAGTTCATTTTTCATAACAAACTCTGCCATTGGACTCCGACAAATATTTCCCAGACAGACAAAAACAATTTTTTCCATACACTCTCCTTTGTTCTTCTTAGTCACCCACGCAAGTGTGTCTTACCTTCTATTATACCTTATTTCTTTTAAGAATACAGAACCCTTCTGAAAGGCAAAGTAAAAATCACTGACAGCTTGGTCAGTGATTTAATTTCATTTTTCATCTTGATAGGGATAACCCAAATGCTCATAAGCTCTTCTTGTTGCCTGACGTCCTTGTTTCGTACGCATCAAAAATCCCTTTTGTATCAAGTAGGGCTCATACATATCTTCTACAGTTTCACGATCCTCAGCAATATTAACCGCTAGAGTGCCTAAACCGACTGGCCCCCCATGATACATCTCAATCATGGTTTTCAAAATTTTCTGGTCGATATAATCAAGCCCAGCACTGTCTACATCAAGTATTGTCAAAGCCTTATCGGTGATGGCTTTATCAACACGACCATCCCCCATGATTTGAGCAAAGTCACGCACCCTCTTCAACAGGCGATTGGCAATACGCGGGGTGCCACGACTCCTTAACGCAATCTCCAAGGCCGCCCCTTCAACCACTTCGACTTCAAAAATATCTGCTGTACGCTTAACGATTTCTTCCAAATCTTCTTCTTGATAGTATTCCATATGGGCTGATATTCCAAAGCGTGCACGCAAAGGATTAGAAAGCATCCCTGCCCTTGTAGTTGCCCCGACTAAAGTGAAGGGCGGAAGCTCCAAGTGGACCGAGCGCGACCCATCTCCTGCGCCTAGCATAATATCAATGTAAAAGTCTTCCATGGCACTATATAAGATTTCCTCAACTTGCATAGGCATGCGGTGGATTTCATCAATAAAAAGAACATCTCCTGGTTCCAATTCATTCAAAATTGCTACCAAATCACCTGGCTTTTCAATCGCTGGTCCAGCCGTTTGCTTGATGTTAACCCCCAGCTCATTGGCAATAACAAAAGCCATCGTCGTCTTCCCTAAACCAGGAGGACCAAAGAGCAAGACATGATCCAGCACCTCTTCTCTCATTTTAGCTGCTTTGATAAAAATTTCTAGCTGTTCTTTAACTTTATTTTGACCAATATATTGATTGAAGTACTGAGGGCGAAGAGATTTCTCCAACCCAACCTCATCCTCCATTGGTTCCTTATTTAAAATATCATTCATCTTATGTTTATTATAGCAAGTTATTCTGACAAAGGCGATAAAAAGCTTATGAAAAACAACAATAAGAACTTATTACTTCATCATTAATTTCAAAGCCGCTTTGATATAAGCTTCGCTGGTCATGACGCCTTCTTGAGCAAGTTTCTTCTCAATCTTCTTCAATTCGGTTACCTTGTAACCAAGCGCTTGTAAGGCTTCCATTGCCTCTTCAAGTGCCAGATTACCTGTAGAATCGTTATCAAGCAAAGAGAGTCCCACGGCCTCATTGGCTTCAAATTTACCAGCTAAATCGAGGACCATTTGCATTGCCGTCTTTTTACCGACTCCCGGGAATTTTGTCAGATACTTGATGTCGCTATTATCTATTGCGTTTATCAACCCTTCATTATCACTTGCCGCAATAATGGCGAGGGCAGACTTTGGTCCAATACCCGATACGCTAATCAGGCGCAAAAAAAGCAATTTTTCAGCTTCGTTGACAAAACCATACAGCGTATGTGCATCTTCCCTAATCACCTGATGAACAAAAATCTTGACTTCGGTCTGCAATAAACTTGACCAAGCATAGGGATTAGCAACGCTAACAAGGTAGCCAACTCCTCCCAAATCCACTACAATATTGGTGGGGGAGATTTTAACGAGTTTTCCATTTAGATATTCAAACATATTTTATTTTTCTCATTTATTTTAATATTAAAAGTTACTGACAGCTCTGTCATTAACTTTTTAAGGGACACTTACTCAAAATCTTTCCAGCTTGCAGCTTTGGAGCGATGCGTTTCCTGAATACGCCGAAACATTTTTTGAACATCGTCTGTTGAAAAGTGGACGATAGTAGGGCGGCCGTGGGCGCAACTGTACGGATTTTGACACTTTGCCAAGTCACTTAATAAAGCACGGGCCGACACGGCATCTAACGGATGATTGGCCTTAATTGAACTTTTACAAGCCACCATCGCTGCAAGATCGTGCCGGTACTTCTTCAACGAAAAATCCTGGTGAGAGATGAGAATTGCCATCATCTCATTAATCGTTTCTTCCAGCTCGTTTTCTTTTAGCCAGACCGGATGTTCCCGGAGAATAAATTGTTGTTCCCCATAAGTTTCTAAATAAATCCCTGCTTCGTGCAAAATAGCCTTGTGTTCATCAACGAGTAAAAATTCATTTTTAGGTAAAGTAAAGAGGTAGGGGGCGAGCAAGACTTGTTGCTCCATGCTAACCTCTCCAATCTTATCGCGCCAATACTCATACTTTATGCGTTCTTGAGCTGCATGCTGATCGACAAGATAGAGCCCTTCAGGGGCTTGACAAAGCAGATAGGTCGCATGAAGTTGCGCTAAATAATCGAGTTGAGGAAATTGGGCGCTGCTTTGTGAAGTGGCAACCGACGCCACTTGTTCATTGCTTTCCTCCTCCCTTGCTAACGTATCGGACCCTTGATCGACTGATAAAGAAGGACTGACCACTTGGTCAGTGAGATTGGTGTCAACTTTTGGCTTAGCAACAAAGGTAGCTTCCTCATTCACATAGAAATCCTGCCGAATCTTATCATAATGAAGTGGCACATTCTGTAAAGGAAGTTCCGTTTGAATCGCCGATGAGCTTGGAGTTTGTTTTTTCTGCCCTTGCAAATTATCTAGAGCTTCAGGGATAAGCACACCTTGCGAAAGTGCGGCATCAATTGCCCCTGTGATCAATCGCATCAATTCACGCTCTTTAGACAAACGAACTTCCTGCTTCGTCGGATGAACATTCACGTCAGCCAGATGAGGATCAATTTGAATGGACAAAACAGCAATCGGAAAGCGTCCCACCATTAAGCGATTGCCATAGCCTTCTAAAATTGCTCGATTCAATAAGAAGTTTTTTATAAAACGACCATTAATCAGGAGAGTAATATAATTGCGATTGGCTCGACTTAACTCTGGTAGGCTCACATATCCCGTTAGCTCAAAATCCAAGTCTGCTCCCTGAATCTGCCTCATTTTTTTGGCTGTGGCTATACCATAGATGGAGGCAATTACTTGGCGTAAATCTCCATTGCCGGCAGTTTTTAAATATTCACGTCCTTCATTAATTAAAGTAAAGGAAATCTCAGGATGTGCCAAACTCAAACGGTTGAGGATATCAGTGATATGAGACAATTCTGCTTGAAGTGATTTAATGTATTTAAGGCGTGCAGGTGTATTATAAAAAAGATCTGCCACTACAATTTTTGTACCAACTCTTTGAGCAAGAGGTTCAATACTTTCAATTACACCTCCCTTAGCAAACAACTTCGTTCCCGCATTTTCCTTAGCATGACTGGTTTCTAGGGTTAGCAGACTGACCGAAGCGATGGACGGAAGTGCCTCTCCTCGGAAACCAAGCGTCCGTATCCGAAATAAGTCCGACGCTGTTTTAATTTTACTAGTGGCGTGACGACGTAAAGCCAATGCTACGTCCTCTTTTTCCAAACCCGATCCGTTATCTGTTACCTCAATCTTTTTGAGCCCTGCTTCTTCAATGCTCACAATGATTTTGGTGCTACCAGCATCAATTGAATTTTCTACTAATTCTTTGACCACACTGGCTGGACGTTCTACAACCTCACCAGCCGCGATTTGGTTGGCGAGTGCTTCATTTAGTTCTACAATTTTTCCCACAAAATCCTCGCTCTCTTCCTACATGAAAATTAATACTAATTATAACACAAAAAGCGGTCGTCCCGCTTTTGATTTTTTACTCAATAGTTGCTAAAGCTATTGTAATTTTGATTAAATTGATCTTCAATAAAATGCATGTTATTGAAAATGACCATCGCTATAACAGAAAAGAGAAGAATTACTAAAAGCAAGGCAGCAATCCCAACGATGAAAGCAATTAAACCTGCACGGTTCCAACCATCCATAATTTTCCGAAATTCCTCTTCATCACGGTAGTGATTGCTTCTGTTCTCAAGTGCCCATTTTTCTCCATTAAAGCCATACACAATCATCCAAACAATAGCAAAAATCCAACCAATCCAAGGAATCAGACCGATAAGAATTAGCAAACCAAGATAGGCCCGATTCGCAATCCCAAACCACATGGTAAAAGAGAAAGCACCCCAGTTCCACTTAGGTTTAATGCCTGTATTTGCGAATGCTGAAGAATTGGGCAGATCCGCATAAGGAACTGCTTGAGTAGTGGCAGTATCTTGTGCGGTTCCTCGCTCTTCACTTTGCTTCTGCGAAATGAATGGTTCCACAGTTTCAGGCTGGGTCGTTACAGGTCGGTCAGGCATGATTTCTGGTTGGGGGTTCGGTACCTCGGGGATTGTCTGGGGTTGGGGCACTTCCGGACCTGGAGCCGGTTCAGGTTTTGGATGAGGAATCTCTGGCTCAGGGCTAACTTCTGGGGCTTCTGGGGACGGAACGAGCGTTGGCTCTGGAACTGGCATTTCAGGACCTACTTCTGGCTCTTTAGGTGTGTTATCAGGGTGCTGTGGGTTTTCTTTTTCCATACTGTACCTCCTTAGGTGCTCTGCAGTGAAACGTGGGCTTTATGCTTATTATAACCTTTTTCTCTCCTTATTTTAACAATTCAAGCTGGGATTTCAAAATTATACGTGCAATCTCCCCTCACAAAGCATCCTTTAACTCCCATAAGAAGTTTAGAGCCTCCCGTGCGGTCATATTATCTACATTCAGGTCTTTAAGTTTATCGATGATTTCCGAATAATTTTCATCGATGTCAAAAAGGCTAAGTTGTTCCTCTTGCGCTTCTACTTTTTTTGCAGGTAAAGGTTTATTTTCCAATTTTTGGAGAATTAAATCAGCACGCTCAAGCAAATCACTAGGAAGCCCTGCAATTTTAGCAACATGAATCCCATAAGATTTATCAGCTGGCCCTTCTGTAATTTTATGCAAGAAGGTGACATTACCATTTTGTTCCAAGGTGGCGACGTGGACATTATCCAGATGTTCCAAGGTCTGATCCAGTTCTGTGAGTTCATGGTAATGTGTTGCAAAAAGCGTTTTTGCCCCAATATGCTCATGCACATACTCGATAATTGCTTGGGCGAGGGCCATCCCATCATAGGTTGCCGTTCCGCGCCCCAATTCATCAAAAATAATCAAGCTTCGACTTGTCGCCTTCTGAATCGCATGATTGGCCTCTGACATTTCGACCATAAATGTTGACTCACCGGAAATCAAATTATCACTTGCGCCGATACGAGTGAAGATGGCATCAAAAATAGGAAGAGCCGCACTTTCGGCAGGCACAAAAGAACCAATTTGAGCCATGATGACCGTTAAAGCAAATTGACGCATATAAGTTGACTTCCCAGACATATTAGGCCCTGTGATCAATTGAATATCCGTTTGTTCTGGTAGTGCGATGTCATTCGGCACATATTCTTGAGCACCCATGACCGCTTCAACGACAGCGTGACGGCCAGCTTTTATCTCAACGTGTCTAGAATTTTCAGTGAGAACAGGCCGGACATAGCCTTGCTTTTCAGCAACGACGGCGAGACTTTGTAGGCAATCTATTTCAGCAATGGTCTTAGCTAAAGCTTGGAGCCTCGAGATATACTGCTCTGTTTGATCCCTCACACTCATAAAGAGTTCGTATTCAAGTATGCTAGATTTCTCCCGAGCTTCTAACATAATTTCTTCGATTTCCGTTAACTCTTGTGAGCCGAAGCGCTCAGAATTTTTAAGCGTTGCTTTACGGAAAAAATGCTCAGGTACGCTATCCAGTTGGCTCTGAGTGATGTGAAAATAGTAGCCATCTTTGCGATTATAATCAATCCGTAAAGTGGAAATCCCCGTACGTGCTTTTTCAGTAGCCTCTAACTGAGCAATCCAAGAGGTGCCATTTTCTAAGGCTTCCCGGTATTTATCTAATTGAGGATGATAACCCGTTTTAATGATACCACCCTCGGTAATGGTTCGAGAAGCTTCTTCACTGATTGACTGATGGATTAAATCCGCAAGCTCTGGAAGGGCATCTAAACGTTCTATAAGTTGCTTCATCTGTTCTTGTGGTAGCAACTCCAAGATATTTTTTATTGCAGGAACATTCGATAACGAATGTGCAAGCTGTAAAAAATCAACGGGGAGAGCTTTCCCAAATGATACACGCGAAGCTAAACGTTCTAAATCATAGACCCCTTTTAGTGCTTCAATCAAATCGGAACGTTCAAAGAAATGATCCAAAAAGAGCTGTACGATTGCCATCCGTTTAGTTATGGCTACTTCAGAAATCAAAGGGCGCTCAATCCATGTGCGTAACATTCTGGTTCCCATGGCCGTCTTCGTCTCATCTAATAACCAATAGAGCGTGCCATGCTTTTTATTTTCTCGTTTATTCACTGTCAACTCCAGAGAAGTTTTAGTGGCAAAATCCATCTGCAAAAAGTCTTTAATCTCGTAATGCTCAACCTCTTGTAAATGGCTCAAGTCTCTCATTTGTGTACGCTTGACGTAAGCTAACAGCTTCAAAGCTACCCGTTCTTCAATGGCAGAGAGGTCCCCCTGCTCCATCTGGAGTGTTTCAGGTAGGTCAAGTTGCTCCGAAAGCAGCAAATTCATTTGCTTATCCAAAATCTTTTTCTGGGACTCATCTAATAAAAATCCGATGACCACTTCACGCGCTTTGAGTGAGGCAATTTCTCCCACTACTGCAGAAAAATCTTGCAAGACCGTTACCTTAAATTCGCCTGTGGACAAATCCATATATGACAGTGCAAAATGCTGTGCTTGTTGCTCAATAGCAACTAGGAAATTATTGTCCACAGCATTCGCATGATCAATCGTTGTACCAGGTGTGATGACCTGTGTCACAGCACGTTTCACGATTCCTACCGCTTTTTTAGGGTCCTCCATTTGCTCCGCCACTGCTACTTTGTAACCCAAATTAACGAGTTTATCGATGTATTCAGTTGCGGCGTGATGAGGGACGCCTGCCATTGGTATGGGCTGTGCAGAATTCTTATTGCGAGAGGTCAGCGTCAGCTCTAAGATTTGCGCGGCATTAACTGCATCCTCATAGAAAAGTTCATAAAAATCGCCCATCCGAAAGAGCAAAAAAGCATCTGGATAATCTTTTTTGATATCCAAGTACTGTTGCATTCCTGGTGATATTTTCTCAGCCATTTCTCTCTCTTTTCTCGTTATTTTTCACTGACCAAGTGGTCAGTAATTGCTTTATAAGTTTTTATTACTGACAGGCTGGTCAGTAAGCACTTTACTCATCCGTTTTTAAAAGACTATTCACTTTTTCCTCAATTTGACCGGTTACATACTGAACTAAATCATTAACATTTTCCAATTTCATCGCATAATCTTCCACGATAGGATGATGTTTAATTTTTTTTTCCAGCTTTTGTGCCGCCTGAGCAGTCTCTTTATAAGCCTGATTTTTTCCTATTTTTTGGTAGAGGGTGGCCTCTTTTTGTAATTGTTTCATTTCTTCTTGGGTTTCAAAAAGTTCCTTCTCAGCCATCAAATGGGTTTCTGCTTTTTGAAAGTCCTGAACATAGTCTAACGTTTTTATTTTATGGACCAGACGCTCTACCTGACGGTCATATACCTGCTTAATATCCGTCAGCTCTGACGATGGCTTTATCTCTTTTTTCCTATTCATCATTAAATCCTCATGACTTCTCCGCTTAATTATAACATTTTTTGACCAATCCATCAGTAGCCTTATGATAAAGGAATTAGCACTCTCTGTATCGAAGTGCTAATTTTTGAGCTTTTTTCTTGAAAGTTTGACCAATACTGACTATAATAGAAGTGTAGGGTTAAGAGATAACCCAAAGGATAACTGGAGTTTCACCCCAACAAAACACTAATCGTACTGCTTTTTTGGCGGTAGAACTCCCATCTTTATTATTAGAGGAGGTATTACAATGTCAAACGATTTGATGAACAATCAAAACAATTGGATGGATTTTGGAGATGATTTCTTTAATCATTTCGGTCGAAATTTCTTCAAAAATGGCTTTAGTTTTCCTGCTTCTAACCGTCAAATGACGATGAAAACAGATGTTTCCGAATCAGATACGGCTTACAGCGTCAAAATTGATTTGCCTGGCTTAAAGAAAGAAAATATTGCGATAGAATACGAGAACGGTATACTGAGTGTATCTGGTAAACAAGAAAAAGCCAATGAAGAAAAGAATGAGGATGGTGAAATCATCCACAGCGAACGCTACTATGGCTCTTATAGTCGTTCTTACCATTTGCCAAATGTTGAGCGCGATCACATCACAGCCAAGTATGACGGTGGTGTCCTGACGCTCAACTTACCAAAATCGTCCTCCACACAAAGCGCGCATCGGATTGAGATTCAATGATGACGTCTTTTAAATGAAAAAGTTACTGACAGAGCTGTCAGTAACTTTTTTGCTTATTTTGGAAGATGTCCTTGATCCCACCACAGTTTAATCAAAGCTTGCGTTCCATCATTTTCAAAGCCTTTGTCAGCGAGCTGATCGTAAAGCTTCTTAGCTTGAGCAGTGGCTGGAAGCTCCAGCCCCATCTTTTGCGCTTCAGCAAGGGCAATTCCTAAATCTTTGATGAAATGTTTAACAAAAAATCCTGCACTGTAGTCTTCGCGTAAAATGCGCGGTGCATAATTGGCAAGTGACCATGTGGCACCAGAACCGCCACCGACTGTTGTTAATACTTTTTCCAAGTCTAGTCCTGCTTTTTGAGCATAGACAAGTAGCTCTGTCATCCCCGTCATTGTTCCTGCAATACAAATTTGATTAGCCATTTTAGTGTGCTGACCACTCCCCGCGGGACCTTGGAGCGTAATGGTTTTCCCCATTGCTTCAAACAGCGGATAAGCCTTATCATAAGTAGTCTCATCTCCACCCACCATAATGGTTAAAGTAGCTTTTTTAGCTCCTAAATCTCCACCAGAAACAGGCGCATCAAGCGCACTTGCCTCTTTTTTAGCAGCTTCTGTGTAAATTTCTTTAGCCAAAGTAGGTTCAGTCGTAGTCATATCAATCAGCACCTTACCCGAAAGCTCATTTTGAAAAATGCCCTCCGTCCCAAAGTAAACTTCTCGTACATCCTTCGGATATCCTACAATTGTAATCACGAAATCAGCTTTTTCAGCTGCCAATTTTGGACTTCGTGCATAGCTCGCTCCACGTGCTACTAAGTCATCTGTTTTCGATTTTGTCCGGTTATAGACAATTAAGTCATGACCAGCATCCATCAGATGCCCTGCCATTGCAGCTCCCATCACGCCTGTACCTATAAATGCGATTTTTGCCATATCTGTTCCTTCTTTCCTCGCTTAATTTTGAATATCACGTCGTTTTCTTGATTTAGGACCCCGCAATCGTTTAATTTTTCGATTGCGGTAATCCTCAAGCTGATACGTTTTTAATAATTTTTCAATCGCCCCACGGGACTGACCAGTCATGGCTCCTATACTCGATAAGGAACGCAGTGGCTGCTCATCAATGAGGGCTTGCAATGCTTCTTTCGTTAGTCTTTGCAAACTTTTATATCCCTTCTTATTTTATACAAAAAACAGTTGGCACCCAGCCAACCGTCCCTTTGTGTTTTTGATGGGGAAGAAGGGATTTGAACCCTCACGCTCTTTCGAGCACATGCACCTGAAGCATGCGTGTCTGCCATTCCACCACTTCCCCAATATTTTATATGATAACAGTTTCATTATAAAAATGCAAGCTTGAGATTGGCCTATGCCCTAAGGCAAAAGCCCTAAAAATAAAAAAGAAACACCCCATCTAAAGAGGTGTTTCTTTTTTATTTAGGCTCCACCGTGACCAATAATCATGGCAACTAATAAAATAACCAGAACTAAGGTCGTGATTGCTACATACAGTTTATCCCCTTCTCTTGCAAAAGAAAAGATGGAGGCCACGACACGCAAAACTGGAGTTAAAATCAATAAAAATAAACCCGTCATTAACCACGCCAAAGCTTTAAAACCGACCAAGCCAGATAAGATAGCGTCAAAGCGCACAGGCCACACGCCCGTTGCATACCCGGAATGTCCCGTCAATACAAACATGAGAATTCCGACAATAATTACCGCAGAGCTCACAAATACACCCGCTCGCAGTATTTTACCGATGTTGCGCTCAATTTTCAAGAGTTCTTCTTTAGTCATTTCTTCATTTTTCATCAGAAAGTTACCCCCAATCCTTTAAGCAACATTTGTAACGCCATAATTAAAATGACAGGAATAAAGATGATACGAATCGTTTTCGCAGGTAATTTGGGCATAATTTTAGAACCTAATGCGGCTCCTCCGACGATACCAATGGCGAGTGGACCTGCTAAAGTAGGATCCACATAACCATTAAAGAAATAAACCGTCGCAGAAGCTGCAGCTGTTACCCCTATCATCAAATTTGACGTTGCCGTGGAAGCTTTTAGAGGCATTTTCATCATGGAATCCATCGCCATGACCTTAAATACACCCGAACCGATTCCTAGTAAACCAGAAGCCACCCCAGCGCCTAGCATAACACCAGCACCTGCTGGAACTTTTTCTACTTGATAAGGCACTTCCTTACCAAGCTGTTTATCATAATAGCTGGAATTTAATTTCAATTTTTCAGCCACTTTATCTGCTTGCGCATTTTGAAGGACTTCTTCACCTTTATGCAATTTCTTCCACATATTATAACCTTGAAAGACTAAAAGGCATCCAAAGAGGATATTCAAGATGGTTGCATCAAAGAAGCCTGCTAAGATAGCTCCCACAAGCCCACCAATAGTGGTAAAAATTTCTAAGAACATGGCGGCGCGCACATTGATCATATCATCTTTCAGATAAGAAATGGCCGCCCCCGAACTTGTTGCAATGACTGCTACGATACTTGCACCAATTGCATATTTTATATCAACTCCAAAAAAAGTTGTAATAATCGGTGTGATAATGATCCCACCGCCTAACCCTAAAATAGAGCCAAAAACTCCTGCCACGAAGCCTAAAAGCAACATGCAGAGTGTAAAAGCTAATAAAGACATATTTTCTCCAATCTTTCTCTATTTTATCAAAAACTTCTCAAAGCTGCACTTCAACTGACAGCTCCATCAGTAAGTCAAAATCTTTTGCTCATTTTTCACCCTTGTTTTATGATATAATTTTAAATAAGATTAGTGTTTCACAAAGCAGTGTGAAACCCCTTTGGGAGGTTGAAATGAACAGAAAAGAATTAGAGCAGCGCCTGCGCCAAGAGCTCGCGCTTCCATATTACAATGCTAAAATTGCTGAGCGAGACTACAGTGAGTCTGAATTTCAAGAAATGAAAGCTCAACTTCAGGCAGATATTGAACAATACGCGCGGGATTACGTCAATGAAAGTAATGCCAATGGCTAAAAAGTTTACTGACCAGCTTGTCAGTGACCTTTTGCAATCCCCCCCTTTCTGTAAGTGACCGATGTTCTTACAGTTTGCTTTAATAAACCCCTAATTTCATAAGGAATATAGAAACAGGAAATCGTTATGACTGAACAAAAACAAGCTCTTTTCACTATTTTTGGTGCTACTGGTGATCTTGCAAAACGCAAGCTCTACCCTTCACTTTTTCGTCTCTTTAAAAAAGGAGAACTTGCCGATAACTTTGCCGTAATTGGTACGGCAAGACGCCCTTGGACGGACGAGTACTATCGCGGTGTAGTTTTAGATTCGATCAAAGACCTCATGCGTTCAAAAACTGAGGCTGAAGCCTTTGCCGCTCATTTCTACTACCAAAGCCATGATGTCGGTGATAGTTCTCATTATGTTAACTTAAAAGAGCTCGGTGAAAAATTACGTCACACCTACAAAACAGCGGGCAATCAAGTCTTTTTCTTGGCCATGGCTCCTCAATTTTTTGGAACCATCGCTGAACATCTTAAATCTGAACATATATTAACTGGCGAAGGTTTTGAACGGATTGTCATTGAAAAACCTTTTGGAACAAGTTATGATACTGCAAAAGCGCTCAACGACAGTCTCTCTAAAGTCTTTACAGAAGAACAAATTTTCCGTATCGATCACTATCTAGGAAAAGAAATGATTCAAGCGGTCTCTGCTGTTCGTTTTGCCAATCCAATTTTTGAATCTGTCTGGAACAATGAACATATTGATAATGTTCAAATCACTTTCGCTGAATTTATCGGTGTCGAAGACCGCGGAGGCTATTATGAAACCTCAGGGGCTTTGAAAGATATGATCCAAAACCACGTCTTACAAGTCCTCAGCCTCATCGCCATGGAACGTCCTGCAAAATTTGATGAATCACATATTGTTGAAGAAAAGGTCAAAGCCCTCAAGGCCATGCGCCAGTATACAGCAGAGGAAGCCTTAGAAAACTTCGTTCGCGGACAATATAGCGCTGGTTATTTCGATGGAGAAACCTATCGTGGCTACCGCCAAGAAGATTCCGTCGCACCCGATAGTCAGACCGAAACCTTTGCTGCTGGGAAGTTTGTGATTGACAATGAACGATGGGCTGGCGTACCTTTCTATGTCCGCTCAGGTAAGCGGATGACTGAAAAAGGAACGCGGATTAACATTGTCTTTAAGAAAGATCCCGACAATCTTTTTGCAGGTAACTGCGATGATGAGCAAAGCCCAAATATCTTGACTATTTACATCCAGCCCACAGAAGGCTTCTCCCTTTCAGTGAATGGTAAAGCTGCAGGACAAGGGTTCCATCTTGAACCTTTCCGCTTGAATTTCAGACATGACAGCGAATTTCTCGGCAATTCTCCCGAAGCCTACGAAAAACTCTTCTTAGATGTTCTCAACGGGGATGGCACGAACTTCTCACATTGGGAAGAAGCGGCTCGTGCGTGGGAATTGATTGACGTCATTCGACAAGCATGGGATAATCAAACGAGTGAGATTCCAACTTACCCAGCTCGCACAATGGGACCAGCCAATGCTTTTGAGCTTCTTGCTAAAGATGGAAGAGAATGGGCTTGGCAGCCTGATCTCTGGTATCGAGAACGCGGTTATTACGAAAAATAAAAAATAATTTTAAAACCCGCCAAAAGGCAGGGTTTTTTATTTCTCCACAAAGTTTTACACAGTTTTCCACAACTTTGTGGAAAGACTTCACAATTCTGTGGAAAACTTTCCACTTTATCCTTACTAATTACCTCTATTATGAGAATATACCTGTGGATTTTATTTTCCACAATAAAAAACTTTCGATTTTTCTAAAGGCTAGTTTTCCACTCAGGTTGTCCATAACGCTCGATCAATTTCTTCCACATCCGACGTTCCCGCCAACGATTTACTTTAGTGCTCCAAGCATCCGATTCGACTAAGGGGCGTACCAAAATACTCCTTATCCCCGCGCGGTGAGCGGCTCGAATATCGGTCATCAATTGGTCTCCAACCATGACGACATGCTCTGGCTTTTCGCCTGAACGCTTCAAAGCTTTTTTTATTCCCCAAGAAAAAGGCTTGAGCGCTCTCCAAATATAATCCACACCAAATTTTTCAACAGCTCGCGCCACACGAGTTCGCTTATTATTAGAAACTACAATAACACGAATACCGTTTACACGCATTTCTGAAAGCCAGACCAAAAGTTCTGGCGTTCCGTCGGGATTATCCCAAGCAATCAATGTGTTATCTAAATCAACGAGGACCACTCGGATTCCTAGCTCTTTTAAGCGCTCCGGTTCCAATTGGTAAACAGCTTCCACTAAAAAGTCAGGCTTATAATTATCAATTTTCATGCCCTTATTATACCAAAAACTCACCAAAAAACCTTTATTATTCCCCAGAAGTTACTGACAGGCCTGTCAGTAACTTCTCACTTGACTACATTCAAAAACCTACTAACCACTTTTTCAATATACAAAAAAAGACCTTTTTGAGGCCTTTTTTTATTTAAATTTATCAAAGAAACCTTTTTTCCCTGAGCCTGAAACTTCAATCCCACTCGCTTTAGCAAAAGCTTGTAAGGCTTCTTTTTGAGCATTGTTGAGATTTTTGGGTGTGACGATATCAATAATAACATACTGATCACCATTTCCAGAACCGCGCAATTTAGGAGCACCTTTCCCTTTCAAGCGGAAATTAGCACCCGTTTGAGTCCCTGCAGGAATCTTCAACTTCACATTTCCGTGCACAGTAGGAACTTCAACTTCATCACCTAAAGCTGCCTGAACAAAGTTCATTGGCATCTTGTAGTAGATTTCTGAGCCATCACGTTCAAATTTATCTGAGGCTTCTACTTGGAAAACCACATACAAATCACCATAAGGACCCCCGTTTACACCGGCATCACCTTGTCCTTGTAAACGCATCTTTTGACCCGTTTCGACACCAGCAGGCACAGTTACTTTAACAGTGTGTGCTACTTTTTCGTGTCCAGAACCATGACAAGTGGTACATTTTTCTTTAATCTCTTTACCTGTACCATGACAGACATCACAAGTCGTTTGAGTTTGCATCCGACCCAAGGGTGTATCACGTACCACATTGATTTGTCCACGCCCGCCACACTTATGACAAGTTTCGGGATGAGTACCTGCTTTAGCTCCTGAACCACCACAGGTGTGGCAAAGCTCTTCACGGTTATACTTAACTTGCTTTTCCACACCAAAGATCGCCTCTTCGAATTTTAAGTTAATCCGATATTGCAAATCATCACCTTGACGTGGGGCGTTAGGATTAACTTGTCCACCCCCGCCGCCAAAGAAGCTAGAGAAAATATCTTCAAATCCACCAAATCCGCCTGAACTTCCGAAGCCAGAAAATCCACCTGAGCCGCCAAAGCCGCCACCGCCGAAGCCGCCGTTGGCTCCAGCTTCACCATATTGGTCATAAGCGGCACGTTTTTGCTCATCTGATAATGTTTCGTAAGCCTCTTGAACTTCTTTGTATTTTTCCTCAGCACCCGGTTCTTTATTTAAATCAGGGTGATATTTTTTTGACATTTTGCGATATGCTTTTTTTATTTCGTCTTGACTAGCATTTTTATCTACTCCTAGACGTTCATAATATTCAGTATTATTCATCTCTAAACGACACACTTCCTTTCCTTGATCCATTTTTCAATAGCACTATTTTACCATGTTTTTTGACTTTTGGCAAAAAAATTAGCACTCTTTTTACTAGAGTGCTAATTTCACTTCAAAAATTCTATAGCAAATTGATTTGTCCCTGTATAGATAGAAGCTACTGTAGCTTCAGACAGCCAATATTTTCCTTTAATCGGATCATTCACATGGAATTCACCTTTACTAGCATCATAGCCATCTAAGAGTACAGCATGTGTATTTGTCACTACCCGATGGCCATAGTAGTTAGTATAAGTAATATTTGGTGTGGCAAAATCAATCGTAACCCACATTTCGACGAGATGTTCTTTCAGCACTGCTGCCTTAATCTCATCCATACTTTTTCCCGATAAATCGATAACCGATACACCATTTTGCTGTGCAAAAGCCATTAAAGCTGTAGGCCAAATCGTAGGAAAACCACCATCTGGAATCTCGTTATCGGGAGTCCACGGATTACCAGCATAACCACTGTTAGGATCTCCCCCCCAACCTACTAGAGTTAACTCATCAATCAAGTCCTCAGCTGATTTCCCATGTGTTTGACCCAAATAAACTAAAGCATTATAAAGCGAAACAGTCTCACAACCTTGATAGGCTCCGATTTTTATTTGATTGACATCCCCAGTATCCATCAATACATAATCTTCTCGACCTTTGCTATCTGACTTTGAAGTTATTTTAGAAGCGGGTGTAACGGAAGTCTCATCTTTTTGAAAATGGTGAACAACCGCCCAGACTAAGAAGCACAGAACAGAGATAACAAAAAGGGCAAAAAGGAGATTTTTCTTTTTCAGACGTCTTTTCTTTTTATTTATCATCTTCTAAATCTTTTTTTCCCATCATCACTAAAGTTCGATGTATTGTTTCGGCCTGTGCATCAATGATATTGAACTCTTTAGTCAAATCATAAGCGTCATAAAGTACAGAGAGTTCCGTACAACCTAAAATCGTTACTTCACAATCCATCTCAGAAGCAACATCAGATAAAATTTCATGATAGAGCTCAAAATTGAGATTTTTATTCTCTTTAACTTCTTGGTAAATCAATCGATTAACTTTTTCTTGGAGTACATCACTTGGACTAACTGCCTCATAACCATGTGCTTTTAACTCTTCACGGTAAACCCCTGTCAGAATTGTCCCTTCAGTAGCCAGCACAGCTACTCTTTTCGCCTCAGGATAATGAGTTGCTATAGCTTCGACAGCTATCCTTGGCATATGGAGAATAGGAATTTCGGTTGCCTTTTCAAGCTCCGAAAAATAATAGTGAGCCGTATTACAAGGAATGACAAAAAACTTTGGAGCTAAACGACTTTGCAATTTGATATCATCAATCAGTTTCAATTCTGGATTTTCTAAAGAGGAATCTTTAATATAAGCTGTCCGGTCAGGAATCGTAGCATGATTGACAACAATATAATTCAAATAATCCTGATCGCGATGGGCTTCGGTCCGTTGGTTCAGTGTATGAATAAAACTCTCTGTCGCTAGAGTTCCCATTCCACCCAAGATTGTAAAGAAGTTTTCCATTGTCTCCCCCTGTCCTTCTTAGTGTTATTCTTTTATGTTAAACATTATTTTCGGAAGTAAGTTTTAAAGGCCCCAATATACCGATGAAAAGCATATTTCATCAAAAGATACCGTTTTGGTGATTTATCTTTTGAATAGAACAAGGTCGTCCCATAATTTCCTGATTGGATATAATTTTGGATTTCATCTTTAAAAGTTGGATTAACATATTGGAGCAAGACTTTTTTCGGTACCCCCAACCACAACTTAGAACCCTTTCCGTAAACAGTCTTGGTAAAAGGTTGATCAAAAACTCGATCTTCCACTAGATATTGTGCTAAATTATAGCCATTTAAGGTCACGTAAAACGAACTCCGTCCTTGACGCAAATTAATTTCAAAGAGACGGTAAGACCCGTCTCGAGGGTCATATTTCATATCAAAATTGGCAAAACCAGTATAACCTATCTTTTCCAAAAAATCTTGAATTTGTTGATAAACTGCTTCATTATAATCTGGTAATATCCCAACATAGTTACCAATTGCCTTAGGACTTGGATCCTCCAATAAAGGGTGTCCTAAACACATCATTCGAACTTTATGATTCTTATCGACATATGCATTGAGAACACGCATATTTTCGTCACCACCAGGAATGAAATCCTGAATGATCATTTCATCAGGATAACCCGCTTCGTAACAACGATGAAGCATAAGTTTCATCTCTTCACTATCCTTGATGGTGAAAGCTTTCTTTTGCCCTTCAAAATGAACTTCTAAATAGGAGATAGAATTTCCTGGTTTTAGAATCATTGGATAAGGGAAAGTCAAAGCATCTACCAGTCCATCAATATCGGACTCTGGCGTAACGAGGACCGTTTTGGGATAAGGTAAACCATACTGCTCACAAATGTTATAAAAATCAGGTTTATTTTCTAATTGTTGATAGAGCGAATAGTCAATATAAGGAACTTCGAAAAACTTAGACAGTTCTTGCCGATGTTTAGAAGCTAATAAAGCATAACCATCCCCACAAGCCACCAATAGATATTTTTTGTGATCTGAGTGATGTTGCTCAGCAAAATTCCTGAGGACTTCAAGGAACGTTTCCTCATGATCAAAGTTGGGATGACTTCTGACCTCTACAATTTTTGAATATTTAGTGGGTGCTAATTCAGACGCACTTAGCGCAATGGAGGTTATTCCAAAAGCCTCATGGAACGAGCGCGCCATCCCATAAACATTAATATCCGATCCTAAAAGAATCGGTTGAAACTCAATAGCATTCGACACAATAAACTCCTCTAAAAATTAACCACTGCAGGTTTTTCACCATTATGAATAAAGTAAACATCATACCAAGTTAAGAATGAATAAACCGTCCAAAGTTTACGACGCGCATCATTTTTACCAGCAAAATTATCATCCAGCATCTTTAAGAGTTGTTCTTGATCAAAAAACTCTGCTACAAATTCTTGTTCAAAAAGTTGACGGACCACTTTATAGTATTTTTCTTCTCTTAACCAATCTTTAATTGGTACAGGGAATCCGAGTTTTTTACGATTTGACCACTCTTCTGGTAGATGACGACGCGCAGCTTGACGAAAGGCATATTTAGTATTGTTTTCATTCAAAAGATATTTTGAAGGAATTTGCTCTGCCGTATGCATCAACTCAATATCTAATAACGGAACACGCAACTCAAGGGAGTGAGCCATAGCCATTTTGTCTGCTTTAAGCAGGATATCACCAGGCATCCATTGATGCATATCCAAATACTGCATCTTGCGTAATTCAGAACCTTCAGGTGCCTTTTTGTAGGTTTTACCAACAATTTCTTTCACTGAAGGCGCAGCTTTAAAATCATCTTTTAGAAGTTCAACGGATTCTGATTCATCAAATACTTTGGCTTGACCGATAAAAAAGTCTTCTGCTGGCGCAAGTGAACGATAAAGATGTGTTTGTCCTTTAAAGTGTTTGTTCTTGATGCCACGAGCGATCGAAAAGCGCATTGATTTTGGTAGTTTTTTCAAGCCTTGTGCCACAACGCGTACAGCTTTCGAGTTTGTATTGAAGCCATAAGCCTCATAACCAGCAAAAAGTTCATCAGCCCCCTCACCGGACATGACAACACGTACGTCACGGGCTGCAAGCTCTGCCAAGAAGAACAACGGTACGCAAGAAGGATTTGAATCCGGTTCATCCAAATAATATTGGATTTGAGGGAAATGTTTAAAAGCTTCATCTCCATGAATTTCACGAGAAGTATTGTTCAAGCCAATCATGTCGGTCAACTGTTTAGCTTGTTTAGATTCATTAAAAGTCCCTTGCCCAAAACCAATCGAGTAAGTATGTTCAGGACGTAATGTAGAAGCTACATAACTTGAATCTACCCCGCTGGACACAAATGCCCCGACTTCGACATCAGCAAATTTATGCGCTTCAACAGAATCTAGAACAGTCTTATCAATCAAATCAATAGATTCATCTAAACTAATATTTTTTTCATCTACTTTCATGTCCCAATACGGTTGAATATCCAAAACTCCCTCTTTATAGGTGAAGTAATGCCCCTCTTTAATCCGGTAAACACCTTTAAAAAAGGTTTCATCAAGCGCTGAATATTGGAAGGTCATATAAGGCTTGAGCGCTTCCTTGTTCAATTCTTTTTTGAAATTAGGATGTTTCAAGAAGCTCTTTATTTCAGAACCGTACATAAAAGTACCATTCATTTGGGCATAATAAAGTGGTTTGATACCAAAATGATCACGGGCACCAAATAATTCTTGTTTTTCTCTATCCCAAATGACAAAAGCAAACATCCCACGCAATTTTTGAAGTAACTCTACGCCATATTCTTCATAACCGTGCAAAAGCACTTCCGTATCTGCATGCGTTGAAAAATCGTGTCCCTTAGCTAAGAGATCTTCACGCAACTCGCGGTAATTATAAATTTCACCATTAAAGGTTATTAATTTAGTTTTATCTTCATTAAAGATGGGTTGGTCCCCACCCTCTAGGTCAATAATACTTAGGCGTCGGAAACCTATCGCCGCGCCTTCATCAATAAATTCACCAGAACTACTAGGTCCTCGGTGGACAATCGTATTCATCATTTCTTCCAAAGTTTTTGCTTTATTTCCTTGATCCATATGATCAATAAAGCCAACAATTCCACACATTGATCTCTATCCCCTTATAAAATTTTCCCTTTTATTATACCATAATAATAAAAAATGATTTGACAGAAGGAAAATCATCCCCCCTATCAAATCACTTTTCTTATCTTTAAAAATTTTAGACTAATTTGGCATCAAGAAGGTAACACCTGCGGGACTCAAGTTTGTACGGGTATTTCCCCACCATCCGCTTGTACCACCTTCGATAACATCAAATGTACCATCGGCATGTACCGCGGTCACGATTGCTACATGGCCATAAGTCAAATCTGAATAACCATTAAAATTAGCTGTATTCCCTGAAGCTATAACTCCTTTTGCAGGGCTTACAACATGAAGGACACCCTGAGCAGGACCATTGGTAGCCCAATCTTTACCATTACCCGGCATAATGTTACGAATGTAGATACCTTGGGCAGCAAAATATTGCCATACGTAGTCTGTACATCCACCACCTGCATATGGATTAGCTATAGGGGTACTATTGATACCTGAGCTTCCACTGTTTGAGGAATTATTGCTAGAATCTGTATTTGATGAGCCTGAGTTCGATGTGCTCGAGTTCGAAGAACTTGAACTTGATGAACTGTTTGAGCTTGATGAACTAGATGGTGTGCTTGAGTTAGCAGTACTTGAACTTGATGAAGTACTTGAGCTTGATGAAGCAGTTGAAGTTGATGAACTATTTGAGCTTGAAGCTGCACTTACACTGCTTGAAGCAGGAATATTAGCTGATGTTGAAGTTTCTTTTGCTTCAGCGACTGCCTTATTGGTAGCTGCGGTAGCTGCGGCTTGAGCTTCTGCTGCTTTCTTTTGTTGCGCTTCATAAGCAGCTTGTTTTTCAGCAGCTTTCTTAGCGGCAGCTTCTGCTGCAGCTTTTTGAGCCAACAAATCAGATTTTTTATCTTGAGCAGTTGTGATGGTTGCTTGGTAATTCAAAGTAGCAACTTTAAGCTCAGCTTGTTGTGAAGTGATTTCTTTAGCTTGAGAATCTAAATCTTGAGAAAGTTTTACAAACTGATTGTAGTTTTTCTTAACATCATCAGATTTTTGCTTCACTTCTTGTTGCTCTTTCTTTTGTTGTTCCAACATTTGTTTATTGGCACTAGATACAGTAGAAATAGCTGTTACTTTTTGGATAGCGTCCGTCAATGATTTTGAGTTTACAACGGCATCCAAATAATTCGTTGCTGAATTATTCACTTGGGCACTACGTGCTTGTGCTTCCAATGCGCTTGTCCGTTCACTGATGCTTTTATTTAAAGCTTCAATTTGTTTGTTCAATGATTCAGCTTGAGCTTTAATCTGAGCAAGTTTTTCTTTTGTAGCAGATTGCTCACTCTTTAATTTATCAACTTTAGACTGCAAAGCATCAACTTGTGATTGAGCTTGAGCTTTTGCTGATTGAGCGCTTGCGATAGTAGCATCTTGTTTTGCGATATCTGAATTTGTATCAGCATAGACCCCTGATAAAGGCGCTGCAGCAGAAAGAACCACTGTAGACATTAAAATAGCCGAGATTAACTTTTTTTTCATAACTTTTCTTTTTAATTTTCCTCCCAATAGAAGTTCGGTTGAATAAACATATTATACTATTCTTAGCTTATAGGATTATTTCTTTTTTATTACAAGATAGTTTCTATCTGTATCTTTTGTGACCTTTTCTTAATCTATAAAAGAGTTCCAAAGGAAATTGCAAGGCCGCAGCAAAGATAATATTGAGGAAAAGCGTTGGTGCAAGCTGGTATACAACAAAGTTGCTAAAGTTCAACTCTGATAAACCGAAGCCAGCAGTTATTAAAGCACTGCACACCTCAAATGCGGTGATAATGATAATCAAGGTAAAAAGACGTGTCCACCGATTGGTAAAAATAGTCGTTTGTATGTTATAGACAAAAAGAGCTATGAGCGGAAACAAAAGGGTGGCGATACCATAAATTCCTAAATAGTAACTATCATAAATAGCACCTAACAAAGCGGCTAGAATGATGATATAGCTTGGTCGGTGTTGTGGTACGCTATAGAGTAGAAAAAGTAAGAATAAATGACTTACGGGAGTCCAAACTCCACCACTTAACATTGTTAGGACATGTGTGATTTGTCCATCTAGTATCAGAATGAAGAAAAGCAGGAGAGGTGAAAAAAATTGGAAAGTGAAGCGACTCATTAGTTGCCCCCAATCATGCGTTCAACCACGAAGACGAAACGAATATCATAAAGGTTACTTGCCGGTTTAACATAAATTTGACGATTTAACCCTTGCTTATCATCTTTTTCACCAATTACCGTACCAACTAAGAGGTCCCGAGGACTATCTCCTCCACCCAAACCACTGGTATAAACCTGAGTGTCTTTATCAAACTTATCTTGAGTCGTTAACTGTGTAATGATATAAGCATTTTGCTGGCTATCATAGCCGGTTAAGAGCCCATAAGAGCTCTCTTCCCCGTTGCCTAGACGGATTGGGATTTTATTTTCAATCCCTTTGGATGAGCTAAGCAATGCTACTTTAGAGCTTTCTTTGTTGACTTGTGTAACCCGTCCAATAACACCTCCATTGGCCATAACGATCATCCCCGTTTTTAGGCCGTCTTTACTACCGCTGTCAATGACTAGTGTATCATTCCAAGAGGTGGGGTTGCGGGTGATAACATTTGCTGCAACTGTCTGATAGTCGGTCAAGGTTTCTTGTAGTTTAAGGGCTTTTTTTAATTCCGTATTTTCTGACTCTAAGCCATTAAGCTTGCTTGCATCATCTTTTGATTTTGCTACTTGCGTCTTCAAACTTTCATTTTGTTTGTAAGTTTGCATCAAATCTGTAAGTTGATTGGTTTTATCTTGGACAAAACGAATTGGGGCAGCAAGCACTCGGTCAACAAAGCTTGTGCCGTCATTAATGACTTGTGTCATCGCAGAAGGTTCGCGATTTGACTTAAAATTCTTAGCTGAAATGACGATAGCTGACATAGCTGCAATAATAATAATTAAAGTAATAATGATCAGCTTACTTAAGTTAAATTTTTTCAATGTTCTGGGTTCCCTTCAGTAATCCTGCTCCAGATTTTTCACGGTTGCTCTGAAAGCTACAAAATTCTCGTAGCCTTTTGCTCAATGCAAAAGCAAACTTTCCTTATTATTCAAATTTTGAAGAATTAAGTTCAGTTGTTGTTACTCGTACCTTATTTTATCAAATTTGGCAGAAATTTGATAGAATAGTGATAAGAATTTTTTGTAAGCGGTTTTGCTATTTCTATCAATAATTTTACGTTAAGTTTTGGGGAGGTTTTAGAATTGAAAGAAATTCCAGTTTTTGGGGAAAAAGTCGAAGGAAAGAGCTATCAAGCTCGCTATGGGGTGTATGCCATTGTCACAAAAAGCGGCTCTGATATTTGCCTTGTCCAAGCTCCAAATGGTGCTTTTCTACTGCCAGGAGGAGAAATTGAACCTGGTGAAAATCATGAGCTTGCATTAAAGCGGGAGCTTTTAGAAGAGCTTGGAGCAACTGCTCGTATTGGAGCTTATCTCGGACAAGCTGATGAATATTTTTATAGCTCGCATCGCAATAAATATTTTTATAACCCAGCCTATCTGTACGAAACACAGGAGCTTCGGATAGAAGGAGCTCCACTTGAAGATTTTAATACTATTTTTTGGTGTTCACCTCAAGAGGCACTCCAAAAACTCAAACGTGGTTCGCATCGCTGGGGTGTACAAGAATGGCTAAACAAACAACAAAACACGATCTAATTGAGATCGTGTTTTATTTACTGACAGCTCTGTCAGTAAATTTTAACTTCATTTCTCGATGATGCGTACGCCATCAGTACCTGCTACAATGACTTTTTTGACCATGTTATTAAATAAGCCATGTTCTACAACACCCACTGTACAATCCAATTCATGAGCAAGTGTCGCGGGATCCTCAATCTTATCAATGTGAAGATCAATAATGTAGTGCTGCATATCTGTCACCACTTTTTCTCCGCTAGTAGACACCCGCCAAGTGGGGGCATATCCTACTTCTTTGAATTGGCGAAATAACTGCTCAGACCCATAAGGAATGACTTCAACAGGTACCTTGAAACTTCCAAGGTGGGTAGAAAGCTTCCCTTCATCTACTATCCAAATATAATCTTTTGAGTAAGTGGCTACGATTTTCTCCATTAAAAGGGCCGCCCCGCCACCTTTTATACCGTTAAGTTGATGGTCAATCTCATCTGCACCATCTACGGTCAAGTCCACATGGCTCACTTCATCGATAGACTTAAGCGGGATTCCTAAGGCTTTCGCTTGAGCACTTGTAGCATGTGATGTTGTCACACCAATTACTTTCAAGCCTTCTTCTTTAATGCGTCGCCCAAGTTCCTCTACAAAAAAAGCTGCGGTAGAACCTGTCCCTAATCCGACAATCATTCCTGATTCTACATACTCAGCCGCTTTTTTTCCCACTTCTTTCTTTAACTTTTCCATTCTTACACCTCACCAATACTTTAGTTTAATTATAACAAAAAAGCTACCTTAAGTAACCTTTTTATTATATAAACAATTAACTGATGTAATCTTCGAGGTACTGAGCATTATAAATCATGATTTTATTATCAATGACTCCAATTACTTTTTCATCTTTTAAATCATGAAGGATACGATTGACACTGTTGCGTGTTGAAATTCCACAAAAACCTGCAATATCTTCATTCGTTACTGGAAAATCGATGAGAATGCCTTCTTTTTTACGGATACCAAAATCTTCAATCAAACTGTTAAGACAGGCACATACTGCACCTTTTTTACCATTAATTGTCATTTTTTGGAGGATTTCTAAATTAAGGGCTAACCGACGTTTATAGAAATCATCTACCACCCGAAAAAGTTTTAAATCGTTTTTCACCCAACTCCAAAAATCACTGCGTGAGATTTTGTAAAAGCTAGCTTCATCAGTTTCAATTCTTACATTGAATAATGCCGAAATGCCATCGGATTGGTTTTCTTCAAGAAGAGAAACAAAATCCGGCTCAGCGACATATAAAATATTAAATTCGCGTCCGTCTCTCAAAATATTGCTAATTTTGGCGACGCCTTCTTTAAGCACATAAATATACTCAGATTCTATACCTTGGTACATAATGTAGCTGTGCTTTTTGCGTGTCACAACACTCACTCTTTTTTCTTCGAGTATGTTTATTAAATAATCAATATTTGGATTTGCCATTTCTTTCATTCTATTAAAATTCATCACTCACTAAATTACTTTTGATATTTGCTCTTCTCCCAAAGGATGATTAGCTTTATTATTATATCATCCTATGTCAAGATATACCAACCTCAAGAGCGAGTACTAACTTTTTGATTTTTTCCGTGAATAAGATAATAGATAATCCAGACAACCACAACAGCAGGAGCACTATAAAGATAAAGATTACGAAAACCAAGCATCCCTTTACCGAGCATTGGAATAATTGCCCCTAAAATAATTGGCCCGCCACCAACACCAAGGTCTAAGAAACCAAAGAAAGTTGAAGTAGCCACGCCAATCCGCTCTTTGCTAGAATCGCGAATCGCGACGGCTTGACCAAACGGAGCAACTCCTCCGTAACCAAGTCCGAAAGCTCCACCAGCAATAAGTAAGATCACAAAACCGATAGCTGGGCTAAAGAAACCAGCAATTCCGACAAGGAGCATGGCTACTGCAAAGAAAGCAAAAGTAGGGTTGAAAATCCAATTGTCACCTTTCGCATCAAAGAGTCGGCCTGTAAAGGGACGTGAGATAAAGATAAAGATTGCGTACATTGTGAAGAAAAGTGAACCCGCAAGTGGAATTTTAAGATCTGTTGAGAATGAGCCCATTCCTGTTAAAATGGCTGAGTCAATAAATCCGGCGAGAAAAGCAATGATAGAGATAGGAAGTGCTGATTTTTCGATGTAGCGTTCCACCCCTTTAGGCTCATTTGCAAGTGCAATTTCTCGTTCTTCGGGTGTAAATTCTTGCACATGAACAAAAAAGACTAAGATAAAGGTAATAACAAGTAAAGCTAAAGCAAGACCTAAAAGTGTATTAAAACCAAGAGCAGAATAAATCATGATAGATAATGCTGGTCCAACAGCAGCTGCGAGAGTTACTGACAGAGCGTAATAACCAATTCCTTCCCCGCGCCGTGCAGCAGGGACAACGTGTCCAGCAATTGTTCCTGAAGCCGTTGCTCCAATCCCAAAACCTGCACCTTGAATGATTCGAATAATAAAGAGTAGCGGAATATTTGTTGTTAAATAATAGCCAAAAGTTAAAATAAGAAAAATGAGTCCGCCAATGTAAAGCAACCGTTTCATTCCGATGCGGGTAATACTTATCCCTGTCCATACACGCCCAATCAAGGCACCAATAACAAAGACGCTAGAAAGCGAAAGGCTAATCACGGTTGATTGGTGGAGTTGTTCTAGCGCATACGTCCCGATTGAAGAGGTTAAAACGTAAAATACGATATAAAATAAAAAACTAATAAGTGTATTGATGATGAAAGTAGGGGTAAAGATACTTTCTTTTTTCATGATTCTTTCCATTTCTATGATAACGACTTGAGATCGTTTGTTTAAGTAGTAGTTGCTTATTTTCTTACAATAAGCGTGTTACATGGCGCATGGTTGACAATATAAGAGGCAACTGAACCAACGACAACCCGTTCAATATAACTAATCCCTGTTGCTCCAACAACGATCAAATCAACGTTTTCCTCTTTTGGAATTTTCGTTGACATTAATACCTTTGGAGAACCATATTGTAAGACTGTTTCAACCTTACTGACACCCGCGTCAGTAGCTTCTTGAGCAAATTGTTCGAGCAAAATTTTTGTACCTGCTTCGTGGCGTTCTTCTGCAATCGTGTCATAAGTATTGACAGCTAAAAAAGAACGTTGTTCAATTACATTTGCAAGAATCAATGCCGCATCATTGCGTTTAGCAATTCGTAAGGCTTCATCGAAGGCTTTCAATGATTCAGCTGAACCATCCATCCCGACGAGTATACGTGTGTATTTTTTTTCCATTATGTTTGTCCTTGTCTAATTCGCTAAAATAGGGCTGGCAGAGCCAGAAGCGACAAATTAACCTACAGCAGAAATGTTTCTCACTTCAAAAGCAAACTTCCCATCTTCTGTTTTAACAAAACCATGGTGATTAGAAACATATTCAATTGCTTCATCCATATTGATAAACTCTTGAATGACGCTACGGATTTCTGCATCACCCATAAAGTTTGGCATTGAGTTTTCTTCATAAGAAGAGAGTCCTTTAAATTCGAATTTCATTTTGAAATTCCTTTCTTACTATTTTTTGAGGACAACCAGTCGGTTTAATTTTTGTTAACTGATTGCTTCAACTTACCCACTTATTTTAAACAAAACCGCGCCCTTGTGCGCTAACAATTTTTGATAACATACTTTGATAACAATTTCTGATAACAATTGTTAACAAAAATGCATTAAAAAAATTACTGACAGCTTGGTCAGTAATTTTATTTTTAACGATTTACTAAATTAAGGTTTGAAGCTACTGCTGACGCTTCTGTCAGTTCCTTTTCTTGAGCTTTGACAGCCTTTTTGGCCGTTGCCATCATTAAACGAATACGATTGAGCTGATTTACAGAAGAGACCCCTGGATCATAATCAATCGGTGCTAGATTGGCTCCGGGGTACTGACGGCGGAGCTCTTTCATCATCCCTTTCCCTACGATATGGTTAGGTAAGCAACCAAAAGGTTGGAGACAGATGATATTCTTAATGTCCTTTTGGAGCAACTCAATCATTTCACCTGTAAGGAACCAGCCTTCTCCGGTATGGTTTCCAACGGAAATAACCTCTTGAGTTGAAGTGGCGATTTCATAAATAGATTCGATTGCTTCAAAACGTTTTGAAGCCTTGAGCGCCTTATTCATTGGTTTTTCCAACATATTGATGATGCCAATAAAAGTTTTAGCCATTAATTTATTTGTTTTGCTAAAACCAATTTCATCCGACTTCCAAATTTGATTGTACAAACTATAGTTCATAAAACCAATCAAATCAAGAACTACAGCTTCTCCCCCTTCTTCTTCAATGATAGAAACAATATCATTATTTGCAGTTTTACTGTATTTAACAAGGATTTCGCCCACTACCCCAACGCGCGGTTTCTTAATTTCTAGCAATTCAATCTCATCAAACTCTGCAATAATTTTTTTCATGTTGCGATTAAATTCAAAAATTGAACCAGTTTCAACATTTTTCTTCGCTTTTTCCAACCATTTAGCATGAAGAGCATTCACCGAACCGCTGACAGCTTCGTAAGGGCGCGTCCGATAAACAACACGCTCAAATAAATCTCCATAAAGGACTGCAATCATGAAACGTGTGATTAACGGTACAGTGAATTTAAAACCTTTTTCTGTTCCTTGGTTACCCATTGACAAAGAAACAACGGGTACTTGCGGGAAACCGGCATCAATTAAAGCTTTTCTAAGCAACGGAATATAATTGGTAGCACGACACCCACCACCCGTCTGCGTCATCATCACAGAAGTGTTATTGACATCATATTCTCCCGATTGCAAGGCTTCAATCAACTGACCAATAGTAATAATAGCTGGATAACAAGAATCATTGTTGACATACTTTAATCCGTTATTGACAGAGGTATTACTTTCAGGAAGTGAAACCACATTATATCCTGCTGAAGCAAAAGCCACATCGAGTAAACCTTCTTGGTGAATTGGTGACAACATCGGCAACAAAAGTGTATGCTTTTTAGCCATTTCTTTTGTGAAAGCTGGGGTTTCTTGTACTAACTCATGAACTTCTGTCGTTGCTTCAATATTATGACGCACGCGCTCTGAAACTGCTGCTTTCAGACTACGTAAACGAATACGAACAGCTCCCATGTTTGAACCTTCGTCAATTTTCAAGACGGTATAAAGCTTATTGTGTCCGCGCATGATTTCTTCTACTTGGTCTGTCGTTACAGCATCAAGGCCACAACCAAAGGAATTAAGTTGAACAAGTTCGAGATTTTTATTTTTACAAACCACATTTGCAGCTGCATAAAGGCGGCTATGGTAAACCCATTGATTGACCACACGTAGACCAGAAACTTCGGCTAAATGACTAATAGAATCCTCAGTCAAAACGTGGAAACCTTCTTGAGTGATGATGTCAGCAATTCCGTGATTGATTTCTGGATCCAAATGATAAGGGCGTCCAGCAAGAACAATGGCCTTTTCATTATTTAAATTAATTTGCATGAGCAAATCTTCAGCTTTAAGGCGCAAATCTTCTTTAAATTTATCCATTTCTTCAAAGCCATGAGTCACAGCTTCTTGCACTTCCTCAAGAGCTACTTCAATTCCTTGTTCTAGAAGCATTTTGTAAATATTTACCGCAACCCCAGCAGGATCCGCAAGATTGATAAAAGGATGGAAATAATTCACTTGTCCTTCACGAATTTCATCAATATTATTTTTAATCACTTCAGGATAAGATTGGACGATAGGACAGTTAAAATGATTTTGAGCATTTTTTTGTTCTTTTTGTTCAAATAAAACTGAGGGATAGAAAATATTTGGCACACCTTTATTAATCAATGCTTGGATATGTCCATGGGCCATTTTTGCTGGATAACATACTGTATCTGAGGGAATGGTTTCAATCCCAGTTTCAAAAAGTGCTTTATCTGACTTAGGTGAAAGGACAACCCGAAAACCAAGATCGGTTAGCAAAGTATGCCAGAGGGGATAATTTTCGTACATGTTAAGCACACGTGGAATCCCAATTTCTCCACGTGTTTGTTTTTTGCGAGAGAGGCTATGGTACTTGAAGAGTTTTTTGTACTTATAATCAACTAAGTTAACTTTTTTATCTTTCTTTGCAATTTTAACTTGAGTTGCTTTTTCTGCACCACGTTCACAACGGTTCCCTGTAACAAATTTACTGCCATCGTTAAAGACAGTCAGGGTCATCTTGCACATGTTTTCACAGAGTCCACAAACCATAAACTCTTTATGCGTTTCAAAATTCTCTAAATCTGCTAATTTGAGTAGCGTCGATTCTTCGTTCGCCACATAATGATCGAGTGAAATAAGTGCACAGCCATAAGCACCCATCAGTCCAGCTATCGAAGGTCTGACAACCTCACGCTCAGAAATTTTTTCAAAAGCACGAAGGACGGCTTCGTTATAAAAAGTTCCCCCTTGAACCACAATTTTCTTACCGAGTTCTTCTGGACGTTTTACTTTTATAACTTTATAGAGGGCATTTTTAATGACACTGTATGAAAGGCCTGCGGAAATATCTCCGACAGTTGCTCCTTCTTTTTGAACTTGTTTCACTTTTGAGTTCATAAAGACAGTACAGCGAGAACCCAGGTTTACTGGATGCTCAGCTAAAAGGGCTTTTTGGGCAAAATCTCGGACATCGTGTTTGAGAGAGTTAGCAAAAGTTTCAATGAATGAACCACAACCTGATGAACAAGCTTCATTAAGTTGAATACTTGATAAAGCACCATCACGAATTCGCATAGCTTTCATATCTTGTCCACCAATATCAAGAATGAAATCTACTCCTGGATTGAAATAATCAGCGGCCTTATAATGAGCCATTGTTTCAACTTCACCATAATCAACATGAAGTCCTGCTTTAATCAGGTGTTCTCCATAACCAGTTACTGTTGATTTTGCAATATAGACATCCGCTGGAAGTTTCGCATAGACCTCTTTTAAAACATTGATGACAGATTCAAGCGGTTCTCCATTGTTAGAACCATAATGGTCATAAAGAATATTTCCTTCCTCATCAATCAGCACAACTTTGGTTGTCGTGGACCCTGCATCAATACCAAGGAATGCAGCACCGTGGTGATTAGAGAGTTCTTTATAGTTAGCCTGTGCTTTAGCATGGCGTGTACGAAATTCTTCAAGCTCAGCTTCATTCTCAAAAAGTTTATCCATTGTATCCTGAGGAATTAAGCTTGCCGAATGATCTTCTTCTAAGCTCTTAATTAGCGTTGAAACGTCTTTTTCCGTCGTTTCTTCAGAAAGAGAGGCGCCCATTGCTACAAAAAGTTGTGGATTTTCTGGGAAAATAACTTGTTCTGGCTGCAAATTCAAAGTTTCAATAAACCGTTGGCGTAACTCGCTCATAAAATAAAGCGGTCCCCCTAAAAAAGCAACGTTTCCTTTAATTTTTCTTCCTGAGGCAAGTCCAGCAATCGTTTGATTAACAACCGCTTGAAAAATACTCGCCGCAATGTCTTCACGTCGTACTCCCTCATTAAGTAGAGGTTGAACATCTGTTTTAGCAAACACCCCACAACGTGAAGCGATCGGGTAGAGTTTTTCATAATTTTTGGCCAATTCATTGACCCCGTTGGCATCTACTTTTAATAGTGCTGCCATTTGATCAATAAAGGCACCTGTGCCGCCTGCGCAGGTCCCATTCATCCGTAACTCTTGGGTGCCATTATCAAAAAAGGTCATTTTAGCATCTTCACCACCAAGTTCAATCATCACATCAGTTTCTGGAATGAACTTTTCAATTGTCATGGCACTCGCAATGACTTCTTGAATAAAAGGAACATCGATGACTTCTGCTAAGCCCATACCGCCAGAGCCCGTAATCGCTAAGCGCAAACTAAGGTCTCCATGTTCCGCAATAAAATCTTTTAATACTTTGATGGTGGCCGTTTTGACATCAGAGAAATGACGTTCATAGCGGCTAAAAATAAGTTGATCTTGGGGATCAAATACGACTAATTTTACAGTGGTTGACCCAACATCTATGCCTGCTTTATAATTATTTTCCATTATTTTTTCCTTTATCACTTGGTTGTTCTTCACGGTTTCTTTTATCATTTTAAGAGCGAATCACTGAGTGTTTGTTTGAATTATTTTTGTAAAAAATATCTTGACACTTTGTTGGTTATCTCATCTATTCTTAATTTTATCATTTGTGAACTTTTTTTCAACCAGCAAAAACGGCGTGGTTGTCACATAAACAACAAAGTCAGAGGGCATGTCGTTTTTGTTAAATTGTTTTGACATCCAATGACAAAATGTTTTGACGTGATTGGAAAATGACTTTGACATTTTTTTCGTCTATAATAGAAAGTAAGTTTTGTGATCAAAAGAGAGTGATCATCAAAGGATTGGGAAAGAATGAGATTATGGTAAAAGTAGATGATTTACGAGTCAAACGAACGCGAAAGTTAATTACTCAGGCTTTCTTTGTTTTACTACGCAAAAAGAAATTTGAAAAAATTTCAATTCAAGAAATTGCTGATTCTGCGATGATTAATCGAGCCACTTTTTATGCGCATTACGCGGATAAACAGGACCTCTATGATAGTTTGGTAGATGAATTTTTAGCAAATTTTTCAGAAATTTTAGATGAACAAAACCTTGTCGATGGAAATAATGTGCATGTTAAAGAAATTGAAACCATGCTAGCACGCTTTTATGATTTTGTGCGAGATAATCCTGAAGTTGCCCGTATCATTACTGACCGTGCAAGTGATGAAAGTCTGATCAATCGGTTCTTAGAAATCCTATCTAAGCGGTATAAAGCATTGTTTGAACAACTTGAGGTCCGCGAGATGGATGTCGTTGTACCCAACGATTTTGTCATTTCCTATATCAGTTCAATCTTAGTCGGAACCTTGAACTGGTGGATTAACTCCTCTCAACAAATGTCTTCAAAAGACTTTGCTCATCTGATTATTAAATTAATCTCGAACGGTCATTTGACGGTACTTGGAGTAAATATTAACCGTGATAATTAAAAAAAAGTTACTGACCAGGCTGTCAGTAACTTTTTTTAATTAATTTTTCAAAAGGGCGATTTCATCAGCGGTTAGGGGACGATATGCTCCTAAAGCTAAGTCTTTATCAAGCGACAAAGCCCCCATTCGTAGCCGTTTTAAGCTCAAGACATACATGTCGACGGCTTCAAACATACGTTTGACTTGGTGAAACTTTCCTTCATGAATAATAACACGTATCTCACTTTGCCAGCCGTTTCGCGTATTGCTTTTTGTCACCTTTTCGATAAAAAGTTCCCCAGGACGAGCCTGTTCCCCATTTTTTAGAAGGAGTCCTTTAGCAAACTGCTGTACCGTTTGAGGTGTTACTTGACCATCGATTTGCGCATAATACTCTTTTTCAACATGTTTTTTAGGTTGCGTCAAATCGTGTCCTAGTGCGCCATCGTTGGTTAAAATCAGAAGACCTTCAGTATTTTTATCGAGGCGTCCAACAGGGAAAATATCCGGACGATAATCTTCCGGACGAAGTAAATCTACCACTGTTTTGAACTGCTGATCTTTTGTAGCAGAAACCACTCCTTGTGGTTTATTGAGAAGATAATAATAAAATTCTTGATAAATTAGGGGGGCTCCATCAAAAGCGACTGCGGTTGTATTTTTATCAATCTGAAATCGCCCGTCTTTTTGTACCTGTCCTGCAACAGTCACGCGCCCTTTTTTCAGTAATATCTTGACCTCGCTGCGGCTTCCTAGCCCAGCTTCTGCTAAAAATTTATCTAATCTCATATTTTCCATTATATCAAAAAATATTTGCCCTTTTAATTGGGCTGACAGGCTCATCAGTCAATTTTTTCATCTTTTTTTGGTTGCTTCTGCCCTTTTCTTTTAATTTTCATAAAAAAAGTGCTTCAATTTAGAAAAAATAAGGTAAAATAGAGTCATGAGTTTAACACAAGAATTTGATACAATCGCGGCGATTTCAACGCCGCTTGGCGAAGGAGCAATTTCCATCGTTCGCTTATCTGGAACGGATGCGCTAAAAATAGCACAATCTGTTTTCAAAGGAAGAAATTTGACAATCGTAGCCAGTCATACCATTAACTATGGGCATATTTATGAAGACAAACGCTTGGTAGACGAGGTAATGGTCTCGGTCATGCGCGCCCCCAAAACCTTTACCAGAGAGGATATTGTCGAGATCAATACTCATGGCGGAATTGCTGTGACTCAAGAAATTTTACAACTTTTACTTCGCTCTGGTGCACGACTTGCTGAACCAGGCGAATTTACCAAGCGTGCCTTCTTAAATGGCCGGATGGATCTTGCCCAAGCAGAATCTGTCATGGACTTAATACGTGCCAAAACAGACAAAGCCGCCAATATCGCCGTCAAACAGCTTGAAGGAAGCCTCTCCAAAATGATTCAAAACATCCGTCAAGAAATCTTGGAAAGTTTGGCTCAGGTAGAGGTTAATATTGATTATCCCGAGTATGATGACGTCGAAACGATGACCTCTCAAATGTTGATTGAAAAAACCACCCGGTTTGAACAGTTGTTGGAAAATCTTTTAGCCACAGCGAAACGTGGTAAAATTCTGCGTGAAGGCTTGAAAACAGCCATTATCGGTCGACCAAATGTCGGAAAATCTAGTCTTTTGAACCAAATGCTTCGTGAGGAAAAAGCTATTGTAACAGATATCGCAGGGACTACCCGCGATGTGATTACCGAGTTTGCCAATATCGGTGGTGTCCCTCTAGAACTGATCGACACAGCGGGTATTCGTGATACAGACGATATAGTAGAGTCAATCGGTGTGGAGCGTTCTAAAAAAGCATTGGCCGAAGCTGATCTTGTCTTACTTGTGCTGGATGCCTCTTCTGCGCTGTCTCCTAAAGATAAAGAGTTACTCGAACTTTCAGCCTCAGCAAACCGGATTATTTTACTTAACAAGACTGATCTACCAGAAAAGATTGAAATAGCGGAGCTTCCTGCTGATTTCATTCGTATTTCAGCTTTGAAAAATGAAAATCTCGATGCCGTAGAAGATAAGATTAATAAGATTTTCTTTGCAGGTGAAATTGAAGCTGGTGACGCGACCGTGCTCTCTAACGCACGACACATTGCTTTAGTAGAACAAGCACTTGCCGCACTTAAAGAAGCAAACAACGGCCTCATGATGGGCTTGCCGGTTGACTTAATTCAAGTCGACGTCACGCGGTGTTGGCAACTTTTAGGCGAGATAACAGGTGAAGCAGCTCCCGATGAGCTGATCACACAACTCTTCTCCCAATTTTGTTTGGGCAAATAAAAAAGCGCTTTTTAGAGCGTTTTTTTTATACTGTTTTACTGACAGGCTCATCAGTAACTTTTTAAGCCAGAGCTTTTATTTTTTGAAGGCAAGTTTTGACAAATGATTCAGTCATCCCTCCAAAATATGTCCCTTGGAAATTACGACCATTGATCACAATCACGCTTTGATCAACACGGTAAGCCCGCACATATTTTGCAGCTTTACCTGGAACTTCCTCATTGAAGATTTCTTCAACTTGGTCTCCCACTTTGCCCAACAAGATTTTCAAATTAGGGGCTGACAGACTGGTCAGTATTATATCAGGTTGCAAGTAAGTAAGGAGTTTTGGAAAGATCATCTCAAATTGTGCCTGTTGCGTTTTGCTCAGAGCCGGCCAGACCGGAGTTGTAGCAATAGGAGTGAATAGATCGACATGTAAAGCACAGGATTGTGTTGATTTTACTGGTGCATAAGCTGCATCAAAAACAGGCAAAAATTTAGCCAATTGCTTAAACCATGGGTTGGGAGCTTCTTGAAAATAAGCATTTAAGGCCTTTTGATAGCATGCAGAATTTACTGACGGCGCTGTCAGTAAATCCTTCAGTTCCTTAAAGCGTTTATTTGCTCCGAATTCTGCGTCGGAGGGATTTTTACTAACCGTCAAAACACGTAAACTTGACGTTTGATACGCAGGAAGATTACCAAACCATAAGAGCGGCATACTTTCTGGTACTAGAATGTCTGCCGTTTCGGGCACTGATTTTAGTTTCGCAAAATCCTGCCACGTTTGGGTAATTAAAGTGGCGAGTTCCATCAATCAAAACCACCTTCCACTGACACTTGAGCGATTAATTCAGGGTAATGCTCAGCTTCTTTGAAGAGCGCGACTGCTTCTTTCCGAGCAACTTCTAAGATATTGTAATCATTGACCAGATCAGCTGCGACAAATTCGGGAAGTCCCGATTGCCGGACCCCAAAAATTTCTCCAGAACCTCGCATCTTTAAATCTTCTTCAGCTAAAATAAAGCCATTTTGAGTTTCAGTCATAATTTTCATACGTTGTTTACCTGAGTCTGACTTAGGATTTGCCACCAAAATAGTGTAAGATTTTTTGGTACCGCGTCCCACACGTCCGCGCAATTGATGGAGCTGCGAAAGGCCAAAGCGATCGGCATCCATAATCACCATGATTGTGGCATTGGGCACGTCCACCCCTACTTCAATAACAGTGGTAGAGACTAAAATATCAAGTTTTTTAGCCTTGAAGTCTTGCATGATGTGATCTTTTTCATCATTTTTCATCTTCCCGTGCAAAAGCCCTACTTGAGCAAACATTCCAAAATATTCCTGAAGTTCAGTAAATAAAGCTTCCGCATTTTTTAAATCTAAAGCTTCTGATTCTTCAATCAAAGGAGAAACAAAATAAACTTGAGCGCCTTGATCAACCTCACTTTTAATCCACTTTAAAACTTCAGCAAATTGCTCATGCTTCACCCAACGTGTAGTAATGGGCTGACGTCCCTTGGGAAGCTCATCAATGATGGAGACGTCCATATCCCCAAAGGCCGTGATCGCCAGTGTACGAGGTATAGGTGTTGCAGTCATCATCAGCACATCTGGGTTCTGACCTTTCTCACGTAATACTTTTCGTTGGTTGACACCAAAGCGATGCTGTTCATCAGTAATAACAAGCCCCAAGTTGTAAAAATCCACCCCCTCTTGGATTAGCGCATGTGTGCCGACCACCATATGAGTCCGTCCGCTCGCTAAATCTGCCAAAATTTCACGGCGCTCTGAAGTTTTTAAACCTGATACCAATAGCGAGACCGAGAGCTCTGGAAAGAGGGCCTTCAAATTAGCATAATGCTGCCGCGCTAAGATTTCTGTTGGCACCATAATTGCTGCTTGAAAATTGGCTAAACATGCGGCATACATGGCGAGTGAAGCCACGACTGTTTTTCCCGAACCCACATCGCCTTGCAGTAAGCGATTCATATGATAAGAGGATTTCATATCTTCCAAGATTTCATTTAAAGCTCGCCGTTGCGCGCCCGTCAATTCAAAAGGAAGCTCAAAAATTTTATCCTCAATCTCTTGAGTTTCAAACGCAATAGCTAAACCTGCTCGTCCTGATTTTTCTTTATTTTTTAGAGCTTGAAGTTTAAGCTGGAACATAAAAAGTTCTTCGAATTTTACACGCCGCAAGGCTTGCTTATGTGCCTGCATATCTGCAGGAAAATGCATTGCCCGAACCGCTTCTTGTCGCCCCATCAACCGGTATTTTTGTAATAAAAATTGAGGCAGGTTTTCCGTCAATTCTGTCAAGACTCCTGCATCAAAAACCTGTTGAATTGCCTTTACTAGACTACTTTGCTTCATTCCAGCCGTCAGGTGATAGACTGGTTCTAGCCCATCATCTACTTGGGCCACGACCTTCATCCCCAAGAGTTGCTGTTTGGCCTGCTCCCACTTACCATACACAGCGATTTCCTTACCAACTTCGACCTTGTCTGCCAAATAAGGCTGGTTAAAAAAGCTGACAGCAATTACTGCTTCATCTTGTTTAATTTTAAAAGAAAGCCGATTACGCTTAAAACCATAGTACTGCACATTAGCAGGCGTTACGACCTTCCCAATCAATGTGGCTTTTTCGCCATCAAGGAGTTCAAAGACAGAACGGCTCGCAAAATCTTCATAGCGAAAAGGGAAGTACAAAAGTAAATCCTGAACGGTAAAAATACCTAATTTCTGAAAATTTTCGACGGATTTTGGTCCGACTCCTTTTAAAAATTGGACGGAATCTGTTAGTTTCATAGTTTCATTATACCAAGTTGTCAGAAGAAATGGGGATAAAATCACATCAAAGGGCTCTGAGAGCTCCAAAAAAGTTACTGACAGCTTCATCAGTAACCTTACATTACATAAAAATTCGATTTTAAAAGTTTGTATTTATTTTGACCGGTTCTCTTTATTAAAAATAAAAAAACCAGCTCGAAAGCTGGTTTTTACACTGTTAAAATGCGAAAATTATTTAGCGATTTTAGCGAAGTGTGCAAGTGTACGAACAAGGTTTGAAGTGTATGACATTTCGTTATCGTACCAAGATACTGTCTTAACAAGTTGAACACCGTTAGCTGAAGTAACTTCAGTTTGAGTAGCGTCAAAGAGTGAAGAGTTAGAGATACCAACGATATCAGATGAAACGATTTGGTCTTCGTTGTAACCAAATGATTCATTTGAAGCTGCTTTCATAGCTGCGTTGATTTCTTCAACAGTAACTTCTTTGTCAAGGATAGTAACAAGTTCAGTCAATGAACCAGTTGGAACTGGTACACGTTGAGCATGTCCTTGAAGTTTACCATTAAGTTCTGGCAATACAAGACCGATAGCTTTAGCAGCACCTGTTGAGTTAGGTACGATGTTTTCAGCTGCAGCACGTGCGCGACGGAAGTCACCACCACGGTGTGGGCCATCAAGAGTCATTTGGTCACCAGTGTAACCGTGAACTGTAGTCATTGTACCAACTTTGATACCGAAGTTTTTGTTCAAAGTATCAGCCATTGGAGCAAGACAGTTAGTTGTACATGAACCAGCTGAAATTACTGTTTCTGTACCATCAAGTACATCGTGGTTAGTGTTGTAAACGATAGTTTTAACATCTGATCCACCAGGTGCTGTGATAACAACTTTCTTAGCACCATTAGCGTGCAAGTGTTGTTCTGCTTTTTCTTTAGTTGCGAAGAAACCAGTTGCTTCAAGAACGATTTCTGCACCAACTTCAGCCCAGTTGATGTTAGCTGGGTTAGCTTCTGCAGTTACTTTAACGAATTTACCGTTAACTTCGAAACCACCATCTTTAACTTCAACTTTACCATCGAAACGACCTTGAGTTGTATCGTATTTAAGCAAGTGAGCAAGCATTGCTGGATCTGTCAAGTCGTTGATTGCAACAACTTCAACACCTTCAACATTTTGAATACGACGGAAAGCAAGACGACCGATACGACCGAAACCGTTAATACCAACTTTAACTACCATTAGTAGTTTCCTCCTTATAGGGATTAGATTTTATAAAAGGCATACCTTTTAAATTGACTAAGTTAACAATTTAACTTACTCTTTTATTTTATCACTTTTTTCGAAATTTGCAAACATAAACTCCCTTAGAAAGCGCACCACATAAGGAACCACGCTCCAATCGAACTGTAAGCGGTTAACACCTTTCTGTGCCTCCTTCATAAATGAACTAGTTCGCAACAAGCTTTCTCAAAAAGTTACTGACCGCCTCGTCAGTAACTTTTTTACATTATTTCTTCTTAAATAAGCGCCCAAAAAAACCTTTACTTTCAACGTTGCCTGCATTCTGTATTTGTTCTTGCAAGTCAGTGAAGAACTGGTTTTGATCTGTTAGAGCCTTTTCCATCAACTCTTGTTGTTTCTTAATTTGCGCATCTTTTTCAGCGATCTGACTATCCTTCACTGTCAATTGTTGGTCCTTTGCCACTAACTGACTATTAAGACGTTCAATTTCTGCATTTTTATCCTTCATCAGCGCGCTGATCATCTCATAAGCTGCTGACGCCGCATCGTCAGACTGAAGCGCAAGATCCGCACTCGGTCTTCCTTGTTTTTCCAACATTTCCGCCTGAGCTGTAACCACTTTTCCATAGAGGCCTTCAAGTTCATGAATTCCCTCTTTTGTGACAACTGTTACATTTTTCTCATTTTTTTCTACAAACTTAGGGTCAAGCGACTTGACACGCTTATTCATCGCTTGTCGCGTTACGCCAAAAAGCTCTGCTAATTCACTTACTGTTTTCGTTTCCATATCATCCATAATACCATATTTTTGGCGATTTATACAGCCTTTTATCAAAAAACAGACTTATCATTTTTCGATATATGAGAATTATATTATAATTAAATTACAACCACTCATTAAGTTAGAAAAAATAGAAAGGAATTTCTAATGAAATATCGTACTGCCTCCTTAGAGCAAATAAAAAAATACTACCAACTAGAGACCGACAATGGTCTAAGCTCCTCACAAATCAAAGCTTCTCGCGAAAAATATGGTCACAATGACTTCTCAACCAAGGCAGGTCCTAATCTTTTTCAAAAAATTCTGCATCACCTCTTAGAAGTCATGAATATTATCCTACTTCTGGTCGGTGGGCTCTCTGCTTACTTAGCTGCCATCAGTAATGGAAACTACACAAAAACAGTTGTTGTTTTACTGATTGTGATCATTAATGTTGTTGTCTCTGTCTTTCAGGAAAGTCGTGCAGAAAATGCACTTGCCGCTCTCAAAAAGCTTGCTTCACCTACTTCTACTGTACTACGTGCTGGAAAGATCCAAACGATAGCCTCTAATGAACTTGTTTGCGGTGATATTATCGAACTTTCAGCAGGGGTTCAAGTAGGTGCTGATATCCGCTTACTTACAAGTAATTCCCTCCAAATTGATGAGTCCTCATTGACTGGAGAATCTGAACCCATTGATAAGAATGCCGAAGTTGAGATTTCTACCGATGTTCCTCTAGGAGATCAACTCAATATGGTCTTTTCTGGAACCAATGTCCTCAACGGAACAGGTCGTGGAATTGTAGTTGCAGTTGGTAAACAGTCACAAATGGGACAAATTGCCACACTTATCGGTGAACAGGTTAAAGGCAAGACCCCGCTTCAAAAAAGAATTGATAAACTTGCCAAGCGTTTGGCAATTATTGCCTTTGCCGCAGGGGTATTAATCTTCATCATTAATCTTTTCTACGGCAATATACCTCTCGTCGATAATCTCATGACAGCTGTAGTCCTAGGAGTTGCCGCTGTACCAGAAACACTACCAGTCATCGTCACACTCAGTTTAATCTATGGCGTAGAGAATATGGCACAAAAAAAGGCTATCATCCGAAATATCCCCGCTGTCGAAACCTTAGGAAATGCAACAGTTATCGCTTCAGATAAAACCGGAACCCTCACCCAGAACCAGATGACTATCCAAAAAATTTGGCTTTCTGGACAAAAAGTCTGGTCCGAAGGTCATCTCTCTGATCACGAAGTCACTCTCTTACAAAACTTTGCCTATGCTTCTAATGCGACAGCACAATTCCATGATGGTGGTTGGGAGATACATGGAGACCCTACTGAAGCGGCTATCATTCGCTTTCTTATTAAGCATGATCTCTACCATCCCGAAAACTCACCCAAACGCATTATCGAACTCCCTTTCGATAGTACACGAAAAAAAATGTCTGTGGTTATCCCTCATCCCAAAACTCCGGGGCGCTACATGGTCCTCACCAAAGGGGCATTTGATCGCCTAGCTCCTACCAGTCAACATCAACCCCACCATCCTCAAATCCTCCATATAGATGGCACGGCTGCTTTACAGTCCGATCCAGAGGAGGCCTTACTTCTGGAGGCCGAAAATATTCATGATGACTTTGCGGCTAACGCTCTGCGAGTCCTCGCCCTCTCTTACAAAGACTTAGATGAAATCCCTAAAGATTTATCAAATCTCGAAGAAAACCTCAATTTCCTAGGAATAGTAGGAATGATAGACCCTCCACGTGATGAATCAAAAGCAGCAGTTCAAGAAGCACGAACAGCTGGAATTAAACCCATCATGATTACAGGAGACCATGCTCTTACTGCAAAAGCGATCGCTAAGCAAATTGATATCTTTCGCGAGGGGGACCGTGTCGTTGATGGACCTACCTTATCTCAAATGTCCAATGAAGAACTAAATACTGAAATCGAAAAAATTTCCGTCTATGCGCGTGTTAGCCCTGAAGATAAATTACGTATAGTAAAAGCCTGGCAAGAAAAAGGACAAATTGTTGCAATGACTGGTGATGGCGTCAATGACGCACCGAGTTTACGTGCCGCAGATGTCGGAACAGCAATGGGGATTGCAGGAACAGAAGTCGCTAAATCTGCTTCAGATATTGTTCTTGCTGATGACAACTTTGCCACAATTGTAGCGGCTATCCGTGAAGGACGAAGAGTTTACACAAACATCAAAAAAACCATTTACTACCTCCTATCAGCAAACGTAGCTGAGATCCTTACGATGCTCATAGGGGCTATCGTTGGGTGGGGGCTTCCTTTCACTGGAATACAGCTCCTTTATATTAACGTTCTTGCTGACGGTATTCCTGGCTTCGGATTATCAAGAGAAAAAGCAGACTCGCACCTGATGGAACAACCACCTATAGGGGTAAAAGAAAGTATCTTCTCCAGAGGTGTAAGTCAACGCATTGCTATTTGTGCCACAGCTTTCATCTTCACAGCACTCACAGGTTTTTATATTGGAAAATTCATTGAAATAGGCGGTTTAACTCCTCATCATCAACTCGGACAAACCATGGCATTTGTCATACTAACTATTGCCTCAACAATCAATGTTTACAATGCAAGAAGTAATGAATCCCTCTTTAAAAGAGGAATAACAACAAATAAAACAATTTTTGGCACCACCCTGTTATCCCTCGCGATAACTATCATCTTTACAAATACCCCCTTATTGATGAATATTCTAGAGATTGTTCCTTTATCACTAACCCATTGGCTAATCGCAATTACCCTAGCCCTGATACCTACTCTTGTCATTGAAGTCACAAAAGTGATCCTTAACAAAACAGGAAAAAAATTTATCGGTTAACAGCATAATCTAAAAAAAACCAAGGAAAAAATTCCTTGGTTTTTACATTAACTAAAACTAACTCTCTATCACTAATAAAATAAAAAAGCTAACAATAGGCAAAGTTAGCTCATTATAATATGCCGAAGGCCGGGGTCGAACCGGCACTCCCGTGAAGGAACCAGATTTTGAGTCTGGCGCGTCTGCCTATTCCGCCACTTCGGCGAATAAAACAACTGGGGTAGCTGGATTCGAACCAACGCATGAGGGAGTCAAAGTCCCTTGCCTTACCGCTTGGCTATACCCCATTAAAAGGCGGATGACGAGGATCGAACTCGCGAGTGCCGGCGCCACAAGCCGGTGTGTTAACCACTTCACCACATCCGCCATAATTTTAAAACACGGGCAGCAGGAATTGAACCCACACTAAAGGTTTTGGAGACCTTTGTACTACCTTTATACGATGCCCGTACAACTATGGAAGGGGAGGGATTCGAACCCCCGAACCCGAAGGAGCGGATTTACAGTCCGCCGCGTTTAGCCTCTTCGCTACCCTTCCAACACATTATTCAATTAAGGCTGAACCAACCTATGGGAGTTAACGGGATCGAACCGCTGACCCTCTGCTTGTAAGGCAGATGCTCTCCCAGCTGAGCTAAACTCCCAAACTTGGCCACTCGCCTATCTCCCAGGGGGCAACCCCCAAGTACTTCC
>NZ_BNDT01000009.1 GCF_014905395.1 Lactococcus taiwanensis
GCGATGGAGATACACCTGTTCCCATGTCGAACACAGAAGTTAAGTCCATCTACGGCGGAAGTACTTGGGGGTTGCCCCCTGGGAGATAGGCGAGTGGCCAAGTGAACTTAAGGAGCTATGGCTCCTTTTTTTATACGTTTGATTGAAAAAGCTCAGAAATTCTGAGCTTTTTTAGTTATCATCTTCGAAGGTAAAATCGCGTAGAGCACGTTCCACATCGCTGTAATCGTAGCCTTTTCTCAAGAGACTTGCGATAATTTTTTGTTTTCTTTCGTACCCTTCATAATTTCGGTTATATCTTTTTGCTACTTTTTCAAGCTCGTCATACAAGAGCTCTGCTTCATGTTCTTCATCACTGGATAGCTCTAAACTTTCTAACGCAATCGAGCTTACAGAATAGTTGAATCCTTTGTTCATGAGATGTTGGATAATTTTCTGTTGTAACTGATGAAGGGTAAGTCGATGGCCTGAACTCCGTACGAGTTTTTCTGCTAATTTATATGCTACATCAATTTGGTCTTCTTCAGTATAAATTTCACTTATTACTTCGTCGCTTAATTCGTTTGCAATTCCTTTCAAACCTAACTTTTGTTTGATTTGATATGGGCCAGCGCTCGCCATGGAAATTTTTCCCCTGATAAAGTTTTCGGCATAAGCTCGATCATTGACCAAATGGTTTTCTGATAGGACTGTCAGTATTTCTTCAATTTGTTCTGAGTTTATTTCATGTTCTTGTAAGTATTTTTTAACTTCGTAAGCGGTGCGCATCTTGAAAGAAAGAAAGTAGAGGGCTAGTGATTTGCCTTGAGCGAATTGATCAAAGCGTTGTATTTCTAAGAGTTCGTCATCTTCTATAATCTTGTCAACACTCAAGAAGAAATGGACAATGGTATCTTCGCAAACATAGAGTTTATTTTGATCTAATTCAGCAAGATCTACCCGATAGAGTCGTTTCAATTTTTTTATTGCGGTAATTTTTCCCATGTCTCTATTATATACGAAAAGTAAGGGGATTTGTCACTGACAGATTGGTCAGTAAATTTTAAAGGATTATTGGCGATAGAGCGTTCAAAATGCTGGCTTTTATGGTATAATCAGAACATGATAAATTTAAAAATAGGACAAAAAATTCAACTCGAAATTGAGCGGATGGGAATTAATGGGGAAGGGATTGGCGTCATTTCAGGACGACTTGTTTTTATTCCTTACGCGCTTCCAGGGGAAGAAGTTTTAGTTGAAATTACTGAAAATGCTAGAAATTTTAGTCGAGCAAAATTGGTTAAAATTAATAAAAAGTCTCCAAATCGCGTGAAACCCCAAGATAGAGCGTATCATGAAATGAGTCAATCTCACATCATGCATCTTTCTTATCCCATGCAATTGGAATTTAAGCGTGATGTTTTGCGTCAGGCCTTAGAAAAATATAAGCCAGCTGGTTGGCACAATTATGAATTGCGTGCAACTTTGGGAATGGAAAACACACTTGGCTACCGCAATAAATTGCAGTTCCAAGTGCGTCGTTTGAATGATGGTACAGTAATTGCAGGCCTCTATAAAGAGGGGACACATCATTTGGTAAATCTGGAGAATTGTTTAGTGCAAGATCCGAAAACCCAAGAAATTATCAATCACATTTGCCGTTTGATTGAAAAATTTGATTTACCTGTATATGATGAACGTAAAATCGGCGGTATTCGTACGGTCATGGTTCGTCGTTCACAAAAAACAGGTGAAGTACAAATTATTTTTGTGACTTCAACACCAATTATTTTGGACGGACAAGTTTGGCCTGAATTACGTGAAGAACCTTCAAAACGTCAAAAAAATTCTTTTGTTAAATTTGATAAAATGTTGTCAGCACTGACAGAAGAATTTGAAGAAATTGTGACGGTTGCGGTCAATTTCCATCCAAGAAAAACCAGTGAAATCTATGGCGAACGCACACAGATTTTGTTCAATGAAAAAGAAACAATTACCGAAGGTGTTTTGGATTATGAATTTGAATTAAGTCCTCGTGCTTTCTATCAATTGAACTCTGAGCAAGCCAATGTACTTTATGGTGAAGCAGTTAAGGCGTTGAATCCTAAAAAAGATGACCGTGTCATTGATGCATATTGTGGTGTAGGTACGATTGGTTTTGCCGTGGCTAAAAAAGTAAAATCAGTTCACGGGATGGATATTACACCAGAATCAATTTTTGATGCGCGTGAAAATGCTAAACGTTTGGGGCTTAAAAATTGCCACTATGAAATTGGTAAAGCTGAGCGAATTATTCCAAACTGGAACAAATCTGGGCATAGAGCAACTGCAATGATTGTTGACCCACCACGTACGGGGCTTGATGATGCCTTGCTTGAAACAATTACTAAATTCCCACCGGAAAAAATGGTTTATGTCAGCTGTAACGTTTCAACTTTGGCAAAAGATTTAGTGGTTTTGGCCAATTATTACAAAGTAGAATACATCCAATCAGTGGATATGTTCCCACATACAGCAAGAACTGAAGCCGTTGTTAAATTGACAAAACGTGATGAACCTTTGAAAATTGTTAAATTTGAACATTTGGAAGAAGAACGTAAAGCTGAAGCTTTTGCTAAAGGTAAAAAACGGGGACGTCGTCCGCAAAAATATGGTAAATACAGTAAATAAGCTTACTGACAAATTGGTCAGCTCCTGATCAAGCATACCTTGATATGTGCGTTCAACACACAGAGCCGTCAAAATTGCTGACGGCTCTGTCCTGCTTATTTTATGTTAAAATAAAGAAAATAAACAGGAGTTGAGCAAATGATTTATTTAAGACAAGCAGGTCCTAAAGACCTAAGAGCAATCATGGCTATTATTCAAGAAGCGCGCCTATTTTTGGCAAACTCAGGTAGTGATCAGTGGCAAGGTATATATCCAGCAGTGGCTGATATTGAGCATGATTTTGAACAAGCACAAGGGTATGTCTTAGTGGTAGATCAGGTGATTGCAGGATACTGTGCTTTAATCCCCGGCGAAGATCCTGCTTATACTCAGATAAAAAACGGGGCATGGTCGAATCCAAACTTAGATTATATTGCGATACATCGTATTGCTTTAGCCGATGCCTTTCGTGGAAGATCTCTTACTCGGTATTTGTTCACGGCTATTTTTAGTTTGATGTCTGCACAAGGTTATCGTGATTTTCGTGTGGATACTCATCCGTTAAATCAGGTGATGCAACGAGTTTTTGAGCGTGAGGGGTTCATCCAAAAAGGGTTGGTGGAGATTGAAGGGGATCGTCTGGCTTACCAACTTGAAGTGGAGAAGTGATGAATAAGCAAGCACTCATTGACTTTGCCTTAAATCTGGGGCCAACTTTTGCAGATACACCCTTTAAAAAAATGGAAAAGCGAACGCCAACTCTTGTTATACGTCACTTAAAAAATAAAAAAATCTTTGCATTTATTTCTGAACGTGGCGATGATTTGATCGTAGCAGTCAAGCTAAATCCAGAGGTAGCCCTAGAATTGCGAGAGTTTTTTGCAGATGTCACCCCGGCTTTTCACATGAATAAAATGCACTGGTCGGATATCCGGATTGGCGGGGATGTAGCAGATGAGCAAGTCTATAAAATGATTGAAAACAGTTATGATTTAACCAAACCAAAGCGATAGAGGTAAAAATGAATTACGAACAAAAATTTTTGAAAGATTTTGAAGAATGGGTGGACCAACAAGTTCAAATTTCTGAACTTGCCATGAAAGCAGCTGAAAAGATCGGTACAGAAGATGGTAAAAAAGAAGCACAAGAAGCTGCCATTCGCTATGAAAGTCGTCTGGACGCCTACCAATTCTTGCAAGGGAAATTTGAAAACTACAAAAATGGGAAAGATTTCCATGACGTTCCAGATTTTGGAACAAAAACATTTTAATTAATAATTGAATTCGGCCTCCTTGAAGTGAGTGAAAATGTGATTCGCCTTGCAACTTTAGTTGCTTAGAGCGAATGGACAGCATAGGCCACATAGTGGCATGGATAGAGAAAATGGAACCTGTGCTTTGCACAGAACCGCATCTTCCTAATTTTCATAACTTCAAAGCAGTCGGGCTCACATCTTAAGGAGATTCCAATGAATTTTAAGAAGATGGTTGGTAATCAAGTGCGAGTAAGAGCTCTCGCTTAGATTACCGCAAAGTCTTATTTCTTTGCGGATAAGAACAAATTGAGTTCACCCTCCTTGAAGTGGATAAAAATAGACAAAATGGAACCTGTGCCTTGCACAGAACCACATTTTCCTAATTTTCATAACTTCAAAGCAGTTGGGTTCACATCTTAAGGAATAAGAAAATGTTAAAACCATATGAATATAATCGAATTAAATACCTGACCTTTGACCTCGTCAATGTCTACCACTCTGTCAATGATAAATCGACGGTTGAGGCAGTTTATGCCCAAGTCGCCACAGAAATTTTGCAAATCGCTGAAAATGCTGACAGCTCCATCAGTGAAAATAAACTGTCTGTAAAAGTTGCGATTCAAGAATACTTATCAGCCATTGATCATCCTAAATTATCCAGAGAACACGCTGAAAAATTACTGACAGAACTTAAAACTTTAGTCGAAGCTTTTCATTTACCGAGCGAAGCTCAAATGAAAAAAGCTTTCAAAAAAGTTAAAAAGTTAAAAATTCCAGCGACAAGTCAATGGGATTTACGTGATGTCACTTACTTTGCTTGGAATGAAGTTTCAAGTAATCGAAAATATCTTTTGACCGCTGACGGGCGTGGTTTCTATGGCAGTATCTCTGGTAGCATGAAAAATATCTGTGCCATTTGCCAAAAAACAAGTATTGTCACTCAATTTTTAGCGACAACAAAAAGAGGTGCTGATGGCACTTATACTAAAAATGGTACCTATATTTGCTTAGATTCTGAACAATGTAATCAGCAAATTCAAGCCAAAGAAGGTTTAGAACACTTTTTAGAAATCATCAAAGAAAAGTAAAAATTTAGAAGTATCTTGTAAAAAAACAAGAATTCTGCTAAAATAAAAACAAGTTGACGAGGAGTAATAAAGCAAGACTTATAGAGAGAACACGGCCGGTGAAAGTGTTCAGTCAAACTTTATGAAGGTTGCGTCATTTCAAGAAAATTAAGGCATAAAATGAGTGTCGTCAATTGACGAAAATCAGGTGGTACCGTGCGGAAGCACCCTGGAGAATAAATCAGGGTGCTTTTTTTGTACCCAAAGGAGACTAACATGACAAACGAACTATCAACAAAATTCAATCCCACAGAAGTAGAAGCGGGACGCTACGAAAAATGGTTGGCTGCGGGTGTTTTTGAGCCGGGTTCTAATGGCTCAACGTCAGAATCACACCCTTATAGCATCGTTATTCCGCCACCAAATGTGACCGGAAAACTCCACTTGGGTCATGCTTGGGATACAACGTTACAAGACATCATCATTCGCCAAAAACGGATGCAAGGTTTTGATACGCTTTGGTTGCCAGGAATGGACCATGCGGGGATTGCCACTCAAGCAAAAGTTGCTGCCCGTCTTGCCGAAGATGGTATTTTACCACAGGACCTTGGACGTGAAAAATTCCTTGATAAAGTTTGGGAGTGGAAAGATGAATATGCTGCAACCATCAAGGAACAATGGGGCAAAATGGGGATTTCTGTTGATTATTCTCGTGAACGTTTTACTCTTGATGAAGGCCTTTCACAAGCGGTTCGTAAAGTTTTTGTCCAACTTTATAATAAAGGTTGGATTTATCGTGGCGAAAAACTCATCAACTGGGATCCAAAAGCGATGACTGCTTTGTCAGACATTGAGGTCATTCACAAAGAAATTGATGGGGCTTTTTACCACATCACTTACCAAATTGAAGGAAGTGATGAGTTTGTTGAAATCGCCACAACACGTCCAGAAACTTTCCTTGGTGATACGGCTGTTATCGTCAATGAAAAAGATGAGCGCTATAAACATTTAGTGGGCAAAAATGTTATCTTACCAATCATTAATCGTGTCATTCCGATTTTGACAGACGACCATGCTGATATGGAAAAAGGAACTGGGGTTGTAAAAATTACACCTGCTCATGACCCTAATGACTTTGAAGTTGCGATGCGTCATGATTTGCCAATGATTAACATGATGAACAATGACGGAACCATCAATGAAAATGGTGGAAAATATGAAGGACTTGACCGTTTTGAAGCCCGCAAACAAATTGTTGCTGACCTCAAGGAATTGGGGCAGTTGGTTGATATAAAACCAGTCCGCCATGAAGTTGGGCACTCAGAGCGAACAGGAGTGGTTGTTGAACCACGTTTATCAACACAATGGTTTGTCAAAATGGACGAATTAGCTAAAAACGCCATTGCTAATCAAGCGACAGAAGATGCCGTAGAATTTTATCCGCCACGTTTCAATGATACGTTCATGCAATGGATGGAAAATGTGCATGATTGGGTTATTTCACGTCAACTTTGGTGGGGACATCAAATTCCAGCTTGGTATAACGAAGCGGGTGAAATGTATGTTGGTGAAGAAGCGCCTGAGGGAGAAGGGTGGACACAAGATGAAGATGTGCTCGATACTTGGTTTAGTTCAGCTTTGTGGCCATTTTCAACAATGGGTTGGCCAGATGAAAACTCAGCAGACTTCAAGCGTTATTTCCCAACAAGTACCCTTGTCACAGGTTATGATATTATCTTCTTCTGGGTTTCACGCATGATTTTCCAATCTTTAGAGTTCACAGGCAAAGCACCATTTCACAATGTTTTGATTCATGGTTTGATTCGTGACGAAGAAGGACGTAAAATGTCTAAATCACTCGGTAACGGAATTGACCCAATGGATGTGATTGAAAAATACGGAGCTGATGCACTCCGTTGGTTCCTATCAAATGGTTCTGCACCAGGACAAGATGTACGTTTCTCTTATGATAAAATGGATGCCGCTTGGAATTTCATCAATAAAATTTGGAATGTTTCACGTTATATTTTGATGAATGCAGAAGATGTCAGCGCTGATGCTGTTTCTTCGGCTTTGACAAAAGTTGCAAATCAAACTGCTGGTAATGTCACTGACCGTTGGATTTTGACACGTTTGAATGATACAGTTGAGCGCGTGACTGAACAAATGGATAAATTTGAATTTGGTGTCGCTGGTCATATTCTTTACAATTTCATTTGGGATGAGTTTGCAAACTGGTATTTGGAATTAACCAAAGAAGTTATGTTTGGTGAGGATGAAGCTGAAAAAGACATTACACGTGCAGTATTGCTCCATGTTTTAGATCAAGTTTTACGTCTATTACACCCAATTATGCCTTTCTTCACTGAAGAAATCTTTGAAAAATTACCAAATACTTCTGGTTCAATTGTTGTTGCCGAATATCCAAAAGTACGTCCAGAATTTAATGATGATAAGGCAAGCGAAGGTGTGGCGATGTTAATTGAATTAATTACAGCCGTTCGTAATATTCGTGCTGAGGTTAATACCCCATTGTCTAAACAAGTGCCAATCTTCATCAAGTCTGAACAAGCGGAATTTTTGAACTCTGTTGCTCCTTATATCACACGTTTTGCTAACCCGTCAGAGCTTGTTATTGCAGAAGAAGTTGTGCTTGATGAGCAAGCGATGACTGCTGTTATCACAGGGGCTGAGCTCTTCTTACCACTCAAAGGTCTGATCAACATTGAAGAAGAAATTGCTCGACTTGAAAAAGAACTTGCTAAATGGCAAAAAGAGTTAGATTTAGTGAATAAAAAATTGGGTAATGAACGTTTTGTTGCGAATGCTAAAGCAGAAGTTGTTCAAAAAGAAAAAGATAAATTAGCCGATTATCAAGAAAAATTCGATACGGTGAAAGCTCGTATTGCAGAATTGAAAGAAAACTAAGAAAAAATCACTGACCTGTCCGTCAGTGATTTTTTCTTGTTTGAATGTTAATGACAGAACCATCAGAAAAACTGGTGGTTCTTTTAACCGTTGATCTAAAGACTTCTGTTGATCACGTTGAACGGATAAAACTGTTAGTAACTTTATTGATAAATATTTTCGACAAAATATTCTAAGGGTTTAGCTAAACGGTGAATGAGTAGCAAATTGACTCCGAACACAATGAGTGATATTAAAGAACTGAAGGCAATCATTCCCCAAGGTTGAGGGTGAGCTTGGAAAAATTTGAAAAGTAAAGTAAGATTCAAAATAAAAGTAATCAGGGCAGTGGGAGATCCGGGTGTGAAAAATTTGGCTCTCAGTGAATCAGTGATATGACTAGCCAAGTGAATGATGTTTGCAATGATGAAACCTGCTAATAACCCAGGTAAATTCAGCCAAATGCCAAGTAAGCAGAGGAGAAAAATAAGAGTAAATTCTTCAGCGATTTCAAAAGCAATGACAGCTGTGGAAGGATAAGACTTTGAACCACCGCGCGTCCATAGATTTGGGCGACTCCTTGATTTTTCAGATTTCAGCCAACTTCTTACGAAAATAATTTCATCAAATTCGTGAATCATAAATAAAGAAATAGCAGTGAATGCAAGAAAACTGATTGACATAGCAGTGCCTCCTAACTATGACTATTTTAGCACTTTTGGAAGTTGGTAGTGAATGAAAATTGAATATTTCTGTTCTTATTTCAACCCATTTTGCTGATTTCTTTTTTATAAAGATTTCCCCAAGCTGCCATCGTATCATGGATTGGTTTGAGGGTTCTTCCAAGTTCTGTCAGTGAATATTCAACACGAGGGGGCACTTCTGCATAGACCTCACGATGAACTAGCCCGCTTTCTTCGAGGGCACGTAAATGTTGGGTCAAAACTTTTTGTGAAATATGTCCAACTGAACGTTGAAGTTCGCCAAAGCGCATGGTTTTTTCTAATAAGTCACGGACAATAAGCATTTTCCAGCGGTCGCCCATCAAAACAAGTGCTGTTTCAACAGGACAATCTGGAAGTTCAGAAATTTTTTTCATTTTTTTATTACCTCAAATCGTTGGTATTATACAATAGTATCTAAAAGGGGAGTATCTAACTTTAAAGTGCTTACTTTACAGATAAGCAGTACAATGTTATTATACATTTATAGAGCAGAAAAAGCAAACTGCTTGGAAATTTTAAAACAAAATAATGGAGGATTTAACATGAAATATTTAGTAACAGGTGCGACAGGAGGATATGGTACTTATGCACTCGGAATTTTGAAAGAATTGGTCCCAATTTCTGATATTGCGGTTTTGGCTCGCACAGAAGAAAAAGCAGCCCCACTCAAAGCGGCAGGCTACGATGTACGTTTGGCAGATTATTCAGATCTAACAGCTTTAGAACAAGCCTTCACAGGAATTGACCGTTTGCTTTTTGTTTCAGGAGCGCCGGGAAATCGTCAAGTTGAGCACCAAAATGTGGTTGATGCAGCCAAAAGTGCTGGTATTTCTTATATTGCTTATACAAGTTTTCCTCAAGCAGAAAGGGCAACAAGTGACTTAGCTGCTGACCACATCTATACTGAAAAGGCGATTGAAAAATCAGGAATTGCCCATACCTTTTTACGTAATAACTGGTACCTTGAAAATGAGCTGCCAATTATTGCTGCTGCACTTTCAACTGGGAAATTTGTTTACAATGCACCAACAGGTAAAGTGGGCTGGGCTTTGAAACGTGAATATGCAGAAGTTGGAGCAAAAGCACTTGCTGGAGCAGATTTTCCAGAAATTTTGGAGCTTTCAGGAAAAAGATTGACTTACGCAGAGCTTGCTCAAGTCCTCAAATCAGTTTCTGATAAGGATTTTGAAGTGATTGTCGCTGATGACAAAACTTTTGTCAGTCATTTAGTTGAAACTGGACTCCCAGATTTTGTAGCAGAACTTTTCCTCGGCTTCCAAAAAGATATTGAAGCAAAAGATTTAGATGTGGAATCTAAAGATTTTGAAAAAGCCTTGGGACATTCACTGACGGATACAAAAGAAGCTTTGAAAGAGATTTTGGCCTAATAAAAAAATTACTGACAGACCCGTCAGTAATTTTTATTTGAGTCGATAAGATAATTTCTCAACAAATTCATAAGCAGCTGGACAGTAAAGGGTATTTTTTATCGTTAAATTGTTGATTTGATAAATCTTTTTACGGTCAGTATGCGGAAATTCACGGCAAGCTTTCGGACGAACTTCATAAATGCTGCACAGATTATCACTTCCCAAAAACGGACAGGGCATGGTTTGAAAAACTTTATCACCGTCTTCGTCAGTTCGCAGATAGCTCGCTTCAAAGTCTCCAACTTTCATGCGCAGATGTTTTGCGACGCGTTCAATATCGGCTTCGGTCCAAAGGGGGCCCAAGGTTTTACAACAATTAGCGCAAGTGGTGCAGTCGATTTCGGTGAAGACTTCTTCATGGATTTCTTTCACTATTTTATCTAATTGTTTGGGTGGTTTTTTGGCCAATCCTGCGAGGAATTTACGATGGCTTTTTTGCTTTTGTTGGGCGAGATTTTTATAATGATCAAGGTCGATTTCAAATGTGTATTTCATTGTACTTATTTTAGCAAAAAACAGTTACAAAGATGGATTATTCTCTCGTCAAAAAGATTTGACACTTCCTTTATAAGAAGTTCCTCAATAGCCTTGGTCAGTCAATTTTAAGGAAAGTTTTCCAGAAAATTAGCCCAAAGATAAAGAAAATGGAAAAGCTAACAAATAAGCGCTTACACAAGGCTTAGTATTGTTAAAAAGGCGAAAAAGTGATAAAATGAACTAGAAAATTGGAAGAGAAGATGATCCTAAAATCGTCCTCTCTTCAATAGCTCATTCTTGCATGTGCAAGAAATTGAAAGGAATCAAAATGGCTCATATTAAATTTGACTATTCAAAACTCACTCCATTTGTAGCTGACAATGAATTGGACGAAATCCAATGGCAAATCGACGGTGCTGATAAATTGCTCCGTGAAGGAAAAGGTGCTGGTTCAGACTTTATCGGTTGGCTCGATCTTCCAGAAGATTATGATAAAGAAGAATTTGCTCGTATTCAAAAAGCAGCAGAAAAAATCAAATCTGACTCAGAAGTCCTCATCGTTATCGGTATCGGTGGTTCATACCTCGGTGCACGCGCAGCTATCGATTTCTTAAACAACAGCTTTGTGAACTTGCAAACTGCTGAAGAACGTAAAGCACCACGCATTCTTTATGCTGGTAACTCTATTTCTTCATCTTACTTGGCTGACCTTGTTGATTATGTTGCAGACAAAGATTTCTCTGTCAATGTCATCTCTAAATCAGGGACAACAACAGAACCAGCAATTGCTTTCCGTGTCTTCGAAGAAATGCTCGTTAAAAAATACGGTCGTGAAGAAGCAAACAAACGGATTTACGCAACTACTGACAAAGAAAAAGGTGCGGTAAAAGTTAATGCTGACGCAAACAACTGGGAAACTTTTGTTGTTCCAGATTCAGTTGGTGGACGTTTCTCAGTATTGACAGCTGTTGGACTTTTGCCAATCGCCGCTTCAGGTGCTGATATCACAGCTTTGATGGAAGGTGCTAACGCTGCGCGTAAAGAATACACTTCTACAAATGTTCGTGAAAACGACGCTTACGCCTATGCTGCCCTGCGCAACATCCTTTACCGTAAAGGTAAATTCTCAGAAATCTTGATCAATTACGAACCAAGCCTTCAATATTTCTCAGAATGGTGGAAACAATTGGCAGGTGAATCAGAAGGGAAAGACCAAAAAGGAATTTACCCAACTTCAGCTAACTTCTCAACAGATCTCCACTCATTAGGTCAATGGATTCAAGAAGGAACACGTACTGTTTTTGAAACAGCAATCCGTATTGAAAAACCACGTAAAAACATCAACATTCCAGAACTTGACGCTGACCTTGATGGACTTGGCTACTTGCAAGGTAAAGATGTGGACTTCGTTAACAAAAAAGCAGCTGACGGCGTGCTTCTTGCTCACACTGACGGAAATGTGCCAAACATGATTGTGACATTGCCTGAACAAGACGAATTCACACTTGGCTATGCGATTTACTTCTTTGAACTTGCTATCGGTATCTCAGGTTACTTGAACGGCATCAACCCATTCAACCAACCAGGTGTTGAAGCTTACAAGAAAAATATGTTCGCGCTTCTTGGTAAACCAGGATTTGAAGAACTCGGTGCAGAATTAAATGCCCGTCTTTAATAAGGACAGAAAATAAAAGAAAAAATTACTGACCGATTGGTCAGTAATTTTTTTGGCTCATTTACAAAACTTTCTGGGATGCGCTTCTGCTGACCAGCCGATCAGTAATCGATTTTTCCTTGACAAACGGTTAGTCCCACTCATGTACCAACTGAAAATTCACATTTTCAGAATTTCCCAACAGTTTAGCAACAGGACAGCGCGCTTCAGCCAATTGAAACATGGCTTGAGCGCGTTTTTCATCCACTTTTTCCGTTAGGGGGATAAAGACGGTGACGTCGATTAGAAACTTCAAGCCTTTGGTATCAGGAGCCTGATAGACATCCACTTGAACTTTACTTTGATGCTCCAATTGGTTCTTTTTAGCAATAGATTCGAGGGTGGCATTTAAACAAGTCGCCAAGGCCAGACCAAGAAATTTTTCTGGATTTCCTGTTGGCTCAGCAAGCGAAGGGGAAGAAATCGGGTAAGTTTCAGCATTCTTAATATAAGAAACTCCGTTTACACCAGTCTCGTTAATTGCAGTAGTGTGGTAAGTAGCTGTAGGGTGTGATTTAAGTTGTGACATAAAAACCTCCTGAGATGTGATACTTCTATTTTATGCTATTTGAGCTAAAATTTTAAAAATCCTGCCTGTGGCTTTCTTGCTATCTAGTTTTTAGTGTGTATTTGTGCTACAATTATACATAAATTAGAAAATTAGAAACTTTAAGGAACGGCTATGAAAGAATTTTGGAATTTAGATAAAAATTTACAACTCCGCTTAGGAATTGTTTTTTTAGGTGCTTTCTCTTATGGTACCGTCTTTTCCTCAATGACCATCTATTATAACCAATATCTCGGTAGCGCCATCACTGGTGTGTTATTAGCTTTATCTGCTGTCGCTACTTTTGTGGCAGGTCTTTTAGCAGGTTTTTTTGCTGATCGTCAAGGGCGTAAGCCGGTCATGGTAGTTGGCACGCTTATCCAATTTGGCGGAGCAATCTTAGCTATTTTAGCCAATCTCCCTGGCCATATCAATCCTTGGCTCACTTTCTTAGCCTTTTTGTGCATTAGTTTTGGTTATAATTTTGTGATTACAGCAGGAAATGCAATGATTATTGATGCCTCTAATGCTGAAAATCGAAAAATAGTTTTCTTACTAGATTACTGGGCGCAAAATTTATCCGTTATTTTAGGTGCTGCTCTGGGGGCTTGGCTATTTAGACCGGCTTTTGAAGCATTATTAGCTATTTTGCTTGTGACAGTGCTCGTTTCTTTCTTTTTGACCACCTTTGTAATGACTGAAACTTTTAATCCTGTAAAACATTCAGAAGATGGTGAACCGCTAGCCAAGGAGAATATTTTTCAAGCTTATCGCACAGTGGTAAAAGATCGTACCTACATGGTATTTATGACAGCGAGTATCGGCACCACTTTTATTATTATGCAATTTGACAATTTTTTACCTGTTCATCTGGCAAACAGTTTTCAGACAGTAACCTTTTGGGGATTCGAGATTTATGGTCAGCGAATGCTTACCATATTTTTAATCTTAGCGTGTGTGCTTGTGGTTGCTTTAATGACCACACTGAATCGATTCACTCAAAATTGGTCTCATCAAAAAGGTTTTGTGCTTGGTAGCCTCGGAATGGCGCTCGGCATGATCTTTGCCTTTTTGACAACGAGCTTTATTCCCATTTTTGTTGCTGGGATTATCTATACACTAGGAGAGATCATTTATACGCCTAGTGTTCAAACGCTAGGTGCTGACTTGATGCATCCAGATAAGATTGGGGCTTATAATGGGGTTGGTGCGGTACGTACGCCAATTGCTTCTGTCTTAGCAGGTCTGTTGGTCTCTGTTTCGCCTCTCATTCATGCTGCCGGTGTCTCGTTGGTTCTTGGAGTAGTAGAAATTTTCGCCATCGCCTTGGTGCACTATGCAGCCGTACGACATCAACGAGAAGTCGTGCGAGGACAACACGATTAATAAATAATAAAAATAAGATAAATAGGGATAAACTATAATGAAAGATTTTTTTGGATTACATCCTACCATCAAGCTTCGGCTGGTGATGAACTTTTTTGGCACGCTTTGCTTTAGTACAGTAGGTGGTTCTATGACGATTTACTATAACAAGTATATGGGGGCTGGTATTACGGGAATACTGCTGATTATCAGTTCGGTAATGGTTTTTTTAATTGGACTTTATGCGGGGCATTTGGCCGATTTAAGAGGGCGGCGTCCCATCATGCTTTTTTCTACTCTAATCACAGCCTTGGGCGCTGGGCTTGCCACCTATTCGAACTCCATGTTTTATTTTAATCCATGGACAACGTTTCTAGGTTTTTTAATTGTCAATTTTGGATTCGGTTTTTTTAATACAGCCAGTCAGGCAATGATTGTGGACCTCACAACTCGTCAAAATCGCCGCGTGGTTTATAGCATCCAATATTGGATTATCAATTTTGCGATCATGATTGGTTCAGGTCTATCAGGCTGGTTTTTCCGTGATCATCTGGTCTGGTTACTCCTTGCGATTACCTTAGAAGAAGTGGCAAGTTGCCTTGTTGTCTTCTTTTGGATCGACGAGTCTTTTGATCCAACTGTACAACATAAAAAGCAAGAAACTAATATCATTAAAGCGTATTTCACAGTGGCAAAAGATACGGTGTTTATGTATTATCTTTTTGCTTCCGTTTTTATTGCAATGATATTTAACCAGATTGATTATTATCTACCTGTTCACTTGAGCGATAGTTTCCGTTCCACTCGTATTTTAGGGCTTGAAATCTATGGGCAACGCATGTTGACGGTATTTTTAATGATCAATACTTTGGTGATTGTTCTTTTTATGAGCAAGGTAAATCATTTGACTAAAAATTGGTCTCGTAGTACGGGGATTGGGATTGGAATTGTTCTTCAAGGCGCGGGTTTCATTATTGCTTTTCTAGGAAGAAATCTGACTTGGGAAATCATCGCTGCATTGGTAGCAACGGTCGGTGAAATGATATTGGTTCCTTTCTCCCAGGCCCTACGTGCAGACTTAATGGAGGGAGATCAGGTCGGAACCTACACGGGAGCTTTTTCAGTGACGCAACCAATTGCTGCTGTCTTATCTGGAGTGCTGGTTTCTCTATCAAGCCTCTACGGCAATCTGGGGATGGCCTTTTTCATGTTAATCATCATTCTGCTGGGACTCTTTCCAGCACTACGTGCTATTCACATGCATGAGCGTTTCCCCAAAAGCCTTTAAACTCATCAATGAACAAGCCGAAACTTGTTCATTTTTTATAGGGAATAAAAGGTTAAATATTGTTGTTTTTGGTGTTATACGTTATAATTATTTTCATGAGAGTAGTTTCAGGTAATTATGGCGGAAGACCGCTCAAGACATTGGCAGGTAAAATGACACGTCCAACGACTGATAAAGTCAAAGGGGCGATTTTTAATATGATAGGTCCTTATTTTGAAGGCGGACGCGTGCTGGATCTGTATGCTGGATCAGGGAGCTTAGCTATTGAAGCCATCTCGCGAGGGATGGCGAAGGCGGTTCTGGTAGAAAAAGAACGGGCGGCACAGCAAGTCATCGCCGAAAATATCAAGATGACAAAGGAAGTGGAAAAATTTCAACTCTTAAAAATGCCTGCGGAGCGTGCGCTGACGATGCTGTCAGGAACTTTTGATTTGGTCTTGCTTGATCCACCCTATGCTAAAGAGCAAATTGTGAAAAATTTGAGTTTCCTACAAGCTAAAGGTTTATTAGCTGCTGAGGCGATTGTCGTCTGTGAGACGGATCACGCTGTAGAATTGCCCGAACAAATTGAGCAATTAGTTTTGAAAAAACAAAAGACCTATGGCATTTCCAAGGTGTCTATTTACATGTTCTGATTCCATAGACGGGATGGCAGCTTACTGACGGACTGGTCAGTTTTTTGAGAAAGAAAAGAGAAGTAATGACAGAAAAAATTGGACTTTTTACAGGAACTTTTGATCCCTTGACGAATGGTCATGTTGATATTATTCGACGGGCGAGTCAACACTTTGATAAGCTCTATGTGGGCATTTTTAAGAATGACCAAAAGCAGCCTCTTTTTCCCACAGCAAAACGTGTCGAAATGATCAAAACGGCACTGACAGAGCTGTCAGTAGGTACTAATATTGAAGTTATTACGCATCAACGTGATTTGACGGTAAATGTTGCTCAAAGACTTGGTGTAACAGCACTTGTCAGAGCTGTCAGAAATGCTCAAGATCTCGAATATGAGAAAAATATGTTTTACTTTAATTTTGAGATGTCTGGCATTGAAACGCTCCTGCTTATGGCTAAACCAGAACTGGAACCACTAAATTCGACACGGATGCGGGAGTTACATGCTTTTGGTCAAGACATCAGCCAGTGGGTGCCTAAAAATGTCAGTCGAGAGTTGAGGAAGTTAAATGAAAAAAACATCTAAAAAAATTAGCCGTAAGTTAAAATGGGGCTTACTCATCGCAGCACTCCTTGTGGTGATTGTCACACTTCTTTATCCCACTAAAAGTTATGTTGAGATGCCCGGAACCACAGAGCCGCTAGGAAAAATGGTTGAGGTTGAAGGTAAAAAGGACAAGCATGAGGGAGATTTCTTTTTGACTACGGTACAGATTGCGCGGGCAAACCTAGCAACGATAATTTATAGCCACTTTAATGGCTTTACAACTATTTATAGTGAAGAAGAAATGACTGGAGGACTTAATGATGAGCAGTTTAATCAGGTCAACCAGTATTATATGGAAACTGCCCAAAACACTGCAATTTATCAAGCTTTCAAACTGGCCAATCGTCCGTATCAACTGAAGTATGAAGGCGTCTACGTCCTGAGCATTGCCAAAAACTCTACTTTTAAAGGGGATTTGGAACTCGCAGATACTGTAACAGCAATCAACGGCAAACGTTTTGATTCGAGTACAGCAATGATTGATTATGTCTCCCAACAAAAAGTTGGCGATCCTGTGACCATTTCATATACTAGGATGGATGGAAGCAAGCACACCTCTACGGGAAAATACATCAAGCTTTCTAATGGTAAAACCGGGATAGGGATCGGTCTTGTGGATCATACTGAGGTAGTAACAGATCCTAAAGTAACTATCAATGCCGGCAGTATTGGGGGACCGAGTGCTGGGATGATGTTTACTCTAGAAATTTACAGCCAGCTCACAGGTAAAGATTTGCGGAACGGCCGTGAAATTGCAGGAACTGGAACGATTGAACACGATGGAACCATTGGCCAAATTGGTGGCGTTGATAAAAAAGTAGCCACAGCGAGTAAAGAAGGGGCTCAGGTCTTCATGGTACCAGACTCGGGTACCAAAAAAGAGAGCAGTAACAACTACTTAGCGGCAAAGGCTGCGGCAAAAAAATTAAAAACAAACATGAAAATCATCCCAGTAAAAACCATTCAAGATGCTTTAGATTATCTGGAAAAATAAAAAAGTTACTGACAGAGCTGTCAGTAACTTTTTATATGAGTTTTTTCTAATATTGATCCAACAACAATTGTTTAATCTCGTCAATGCGTGGTTGACGTGGATTAGCAGGAGTACATTGGTCATCGTAAACGAGATCAGCCAATTTATCAAGTTCACGTTCGAGATGGGCTTTATCAACACCATTTCCAGAAAGCGTGATGTTAATATCAATGCTATCAGTCAATTTCTTAAGTTCAGCAATTAAAGCTTGGACTGCGATTTCATCAGAATCCTCTTTACCAGCAAATCCCATGAAACGTGCAATTTCAGCGTAGTCTTCTTGAGCACGATAAGTTTCATAACGTGGGTAAGGGGTACGTTTAACGTTTCCTGTTACAGCGTTAAATTTGATGACGTGTGGCATCGCAATGGCAATAGCAAGACCGTGAGGCAATCCAAATTCACCACCAATTTTGTGTGCCAACGAGTGGTTAATACCGAGGAAAGCATTGGCGAAAGCCATACCAGCAAGCGTTGCAGCATTATGCATGTTTTCGCGAGCTTTTTGTCCTTCTTTAGTTGGATGAGCTGGGTCGTAGTGGTAAGACGCAGTCAAGTTTTCAAAGATGAGTTTAATGGCTTGAAGTGAGATTGGTTTTGTATAGTCAGAAGCCATAACAGAAACATAAGATTCAAGCGCGTGTGACATCGCATCAATACCAGACCAAGAAACCGTACGTTTTGGCACAGTCATAACGAACTCAGGGTCAACAATCGCTACTTGTGGTGTCAATTGATAGTCAGCAAGTGGGTATTTCACGTGCGTTTCATCGTCAGTGATAACGGCAAATGGTGTCACTTCAGAACCAGTACCAGAAGTAGTAGGGATAGCGACCATTTGTGCTTTATGGGGGTGGTAGAATTTGATAATCCGTTTACGAATATCCACGAATTTTTGAGCCAATTCTTGGAAGAGTTCTTTAAGGCTTGCATCATCAGAAAGGTCAGCTTCACCACGCGCATCATATTCATAAATCAAACGACCAATCTTACCAGCATCGAGAGCAGAACCACCCCCAAGACAGATGACCGTATCAGGTTCAAATTGTTTCATTTGACGGGCAATGGCAATGGCTTCGCTCAAAGTTGGGTCAGGTTGAACAGAGCCATAAATGCTTGTTTCAACTTGAGTTGGGCGGATAGCAAGTTGTTCCAAAACTTTATCAACGAAACCAAATTTAACCATACCAGGGTCAGCGACGATAAAAGCTTTGTGGACGTGTGGCAATTCTTGTAAGTAAGAAATTGCATTTTTTTCGTAGTAAATTTCTTTTGGCAAACGAACCCATTGTGGGCGATTACGACGTTTAGCCACTGTTTTAACATTCAATAGATCGTATGTACTCAAATTGTGTGAAAGTGAATTTTTCCCCCATGAACCAGTTCCAAGTGTAAGTGATGGACGCATTGCATCTGTATAGATATCGCCGACACCACCGATTGAGTCAGGTTGGTTGACGAGGATACGAGAAGCTTCGACTTTTTCACCATATTCTTTAACGAATGGATCATCCATCGCACCGATTTGAATTGCAGCATTGTGACCAGCACCTTGGTAAGCAAGTAAGCTACGAACGATTTCGATGCCTTCTTCACGTGTTTCTGCTTTGTAGAGTGAAAGGAGTGGAGAAAGTTTTTCAGATGAGAGTGCTTCGCCAATATTTTCTTTATCGAGTTCAAAGAGGAGAACATCTTTATCAGCAGGGACGTTTACGCCAGCTTGCTCAGCAATCCATTGACCAGACCGACCAGCAACAGGGCCAGTAACGCCGTAGCCTTCGCCAGCACGTTCAACGAAAACAAAGCTTTCGATGGCTTTATAGTCTTCTTTAGGAACCATGTAAGCACCTTGTGCTTGCATTTTAGCAACAAATTCATCATAGATAGAAGCGTCAATAACCGCTGAATTTTCAGTAGCGCAAATCATTCCGTTATCAAAACGTTTTGAAAGCAATAAATCTTCAACGGCACGTTCAATGTTTGCCGTAGCATCAACGTAAACTGCACCATTACCGGCACCCACACCAAGTGAAGGATTACCAGATTTGAGGGCGGCATTGACCATACCAGGCCCCCCTGTTGCGAGGATTGTTGCAATCCCACGATTTTGAATCAGCGCCGTTGTCATATCAAGACTTGGTACTTCAATCCATTGGATAAAGTTTTCAGGTGCGCCAGCATCAACGGCCGCATCGTAAACAATTTTTGCTGCATGCGAAGAACATTTTTGCGCTTGTGGATGGAAGGCAAAGACAATCGCATTGCGTGTTTTTGCGGTCAAGAGTGATTTGAAAATGGCAGTCGATGTTGGGTTAGTTGTTGGTACGATACCAGCAAGGACACCGAGTGGGCTTGCGATTTCGACCGAGCCAGCGACTTTGTTTTCAGCAATCACGCCAACAGTTTTGTCGTTTTTGATGGCGTTATAAACAGATTCAGAGGCAAAGTGATTTTTTGTATCTTTGTCTTCAACAACTCCACGACCAGTTTCATTGACGGCTTCGTGAGCGAGTTCAAGAGAGTGCTTACTTGCGGCAAGTGCCATAGCAGCAACGATTGTATCAACTTGAGTTTGTGTATAACCTTCAAATTTAAGAACAGCTTCATGTGCTTTTTTGACTAAATTATCAGTATAAGCGACAGCTTCTTGGAATTTTGCGGCTTTTTCTTCCGCAGTCAGGACTTTCTTAACAGCTGGAGCAGCTTTTTTAGTTGCCATATTTCTAGATTTCTCCTTTGTGATATAATTCACTTATCTTTACGTGAATATTTTAACAAACTTCTGAAAACTTGTCAAATATTTTGTGAAAACTTTTACAATTTATAGAATACATCGTTCTAGAACTTTGTGGTAGAAGCTCTTTTATAAAAAAACGCCAACCCATTTCTGGGTTGGCACTCTTTATATATAAATGAATCCATTCCGAATCACCTGTTATACTGGAAGCACACAAGTCATTTCTGGAGCGTAGAAATCTTTTTGTTCAAGTGTTAAGCGCCCTGTTTCTTTGTCTCTTGAAAACAGGCTGAGGTTATCAGAGTTTTGGTGTGCAACAATCAGGAAATCTTCTGTTTGGTTAAGATTGAAATCCCGTGGGAAGTCTCCCTCTGTCTCCACCCAACCCTCAGAAGTCAGTTTTGTTCCCAAAGGGCTGACCTTATAAAGGGCGATAGAGTTATGTCCGCGATTTGAAACATACAAGAATTTACCATCTTTACTAATGCGGATAGCTGCTACCCCATTATGTTGATGATAGTTCTCTGGAAGAGTAGAAATAGTCTGTAAACGTGCAAATCGACCGCGTTCTTCATTGTAACTCAAGACTTCGATAGTAGAGTTCAACTCTCCAACCAAATAAGCAACTTTTCCGTTTGGATGGAAAGTTAAGTGGCGAGCACCCATTCCTTTTTCGGCACGGTAGATTGTCACAATATTCAATTTTCCTTCGCCAAGTACATCATAGACTGTGACTTCATCTGTACCTAAATCACAAGTAACTAGTCTGCCATCAGGTGTCAGATCGGCGTAATGGACATGTGCACTACTTTGTTCAGGACGTGGTCCAGAACCAGTATGTTTGACTGTATCTGTTAATTTGAGGGCGCCATCGCCTTGAATTTTATAAACACGAATTTCGCCAAGGTGGTAATTCGCACCGTAAACCAGCTGGCGTTTCTCATCAACAGCTACATAACAAAGGGGAGCGCCAGTTGAGGTCACGTTACCTAAAGGAGTGGCCACATCACCATCAAAATCAAAAGCTGCTACACCGCCACCGTTACCATCAGCGGCACAAGTATAGAGGTGTCCCGCTGTATCTAATGTGATATAAGTGGGATTTTGCACTGCTGCCACTTCGCTTAAATTTGATAATTCAGCTTTCTTTTTATCTAAAAGGACACTATAAACACCTGTAGATTTGCGTTTTGTATAACCGCCTAAGAGGATTTTTTCTTTCATGTTTTTCTCCTTAATCTATTATATTATATATTCTATTTTATCACAAAAAAGCGGTTACAGTGAAAAATATTAATTTTTTCTTAGAAAAAATTTACTGATGGTGCTGTCAGTAAATGTTATCGTGTAAGAGAAGGATTACGTTGATAAGTGACGGGAAATTCGACCTGTCAAAAGCTAAACACCAGGAAGTGAGAGAACCTTAAGACCACTTGTGGACAATGTCTGCAGGAGATTACTTTTTGATAAACTTATGATCTTGAATTTCCAAAATGTTCTCAGAAGCGATGCTATTCATTAAACTAAACAAGATACTTAGCTAAGTAACGCCCAGCTTGAAGAAAAGAAAGTTGATTGATAGTTTTGTCAGTAAAAATATGCTTGCAAATGAAGCCGAAACAGTGTATAATTAAAAAGTTGCTATGTGTAGAAAATTTTACGGTAGTAACCATCTCGCATTTTATCTGGACAAAGTCGTAGTGTACGCAAGTATTGCGGCGGCGGATGATAGGTAAAAGAGGAAAAACTATTTTAAAAGGAGACATACTCATGTCAGTTATTTCAATGAAACAACTCCTCGAAGCTGGTGTACACTTTGGTCACCAAACGCGTCGTTGGAATCCAAAAATGAAACCATACATCTTCACAGAACGTAATGGTATCCACGTTATCGACCTTCAAAAAACTGTAAAACTTGTTGACGATGCTTACAACTATGTAAAAAATGCTTCACAAGAAGGTGCAGTAGTACTCTTTGTTGGGACTAAAAAGCAAGCCGCTGAAGCAGTTAAAGAAGAAGCTCTTCGTGCTGGTCAATACTACGTTAACCATCGTTGGTTGGGTGGGATGCTCACTAACTGGAACACTATCCAAACCCGTGTAGCTCGCCTTAAAGAAATCAACAAAATGGAAGAAGAAGGAACTTTCGAAGTTCTTCCTAAAAAAGAAGTTGTACTCTTGAACAAAGAACGCGAACGCCTTGAAAAATTCATCGGTGGTATCGCTGATATGCCTCGTATCCCAGATGTAATGTACATTGTTGACCCACATGCTGAACAAATCGCAGTTAAAGAAGCTAAAACTTTGGGAATCCCAGTTGTAGCTATGGTCGATACAAATGCAGATCCAGAACCAATCGACGTAGTTATTCCTGCAAATGATGATGCTATCCGTGCTGTTAAATTGATTACAGCTAAAATGGCAGATGCAATCATCGAAGGCCGTCAAGGTGAAGATGCAGCAGAAGACTTTGTAGCCGAAGAAGCAGCTTCAGAAGAATCTCTTGAAGAACTTGCTGAAATCGTCGAAGGTAAATAAGTCGACTCATTAAATTAAGTGATTACTACAGGCGAGGCCTTACGCCTCGTCTGTTTTTTAAAATAAAAAACTACCAAAACTTTGGTAAAAAAATGATATAGGAGATTTACAAAATGGCAGTAACAGCAGCTCAAGTAAAAGAATTGCGTGAAAAAACTGGTGCAGGTATCATGGATGCCAAACGTGCCCTTGTTGAAACTGATGGAAATATGGAAGCGGCCGCAGAACTCCTTCGTGAAAAAGGAATTGCAAAAGCAGCTAAAAAAGCTGATCGTGTAGCTGCTGAAGGCCTCACAGGAATTGCAGTAAATGGTAATGTAGCAGCCCTTGTTGAGTTGAACTCTGAAACTGACTTTGTTGCAAAAAATGACCAATTTGTAGCGTTAGTTAAAGAAGCTGCAGAACTTATTGCTGCAAACAAACCAGCTAACAATGAAGAAGCTTTAGCAATCCAAACTGCTTCAGGAGTAACCCTTGAACAAGAGCTTGTTCAAGCAACAGCTACAATCGGAGAAAAAATCACTTTCCGTCGTTTTGTTGTTATCGAAAAAGAAGCTGCTCAACACTTCGGTGCTTACCAACATAACGGTGGTAAAATTGGAGTTATCACAGTGCTTGAAGGTGCAGATGAAACATTAGCTAAACAAGTTTCTATGCATATCGCTGCAATGAATCCAACAGTTCTTTCTGCTGATGAGCTTGATGAAGAATTTGTAAAAACTGAATTGGCACAAATGAACCACAAGATCGATGAAGACAATGCAAGTCGTGTTCTCGTTAACAAACCTGAATTGCCACATCACGAATACGGTTCTAAGAGTCAATTGACTGAAGAAGTTCTTGCAAAAGCAGAAGCGGATTTCAAAGAAGAACTTAAAGCTGAAGGAAAACCTGAAAAGATTTGGGATAAAATCTTGCCAGGTAAAATGGCTAAATTCATTGTTGATAATACAAAAGTGGATCAACAATTTGCTCTTCTTGCTCAACTTTATATCATGGATGATAGCAAAACAGTTGAAGAATTCCTTGACTCAAAAGGCGCAAAAGCTATCTCATTTGCACGTTTTGAAGTGGGTGAAGGAATCGAGAAAGCAGAAAGTGATTTCGCAGCAGAAGTTGAAGCTGCTAAAGCTGGACTTTAAACCTTGAAAACAGCCGAAGGCTGTTTTTTTATTTAGAACGATATAAAATGAGAAAAGAATTTAGAGACAAGCTGAAAAAATAGTGTATTTATTTCACTCAATATGCTATAATTATATTTGAGATTTTCTATCTAAATAAACCTATCCCTAAGTAATTAAAACATTTTATGGAGTAAAGCATGTCAAGTACTGTCATTATCCTCATTGTAGCATTAGTAGTTGTTATCATCGGTTTCTATGTTTTCGCAATTTTGATGCGTAAAAAGACCGAAGATCGTATATTAGAATTAGAAGAAAGAAAAGAAACTCTTTTTGACTTACCAGTTCAAGAGGAGATAGATGCAGTTAAAAAAATGCATCTTGTTGGACAATCCCAAACTATTTTCCGCGAATGGAATCAAAAATGGATTGATTTGTCCTCGAATTCTTTTGCTGATTTGGAGAACCATATTTTTGAGGCCGAACAGTTAAATGATTCATTCCATTTTTTCCGAGCACGCGAATCTGTCGCAGATAGTGAAGCACAAATAGAATTGATGGAAGAAGAAGTTCAGGGGATTCGTCAAGGTGTTGATCAACTTGTGGAGCAAGAAAAACGTAATTCAAATAAAATTCAAGAATCGCTAGATTTGTATGATAACCTTCGAAATGACATTACAGATAATGCTGATTTGTATGGAAGTGTCATCACTGAGCTCGAAAAACATCTTGCAAATATTGAGACTGAGTTTTCACAATTTGTTACTTTAAACTCAACAGGGGATCCGATTGAAGCGGCAGAGGTTTTAGAAACCGCTGAAGAACATACGATTGCTTTAAGAGCTATCACAGAACAAATCCCTGCCTTTATATCCAAAATAGATAAAGAAATTCCTAAGCAACTTGAAGAACTTCAAGAAGCATGTGACAAATTTATTGAAGATGATTACGTTTTACCTGAAAGCATCAACCTGGATGACAAGATGAATGAGTTGCATCAACATCTTGTTGAAAGCAATGCTCTTTTAGAACAATTTGAGCTTGATCGAGTTGAAACTGAGTTAGCACTTATTCAAGAAAAAGTAGAAGAAATTTATGCTATTTTTGAAAAAGAATATGCTGCTCGTCGCAATGTCGAAAAACGTTCTACAGTACTTCGTGAATATATCGAACATATTCGGGTCAATAATAAGAATCTACTTCTCGAAATCGATCATGTGACACAAGCCTATGTTTTATCAGGCAATGAAAAAGGTTATGTTCGAGGCTATCAGGAGCACTTAGAAGCTTTAGAATCAGATGTTGATGAGATCATGGAAAGTATTGAAGGCAAGAAACTTCCCTATTCAGTACTTTCACGCAGAGTGAACTCCGTCGTGAGTGCACTTGAAGAAATGGAAAAAAATCAAATCAAAATCAGTAATACGCTGACGGGACTCAAAGATGAAGAACGGGCGGCGCAAGAAATTGCAGATCGATTTGACTCAGAGCTTCGCACCATAAAACGTTATGTTGAGAAGAGAAACCTTCCAGGTTTGCCCAAAGATTATCTCGATTTATTCTTCACTACAGGTGACCGTGTACAAAATCTTTTTAAAGAGTTAGGGCGTGTGAGAATTAATATTGATACCATTAATCACCTGGTAGATGTCAGCACAGAAGATATGCATGTTTTGAAAGAAGCAACAACGAATATGACTGATCATGCTGTATTAGCAGAGCAGTTAATCCAGTATGCGAATCGCTATAAGGCTTCGAATGAACAGGTTGCTCAAGGTATCTCTCGAGCACTACAACTTTTTGAAAGAGATCGTGATTATGATGGTTCCTTTGATGAAATTTCTAAGACTTTAGAAATAGCTGAACCAGGAGCGGCTTCAAGAATCTCTGGGGTTTACTTCAAGACAAAACAAACACCAGATTATCTTTAAAATATAGAAAACTCAGGGAAACTTTTTCTCTGAGTTTTTGCATATTATTAGTCTAAGAGGAGTGAAAGCAGTATAATATAAGAAAGTAGACGTGAATATGGGGAATGTCGTATAGAAAGGAGAAAAATGGATATTCCTAAAAATAACCCACCTCCCCGAATTTGAGCGGGGAAGTCATCCGCCCTCCTGATTTTCGCGAATGTTTTAGACAATTTATTGGACATAGAATATAGGGAGTTAACATATGGATGACATTCAAGAAAAATACGGTTTAGAATTCAACGAATTATTCTCTGAGATGCGGCCGATAATTTATAAATTGATGAAGCAATTGCACATCAACACATGGGATTACGATGATTACTTCCAAGAGGGAATGATTACACTACATGAATTGCTGCAGAAAATTACAAATTTAGATCATGTACATACGAAATTTAAAGTGGCTTACCATCAGCACTTAATTGACGAAATTCGCCATATTAAAGCACGAAAAAGAGGTTTTGATCAGCTCCATCCGATCAATGTTTACGACTGCGCAGATTGGATTGGCTCAAACCTTGCTACACCTGAAAGCGAGATAGTTTTCAACCATCTACTAGAAGAAGTTTATGATAAACTTTCAACACACTATAAAGAACTGCTGGTAAAGCAAATGCATGGAGAGCATCTTACGAGAATGCAGAAGTATCGTTTAAAGGAAAAAATTAAAGCGATATTATTTGATGAAGACTAACCGTAACTGAGCAGGCCTCTTCAATTGAGAAGAGGCCTTTCTTTTTGAAAAAAGATTGCTTAAGGTAAAGTGAGTCGTGGCATACAAAGCAAACGGATACAAAGAATTCAAAAGCGAACGA
>NZ_BNDT01000010.1 GCF_014905395.1 Lactococcus taiwanensis
AGATTTTTGATGTATTGCTACATCACATGAGTCATTCTTCTTTATTCAGTTTTCAATGGTCTAGCTCGCTTCAAGACCCTCGTCTCTCGCGACAACTATTATATTCTATCAAACCTAACTCCCCTTGTCAAGAATAAACTGTGGCTTTCCCCCCTTTTTTATTCAGCAACCCTCTCAAAACCCTCTGTTGTCACGTTTTCGTTTGAAAATTTCAGGTGTAGTTTTTTTAGTTTATCGTGTTATTTCTTTTTTACGCCTTAGTGCAATATTATATATTCTAGTAGTATTCTGCCCAGAATCAATAGAAAAAGGCACTCCTTTTCGGAGTGCCTGAAACATTGACATTTGATAAAATATTAACGTTTTGAGAATTGTGATGCTTTACGAGCTTTCTTAAGACCAGCTTTTTTACGTTCAACCATACGAGCATCACGTGTAAGAAGACCAGCGCGTTTCAAAGAAGCACGGAAGTCTGGGTCTACTTGGAGCAATGCACGAGCGATTCCGTGACGGATAGCTCCTGCTTGACCTGATACACCACCACCATTTACGTTTACGAGTGTATCGTAGCTACCTTCTGTTTGTGTAGCTGCAAATGGTTGGTTGATAACGAGACGCATGTCTGCGTGTGGGATGTAGCTTTCTACTTCACGTCCGTTAACTGTGATTTTACCAGTACCAGGTACGAGACGTACGCGTGCTACTGCATTTTTACGACGGCCTGTGCCGGCATATTGTACTTGTGCCATTATGTTCGTTCCTTCCTGATTAAATCAAACCTGTGATGTCAAGGACTTCAGGTTTTTGAGCTGTATGTGTGTGTTCTGCGCCAACAAACACTTTAAGTTTCATGCCTTGAGCACGTCCAAGGGTGTTGTGTGGAAGCATACCTTTTACTGATTTTTCAATCAAACGTACAGCATTTTTTTCACGGAGTTCACCAGCAGTAACTGATTTCAATCCACCTGGGTGAAGTGAGTGTGAGTAATATACTTTATCAGTTGCTTTTTTACCAGTCAATTTGATTTTTTCAGCGTTAATAACGATTACGAAATCACCTGTGTCAGTATGTGGTGTGTATGTTGGTTTGTTTTTTCCGCGAAGTACGCTTGCGACAACTGCAGAAAGACGTCCAAGAGGAACATCAGTTGCATCGACGACGTACCATTTACGGTCAACGTTTTGAGCGTTAGCCATGAATGTAGTTTTCATCATTTTGGTTATTTTCCTTTTACTAGAATTTGTTTACAGCAGGTGTAAGAGTCCTGCAAAGTATTTTTGGGTTTCCGGGGCCACAAAAATGGGGTAAACAATACCGTTTATCATCATATCACAATCATGGTCGATTTGTCAATAACTTTTAGAAAATAAGCTAACTTTAAAAACGATATACTTTGGTAAGCGTTTCATCTCGCACAGAAGCAGGCAAGCAATCCTCTATGACATTATCTTAAAGTATGGTAGACTTTCTATATAAGTATTCTTTTTAATACAAACTATTTCATTTTTACCTTTTTTACTTTGCTTAATAAGGAGGATTATGTCACAATTTCTTAGATTATTTTTCGCTACAGCTCTCGTTTTTTTATTTTTTGATTTAATTTGGTTGACCTTTATTTCTAAACGTATGTATCAAAATTTTATCAGCCATCTTTTAGGAGATACGCGCTTAGCACCTGCTGTCATATTTTATTTACTTTATACACTAGGCATGGTTGTTTTCATACTACTTCCTAGTATAGAGAAACAAAGTGCTGGTTACCTTTTATTCGCTGCAGCTCTTTTTGGTTTAATTTGCTATGCGACTTATGATTTAACAAACCTTGCTACTTTGAAGGGTTGGCCCGTCAGCATGACGCTTATAGACCTTGCGTGGGGAGTTTTTGTTACAACTTTGACTGCTATAATTGTTTATTTCTTTAATTTAAAAATACTATCTGGAGGATAAGAGGATGAGTGAAAAGTTAGACAGTTTTCGTCTCACAGAGAGTTTTTTACAAGGCGCTAAACGAGTGATTGAGAAAAAACAAGAACTTAACAATATTAATATTTTTCCTGTCGCTGATGGTGACACTGGAAGCAATCTCTCCTCTCTAATGCAAGCAATCCTCGATAACACGCAAAGAAATACTACTTCTATTAGTAATTTTCTTAATGAAATGGCCGAAGCTTCTTTATTAGGGGCACGTGGTAACTCCGGGCTTATTTTCGCTCAGTATTTGAGTGCTCTTGCCGAAAACTATCCCAAAACCTCGCATAAAGTCCAGGACTTAATCAATGCCTTGAATCATGCTGTGAACAAGGCTTATTCTTCCTTAATTGAACCGCGCGAAGGAACAATCCTTTCCGTTATGAGAGCATGGTCTAATGCATTACTAAGTGCTTCTCAAGAGGAAGAGCCGTTTAGAGAAGCACTCCTGTCATCAAAGCTATCTGCTAAAAAAGCTCTTACACAAACACAATTTCAAATCAAAGTCCTTAAACAAAATCAGCTAGTTGACTCTGGTGCAATGGGATTCTACTATTTTGTAGAGGGTTTTACCGAAACTTATTGTTCTGAAGGTAAAATAACTTATAAAAAGGAACAGAGCACTGAGCTCGTTTCCTCTTTACCTTCACATTTTGAAACAGTAGCTCCAACCTACCGTTATTGCTCTGAGTTCATCCTTAAAAAACCTCTCCTTTCAAGTAAGGAGCTACAGAACCTCCTTGAAGATTATGGTGATTCTTTAGTCATCATTGGCAATAGTGCCCAACTTAAAATACATCTCCATGTCCATAGCCCAGAAAAAATTCTCCAGTTATTAGAACCCTATGGTGAAGTGACTTATCAAAAAGTAGATGATATGCAACTTCAGTATGATATCACAAAGCATAGAAAAGCCTCCATTGCACTTGTTACAGATTCCATTGCAGACCTCCCCTCTACTTTTTTAAACAATCATCAGATTAATGTTTTACCAATGAACATCATGATCAATGATCAAGCCTTCCTGGACAAACTGACAATCCGTGCTACCAGTCTTGAGAACAAACTGGTTTCTCAACCCAAATTGAGTACCGCCCAACCCACTATCCGGACCGTTGATGCATTACTGTCTTTTTTAGAGGAAAAATATGAACATGTTCTTGTAGTCACCGTCTCTTCTAAGCTGAGTGGAACTAATCAGCTGATTAACCAACGGATTAAAGAAAAACAACTTTCTCCTAATTGGATACGAGTGATTGACTCTAAACTTAATTCTGCTGCTCAAGGGCTTCTTGTACATGAAGCGTCAAAGTGGATTGAGACAGGAATGACTTTTGAGAGTCTTATATTCAATGTAGAAAAACTCAGAGAGCGTATTTTTATTTATGTTGCTGTTGAGGATTTATCTGCAATGATAAGCTCAGGTAGAATACCAGCAAAACTGGGTAAAATCGCGCAAAAACTCTCACTCCATCCGATTATCACCCTTGATTCCTCAGGAAATGGCCGTCTAGGTGGTCTCTCTTTTAGCCAAGAGGGCAGTATGAAAAAAATCAAGAAAAAGATTGACAAATTAGTTGCCAAAAATAAAGTTCAAAATTTAGCAATCACGCATGCTGCGGTTCCAAACAAAGCTCTCCAGTGGCGCGAGGAATTACTGGGTACTGCACAGCTCGATTTCATCGTCGAAAGCTCAACAGCTATTGCTATTAGTGCCGGTATCGGTAGTATAGCAATTGCTGGTATACAAAAGGAGAAAAATTTATGATATATGGCATAGTCGCATCATCTTTACTTCTATATTTTATCTTTTGGTTTATCTTATCCAAGGTAAATAACAACTACTCATTGGTTGATATCGCATGGGGCGGTGGTTTTGTGGTTGTAGCTTGGGTAGGTTTTATATTTACATCTTCTAGAACTTTGCAAAATGAACTCATACTAATTTTAGTTAGTCTTTGGGGTATACGTCTTTTCGTGCACCTCGCGCGTCGTAATTGGAACAAACCTGAAGACTATCGCTACGTTAATATGAGAAAGCGCTGGGGAAGTAAATGGGTGAACTTAAAAGCTTTCTTAAATGTCTTTATTTTACAAGGTATTCTCCTCTTCATCATTGCGCTCCCCGTCATCCATAGCTTTTCTGCAATGCCTTTGACTTTAATGCATTGGTGGAATTTTTCCGGTCTAATAGTGTGGCTGATTGGCTTTATCTTTGAAGCGGGAGGGGATTACCAACTAACTAAATTCAAAAAGAATCCTAACAATCATGGTACTTTACTTACCAGCGGGCTTTGGTCTGTAACCCGTCATCCCAATTACTTCGGAGAAGCACTGTGTTGGTGGGGCGTATTTTTGGTGAGTATTAGAAATTTTAGTGATAGCTGGCTTTTAATTAGTCCTTTGCTTATAACTTTACTACTCCTATTTGTTTCAGGTGTACCTCTCCTTGAGAAAAAATACAAAAATCGTCCAGATTTTCAACAATATGCTCAAAAAACTCCCAAATTTTTCCCATTTATTGGAAAAAAAGGATTATAGATTAGGAGGTCCGAATGTTTTTAGCATTAAACGAAATTCGCCATTCAAAATTAAGATATGCCTTAGTTATTGGCGTTATGTTTTTAATCGCTTATTTAGTTTTTTTCCTATCTGGACTCGCTTATGGATTGGCCCAAGAAAATCGTATGGCCGTTGATAAATGGAAGGCGACAGATATCCTGCTCTCCGACAAAGCGAACGATACTTTAACCCTGTCTATGATTGATCCAAATTTGGTAGATGAAGTTACAGCTAAAGATACTGCGGTATTAGCACAAACTTCTAGTATCATTTATAAACAATCAGATAAAAAAGCCAAAGAAAATGTGAGTTTCTTTGGAATTGAATCTGACCAATTTTTAAAGCCGAACATCATAGAAGGAAAAAATTTTAAACAAAAGGGTGAAGTCGTTGCTGATATTAGTTTGAAAGAGCAAAAAAATTATGCTGTAGGAGATAAAATCAAACTTGCCACAAATGAGGAAGAATTAACAATTGTTGGATTTACTGACAATGCTCGATTTAGTGTTTCTCCTGTTCTCTATACTTCTCTGGACACTTTTCAAATGGTACGTAATGGATCTTCTATGTCTATCCAACAAAAACCAAGTGTTAACGCCATTGTGACCAGAGGAAAAGTTCAAGATAAGCCTGCAAGTCTCCAAAAACTCTCGATAGGTAAATTTATCAACAAACTTCCTGGGTATAGTGCGCAAGTCTTAACCTTCGGCTTTATGATTGGCTTTTTGGTCGTCATTGCTGCGGTCGTAATCGGGATCTTCATCTACGTTTTGACCATGCAGAAAATTGCAATTTTTGGAGTAATGAAAGCCCAAGGGATTTCTAGTCAATACATTGCTCGTTCGGTGATTGCCCAAACCTTTATCTTGGCTTTTACTGGTGTTGCAATTGGCTTTCTAGCAACGCTCGGTTCTGCACTTGTCTTACCGAGCGCTGTTCCCTTCCAAAGTAATCTACTTTTCTTTAGTGGTATCGGAATTTTGATGATTATCGTCGCGATTATCGGAGCTTTATTCTCTGTGCGAGCTATCGTAAAAATTGATCCATTAAAAGCAATTGGTTAGAGGAGGAAGAACGATGTATGCCATTGAATTGAAAAAGGTCACGAAATTTTTTAAAGATGGAGACGAAACGATTGAAGCTTTAAAGGAGACTGATTTCTCTGTTAAAAAAGGAGAATTTATCGCGATTATTGGTCCTTCTGGTTCTGGTAAGAGTACGTTACTGACTATAGCTGGAGGATTGCAAACACCTTCTGATGGTGAAGTGTTGGTTAACGGCCAGTCTTTCACAGGAAAAAAAGAGAAGGCACGCGCTAAACTACGCTTTAATGAGATTGGTTTTATTTTACAAGCTTCTAATCTTGTACCGTTTCTGACAGTAAAAAAGCAACTTGAACTGGTCGATAAAGTGATGAAACAGAAAGCTAGAGAAAAGGGGAGCGAATTACTTGCACAATTAGGTGTAGACGACCTAGTGGATAAGTATCCTGATGAACTCTCTGGAGGTGAGCGCCAGCGTGTGGCTATAGTGCGGGCGCTCTATAATGACCCTGCGATCATTTTAGCCGATGAACCGACGGCTAGCTTGGATACTGAGAAAGCTTACGCAGTGGTCAAAATACTTGCCAGAGAAGCAAAAGAAAAGGATAAAGCGACGATTATGGTTACCCATGATTTAAGGTTAGTGGAGTATTGTGATCGCGTTTATATCATGGAGGATGGAAAATTATCAGAAAAAAAGACTAGCTAATTCATAAAGACCTTCTTGTTCTTTCAGGAAGGTCTTTTTATTATTTTTCCTAAATATGAAGCAAGGTTTTTTGTTGGCTCTCTTTTTATGGTAGAATATTCTTATGAATATTGTTCTCAACTTGAACCAAGAAGAGCTTGTACGTCTTAAAGCAAAGTATTATTCGTCAAGTCAACCTTCTAAAAATCCTTATATTACTTTTTTTGCTAAAGTAGGGAAAACTTCTATTTCCCTATATAATTCTGGCAAAGTAGTTTTTCAAGGTTCAGATGCTGAGAAATTGGCTGAGGATTTTGGGTACGTTCGTACACCAGTGCCAAAGAAACAAACGGACCTGATAGGGACTGATGAAGTCGGCAATGGTTCTTACTTTGGAGGTTTGATGGTTACTGCTAGCTTCATAAGTGAGGAGAATCTTCCTTTTCTTAAAGCGATCGGAGTTGCTGATTCTAAAAAATTAACGGATGAAAAGATTTGTCAAATTGCTCCGTCATTAATAAAGAAGATCCCTCATGTCGCCTTAGTGGTCGAGCCACAGAAGTATAATGAGGTTATTGCTTCTGGTTACAATGCTGTCAGTATCAAGGTTGCCCTTCATAACCAAGCTATTTATCTCCTTGAAAAGCAATTAAAGCATCAGCCTGAACATGTTATCATTGATGCTTTTACAAGTGCCACGAATTATCAAAAGTATGTTAATAAAGAACAGAACCATCCACTGACAACAGTAACATTACTGACCAAAGCTGAAGATCAATTTTTTGCTGTCGCAGTTAGTTCCATAATTTCACGTTTTCTTTTTTTAAAGAATCTTAAAAAATTATCCAAAGAAGTTGGTCTGGTATTACCGAGCGGCGCTGGGGCCTTATCTGATCAAGTAGCAGCGCAAATTATTAAAACCTATGGTATTGAAATGCTGGAACACGTGGCTAAACTACATTTTGCTAATACACAAAAAGCCCTAAAATTGGCTCAAAGATAGAAGGTAAAATTTATGATTAAATTTTTAAAAGAATGGGGTATCTTTCTCCTCGTTATTGTCGCAATTATCCTTTCACGGATCTTCATATGGTCCTTAGTTATTGTCGATGGTCATTCAATGGATCCGACTTTAGCTGACAAGGAACGCCTAGCTATCGTCAAAACTTCCTCTATTGACCGCTTTGACATAGTGGTTGCCAAAGAGGAAACTTCTACAGGGGACACGAAAGACATTGTTAAGCGGGTCATTGGTATGCCAGGTGACGTCATCAAATTCAACAACGATAAGTTGACTATTAACAATAAAGTTTATTCCGAAACCTATCTCAATAATTTCCATAAGCAGCTTGCAAATGGGACTTTAGCTGAAACTTATGGCGCTTACCCCCTTACAAACAGTCTGACAGAGCAAAATCGTAATTTGTTTGTAAGTTTAGCTGAAAACACAAAAGCTTTCACGACTGATAGCACTGGAAATCCTAGTTTCACGGTGACAGTTCCTCAAGGAGAATATTTCCTCATGGGGGATAATCGAGTCGTATCGCAAGACAGCCGTGCTGTTGGAACCTTCAAACGTTCAGCAATTATCGGAGAAGCCAAGCTTCGAATCTGGCCAGTGAATAAAATTTCCTTACTCAAATAAAAAAACTACTGACCAAGCTGTCAGTAGTTTTTTTACTCCGTTTTCTCGTCAAAAATATTTCCCAACTGTACATCGATTGAACGATTTGCAATATCAATACGATCTACTTTGAGAATTGATTTATAGTCCTCTACGAGTCGCTCCCCTTTAAAAGGTCCCTCTAGAAAAACAGCGACTCCTGCCAAGAAACAATCAAATTCATGCACTAAACTGCGCATCCCATTTATTGTCCCTGCACCTTTCATAAAATCGTCAACAATCAAAACATTTTGACCAATGGACAAGCTTCTTTTTGAAAGTGTCATGTTTTCTACACGCGAGCTGGAACCTGACATGTAGTTAACATTCAAGGTTGCACCCTCTGTGACTTTAGGATCACGTCTGACAATAACAAAGGGTACATCTAAGATTTCAGCCACCGACTGAGCAATTGGTATTCCCTTTGTTGCAATGGTCATGACAACATCAACTTGCTTTCCATGATACTCATGGGCAATAATTTGCCCAATTTTACGTAAGTTAGAGGGCGTGCCTAAGATATCAGATAAATAGATATAGCCCCCAGGCAAAATGCGATTTTCTTCTCGCAAAAGCTCCGCAATTTCTTCACTCATCTCCCGTGAGCGCTCATCTGAAATATAGGGTGTAAAGCGAACTCCACCAAGACTACCCGGAAAAGTCTCTACCAAACCCACGCTCTGGTTCTCAAAGACGCGCTTGATAAAAACTAAATCTTCAGAAATAGAAGACTTGGCGACTTCATAATGCTTACTAAGTGTGTTGAGATTAAGCATTTGATTAGGATGATTGATTAAAAAGTTTGTAAAGTCAACTAAACGTTCGTTTCTTTTCATTTTTTACCCTATTTTCTATTTGATACGTTCATTATATCACTGTATTTCCGAACATTCAAGTTTCACATGAAACTTTTTACACTCTGGAGAGAAAATAAAAGTAGCATGACACGCATGCTACTTTTATTTTAGGAGTAAATTTATGAAAAATTTTATTGGAATACTATTATGATACAGCACTTCTCTTAAATTAAGTTTAAAGAAGCCACAACTCAAACTAAAGTTTACTGACCACTTTGTCAGTAAAAAAAAAATCCGTCAGTTCTGACGGATTATTATTCAATTAGAGCTTATTCAGCGTTACGACCGCTTTTAGCAATAATTTCTTCTTGTACTGATTTAGGTACGTCTGAATAGTGGTCAAATACCATCATGAAAGTACCACGTCCTTGTGTAGATGAACGGAGAGTTGTTGCGTAACCGAACATTTCAGCAAGTGGGATGAAAGCATTAACGATTTGTGATTTACCGTGAGCTTCCATTGAGTTCACTTGACCACGACGTGCAGTCACGTGACCCATGATATCTCCAAGGTTTTCTTCAGGAACAGTGATGGTAACTTTCATCATTGGTTCAAGGATAGCTGGTTTAGCAGTTTTAGCAGCTTCTTTCATAGCGAGAGATGCGGCAACCTTGAAGGCAGTTTCTGATGAATCGACATCGTGGTATGAACCATCGTAAAGTTTAGCTTTAATGTCAACCATTGGGTATCCAGCAAGGACACCGTTAGCCATAGTTTCTACCAAACCTTTTTCAACGGCTGGTACGAATTCACGAGGAACGACACCACCGACGATAGCATTTTCAAATTCAAATCCAGCGCCTTCTTCATTTGGTGTGAATTCGATCCATACGTCACCGTATTGACCTTTACCACCTGATTGACGTTTGAAGAATCCACGCGCTTGTGTAGAAGCACGGAATGTTTCACGGTAAGCAACTTGAGGTGCACCAACGTTCGCTTCAACTTTGAATTCACGTTTCATACGGTCAACAAGGACGTCCAAGTGAAGTTCACCCATACCAGAGATGACTGTTTCACCAGTTTCTGGATTTGTTTCAACACGGAAAGTTGGATCTTCTTCTGCCAATTTTTGAAGAGCAACACCCATCTTATCTTGGTCAGCTTTAGTTTTAGGTTCAACCATCAATTGGATAACTGGTTCTGGAACTTCAATTGATTCAAGGATGATTTTAGCTTTTTCATCTGTCAATGAGTCACCAGTTGTTGTATTTTTCAAACCAACAGCAGCAGCGATGTCTCCAGCATAAACGGTTTGAATTTCTTGACGAGTGTTAGCGTGCATTTGAAGGATACGTCCGATACGTTCACGTTTACCTTTAGAAGTATTCAAAACGTATGAACCAGCATCAAGTGTACCTGAGTACACGCGGAAGAATGAGAGACGTCCAACAAATGGGTCAGTCATGATCTTGAAGGCAAGCGCAGCAAATGGTGCATCATCTGTTGCTGGACGTTCGTCTTCTTCATCTGTATCTGGGTTAACCCCTTTAATTGCAGGGATGTCAAGTGGGCTTGGAAGATAGTCAATAACGGCATCAAGCATCATTTGAACACCCTTATTCTTGAAGGCAGAACCAGCAAGCATTGGGTAGAAATCAACATTGATTGTGGCTTTACGGATAGCAGCTTTCAATTGATCAACAGGAATTTCTTCACCAGCGAAGTATTTTTCCATGATATCTTCATCAAAGTCAGCAATTGCTTCGATGAGTTTTTCACGCCATTCGTTAGCTAATTCTGTGTATTCTTCAGCATTGAAATTAAGTGAAGCCAACTCAGCGTTAAATTCGTCTGATCCTACAACAGTTTCTTTGATATCAGTACCAAGGTCGTTAGTATAGATTTCAGATTTCATAGTTACCAAGTCAATGATACCGATGAAGTCATCTTCTGCACCGATTGGGATTTGGATTGGATGTGCATTTGCACCCAAACGGTCGCCCAATGTAGACAATGAGTAGTAGAAATCAGCACCGATTTTGTCCATTTTGTTAGCAAAAACGATACGTGGTACACCGTACTCAGTTGCTTGACGCCATACAGTTTCTGTTTGTGGTTCAACACCTGATTGAGCATCCAGAACGGTTACAGCACCATCAAGAACGCGGAGTGAACGTTGTACTTCGATTGTGAAGTCCACGTGACCTGGTGTGTCGATGATGTTGACGCGGTTACCTTTCCATTGCGCAGTAGTCGCAGCAGATGTGATTGTGATACCACGTTCTTGTTCTTGCTCCATCCAGTCCATTTGTGATGCACCTTCGTGAGTTTCACCGATTTTATGGATTTTACCAGTGTAGTAAAGAACACGTTCAGTTGTTGTTGTTTTACCAGCATCGACGTGGGCCATGATACCGATATTACGTGTATTAGCAAGTGAAAATTCGCGAGCCATGTTGTTCTCCTATTTGATTTTAGTCATGAGAAATTCTCATTAGTTTTATTGTATCAAATTTATGTTTAAAAATTAAAACAAAACCGAGCAGGCGAGGAGCCCAAGCCCGGTAATTGTTCGTTTTTACATCAATTCGATGTTTTACAATCTTTCTGACTGTAAAATTCGATTTGCTAAGCAGATTCGAGGAAGAAGCTGCAACGCAAATAGATTTTACCAGCGGAAGTGAGCGAACGCACGGTTAGCTTCAGCCATTTTGTGAGTATCTTCACGTTTTTTGACAGCTGCACCTGTGTTGTTAGCTGCATCCAAGATTTCTTTTGCAAGACGATCTTGCATTGTGTGTTCACCACGGTTACGAGCGATAGTTACCAACCAACGAAGTCCAAGAGTTGTACGACGTTCTGGACGAACTTCAACTGGGACTTGATAGTTAGAACCACCGACACGACGAGCGCGAACTTCAAGAACTGGCATGATGTTTTCCATAGCAGTTTCGAAGACTTCGAGTGGGTTGTTTCCAGTAGCTTCTTCAATTTGTTTGAAGGCACCGTAAACGATTTGAGCCGCAACACCGCGCTTACCATCAAGCATTACGCGGTTGATAAGACGAGTTACGACGATTGAGTTGTACATTGGATCTGCCAAAACTTCACGTTTTGGGGCACGATTTTTACGCATTCTTACTTATCTCCCTTCTTAAGCTTTTGGTTTTTTAGCACCGTATTTAGAACGGCTTTGTTTACGGTCAGCGACACCCGCTGTATCAAGTGCACCACGAACGATATGGTAACGTACCCCTGGAAGGTCTTTTACACGTCCACCACGAAGAAGTACAACACTGTGTTCTTGGAGGTTGTGTCCGATACCTGGGATGTACGCTGTTACTTCCATAAGGTTTGAAAGACGTACACGCGCGAATTTACGAAGCGCTGAGTTAGGTTTTTTAGGAGTCATCGTACCAACACGAGTTGCTACTCCACGTTTTTGTGGGCTTGCAAGTTTAGTTTGTACTTTTTTACGGCTGTTGTAGCCAACGTTCATTGCTGGTGATTTAGATTTAGTCACTTGAGCACGACGTGGTTTGCGTACCAATTGGTTAATTGTAGGCATTTTACTGTCTGCTTTTTGTATTTTTCCACATTTTATTTATGCGAAGCGATGAGAAATACAAAAGCATTCCTTTCTTTTTATTGGATGGCGAATCGCCAATTTTTTAGTCAGTATATGGTCGCTTAAGCCAAGTTCTGACAAGAAGTTTAGCAACTTATACAAGTTCTCCTGAGAGTCCAAAGTAAAAAGTACCGTTTAATATAGTATCATTTTTTATAAGAGTTGTCAATCCTTTCTAATAGTTACTGATAATAGGGTCAGTAAATAAGAAAGTTTGCACCTTACTTTGGGCTTTTAGTCATTTTTTGATATAATCAGAACATGAAAAAAATAGTTTTAATCTTTTGTAGCTTACTGATGGGGCTGTCAGTAATGACAGGTGTCCAGGTACATGCAGACTCTACTTCTTCTAATGATTTTTCGGTCGCGGCAAAATCTGCCATTGCAGTAGATGCCTCCAGTGGCAAAATTTTATATGCACAAAATGCAGATGATGCAAGCACAGCGATTGCTTCCATCACAAAATTATTAACGGTTTACTTGGTTTATAAAAACATCGAAGAGGGCAAGCTAAGTTGGGATACCAAAGTATCTATATCTGATTATGCTTATGAATTAACACAGAATTCTAATGCAAGCAACATCCCCCTCTCTAAGGATGAACAATATACCGTTAAAGATTTAACCAATGCCTTGCTTTTACCTTCAGCAAATTCTGCAGCCGTAGCTTTAGCTGAAAAAATCGCTGGCTCAGAACCTAAATTTGTAGATATGATGACCGCCCAGATGAAGGCTTGGGGGATCACAGATAGTCACTTGGTTAACGCCTCTGGTCTTCCAAATGATGATTTAAATGGACACATTTATCCTGGTTCAGATGAAAACGCCACAAACACCATGAGTGCTAAAGCAGTGGCTGTATTAAGTTATCATCTTTTGAAAGATTTTCCAGAAGTTTTAAAAATAACTAAGCAAACCGAGCTTCCTTTTGATACCAACGGAGCCACAAAAACTACGCTCACTAACACCAATCAAATGTTAAAAGGCTACTCAACCACTAGAAGTGGTGTAGACGGATTAAAAACTGGATCAACCAGTTTTCAGGTCGATTGTTTTGCTGGGACCACCAATCAAAATGGTTTTCGTATTATTACAGTCGTTTTAGAAGCTGAAAATCCTGCTACCGACAACACAACCCCCTTCACCTTAACCAACCAACTGATGAATAATGTTTATGGTTCTTGGACCGCAACAAGTCTTGTCACCAAAAATCAACCCTTAAGTACCTTGAAGAATCTGCCTGTTACGGATGGGAAAAGTGATAGAGTCCCTCTCGTCGCTGCAAAAAACATCACTGCAGTCGTTCCTTATGCAAAAGATGGAAGTGCAGATAAAGATGTACTCTCTCTAAAATTTAATCATAAAAAAAATACAAGCATTGAAGCACCGATTACTAAAGGACAAGAGCTAGTGACCGTTTCTGCCTCTGTGAAAGATAAACTCGGCTACCTGCCTAAATGTTCTGCTTACGAATTTCCGCTTGTTGCCAAACATCAAGTCGAACGTAGCAATCCTATTAAAGTGCTTTGGAATCATTTTGTTACTTTTGTGAACGAAAAACTTTAAATATTTTTACTGACAGCTCTGTCAGTAAAAAAAAATCTGTCTATAATAGACAGATTTTTTTATCCTTTGGATTTTACAATCGCAAGTAAGATAGCCCCAACAACGAACAAAACAATTCCGATGGATACATAAACCATTTCTTTTTTCGTTTTCTTTTCGCCAAGGAAGAAGATTCCTCCTAAAGTTGAGATAATAATTCCCAATTGAGAGAATGAGAAGGCAATTGCATTACCCGCTTCGCTCGCAGCCATCAACATGAAGATGTTACCGATTCCCCACATAACGCCGACAAGCATATTTTGGAAAACATATTTTTCCATTTTAATTTTAAAGCGACCCATAACAAGTGCACCTACAATCATCCCTACAGACATCGGCATGATAATAGTCAAAGTGTCAAAGTGAACATCGAACCAAAGTGCAGCCAAATTGTTAAATAAAATGACATAAATCACATATCCTAATGTCGAGTAAACAAGAGCTGTCAACCCTTTGGTCGAATTTTGAGGAGCATAAACTCCTGTGTTTTCTGGATCACGTTTTGATGAAAAGTAAAAACCAACAACCAAAACAATCATCGCAATAAAGCCAAGCACAAATTGAATATGTTGCGTCCATTCTTGGAAAGCAAAAACACCAATCAGGCTTCCGATTACCAACTGACTTCCTGATGACAGCGGACTTGCAACGGATACACCCATATATTTCATTGCATTAAATTGACCGAATTGTCCAATAGCCCAAAGCAAACCACCAATGAAACCAATTAAAAAGATTTGCCATGTCAATGTTGGCATACGGAACAAGAAAACAATAAGTGCAAAAACGAAGGCGCCCAAAGTCATACCAAGTGTTTGTTGTTTAGCATCTCCACCAAATTTGTTGGCCACAAATCCGATAGAACCCCAAGCAAACATTGGGACAAGCGCGAGAAGAACTCCTTGCATATCTACCTCTTTTAAAAATTTTTTTCTTTGCTCAAAAAATCAAGCATTTCTCTATTTTACTCTTTTTTCGAAAAAAAACAAGAGACAAAAGAATACAGTAAGTGAAACGACAGGCTTTAAGCCTCTTTTCTTTTTTCTAAAACAATTAAAAAAGGAGGGGTATGAATCTGGTTGAGAGGGGCATAGGACATGACTTCCCAACATTCTTGAGGTAAAGAGGTCACCCAGTTAATCACGGCTGTTTTTTCAGCTTCTCCACCTTCATGCCCATAATATACCATGACTGCAATACGACCTCCCACTTTCAACTGTTTAGCTAATGCTGACAGCGCCGTCAGCGTAGTTTCAGGACGCGTGATCAATTTTTTATCTGCTTTAGGCAGGTATCCGAGATTAAAAATCGCTGCGGTAACGGGCTTCTTTACATATTGACCTACAGTTTCATGGCCACTATGGATGAGATGAACAGTTGAATGGGAAGCGAGTTCTTTTCTCCCTTCTTCTAAAAAATCAGAGAGGATTCCTGCCTGATTAAGCCGTTTTTCAGTCATTTCAAGTGCCGTTTTTTGAATATCAAAAGCATACACTTCTGCTTGAAGCATGGCTAAAAAAAGCGTATCATAACCATTTCCCATCGTAGCGTCTACTACAACATCTTCAGGATTAATAACCTCGGCTAATAACTCATGTGCCATTTCTAAAGGCTTTAACATTTTTCTCCAATCTATTAACTACTGATTAAAATTATCAAACCATAATTTGTCGCGTGATTACTGACCAGCCGGTCAGTAATCCTTTTACCCTTAAACGTATAATTTTTTCATAATTATTCATGAAAATACACCAAAAAAGAGGCAATGATCCTCTTTGTATTAGTAAGTTACGTGTTCGGTTTGTCGAATATCTTTACAACCTTGCACGGCCCCCCGTCGCTCCATTTCTGCGTCAATACTATTAAGTACTTCCCATTTTTTAAGTGACCACATTGGCCCTATAATAAGATCGCGTGGCGCATCTCCTGTTAAACGGTGTATAACAATATCTTTTGGAATCAATTCCAATTGGTCGCAAATTACTTGCACATAGTCCTCTTGGTTCATCAACTGGAGACGCCCCTCATGGTAATCCCGTTGTAACCGTGTTTGTTTCATGAGGTGAAGTAAATGAAGTTTTACGCCTTGAATATCAGAATCTAAAATCATCCGACGAACATTTTCTCGCATCATCTCTGGCGTTTCACCTGGTAAACCATTAATCAAATGTGTACAAACATTAATTCTATGGACTCTCAAACGCTTAACCGCATCTACGTAGGTTGCATAATCATGCGCACGATTTATCATTTCAGAAGTCTCTTCATAGGTAGTCTGCAGCCCCAAATCAATCCACACCTCCATGCGCTCATTTAACTCTGCCAAATATTCTACCACATCCTCTGGTAAACAATCTGGTCGCGTACCAATTGATATCCCCACAACGTCAGGTTGACTTACTGCTTGTTCAAAACGTTCACGGAGTACCTCAACAGGGGCATGTGTATTCGTGAAATTTTGGAAATAAACAATATATTTTTTAACACCAGGCCACTTCTTATGAAATTGTTTGACCTCAGCCGCAAATTGATCCGCAATTGGCGCCTCCGGCTCCAAAATCATATCCCCAGAACCAGAAACCGTACAAAATGTACAGCCTCCATGCGCCACCGTCCCATCTCGATTTGGACAATCAAACCCCGCATCAATAGGGACCTTAAATATTTTTTCACCAAAATTTTTGCGCAGATACTCATTCCACGTCGTATATCTTTTTTGCATTCTATCCCTCAGTCAAAAATATAAGTAAATTATAACAAAAAAGGAGACTTATAGTCTCCTAAAAAGCTGCGGATGTCAGACTCGAACTGACGACATCATGATTAACAGTCATGCGCTACTACCAACTGAGCTAATCCGCAATAACATAAAACCCGGTTCCCCGAGTCTTAATAATATAGTCCGTACGGGATTCGAACCCGTGTTACCGCCGTGAAAAGGCGGTGTCTTAACCCCTTGACCAACGGACCATAAGAGTTTCAAACTTGGCCACTCGCCTATCTCCCAGGGGGCAACCCCCAAGTACTTCCGCCGTAGATGGACTTAACTTCTGTGTTCGACATGGGAACAGGTGTATCTCCATCGCAATGATGACCAAATCATTAAATGTTACCTTGAACATTCAAAA
>NZ_BNDT01000011.1 GCF_014905395.1 Lactococcus taiwanensis
CACAGTTTATTCTTGACAAGGGGAGTTAGGTTTGATAGAATATAATAGTTGTCGCGAGAGACGAGGGTCTTGAAGCGAGCTAGACCATTGAAAACTGAATAAAGAAGAATGACTCATGTGATGTAGCAATACATCAAAAATCTGTCAATCAATAATGAAAGACAAGCCAGTCACTTCGGTGACTTAAATACTTTATTTGAGAGTTTGATCCTGGCTCAGGACGAACGCTGGCGGCGTGCCTAATACATGCAAGTTGAGCGCTGAAGATTGGTACTTGTACCGATTGGATGAGCAGCGAACGGGTGAGTAACGCGTGGGGAATCTGCCTTTGAGCGGGGGACAACATTTGGAAACGAATGCTAATACCGCATAATAGCTTTAAACATAAGTTTTAAGTTTGAAAGATGCAATTGCATCACTCAAAGATGATCCCGCGTTGTATTAGCTAGTTGGTGAGGTAAAGGCTCACCAAGGCGATGATACATAGCCGACCTGAGAGGGTGATCGGCCACATTGGGACTGAGACACGGCCCAAACTCCTACGGGAGGCAGCAGTAGGGAATCTTCGGCAATGGACGAAAGTCTGACCGAGCAACGCCGCGTGAGTGAAGAAGGTTTTCGGATCGTAAAACTCTGTTGTTAGAGAAGAACGACGAGGAGAGTGGAAAGCTCCTTGTGTGACGGTATCTAACCAGAAAGGGACGGCTAACTACGTGCCAGCAGCCGCGGTAATACGTAGGTCCCGAGCGTTGTCCGGATTTATTGGGCGTAAAGCGAGCGCAGGTGGTTTATTAAGTCTGGTGTAAAAGGCAGTGGCTCAACCATTGTATGCATTGGAAACTGGTAGACTTGAGTGCAGGAGAGGAGAGTGGAATTCCATGTGTAGCGGTGAAATGCGTAGATATATGGAGGAACACCGGTGGCGAAAGCGGCTCTCTGGCCTGTAACTGACACTGAGGCTCGAAAGCGTGGGGAGCAAACAGGATTAGATACCCTGGTAGTCCACGCCGTAAACGATGAGTGCTAGATGTAGGGAGCTATAAGTTCTCTGTATCGCAGCTAACGCAATAAGCACTCCGCCTGGGGAGTACGACCGCAAGGTTGAAACTCAAAGGAATTGACGGGGGCCCGCACAAGCGGTGGAGCATGTGGTTTAATTCGAAGCAACGCGAAGAACCTTACCAGGTCTTGACATACTCGTGCTATTCCTAGAGATAGGAAGTTCCTTCGGGACACGGGATACAGGTGGTGCATGGTTGTCGTCAGCTCGTGTCGTGAGATGTTGGGTTAAGTCCCGCAACGAGCGCAACCCCTATTGTTAGTTGCCATCATTAAGTTGGGCACTCTAACGAGACTGCCGGTGATAAACCGGAGGAAGGTGGGGATGACGTCAAATCATCATGCCCCTTATGACCTGGGCTACACACGTGCTACAATGGATGGTACAACGAGTCGCGAGACAGTGATGTTTAGCTAATCTCTTAAAACCATTCTCAGTTCGGATTGTAGGCTGCAACTCGCCTACATGAAGTCGGAATCGCTAGTAATCGCGGATCAGCACGCCGCGGTGAATACGTTCCCGGGCCTTGTACACACCGCCCGTCACACCACGGGAGTTGGGAGTACCCGAAGTTGGTTGCCTAACCGCAAGGAGGGCGCTACCTAAGGTAAGACCGATGACTGGGGTGAAGTCGTAACAAGGTAGCCGTATCGGAAGGTGCGGCTGGATCACCTCCTTTCTAAGGAATATATACAAGAGTGAGCATTCAACTTTATTCAGTTTTGAGGGGTTTAGTAAAAAACCTACACAAGAATCAACTTCTTGATTGTGGGGCCTTAGCTCAGCTGGGAGAGCGCCTGCTTTGCACGCAGGAGGTCAGCGGTTCGATCCCGCTAGGCTCCATTGAAACGAAAGTTTCAAACTTGAACATTGAAAACTAAATAACAATATCTAATAACGATAAATAAACCGAAAAGCTGTGAATTTTAAAGAATTTACAAACTTATACTTGAAAAACGATGATTTAAATCATCATGGCAAAGTTAATAAGGGCGCACGGTGGATGCCTTGGCACTAAGAGCCGATGAAGGACGTGACTAACGACGATATTCTAGGGGGAGCAGTAAGTACGCATTGATCCCTAGGTTTCCGAATGGGGAAACCCAGCTGCTACTAGCAGTTATCCGTAAGTGAATACATAGCTTACGTGAAGGTAACGCAGAGAACTGAAACATCTAAGTACCTGCAGGAAGAGAAAGTAAAAACGATTTCGTAAGTAGCGGCGAGCGAACGCGAAGAAGGGCAAACCAAGAAGCTTGCTTCTTGGGGTTGTAGGACTGCAACGTGGACTTAAGCATTATAGTCGAATAACCTGGGAAGGTTAATCAAAGAGGGTAATAATCCCGTAGACGAAATAGCGCTTATACCTAGCAGTATCCTGAGTAGGGCTGGACACGCGAAATCCAGTTTGAATCCGGGAGGACCATCTCCCAACCCTAAATACTCCTTAGTGACCGATAGTGAACCAGTACCGTGAGGGAAAGGTGAAAAGAACCCCGAGAGGGGAGTGAAATAGCACCTGAAACCGTGTGCCTACAAGAAGTTCGAGCCCGTTAATGGGTGAGAGCGTGCCTTTTGTAGAATGAACCGGCGAGTTACGTTATGATGCGAGGTTAAGTTGAAGAGACGGAGCCGTAGGGAAACCGAGTCTGAATAGGGCGACTTAGTATCATGATGTAGACCCGAAACCTAGTGACCTATCCATGAGCAGGGTGAAGGTGTGGTAAGACGCACTGGAGGCCCGAACCAGGACACGTTGAAAAGTGTTTGGATGACTTGTGGATAGCGGAGAAATTCCAAACGAACTGGGAGATAGCTGGTTCTCTCCGAAATAGCTTTAGGGCTAGCGTCGAAATGTAAGTGTATTGGAGGTAGAGCACTGTTTGGGTGAGGGGTCCATCTCGGATTACCAATCTCAGATAAACTCCGAATGCTAATACACATGTTCGGCAGTCAGACTGCGAGTGCTAAGATCCGTAGTCGAAAGGGAAACAGCCCAGACCAACAGCTAAGGTCCCAAAATATATGTTAAGTGGAAAAGGATGTGGGGTTGCACAGACAACTAGGATGTTAGCTCAGAAGCAGCTATCATTCAAAGAGTGCGTAATAGCTCACTAGTCGAGTGACCCTGCGCCGAAAATGTACCGGGGCTAAACATATTACCGAAGCTTTGGATTGATATTTTATCAATGGTAGGAGAGCGTTCTTAACCGCGATGAAGGTATACCGTGAGGAGTGCTGGAGCGTTAAGAAGTGAGAATGCCGGTATGAGTAGCGCAAGATAAGTGAGAATCTTATCCACCGTAAGACTAAGGTTTCCAGGGGAAGGCTCGTCCGCCCTGGGTTAGTCGGGACCTAAGGCGAGGCCGAAAGGCGTAGTCGATGGACAACTGGTTGATATTCCAGTACTAGATATGATCGTGATGGAGGGACGCAGTAGGCTAACGGATGCCAGTTAATGGATTCTGGTCTAAGCAGTGAGGTGTGAGATGTGTCAAATGCATTTCTCTTTAACATTGAGCTGTGATGGGGAAGCAACTACGGTTGCGAACTCCGTGATGTCACACTGCCAAGAAAAGCTTCTAGCGTAAAGTCATATCTACCCGTACCGCAAACCGACACAGGTAGTCGAGGCGAGTAGCCTCAGGTGATCGAGAGAACTCTCGTTAAGGAACTCGGCAAAATAGCCCCGTAACTTCGGGAGAAGGGGTGCTGGTGTAAAAGCCAGCCGCAGTGAATAGGCCCAAGCAACTGTTTATCAAAAACACAGCTCTCTGCTAAACCGCAAGGTGATGTATAGGGGGTGACGCCTGCCCGGTGCTGGAAGGTTAAGAGGAGTGCTTAGACGTAAGTCGAAGGTATGAATTGAAGCCCCAGTAAACGGCGGCCGTAACTATAACGGTCCTAAGGTAGCGAAATTCCTTGTCGGGTAAGTTCCGACCCGCACGAAAGGCGTAATGATTTGGGCACTGTCTCAACGAGAGACTCGGTGAAATTTTAGTACCTGTGAAGATGCAGGTTACCCGCGACAGGACGGAAAGACCCCATGGAGCTTTACTGTAGTTTGATATTGAGTACCTGTAAGTCATGTACAGGATAGGTAGGAGCCATTGAAATAGGGACGCTAGTTTCTATTGAGGCGTTGTTGGGATACTACCCTTGACTTATGGTTACTCTAACCCGCTGGCATAATCGGCCAGGGAGACAGTGTCTGACGGACAGTTTGACTGGGGCGGTCGCCTCCTAAAGAGTAACGGAGGCGCTCAAAGGTTGGCTCAGATTGGTTGGAAATCAATCGTAGAGTGTAAAGGTAAAAGCCAGCTTGACTGCGAGAGCTACAACTCGAGCAGGTAGGAAACTAGGACTTAGTGATCCGGTGGTACCGCATGGAAGGGCCATCGCTCAACGGATAAAAGCTACCCTGGGGATAACAGGCTTATCTCCCCCAAGAGTTCACATCGACGGGGAGGTTTGGCACCTCGATGTCGGCTCGTCGCATCCTGGGGCTGTAGTCGGTCCCAAGGGTTGGGCTGTTCGCCCATTAAAGCGGCACGCGAGCTGGGTTCAGAACGTCGTGAGACAGTTCGGTCCCTATCCGTCGCGGGCGTAGGTAATTTGAGAGGATCTGTCCTTAGTACGAGAGGACCGGGATGGACTTACCGCTGGTGTACCAGTTGTTCCGCCAGGAGCACGGCTGGATAGCTATGTAGGGAAGGGATAAGCGCTGAAAGCATCTAAGTGCGAAGCCCACCTCAAGATGAGATTACCCATTCGTAAGAATTAAGAGCCCAGAGAGATGATCTGGTAGATAGGCTGGAAGTGGGAGCGTTGCGAGACGTGGAGCGGACCAGTACTAATCGCTCGAGGACTTTACCAAAGAGTCAAATATAAAATGCTTAAGGTTTATGAGTTAGAAGAATTGTTATTTAGTTTTGAATGTTCAAGGTAACATTTAATGATTTGGTCATCATTGCGATGGAGATACACCTGTTCCCATGTCGAACACAGAAGTTAAGTCCATCTACGGCGGAAGTACTTGGGGGTTGCCCCCTGGGAGATAGGCGAGTGGCCAAGT
>NZ_BNDT01000012.1 GCF_014905395.1 Lactococcus taiwanensis
ACAAAACCAAGCTGTTGCAACCTTCTCTTTAGCTGTTAATCGTCAATTTAAAAATGCTAAAGGCGAACGTGAAGCAGATTTTATTAATTGTGTGATCTGGCGCCAACAAGCTGAGAACATGGTAAATTGGGCTAAAAAAGGGGCTTTAATGGGTATTACTGGGCGGATTCAAACCAGGAACTATGAAAACCAACAAGGGCAACGTGTGTATGTCACAGAAGTGGTAGCTGATACCTTCCAACTCCTTGAAAGTCGTCAAAGTTCTGAGAATAATCATGCTCCTGCAGTAGCTCAACCAAATAATAAAAGCAACGTACCTGGCGATTCACACGATCCATTCGCAGGTAGTGAACCATTGAATATTAATGATGATTTACCATTTTAACTACTAGAAAACCCTACAAGTCATGGCTTGTAGGGTGTTTTTTTGTTATAATAGTAGAGTAGAAGTTTAAATAGACGGTGGCTCTGAAAGGTGGTGAGGCTTATGTATGTAAGTTCAAAATCCAAAAGAAAGGAGCCTTCTTATTGATGGATGTAGCCATGTTAGTGATCGCAGTTTGCGGTTTTCTAATTAGTTTGCTTACATTTATCGTTTTGTTGATTGAAAAAATCGCAAAAAAATAAGAACCGTCTAACTTTGGCTGAGTGAACGGTTCTTAGAACATAATTCTGCCACCGACTTTTAATCGGCTACATTAGGACTTGTATCGAGTAAGTCCTTTTTCTTTACAACCATTATACCACATAATTGTCGTCATTTAAACACCAAATGTCTGAAAAAACACCTTGTTTTTACCATTTTGTTCCTTTCATGTCGGTAGGATAACTGATAAAATAGTTCTATCAGCTGATGATTAACTTTGAAACGGAGCGTAACAATGACAAAAACGGTTCTGTTGCAAAGTTTTAAATAAAGAATAAAATCCCTTACGGTATCTATGATTTAAGCTGGGATTCCCAATAATACCTTGATTTCAGTACAGACCGAAAACCCGAAGAGAGTGCCTTCTTTTCAGGTTTTCTTATATAATCCTCGGATGGCTTCCATGCCTTTAATCGTGGTAGAGGCAGTGCGTAAACTTCGATAGAATTTATTGCGTCTCTTTACTGGACGATGGTCTTGTTCAATCAAATTATTCAGGTATTTAATGGTACGATGTTCTGCCCTTGATAAAAGCCGTATTCTTTTAGTTTCTTAAAGGCACTTGTAATAGAGGGGGCTTTATCTGTGACTACAACCTTCGGTTCATCAAACTGCTTCACTAACCGCTTAAGAAAAGCATAGGCTGCTTGTGTGTCCCGTTTTTTACGTAACCAAATATCTAAGGTTAAACCATCTGCATCGATGGCTCGATACAAATAATGCCATTTTCCTTTAATTTTGATGTACGTTTCATCCATTTTCCACGAATAAAAGGACTGTCTATTTTTCTTTTTCCAGATTTGATAGATCAGCTTACCATATTCTTGAATCCAACGGTAAATTGTTGTGTGAGAAACGTTAATGCCACAATCATATAACATCTCTTGAACATCACGATAACTCAAATTATAGCGAAGATAATACCCAACAGAGATAATAATCACGTCTTTTTGGAATTGTTTGCCCTTAAAATGATTCATCTGTTGTCCTCGCATTCTATTTTATTACATTTTACAATAAATCAGGTGTTATGGGGAACTTTGCAACAGAACCATCTAGAGCATTGTTAAATTATGATGAAGGCGATATTAAAAGCGTTCACTATGGAGATATATTGATTAAATATCCAGCCATTCTAAATATTAAAAAAGGAACAAGAAATGGAGATTGACATAAAAAGAGTACCGCCACTTTGTTTTATGTTATTTTTATTTTTTAATAAATATTAGAAGTTTCAAGTAATAGAAGTTCTATTTATAACCGTTTATCGATAAAGGGCCTATTTTTATCGATTTTTCAGTAAAAACATTGTGAATATTGGTGCAAAAAGGCGTATCATTTTTAAAAAATTTTAAAGTACGTTAAAATAAATATAGAAAGTGAGGAGAAATAAATGACAGAACCCGTTTTAAGAGATCCGAGAAAATTATTTTATAATGATCGTTTTGAAAAACAAGATCAAGATACTCCTGCTCTCCAAACAAACATGCCATCACGACCAGATTGCGGCGAAGAAAGTTATGTTGGAAGTAAAAAAATGGAGAATCGCAGAGTATTGATTACTGGAGCAGACTCAGGAATTGGACGTGCAGCTGCCATCGCATTTGCTCGTGAAGGTGCAGATGTGGCTTTCCAATACTTACCAGGTGAAGAAAAAGATGCAAAGGAAGTTGCTGAACTGATAGAAGCAGCTGGAAGAAAAGCCGTATTACTTCCCTATGATTTGAGGGATGAACAGGCACCAAAAGAAATCGTTGCAAAAGCAGTCGCAGAATTAAATGGATTAGATACATTAGTTCTTAACTCAGCACAACAAATTTCCCAAGAATCGATTGAAACTTTACCTATTCAACAAGTAAAAGATACATTTACCATAAATATTATTTCGATGTTTGCGATTGTCCAAGAAGCAGTCAGTCATCTGCCTGCCGGTAGCAGTATTATTACGACGACTTCGGTACAAGCATTTAATCCTAGTGATAATTTAATGGATTATGCAGCTACAAAAGCAGCTATTGCAAACTTTACGGTTAGCTTAGCCACCCAATTAGCTAAAAAAGGTATCCGTGTCAATGGAGTAGCACCAGGACCAATCTGGACACCGCTTCAGTTGGATCAAGGACAGCCTGAAGAAAAATTACCAGATTTTGGACAACAATCATTATTAGAAAGAGCTGGACAACCAGTTGAACTGGCACCAGTATATGTCTTCTTAGCTTCAAATGATGCAAGCTATGTTACTGCTCAAATTTATGGTGTAACGGGTGGCGAGCCGATCAATCTTTAACACCAGTATTTAATAATGGTTTTATTAAGAGAAAGCTAATTCTCTTTGTTGATAGTTACTAGACTGATTCAAAAGTATACGAACAACAGACTAATAATCAGAGTACTTCGAATCAGTTGCAGTATATTGATGAAGGGGGAAATTTCAAAGTTTCTAAAAAAAATCCTGCTACCTCGGACAAAGATCAAGCGTACCTTGAAGCTTTAGGGATTAAATCTTAAATAACCTTGATAGATAGGGCTGTTATAGTCCTATTTATTTTAAAATGACGGTCTTATCAGATCAGATGTAATGCAACACGCTTTATAAAGCATTCTGTAAAGGCTGTGATTATGTTAAAATAGAGGTACTATGACAGAAGAATTAAAAGCAAATCGTAAGTGGGAAGCAAAAAACCCTGACAAAACTAAGCATGATACTGCTCGAAGACAGGCCCGTAGA
>NZ_BNDT01000013.1 GCF_014905395.1 Lactococcus taiwanensis
AGATGTATGCAATAAATTACCTAAAAAGACAGTGCATACTAGAAAGAGGTATTTTATGATTTGGTCGTTAATAGTAGGAGCTATTATTGGTTTGATTGCAGGGGCAATCACAAATAAAGGGGGATCGATGGGCTGGATCGCTAATATCCTAGCCGGACTTGTCGGATCCTTTGTCGGACAATCCCTCCTTGGGACGTGGGGACCTTCCCTTGCGGGAATGGCCTTGATTCCTTCCATCATTGGAGCGGTAATCGTTGTGGCCGTGGTATCCTTTATCTTAGCTAGAATGAACCATTAAGAGTAACACTCCAGAAAGGAGGCCTTATGTCTACTGGAAAGAAAATTATACTCTTCATTCTTGATCTCCTTTTGCTGACTTTAGTGATTCCAGCAGCTTGGGATTATTACCAAACGATGGATTATCAGTGGATGGTCAATGATTCAAGCCAGCTCCCTTATGTGGGGCAATACCTGCCCACCTATCTCTTTTGGGGCTTTACGGCTTTAAGTCTTCTTCTTATCTTAGGCTTACTTATAATTTTGTTCTATCCAAGAACTTATCTCGAAATCAACCTCTCTGATAAAGGTGGGACATTAAATTTGAAACGTTCTGCGATTGAAGGGTTGGTAAGAGAAAAAGTTATTGAGAACGACTATCTTAAATCCCCCAACATCATTGTTACTCTACACAAGCATAAAGTAGAGGTAGAGGTGAAGGGTGAGATTATCCCACGGGTCGAAGTGGCCCAGAAAGCTCAACTTTTAGAACAGGAAATCGTTGAAGCACTTAAAAACTTCTTTGGCTTAGAGCAACAGATTAAAATTGATGTGGCAGTCAATAATATTCATAAAAAAACGAGCTCAAAAAGTTTGCGAGTTGTATAAAAGGAGGAAACGATGGAAGAACTGGAAAAATATCGTTATCCAATCATCGGAGGGGTAATTGGTGGCGTAGTTGCTATTGCCTTCTTCACCCTTGGATTTTGGAAAACAATTCTGCTCCTTATTTTTATCGTGATAGGCATCTTTGTAGCTCTGTATTTACAAAGGACAGGATTAATCGAACAATTTAAAAACCGTAAATAAAGATAGACGAGGAGAAATAATATGGTACAAGAAAATATGAAACCTTTTGGCACAATGGCAGAAACACAAACTAACCCTTCTGATAAGACAACACCTGCTCATGAAATTAATGGCGAATTGACTTATGAAGATAAAGTGGTTCAAAAAATTGTAGGGTATGCTTTGGAAAACGTTGATGGCTTACTTGCGGTTGAAGGAGGATTCTTTTCTAATTTGACAGGCAAGTTAGTCAATACGGATAATGTCACTTCTGGCGTTGATGTGGAAGTGGGTAAAACCCAAGTCGCAGTGGACTTGAAAGTCATCACCGAGTATGGCAAAAACGTACCGGATATTTATGAAAAGATCAAAGCCGTTATTCTTAAAGAAGTGGCGAATATGACTGATTTAGATGTTGTGGAAGTCAATGTGACTGTGACGGATATCAAAACTAAAGCTGAACAAGAAGAGGATGAAGTCACAGTGCAAGACCGTGTGGTAGGTGCTGCACAAAGCACTGGTAAATTCACTTCTAAACAAGTAGATAAAGTGAAAGACAAAGTTGATGATATGACACCTGAAAAAGG
>NZ_BNDT01000014.1 GCF_014905395.1 Lactococcus taiwanensis
GGAAGTACTTGGGGGTTGCCCCCTGGGAGATAGGCGAGTGGCCAAGTTTGGGAGTTTAGCTCAGCTGGGAGAGCATCTGCCTTACAAGCAGAGGGTCAGCGGTTCGATCCCGTTAACTCCCATAGGTTGGTTCAGCCTTAATTGAATAGGTTCCGTAGTGTAGCGGTTATCACGTCGCCCTGTCACGGCGAAGATCGCGGGTTCGATTCCCGTCGGAACCGTTAGTAGAAATACTAATGACTCGTTAGCTCAGTTGGTAGAGCATTTGACTTTTAATCAAAGGGTCGCTGGTTCGAGCCCAGCACGGGTCATAATCCTAGCGGATGTGGCGGAATTGGCAGACGCACTAGATTTAGGATCTAGCGCTTAACGGCGTGGGGGTTCAAGTCCCTTCATCCGCATCTTAGGTATTAGCCGACTTAGCTCAGTTGGTAGAGCATCTGATTTGTAATCAGAGGGTCGCGTGTTCGAATCATGTAGTCGGCATTGTCGAAAGGCAGAAAAGGTATTGCGAACGTAGTTCAGGGGTAGAACACAACCTTGCCATGGTTGGGGTCGCGAGTTCGAATCTCGTCGTTCGCTT
>NZ_BNDT01000015.1 GCF_014905395.1 Lactococcus taiwanensis
TAAAGCCCCTTTTTTAGCCCAATTTACCATGTTCTCAGCTTGTTGGCGCCAGATCACACAATTAATAAAATCTGCTTCACGTTCGCCTTTAGCATTTTTAAATTGACGATTAACAGCTAAAGAGAAGGTTGCAACAGCTTGGTTTTGTGGGGTATATCTCAGTTCAGGATCACGTGTCAGACGGCCTACTAAAGTAACGTTATTAATCATTTAATTTCCTCATTTTTTCCCTGCTCCACAAGCTCCAGCCACGCTTTGACTTCACTTATATCCTCTTCAGTCGCAAAGTCTCTAATATATCTACGGGCCTGTCTTCGAGCAGTATCATGCTTAGTTTTGTCAGGGTTTTTTGCTTCCCACTTACGATTTGCTTTTAATTCTTCTGTCATAGTACCTCTATTTTAACATAATCACAGCCTTTACAGAATGCTTTATAAAGCGTGTTGC
>NZ_BNDT01000016.1 GCF_014905395.1 Lactococcus taiwanensis
ACTTAACTGTCACATCTTCGGCAGCGACCGCATCTTTAGAATACACATAAGTTACAATTTGAGCTTTATCTGTCAATGTACCTGTCGCATTTGTTGGCAATTTCTTCTCATCAAGTGTGTAACCTGGGATGGTCAATTTATATTCTGGAGTACTTGCATCATATTCATCACCAATATTACCTTTGATGGTTTGTGAATCATGGATAGGTTCTCCTGATTCATCAACGTACTTAACTGTCACATCTTCGGCAGCGACCGCATCTTTAGAATACACATAAGTTACAATTTGAGCTTTATCTGTCAATGTACCTGTCGCATTTGTTGGCAATTTCTTCTCATCAAGTGTGTAACCTGGGATG
>NZ_BNDT01000017.1 GCF_014905395.1 Lactococcus taiwanensis
ATGAAGACTAACCGTAACTGAGCAGGCCTCTTCAATTGAGAAGAGGCCTTTCTTTTTGAAAAAAGATTGCTTAAGGTAAAGTGAGTCGTGGCATACAAAGCAAACGGATACAAAGAATTCAAAAGCGAACGAGGGAGGAAAAAAGGGGAAAAAGCCACAGTTTATTCTTGACAAGGGGAGTTAGGTTTGATAGAATATAATAGTTGTCGCGAGAGACGAGGGTCTTGAAGCGAGCTAGACCATTGAAAACTGAATAAAGAAGAATGACTCATGTGATGTAGCAATACATCAAAAATCTGTCAA